>JBBCHB010000047.1:0-53931 GCA_037200015.1 Aliidongia sp. | reverse complement strand
CGCCCTGTCCCCTTTCCTTGCAGCGTGTAGCGCCATCCGACCATATCAGTCGATCCGAGCGAAATCCGCACCTCCGGGGACACTGGACCATCGGACCGCAGCGGATTCCTCGGCACCAAACAACCCAGGCTCGATTCCCATTTCCGCCGCCCCTTTTGTTTTGCCTGCGGCAATGGAACTCAAATGGGGTGTCGAAGGTTCTGTGATAGCGGCGTTATGGCCGATCTTTCCGAAGGAAAGCGGGACGATCATGTCACACTCTATGAGCGTCGAGAATTTGTCGCGGTTGCCCTCCGTGGATAAGAAACTTGGTGACGCACTCGCCGTCATCCACACCCCCAGAGGCAGTCCCAACAAGTATGATTATGACGAGGAAATCGGGGCATTCCGCCTGGCGGGCGTCCTGCCGCAGGGGATGATCTTTCCTTACGATTTCGGCTTCATCCCGTCGACACTCGGCGAGGATGGCGGGCCGCTTGACGTATTGGTCTTTCTCGATAGCGCCGTACCCGTCGGATGCGTTTTGACCATCCGCATTATCGGCGTGATCGAAGCGAAGCAAAGGGAACCAGGGAAGGATTGGATCTGCGCCGATCGTTTCCTGGCGGTCGCCACGCACGCACGGACCCATTGCCATATCCGGCAAATCAGGGATCTCTCTTCGCGGATGGTCGAGGAAATCGTAGACTTCTTTCGTCACTACAATGAATTCAACAGACGGGAATTCAAACCGATCGATCGCGCAAGCGCGCAGAGGGCGCAGGAATTGATCGACATCGGACGGATGCTCTTCGAAGCGAAGAGGATGCCGCAGCAGCGCAGCCCACTGGTATCGGTACAGTCGCCCGAGATGGTCGGCTGAATTCAAAGTTCCGCCGGAGACGAGTGCTCGGTCAAATGGCACCGGACACTGCGCGTGGACTCCTGCGGGATGAGCATCGGCGGCATGGTGCGGCAACGCTCCATCACATGCGGGCAGCGGCCGGAAAAGCTGCAGCCGGGCGCCAGGTCGATCGGGCTCGGCAATTCGCCACGCAGCGCTTCCTGCCGTCCCCGCCGCTGCGGGTCCAAGGTCGGGGCTGCCGCCAGAAGCGCCTGAGTATAAGGGTGGTACGGAGCGGCGAACACGGCTTCCGCCGGACCGGTTTCGACGATCTCGCCCAGATACATCACGGCAACCCGATGGGAGATGTGCCGGACGATACGCAAATCGTGCGAAATGAAGAGGATGGCGAGGCCCAGCCGGTCCTGCAGTTCCAGCAACAGGTTGATGATCTGCGCCTGGATCGACACGTCGAGGGCCGAGACGATCTCGTCCGCGATCAGGCAGTCGGGCTCGACCGCGAGCGCGCGGGCAATGCCGATGCGCTGGCGCTGGCCGCCGGAGAAATCCCGCGGATAGCGATCCGCGGCCTGCTGCGGCAGCCGCACCAGATCGAGGAGTTCGGCGATCCGGTCGGCCACCGCCGCCCGCGGACGCAGTCGATGCACGCCGATCGCCTCGGCCAAAGCCGCGCGCACCGTCATGCGCGGGTTAAGCGAGCTATAGAGGTCCTGGAACACCATCTGGGCACGCCGGTTGAAGTCGGCACGCGCGCGGCCGCTGAGAGCGCGGACATCGGTTCCATCGAACCGGATGGTGCCGCCATCGGGCTCGATCAGGCGCAGTACCGAGCGCGCCAGCGTCGATTTCCCGCTACCCGATTCGCCGACGATGCCCAGGGTTTCGCCACGGTCGAGCGTGAAGCTGACGCCGCGCAGCGCCTGCAGCCGCCCCGTCCGGCCGTTGGACGATCGTACCGCGAACCCTTTGGTCAGGCCTTCGACCTGGAGCAATGCCGTGCTCATGCCGGCTCCGGCAGGGCATCGGCGCGCCGGCACCAGGTCAGGTGATGGGGTGCCATGCGCCGCGCCTCCGGTCGGCCGGACCGGCATTCCGGCTCAGCGAAACTGCAGCGCGGGGCGAAGCCGCAGCCTTTCGTGACATCGCCCGGCCGCGGCGGCACGCCGGGGATCGAGGGCAGCGGGGTGCGCGGCGCCCGGCCTTGCGGGATCGATTGCAGCAGGCCCAGCGTGTAGGCATGGCGCGGCGTCTGGAACAGGCTCGCGACCGGCGCCGTCTCCATGATCCGGCCGGCATACATGACCGCGACCCGGTCGCAGCTCTCCGCCACCACGCCCAGATCATGCGTCACCAGGATGACGCTCATCCGCAGCTCTGCGGCCAGGCGCAGGATCAGCTTGATGATCTGGTCCTGAATGGTGACGTCGAGCGCCGTAGTCGGCTCATCCGCCAGCAGCAGCGCCGGCTTGGCGGCCAGGGCGATGGCGATCATCGCCCGCTGCCGGATACCGCCGGAAAACTGATAGGGATAGTCGTCGAGCCGGCGCGCCGCGGCGGGGATGCCGACCAGGTCGAGCAGCTCGATCGCGCGACGCTGCCGCTCCGTCGCCGAGAGATCGGTGTGCGCGGCCAGGCTCTCCCGGATCTGCTGGCCGATCGTCAGCACGGGGTTGAGCGCGCTTGTCGGGTCCTGGAAGATCATCGCGATCTCGGCGCCGCGGATCCGTCTCAGCGCCGCCGGTGCCAGGCCCTGGATATCCTGGCCGCGCCATAGAATCTGCCCCTCGACCCGGCCGGGCGGCTTGATCAGGCCCAGGATCGACCGCAGCGTGGCGCTCTTGCCCGAACCGGATTCGCCGACGATGCCGAGGATCTCGCCCGGCCGCACGGCGAAGTCGATGCCATCGACCGCCGCGAAGCGCCGGCCGCCGCTGTGGAATTCGGTGCGCAGCCCGTGGACCTCCAGCAGGTTCTCGGTCATTCGCGCGCCCGCAATAGATCGGCGACGCCATCCCCGGCCAGGCTGAAGCCGAAGCCGGCGATGACGATGGCGAGGCCCGGGAAGACCGTGATCCACCAGGCGGTCGCCATGAAGTTCTTGCCGTCCGCAATCAGCGTGCCCCATTCGGCCAGCGGCGGCTGCGCCCCCAGGCCCAGATAGCCGAGGCTCGATCCAAGCAGGATGGCGAGCGCCATATCGGTCATCCAATAAGTGATGATCGGACCGATCGCATTGGGCAGGAGATGGCGAAACAGAATGCGCGCCGGGCCATAGCCCAGGCCGCGCGCGGCATGGGCGTAGTCGAGCCGGCACTGCACCAGGATCTCGGCCCGGGCGAGCCGGGCGAAGAACACCCAATCGACCAGGCCGATGGCGATATAGAGGTTGATCAGCCCCGGCCCGAGCACGGCAACGATGCCGATGACCAGGACCAGGAACGGGAAGGTCACGACGACATCGACCAACCGGTTGAACACCACATCGGCGATCCCGCCGTAATAGCCGATCAGCATGCCGATCAGGCTGCCGATGATCACGGGGGCCAGGGTCGAGAAGATCGCGATCTGCAGATCGACCCGCGTCGCCCAAAGCGTGCGCGACAGCATGTCCCGGCCATACATGTCGGTGCCGAACAGATGCGCCAGGCTCGGCGGCGCGAGCGTCCCGTGATAGTCGAAACGCAGCGGGTCGTAGGGCGCAACCAGCCCTGGGACCAGCGCCACCAGCAGCATCACCGCCAGGATGACCGTGCCGATGATCAGAGTCGCATGCGACCGGCGCGGCGGCGCGCTATCGATGGCGACGGTCATTGATGGACCCGCGGATCAAGCCAGGCCTGAAACAGATCCGTGGCGATGAAGATGAACGAGACCAGCACGGCGAAGACCATGGTCAGCCCCTCGATGACGGGATAGTCCCGGCCGAACACTGCATCGATCAGCAACCGGCCGACACCCGGCAGCGAGAAGATCGTCTCGGTAATGACGGCACCGCCGATCAACTGGCCGAGATTGATGCCGAACAGCGTGACCGTCGAGATGAGCGCGTTGCGCAACACGTGACGCCCCAATACCAGCCGTTCCGGCAGCCCCTTGGCGCGGGCGAAATCGACATAATCGGCCTCCAGCACTTCGAGGATCGCGGCTCTGAGACTGCGCGCGATGACGGCCGCAAGGCTGAAGCCGAGCGTCAGGGCGGGCAGGAACAGGTGATAAAGCATGTCGACCGGCCCGCGGCCGAGGCCGCCGACCGGGAACAGGCGCAGATGCGCACCCAGTACCGTCAGGAAGAGCAGTCCCAGATAGAAAGTCGGCATGGACAGGCCGAGCTGGAACATGCCGCGCAGCACCGTGTCGAGCATCCGCCCGCGATGCAACGCCATGAGGAAGGCGAGCGGCACCGCGATCACGATCGCCATGACCATGGCATAGGCCGAGAGCAACAGCGTCACCGGCATGCGCTCGCCGATCAGTTCGGTGACCGGCATATGCAGCACCTGCGACTGGCCGAAATCGCCTTGCAGCAACCGCCCGAGGAAACGCAGGAATTGCAGCGCGATCGGCTGGTCGGTGCCGAGCGCAGCGTTGATCCGCGCAACCGTCGCGTCGGTCGCGCGGTCGCCGAGCATGGCACTGGCCGGATCGCCCGGCAGCAGCCGGACCAGCAGGAACACCAGCACCGTGATCAGCGCGAAGGTCGGCACCGATTGCAGTAGCCGCCGAAGCACGAAGCGCCCATATCCCATCGCTCAATTCCCGAGATATGTCGCGGCGAAGATGTTGTTGCCGAGCGAGATCTGCTGGAACCCGTGCACCGGCTTGCGCAGCGCCACCGAATAGGGTGACTCGAACAGGAAGGCGATCGGCGCGGCGGCGGCGAAGCGGACCTGGATGTCGCGGAACAGCGCCGCGCGTTTCTCCGGATCGGTTTCCTGCTGGCTCGCCTCGAAATCGGCATCGATGACCGGGTCCTTGAAGCCGGAATGCTGGCACTCGATGTTCGGCGAATAGGCGAAATACGAAGTGATCTCGCTCGGATCGGCGATGTCGTTGGTCCAGGTGCTGACGCGCGCGGCGAAATCCCCACCCCGGTAGCGCGCAGTCGCCGTCGCATTGTCGAGCTGTTCGAGCGTCACCCGCACGCCGATTTCGCCCCACATCTGCTGGGCGACCGAGGCGATGGCGATCTCCTTGGCGCTGCCGGCGAGGAGCATGACCGAAAGATCGATCCCCTGGTCGAACCCGGCCTCGGCCAGAAGCGCCTTCGCCCGCGCCGGGTCATAGGCATAGAGCGGCGCGCCGGCGACCGCGAGCGGTGTCGTGGACGGCATGAAGGACGCCATTGGCGTGCCGTTGCCGAAATTCACGACATGGATGAAGGCGTCCTTGTCGAGCGCGTAGTTCAAGGCCTGCCGCACCCGCGGATCGGCCAGCGGATTGGGCTTGCCGTCCTTGGTGACCGGGCGGGTCATGAAGGTCAGATAGGTGACCTCGCTTGCCGGCAGGAGCTGCATCTGCAGATCGGGATCCCGCTGCAGCTCGGCCGCGCGGGCGAGCGGGATGAACTCGGCGCCGTCGACCTCGCCACCCTGCAGCTTCAGGATGCGGGTCGCATCGTCGGGTATGATTTCGAAGCGCAGGACATCGAGATAGGGCAGCGCCTTGCCGTCCTCGCCCTTGGCCCAGTAATAGGGGTTGCGCTCCAGCTCCATGGCGAGATTGCGATGCCATTCGGTCAGGCGGAACGGCCCGGCGCCAAGCGGATGCTGCGCGAAGCTGGTCGCCTTCTCCTCCAGCGTTGCGCCCGGCGCGGCCATGAAGGCCTGTTCGGGCAAGATGCCGGTATTGAAGGTCGCCAGCGCGGCCGGCAGGGTCGGATCAGGGTGCTTCAGCCGGATCGCCACCGTGTCGGGTGCCGACACGTCGATCGCATCGATCGCCGCCAGCAGGAAATTCCACTGCCCGGCCTTGGGATCGCGCGCCCGGTCGAGCGAGAATTTGACGTCACCGGCCAGGACCGGCGAGCCATCGGCGAATTTGATGCCCGGCCGGAGCGTCAGCACCATGGTCAGCCCGTCCGGCGACAGCACATAGCCGCTCGCCAGACCCGGCGTCACCGACCGCCCATCGGCACTCGGTTCCAGCAGTGTATCGTAGAGATTGGTCAGCACCCAGATATCGACATTGGCGTCGTTCAGCACAGGATCGAGAAACAGCGAATCCGCCGCGCGCGCATAGATCATCTGCCCGCCCCTGACCGGAGCGGCCCCGGCGCCCCCCGCGACGATCAGCGCCAGCAGCAGGGCGGAAAAGACTTCGAGATGCCGCCGCGCCATCGCCACCCCCCAACGACCAGCCGTACTAGAGCTATAGAACGCTAAGTGGCTGCGGCAGGAGCGTCAAGGGCGCACGGCATCGGCGCACCGATGTTCCCGTTGATTTGTCAAAGCTCGTTCGGCGACCCGCCCGCGCTCCCCTCTTTCTCCTCTCCGCCCCATTGGGGCGGAGAGGCCGGGTGAGGTGGGGAACGCCAGCCCCTCGCAGCAGAGCGATACCCTTCATACCATTGAAGTATATATCATAATTATATGAAACAGTTCGATACTATATCGACAAACGGTAGACGCTGCGGAGACAGCCCCCACCTCACCCGACCTCTCCGCCCCCAAGGGCGGAGAGGAGATGCTGGGGCCGGAGCCCCGTTGAACGAAGGGCCGCTCGTCAATCGATACACGTCTTCGCTCGCAGGGCACCCACCCCATTGCGTCCCTGCCCGAACCGTTCTAGCCTACCAGTATGGTTTGCTGGACGCCTGGGCCATGATCCTCACTCTCGACCGAACGCTGCCGATCTCGCTCGGGGTTCAGCTTCGCGGGCTGATCGAATACGGCGTCGCTTGCGGCGAGCTGAAGCGCGGCGAGCGGCTGCCTTCGGTGCGGCGCATGGCGGAGGATCTCGGCGTCGCGGCGATGACGGTGGCGCAGGTCTTCAAGGAGCTGCAGGCCGCCGGTGTGATCCGCGCGGAACCGGGGCGAGGCACCTTCGTCGCCGGCGACATGACGCTCGACGGCCCGCTCGGCCGGCTCTCGGCCAAGATAAGCGCGCTGACTGCGGAGGCGGCAGCGCTCGGCATCGGGCGCAGCCGGCTGGCGGCCATGATCGGAAGCGCGCCGACCATATCCAAGGCCGGGCTGCGGCTGACCTTCGTCGGCAATTACGAGGCGGCGACCGAAGGCTATGTCGCCGATCTGCGGGCGGATCTCGCCGGCGCCGACAGCATCTCCGGCGTCACATTCGAGCAGCTGCTGGCCGATCCCGCCCTGCTCGCCGCGGCGCGTGCAGCGGATCTGCTGCTGACCGTCGCCAACCGCGCCGGCGATCTGCGCCGGCTGGTCGGCGACGACACGCCGATCCAGGTACTGAGCTTCATCCCGTCGGAAACGACGCGGCGGCAACTGGCGGAACTCGACCCGCGGACCCGGCTGGGCCTGATCTCGACCGTGCCGGAATTCCTGCCGATCATGAAGGCAGGCGTGGCCCGGTTCGCGCCGCATATTCCGATTTGGCGACGGCGCTGCTCGATGATCCGCAGATCGACGATTTCATGGCCCGGCTGGATGCCGTCGTGCTGGCGACCGGCGCCGAGGCACTGGCTGTTCGACTGCCCGCTTCTGCCTTCGCCATCCAATATCGCCACATCCCCGACCCGCTCGATATCGACCGCAGCCTGAAGCCGCTGCTCGACCGGCCTGCGCGGCAATGCCGCGGTGATCCGCTTCAAGGAGATCGCCTGATGATGATCCGTGACATGACCTGGTTCCAGGTCGAAGACTATCTCAAGCACGATGATCGCGCCGTGCTGCCGATCGGCAGCACCGAGCAGCATGGCTATCTCAGCCTGTCGGTCGACACCATCCTGCCGGAAAAGGTGTCGCGCGATGCAGCGGAGCCCTTGGGGATCCCGGTTTTTCCGACCGTCAACTACGGCATTACCCCGTATTTCCAGGCGTTTCCGGGCACGGTCAGCCTGCGTATCGAGACCATGCTCGCCGTCATCCGCGACGTGCTCGACGCGCTCGGCCATCAGGGATTCCGCCGGATCCTGATCGTCAACGGCCATGGCGGCAACAATCCGGTCCAGGCGCTCGCGTCGGAATGGATGGCCGATCATCCGGGCACCACAATCCGCTTCCACAATTGGTGGAACTCGCCGCGGACCTGGGCCAAGGTCAATGAGATCGATCCGGTGGCGAGCCACGCCTCGTGGATGGAAAGCTTTCCCTGGACCCAGATCGGCAATGTCGCCCCGCCGCGCGAGGCGAAGCCGATGGTGTCGTCCGAGCGGATCCGCAGCATGGCGCCGGGCCAGGTCAGGGAAGTCCTGGGCGACGGCAATTTCGGCGGCCTCTATCAACGGTCCGATGAGGAAATGCTGGCGCTTTGGCAAGTCGCGGTCGAAGAAACCCGCGAGCTGCTGGAGACCGGCTGGCCGTGAGCACCGGGCCGATCCTGGTCTGGGGCGCCGGCGCCATCGGCGGCACGATCGGCGCCTATCTACGGCGCGCCGGACAGGAGGTCGTCTTCGTCGATATCGACGGCGATCATGTCGCTGCGATCAATGAGCAGGGACTCGCCGTCGAGGGACCGATCGACAATTTCTCGGTCACCGGGCGGGCATTCACGCCGGCCACGCTTACCGGCCGTTTCGACCGCATTCTGCTTTGCGTGAAGGCCCACCATACCACCGCCGCGGTCGCCGCCGCGGGCGGCGCATCTGGCGCCGGACGGCTATGTCGTGTCTTTGCAGAACGGGCTGAACGAGTACATCATCGAGGTCGCGATCGGACCCGAGCGGACGATTGGCGCCTTCGTCAATTTCGGTGCCGATTATTCTGAATCCCGGCCGGATCCATTTCGGCGGCCGTGGCGCCTTCGTGCTGGGCGAGCTCGACGGTGCAATGACGCCGCGCATCGAGGACCTCGTCCGGATGCTGCGCGCGGCATTCGAACCCGGCATCGTCGTGACCGACAATATCTGGGGCTATCTCTGGGGCAAGCTCGGCTACGGCGCCTTGCTGTTCGCGACGGCGCTGACCGATGCCTCGATCGTCGAGGTGCTGAATTCGGCCGCGTACCGGCCGCTTCTATCCGCCTGGGCGAGGAAGTGACCGCCGTCACCTACGCCACCGGCGTCGCACCCGAGGGCTTCAACGGGTTCGATCCGGCAGCGTTCCGGCCCGGTGCCGATTCCGGCCGAGCGCGACCGCTCCTTCGCGGCCATGGTCGCCCATAACCGTCGCTCGGCCAAATCGCATAGCGGCATCTGGCGCGACCTGGCGATCCGCAAGCGCAAGACCGAGGTCGATGCGCAATTGGGACCGGTGGTCGAAGCGGCACACCGCCTCGGCCGGCCGGTGCCGATTACGACGGCGCTGATCGGGCTCATCCACGACATCGAGTATGGCCGGCGCGGCCTGGCGTGGTCGACCCTCGACCGGCTGGCCGAACAGGCGGATCCGGCGCAGAGGACGGAAGCAGAATGATGGATCAATTCGATTTCACCGGCCAGACCGTGCTGGTGACCGGAGCCGGACATGGTCTCGGCCGTGCGATCGCCCATGCCTTCGCCGCCCGCGGCGCCATTGTCTGGGCGGCGGACATCAACCAGGCCGGGCTCATCGAAACGGCCGAGGGTGCACCTGCCCCGCTCACCACGCAGTATGTCGACGTCGCCGACCGGACGCAGGTCCAGGATTTCATCGCCGCCGCCCTCGCCGCGACCGGGCGGATCGACATCTTGGTCAACGACGCCGGCGGCGTTTGCGGTCAGGTCGGAAGGCCGATCGAAGCGGTTCCGGAAGCGGATTGGAACCGGATCTTCGCCGTCAATGCGACCGGCAGCTTTCTCTGCGCCCAGGCCGCCGTACCGGCGATGAAGGCGCGCGGCTATGGCCGGATCGTCAATATTTCGAGCGGTGCAGGCCTGGGCGTCAGCCTGACGGGCATCCAGGCCTATGCTGCAGCCAAGGCGGCGCAGATCGGCCTGACCCGCCAACTGGCCCATGAACTCGGCCCGTTCGGCATCACGGTCAACAGCGTCGCACCCGGCTTCGTCCGCTCCAACCCGACGACCGAGCGGCAATGGGACAGCTATGGCTCCGATGGACAAAAGGCGCTGATCGAGCGGATCGCGACCCGGCGCCTGGGCAGCCCGGACGACATCGCCTATGGCGTGATGGTATTCGCCAGCCCGGCGGCCGGCTGGATCACCGGCCAAACCCTCAGCGTGGATGGCGGCAAATGACCCCGGAGACCCATCTCGAAACCCGGTACGCGGCGATCCTCGACGATCTCGTCGCCTTCGCGCGGATCCCTTCCGTCTCGACCGATCCAGCCTACGCCGTTGGCATGCGTAGCGGCGCCGACTGGGTTGTCGAGCACCTGCGCCGCGCCGGGCTTGCCGATGCGGCGATCCGCGAGACGGCCGGCCATCCTGTCGTGACCGCCAGCTGGCTCGGCGCTCCGGGCGCGCCGACCATCCTCGTCTATGGGCATTACGATGTTCAGCCGCCCGATCCGGCCGAGCGATGGATCACCCCGGCCTTCGAGCCGACGACCCGCAACGACCGCCTCTACGCCCGCGGCGTCTCGGACGACAAGGGGCCGGTCCTGATCCCGATGGCGGTCGCCGAGGCATTCCTGGCGACCGAGGGCCGGTTGCCGATCAACGTCAAATTCCTGATCGAGGGCGAGGAGGAGCTGGGCAGCGCCCATCTCGACGCTTTCGTCGCCGAGCACGCGCAGGAGCTCGCCGCGGATTTCGTCCTGTCCGCGGATGGCGCCATGTGGCGCGCCGATCTGCCGACCATCATCGTCGCCAGCCGCGGCATCTGCACCGTGGAGTTCACCCTGGAGGGCGCGGCCAAGGACCTGCATTCCGGCCGCCATGGCGGCTCCGCGCCCAATCCGCTCCTCGGCATCGCGGCAATCGTCGCCTCGCTGCACGAGGCCGATGGCCGCGTCGCGGTGGCCGGTTTCTATGACGGCATGACTCCGATCGGCAACGCGCAGCGGGTCGCAATAGCCGAAATCCCGTTCGACGAGGCCGGCTACCTGGCCGAGATCGGCGCCGCCGGACCAGGCGGCGAGACCGGCTATTCGCTGCTGGAGCGCAACTGGACCCGGCCGACGCTGGAGCTGAACGGGCTCTGGGGCGGCTATACCGGCCCCGGCTCGAAGACGGTCATCCCAAGCACCGCCCATGCCAAGATCTCGTGCCGGCTGGTGCCCGGCCAGGATCCGCGGACCGTGCAGGAGGCGATCAAGGCGCATCTGGAGGCGGCCTGCCCGCCCTCCTTCCGCATGAAGGTCGAACTGCCCGATCATCTGGCACTGCCCTATGCGATCCGCGACGATCATCCCGGCCTTGCGCTGGCCGAGCAGGTGCTGACCGACATACTGGGCCGCAAGCCGTTGCGCGTGCGCATGGGCGCCACGATCCCGATCGGCGAAATCTTCAGCCGGGTGCTCGGCATCGATACCGTGTTCTTCTCGTTCTCGACCGTCGATGAGGACTACCACGCGCCGAACGAATTCTTTCGTTTGTCCAGCCTGAAGAACGGCCTCAATGCCTGGGTCGAATACTGGCGTCACCTGGGGCGGATGACGGCAGCGGAGTTCAAGGCTTAGACGGCGCCGACCATCCGACCAGACACTCACTCCTTGCCGAGAGGCCTTTGTCCGATATGAGCTATCACGATCTGCTGCGCCGCCTGGGCGCGATCAACGATGTCCTGACGTCAAGTTCCGTACTGGTCTGGGATTCCCGGACCATGATGCCGGCGCGCGGCGCGGCCGTACGCGGCCAGCAGATCGCCACGCTTTCGACTGTCGCGGCCGAAATGCTGACCTCGGACGAAACGCAGCGCCTGCTCGACGCTGCCGACACCGCGACGTCCCATCTGCCGGAGGATGCGCCGGAGCGGCGGGGCATTCAGCAGGCGCGCGCGGGGGGTCGATCTGCACCGCCGCATCCCGGATGCGCTGCGCCATCGCCAGGCAGTATTGAGCGCGACGGCGAATGCCGCCTGGATCGAGGCACGCGCCAAGAGCGATTTCGCGATGTTCGCGCCCTATCTGGAAGAATCGGTCGCGCTGGCACGGCAATTGGCCGATGCCATCGCTGGTCCGCGGCGCCCTACGATGCCCTGATCGGGCTGCCCGAACCGGGCGAGACGACTGCCAGCCTACGGACGCTGTTCGCCCGGATCCGGGACGGGCTGGCGCCCCTGCTGCGCGCGGTTTCCACGGCGCCGGCGCCGCGGGCCGATTTCCTGGAAGCCGACTATCCGGCCGACCAACAGCATGATTTCGCGCTCTAATCTCGCCACCAGGATCGGCTACGACCTCGACCGGGGGCGGCTCGATCCGACCGTGCATCCGTTCGAGATCTCGTTCACGCGCGACGATGTCCGCATCACGACCCGCTACCCGCGCAACTTCCTGCCGGCAAGCGTGTTCGGGACGCTGCACGAGACCGGCCATGCGCTCTATGAGCAGGCGTCGATCCGGCCTATAGCCGCGGCCCGCTGGCGACTGATTTCGGCAATCTCTACGCCGTCGGCGGCGTCAGCTTCGGCGCCCATGAATCGCAATCCCGCCTGTGGGAAAACCATATCGGCCGCAGCCGCGCCTTCTGGGCGCTGCATTACGGCGCCTTGCGCGACCGCTTTCCCGAGCAATTGGCGGAAATCGACCGACGAGACCTTCCACCGCGCCGTCAACCGCGTCAGCCCGGCCTGATCCGGGTCGAAGCCGACGAGCTGACCTATGATTTCCACATCATGCTGCGGGTCGAGATCGAGAGCCAGCTGATCGACGGCACGCTCAAGGTCAAGGATTTGCCGGCGGCCTGGAACGCCGCGATCAAGCGCGACCTTGGGCTCGACGTGCCGGACGACCGGCGCGGCGTGCTGCAGGACATCCACTGGTCGACCGGCTATATCGGCACCTTCTGCACCTACACCGTCGGCAATGTGATGGCGGCCCAGCTGATGGCGACGGCGCGGGACCAGCTCGGCGGCCTCGACGGCGCGCTGGTTGCCGGCGACTACGCGCCGCTGCTCGGCTGGCTGCGCGACAATGTCCACCAGCATGGCCGGCGTTTCAGCCGCAAACGAGCTGCTGGAACGGGCCACCGGCCGCGCGCTCGATCCGCAGCCCTATATCGATTATCTGACCGCGAAATATACCGACCTCTACGGCGTCGTGCCGGCCTGAGGACGACACAGCAGCGAGGCCGAACCATGCCGATCGTCACATGCGACATCTCCGACGCCCATCCCGACGAAGTCGCGGTCTGCGAGGTGCAGTTCCGCCATTTCGGGCCAGCGGCGTGCCTTCGCCGTGACCGTGCGAGACGCTCCGTGTGCGCGACCATCATCTCGTGCTGGAAACGGTGTCCAGCCGGGCAAGGGCCGCGTCCTCGTTGTCGACGGCGGCGGCTCGCTCGCTGCCGGCCTGATGGGCGACCGGCTGGCCGAGCTGGCCCGAGCCAATGGCTGGCAGGGCGCTGTGATCTTCGGCGCGATCCGCGACAGCGCCGTGATCGACGGCATGGCGTTCGGGGTCAAGGCGCTCGGCACGACTGCCCGGCGCTCGCCTGTCGAGCATGGCGGCGAGCGGGGCGTGCCGGTCGGCTTCGGCGGAGTCGTATTTCGGCCGGGCGACTGGGTCTACGCGGATGCAGACGCCGTGATCGTTTCGCCTCGCCCCCTGCCGGGGATTATCGAGTAGCGTCGCCCCGTCAATAGTTCAGAACGGCGAGGAACTGGTCGGTGTAGTGGCCGGTCATTACCCCGGATTGCCGCGCCAGGATGCGCCCGTAGACAGTAAGGGTTTGTCGGAACGGCGTGGTCGGGCCTGCCACGCCCGAAACGGGAACCGTGCCGCTGCCGCCGCCATTCCCCCAGAGCGTCGTCCTGGCAGGATCGAGATAGAGCTGGTACCCGCATCTGGTGCGCTCCATCCGTCAGCCGACGACCGCCCGTGCCAACTCAGCGTAATAGTCCCGCGCACCGCTACAGGCGCCGCGCCGGACGCCGTACAGGTCAGGACGATCGTGGAGGTGAAGTCGGACGGCGAATTCGAAGACGGCACATAGGCGCCGAACACCAGCGGCGTCGAGGACAGGTTGCAGATGGCGCCGCCGGCATACGCCGGCGCGGGCGTCAGGGCCGCAAGAAAAATCATCGCCGCGAGTGCACCGAAATGCGTCATTGGCAGCGCAGGGGGCCGATAACGGGGATATCGCCCTTCACCGGCTTGGTTAGGCGAATTCCACGGAACATTTCGTCCCGTTCGGCAAAACGACGGCCACCCGATTGGTCGGTTCAACCCCACGACATAGGCCTCGCCGTCATAGCCCACCGGCTTGTCCTCTTCGCCCTCCACCTTCGCGATGGAACCGAGCGGGATGGAGGCTCCGTCGCTATCCTGCAGCTCCAGCAGGGCGGCGTTCACCTTTCGGATGTGGAAATCGACCACGACCCCGGACCGTTCCTGGGGGCGTGCCAGAACGAAGGTCTGCCGACTTCGATGTCCGGCGGCAGTCTCGTCGCATCGATCGCCCAATCTGTTGTTCTGATAGGACAGCAGCGAGGGCACCAGGAGTTCCCCCATCGGAATCGCTGACGCCTGCGGACCGGTTCTGATACAGCACCGGCACGTCCGCGACATCGCCCGTTCGCACGACCGCGAAACTGTCATAGATCTGATCGCTGGCGAACAAATCCCCTCCGAGCAGGGTTAAAGAGCCCCTCGCACCGAGACGTCCGGCCCATCTGGCCGGGCGACTGATCTATCCCGGCCGTCGCGCGGCCCCAGGGGCTGATGAATTCGCCTTCGGCAGCCGGTACGGCTCGGCACCTTCCGAATCCTCCAGGCGATAACCGTAGTCGTTCGGCTCGAGCGCGGATTTGGCGATACCCGCCTGATAGGTGGCGTGGCCGCCATCCAGCGAACTGCCGACCGAGCCTGAAGTGGCGCCGCCGAGTGCGATGTTGATGCCGACGCTCGCGCCATAGCTGCCGCCGCTGCGAAGATCTTGAAGCCAGTCGCATAGAAAGTGACGTTGCCGGCAACCGGGACGCTGTAGCTCGCCGTCGCCAGTTCGGCCTTCGGATTGGTAATGGCGCTCAAATCCAACACGGTCTGTGGCAAGCCCATGGCTGTGCCCTGGGCAACTGGTTGAGATAGGCGACGCCGATATTCCCTAAAGAGCCGAATTCATAACCGATATTGGCATTCAGCGCCGATCGCGGCATCGGAGAGCCGGTCACGGCGGCGATGTCTCCGGTACCCGTTCGTGGAAACGGTGCCGCTGACGCCAAAACTGAGATGGGACGAAACCCGCTGGAAGCCGGCCGACAGGCTGGGGCCGCCGGTCTTGCTGCCGGCGACTGCCGGCAAGCCGCCGCGGCCCGGTGCTGTCGGCAACCGCTGCGTTGAACACGCCGATCGCTCCGACCTGCACGGCCGCGCCGACGCCGAGCAGAGCCAATGCCTTGGTGGTTTCGCCATGCCCCTCCAGGGTCAGCCAGTCGGTGATGCCCGTAACGCGCCGAGCCGCTCGCGGCCCAGCCGGTATCCCGCTCGGTATCCAGCCCGTAATTCTGCCGTACGGCACCGGCTTCGAGCGAATAGCTGGCAAGGCCCGGTTTGAGCAGCGCGGTGCTGGCATAGAAGGGCAGCGTGACGAGCGTCTGGCGGCCGAGCGCGTCCTGCACGGCCACGGCTACTTCGCCGGCACCGGTGACAACCGGCAGTGTCTGCACGATAAAGGGGGCCGGGCTGCACCGGCGCACTGAACTGGCGAATGCCGTTGACCACAACATTGACGGTGGAAGGCACGGCAGTAGAAGAGCTGATCACCGGCAGCGGATAGGTGACGAGGTCGGGGCGAAGGGCAAAATCGCTCGCCACCTGAGCCCCTTCCAGGCGCACCGCCCGACTCACACGACACGGCACCCGTCACCACGTCGCCGGCGAGCCATTGGCGCAGATCGTCGGGTTCGGAATAAGTGTAGGTGTTTGTCGAGGCGGACAATGTTCTTCTGTCCGGTCGTGGGCGCGATGTTGGCAAGGGCGGTGCTCTGCAGCAGGCCATAAGGGCTGAACATCCGAAAATCGAGCAGCCCGCCGCCGGTGTTCTGCAGGCCGGTGAAGGTGCCGAGGATGTCGTAGTTGAGCACCGCGCCGTATCCGGCGGGCGACAGGCGGCGCCAAAGGGACCGAAGCCGCGCCGCCGAGTTCCGTCGGGATTTGCGCCGCGTCGGTCGCGACCACGACCAGCGTCTGCTGGGCTTCGTTGACCTCGGCGCGAACATTGGGAAGGGCAGAAAGCGGGATCGGCTCGGTGCCCGCTGCCATGTCCTTGGGGCACGACAAACCCGAGGTCGCGCAGTTCCGAGGGATTGGCGTAGAGTACGCCGTCACGGTCGATGAACTCGCCCACGAGCGGGCCGGTACTGCGACCGTTCATGATCACCTCCAGCGCTAGAGAGCGCTCGGCTGCCGACGCGGTGGCGGCTGTCAGCAGCGCGGCCAGTGCCCGCGGCGGCACCGAAGCGTTTTCGGTCAGGGCGCCAGAATTTGCTCACTTTTGCCCGCCAAGGTCGTAACGCTCAGATGCACTGAGCCCGGCGGTACGGCCGCCAGTCGCCTGCACGGTCCAGCGCCGATGTGCGCCGGGTAGGACATATGTGTTTTTGCCCCGGGAAACGAGCTTCGGATGGCTGCCGTCGGGCAGCGTCACGTCGATCTCCATGACCCGGTCATAGCTTTGCCCTGCATTGACCGCGGTCACGTTCGTCCCGCCGGCGGGATCGCGCTCCAATCGCCATTGCAACGCGCGAGGGGTCGGCAACGACGGAGCGACGATGACCGGCAGCGACACGCGGAGCGCTATGACGAGTTGCTTGTTCTGAACATCGACCCGGCGGCACTTCGTCCAGCAGCAGCCGGTAGCTCCGTTCCGCTCCTGAGCCGCTTCCGCCGCGCAGCAAGAGCCGGACGGTCTGCGACGCGCCGGCGGGGACGGTGAAGATCGGCGGCGACAGGATCACATCATGGGGTTGCGGTGAGAGGTTCGTCGTCATCGGCCTGCGCCAGCTATAGGCGCGGGCTTGAACCGCGACGGGCGTTTCGCCGTGATTCTGCACGACGATCGTGGCGGCGGTCTGACCGGGAGCAAAATCGACGATGACCGGCGAGATCTCCAGCGAGGCCGCCTCGACCGTCCCGGCAGGTAGACTGCAGAGAGCGATCAGGGCGGCCAAGACCAGCATGCGTTGCATCGTTGCCCCCGTTCAGTGCAGATACGGTCAGTAGGTAACGGTCACCTGGACGGTGTCGCTGTAGGCGGTGCCATTACCGGAAACCAAAGTCTGGCCGGTCGCGATCTGGCCATACACGATCAGCGTCTGCTCGTCCGCGTTGCCGGTGCCGGAAACCAGCCCCGCGCCGGCGGCGTTCCACGCGGTCGCATAGCCAGCATCCTGGAAAAGGCCATAGGCAGGGTATTGCTGCCGCTCTTCAGGTTGCGCTGGGCGCCGACCGAATTCGCACCGTTATCCAGCGCCACGGTGTACGCGCCACCGCCAGTGCAGGTCACGTTGACATTGGCCGAGCCAGTCGTAGCTCCGCTCAGAGCGACTTCACCGAAGTTCAAGGCAGAAGTGGTCAGCGAGCACACTGTCGACACGGTTGCACTCGCACCGATGCTGGTCGACTGCGTTGCGGCCCAAGCACCCTGAGAAGCGACGACACCAATAAGAGCGGCCGAAGAAACAAGAAGACGGTTCATACTGTAAGCCCATTTCATATTATATTTGGAAGAAAGTACTTTCTGCTGGAACCAACGCCCGTCCAACACAACAGTAATACGTCGATGGCTATTAATTTTGACTTAATTATCCGAAATAACTTGACCATTTCTCACAATAAAGAAAAAGCATTTGTTTCAATTGTTCAGATGGAATTTCGCGCCGGGTATAACCTATCTGCAGATATTACGATTCATATATTAAACAAACACCATGACCAATCTCACCCCCGGTCATTACCCCTGACGGCATAGATTTCGTGTCGAAACTCCCTGTATGGCACCGATCGAATTTTCGCCTGTACGCCGGTTTCAGCTGGCGGATCGGGAAATTATTTCGAGGTACATGGAACACTTCCCGCCGCTACGTGGCCACGCGTATCGGCGGGTGAGCGGGACGACGGTGATCATGGAAAGCTACATCAACATAAACGGCAGGAGCAGCCTCGGATTCTACCTACAGGAGGCGACGCGTTTTGAACGCGCACCCGCGGGTTGCCAGGCGCGCCCTGCAGGCAGGCTTGCGGCGCAATGACATCCCGGGATGGGCTGGAAACCGAGGTAAAATCCCGCGTTCATCGGTACCGGAAGCTCACGCACCCCCCGCCTCCGCGGTGCGACATTTCGAGGGGTACGGTCCGAACACGGTATTCATATATGTCTTCACTCCTCGGAGCGCTCCTGTGTTCGGCACGCCCCGATCGAGTAGCAACAGCAAGCGTGAGTTATCTTCGTGGACAAGCTGCCGAGCAATGCGTCGAACGATCCGGCATGCAGTGCCGGGCCGGATCATCATCGCGAGCATGGTCGGGACTGCCATCGAGTACTACGACTTCTATATCTATGGCACCGCGGCCGCGCTGGTGCTCGGGCAGAAATTCTTTCCCGCCTCCGCGACGGGCACGCAATCCCTGGCGGCCTTTGCGACCTTCGGCATCGCCTTCCTTGCACGCCCCCTTGGGTCGTTTCTCTTCGGCCATTTCGGCGACCGCATCGGCCGCAAATCGACGCTGGTTGCCTCGTTGGTCACCATGGGGCCTTTCCACCACGCTGATCGGCGTCCTGCCCGACTATGCGAGTGCCGGCGCCCTGGCCCCGCTCCTGCTCTGCCTCCTCCGCCTGGGCCAGGGCATCGGCCTGGGCGGGGAGTGGGGCGGTGCCGCGCTGCTCGCGACCGAGAACGCACCACGGGGTCGGCAAGCCTGGTTCGGCATGTTCCCGCAGCTCGGCCCGCCAGCCGGTTTCCTGCTGTCCAATGGGCTGTTCCTCCTGCTGTTTTCGCTCCTGACCGAGGCCCAGTTCACGGCCTGGGGCTGGCGCATTCCCGTTCCTCGCCAGCGCCTTTCTCGTAATGGTCGGCCTTTATGTCCGGCGGCGCATCGGCGAGACCCGGCATTCGCCCATATGGCTGCACGCGGGGAACAGGTTCGCGTGCCGCTTGGCGAGGTGCTGCGCAAGCATGGGCCGGAATTTGGCGCTCGGATCCCTCGCAATGGTCGCGGGCCTATGCCACCTTCTACATCTCGACCGTGTTCGCCCTCGATTACGGCACGCGCATCGGCCATATCCCGCGAAACGTCTTTCTTCAGCTTCTATGCTTGGCGATCCTGGCGATGGTCGTGACCACGCCGATCGCCGCGGCCCTGGCGGATCGCTTCGGATCGAGGCTGGTGCTGCTGGTCGCCTGATGCGGCCTCCGCGCTCTCGGGCTTCGCACTGGCTCCGCTCCTCGGGACCGGCGATCCCGGCCTGTCCCTGCTGTTCCTGGCGCTGGAGCTGGGCCTCATGGGGATGCTGTTCGCGCCGATGGGCGCTCTGCTTCCGCAGCTTTTTCCGACGCAGGTGCGCTACACCGGTGCCTCTGCCGCGTACAATCTTGGTGGGATCCTGGGCGCATCGCTGGCGCCTTTACGCGGCGCAGCTGCTCCTGGCCCATGGCGGCCTCCGCTGGGTCGGCTTCTATATTACCGTCGCAGCCGTGCTGAGCTTTCTTTGCGCTGCTCGCGATCCGGGTAACGCCAGCATCCGAAGGGGAGCCGCACGATGCATCCATGAAAAGATCGCGCGGATGAAACAAGAGCTCCAGGCAGCCGGCCTCGCCTGCAATCCCGACTTTTTCGCCCTGCTCACGGGAAGCTATGCCCGTCTGGTCGGCGCGCTACTCGTCGCACCGGGGCACGGCGCGGATTGGCTATACCTCGATGCCCCCTTTGCACTCCTGGCCCACGACACGGCTCCCGACCCACATTTCATCTACGCCAACAAGACGGCTCAGGCCTGTTTCGAATATTCCTGGGACGAGTTCACGACCTTGCCCTCGCGCCTCTCGGCCGGAGGCGCCCAACCGCGATGATCGGCAGCAGCTGCTGGATTGCCGTCCGGCACAACGGCTTCAGGTCGGGTTATCGCGGCTTGCGCATCGCCAAGTCCGGCCGGCGCTTCTGGATCGAGCAAGGCGTCGTCTGGCAGCTCATCGGCGACGACGGTGCCTGCCGGGGACAGGCGGCCATCTTTCCGTCCTGGAAGGACGCCTGATCGCGGCTCTACTGATTTTGATCAAGACGCCGGACGTCCCTGGAACTCCTCGGCAAAGATCAACCGTTCGAGCCGGAGAAGATGGTTCACATAGCTGGACCTTCCGATTCGAAAGCTGCAGCATGGCTCATCGGCGGGAAAACTGAGCGTCGCCGCAGCGACGAGGCTGGTTGCCCTGCCCGCCTCCGGTCGATAATTTCGCTTGCCACGATGCGCCCTCCATGACGCCATTCACGAGAAAATCCGAGAGGGAATGGCATGGAGAGTGACGCGCGGTTCGAGGCGGCTCAGACGGATGAGGGTCGATATCGCCTCTTGATACGATGCCGTCACGGACTACGCCATCTACATGCTCGATCCCGACGGCGTGGTGACGAGCTGGAACCCAGGTGCCCGCCGCTTCAAGGGATACGAACCGGCCGAAATCATCGGCAAGCATTTTCTCCACGTTCTATGTCGAAGAAGATCGTAAGGCCGGACTGCCTGCGCGCGCACTCGAGACGGCGGCGCGGGACGGGAAATTCGAGGCCGAGGGCTGGCGGGTCCGGAAGGACGGCACCCAATTCTGGGCGCAGGTCGTCATCGATCCCATCCGTTCGGCGTCCGGCGAACTCGTCGGTTTTGTCAAAATCACACGTGACCTGACCGAGCGCAGGGCAGCAGAGGAAGCGCTGCGGAAGAGCCAGGAGCAGTTCCGGATTCTGGTGCAGGGCGTGAGCGACTACGCGATCTTCATGCTCGATCCCTCGGGCGTCGTGTCCAGCTGGAATCTGGGTGCGGAACGAATCAAGGGCTATCTGCCGGACGAGATCATCGGGCACACTTCTCCCGCTTCTACACAGCCGAGGACCGTGCGGCGGGCGCTCCGCAAGCCGCGCTCGACATAGCGGCCGCCGAGGGCCGATTCGAGAAGGAAGGGTGGCGCGTCCGGAAGGACGGCAGCCAGTTCTGGGCCAATGTGGTCATCGATGCCATCCGCGCCGAAGGACGGCACGGTGCTCGGCTTCGCCAAGGTGACGCGCGATATCACCGCGCAACGGAAGGCGCAGCAGCTGCTCGAACACGCGCGCGAAGCCCTGTTCCAATCGCAGAAAATGGATGCCTCTCGGCCAGCTCACCGGCGGCATCGCACATGACTTCAACAATCTGCTGATGGCCATCCAGGCTAGCCTCGAACTGTTGCGCCGGCGCGTGCCCAACGAACCCAAGACCGCCTCCCTGCTCGAAAACGCAATGCGTGCGGCCCAGCGCGGCGGCGCCCTCACCCAGCGCATGCTGGCCTTTGCGCGGCGGCAGGAGCTCAAGCCGGAACCGATCGACGTTCCGGCGTTAGTGAATGGGATGACCGATCTGCTGGAACGCTCCCTCGGATCGAGCATCCAGATCGAGGCGCGCCTCCCGGCGGCGCTCCCGCTGGTGCTGGCCGATCACAACCAACTGGAACTGGCGCTCCTGAACCTGGCCGTCAACGCACGGGACGCGATGCCGAACGGCGGCTCCATCCTCATCGCGGGCGTGGAGGTGTCGATCGCCGGGGCGAGAACGGCCTGAAAGCCGGCTCCTATCTTCGTCTTTCCGTGACCGACACCGGGCGAAGGCATGGACGCAAAGACGCTCGCCCGGGCCATCGACCCGTTCTTCACGACCAAGGGCGTAGGCAAGGGCACGGGGCTGGGCTTGCCGATGGTGCATGGCATGGCGGAGCAGTCCGGCGGCCGCCTGATCCTGAAGAGCCGCAAAGGCGAGGGCAACCACGGCCGAGCTCTGGCTGCCTGTCGCCCCCGAATCTGCCGGGCAGGCCGAGAGACCGTCGTCCATCCGACTTTCCGTCGGAACCGACGGCATGGTGCGGGCCATGACCGTTCTCTCGCCGTGGACGACGACAGCCTCGTCCTCGTGAACACGGGCGGCGATGCTCGAAGACCTCGGGCACAAGGTCCTGGAAGCCAATTCGGGTCGGCAGGCGCTGGATATCCTCAGGCGGGAGACGGCGATCGATCTGATCGTCACCGACCAGGCAATGCCCGACATGACCGGTTTACAGCTCGCCGAGTCGGTCGCGGCCGACTGGCCGCACATTCCGATCATCCTGGCCACGGGATATGCGGAGCTGCCGGTCGATGACGGCAGGCTGCCGAAGCTCGCAAAGCCGTTCAGCCTGAAGGATTTGGCCGAGGCTATCGAGCGGTTCTCTTCCGGCGATCTGCCGAAGATCGATCATTCGAGCGGCTCGTGACCGAGAGTTTCTCGTATTGGGCAAGGCTGGTGCTCGCCCTGGCGTTCGTCCTCGCCTCATCCAGCCCGTCGATGGCGGCAGATCCGGCCAGGACGCCGCTCAAGGTGAAAGTCTTCGTCGCCGCGATGTTCGAAATCGGCCAGAACACAGGCGATCGGGCCGGCGAGTTCCAGCACTGGTACGAGCGCTATTGGGCAAACAGCGCACCGATCCCGATAAAAGGCGCGCTCAATCCGGTCTATTGCAACAAGGATGGCGTTTGCGGCGCGGTCCTCGGCATGGGCAAGGTTGCGTCGTCGTCGTCGATGCAGGCGATTCTGCTGAACCCGCAGCTCGATTTCTCGCAGAGCTACTACATCCTGTCCGGGGTCGGCGGCACGCCACCTGCCCGCGGTACCATCGGCGAGGTGGTGTGGGCGACTTGGCTGGTAGACACGATCTGGACACCGTTGGGCCGCCGACGAGGTGGCACCCGGTGAGCCGCTGTTCATGCCGCGCAAAGGCTATGAGTCGATCCGGGTCCTATCACCTGAATCCGGCCCTGGTGACCTGGGCGATGCGGCTGAGCGCCGACACGCCGCTCAAGGATTCCGAGAGGCGGCGATGGCCTATCGGATGCACTATCCGCAACCCGCGGCCCGGCAAACCGCCATCGGTCGCCGCCGGCACCCATATGACGGGCGACACGTTCTTCCACGGTCCCGGCCTGTCGGCGCAGGCACAGTACATCGCCAAACTCTACGGTGTCGACGACTATCTCATCACCGAGATGGAAGGCACGGCCATCACCCAGGTGATTGCCCGGCTGCATGGCACGGATCGCGTGATGGCGTTGCGCGGCGCGGTGAACTTCGACCAGGGCAATCCGAACGAGACGACGCTGCAGCATCTGGACCCCGCCCCGGCCAGACGGGCCGGCGGCTTTGCCGAGGACGGTGGAGAATGTCGAACTCGTCGGCGCGCGCGTGGTCGACCATATCGTCGCCCACTGGCCGCATTGGGCCAGGGCCGTGCCGCCCTGAAGAGGACGGCCCGGTACCATCCGTCCTGCGGATGTACCGAGCCGTTTCGTCCGACCCTGAAGCCGAGGCCGCTTTCCATCAGTCCTTGAGGACGCCCGACGCCTTGGCGATATGAGTCGCGATGGCGTCCATCAGCGGCGGCGACAGGCAGTCATAGGGCTCGAGATGAAGTTCCTTCAAGCGGCCGCGGATCGCGCCCATTTTGCTGGGATGCACGCCGCTCTCGATGATCGAGGACACGAAGGCCGCGAATTCGGGCGCGGCCCAGCCGGTTTCCTTCGACAGTTCGGATGAACGAAATCCAGCCCGTAGAACGGGTGTCCCTTATTCTCGATCCGGCCGTACATGTGAACGCCGCAATCCTTGCAGGCATGACGCTGGATCGTCGCCGACGGATCGATCACGACAAGCTTATCGCCAATTCGCCGTCACCGACACGTTGTCGCGCGACGTCACGGCGATGACCGCGAAGGTCGAGCCCTCCGGCTTCCAGCATTTGTGCAGCCGCAGACATGGTTATGGGCAATCTGCCCCTTTAAGCGCGACCTTGACCGGATTTTTGCGGGCATTTGCAGGTGAGCGTTCCACCGGCGAAATCCATTGGCCCCCGGTTTCACGCCATGATCCACGGACGGATGAATAGAAATCGCCTCTGACATCATTTTCTCCCAACGTAACGTTCGCGACGCACTGGGTTGTGCGCCGTGAGAACCGCGAGGGACTTTTTCAGATTCGATCCATGTCCCGCTATAGCACTTTCGCGCTGGTCGCCGGGGCGAATATCCGCAAGGCCGGGGCCCGGGCCGTGCTGCAGCCAGTCGATCGACGCTCCGCCATCGACAAAGATGCAGCCATAAGCTGGACTACGGCCGTAACCCGATCGCCCCGGCATGAAATCCAACCGGTAGAGCTGGCCGGATAAGTTCCTGCGCTATTGAATGCACAGGAGCCTAGATGAAATGTACCGCTTCGCTCGACTGTTTCACAACGCGATCGGTGGAAAATCAATTGCCGTCCCGATGCACCGCAGCCCCCTTTCTTTTCAGGGGGCTGGCCGATGGACTGATCCGCTTGGATGCTCATCGTGCTCAGGGGCCTCAACGCTATCATCCAAGCGTGGATGGATGGTCTCGCCAGCTATGCCATCGCCTATCACTCGCCGATTTTCGCCGAGTTTGCCGAGCCCGTCGAATGTCCGCCGCGGGACGGAGACATTTCGCCGATCGTCCGCGGTACTCTCCGCGTCGTTTTCCACGCGGCCCGACGGCGCCACTAAGCGGCGGTCCCGGCGATCGGCGCCGCAGCTCTTCCTGGTCGGAGCCGGTCCGGCAGATCGCAAGCCAGTCGCGATGTCCGGATCGATTATACGGCGCTATGTCCCGACAAGGTCGCGACGGAAATACCGCCCGACGGTCCTGGGATTTCTGGTGAATTCCAGGCAGTTGCGAGAATATTGTAGCGACCGTCGCGCTCATCGGGTGCCGCGCCCCTGCCCGGACCGCCTGCCAGGGCGCGCTCGCCCTCTACCGGGCGCCGAACCGGTAGGAAGATTTCGTGGTCCGCTGCCTTTGCGCCTCAGTGATCGCTAGATAGTCTTCCTCACGGGCTGGCCGGCGGCGGATCAATCCAAGTGCCGGCCGGACGGCGCGGACTGGCCGGCCCCTGATCTGCGCTCGGCTGAGACCGCGCTGCATGAGGCGCAGCCGGCGCGCCGTCGCGGCACGAGCGCTTGCGCGATCTGGATGTGCAAGGCTTCATCGGGCATCAGGTTCACACCGTCGCAACCACCGGGAATTGCGGCGCATTTTCCGTCCGTCCCGGTCGCGGTCGTCAGCGACAATGCGGTCCGGTAGTAGCCCAAAGCTGCGGCGCCGCCGCCAACCCCTCAGCCGAGCGGCCGAGTATGTTCTGCCCGGGCTCGATCGCCATCGGCAGCATGCCGATCACCATGGCGAGCGCCGTCATCAGGACCGGGCGGAAGCGCGTGGCGCCGGCCGCGAGCGCGGCATGAGCCGCGTCGATCCCTTCCGCCATCCGCTCCCGTGCGAAGGCGATCACCAGGATGCTGTTCGCGGTGGCGACGCCCATGCACATGATGGCGCCGGTCAGAGCAGGCACCGAGAGCGTGGTGCCGGTCGCGAACAGCATCCAGACGATGCCGGCAAGGGCGCTCGGCAGCGCCGTGACGATGATGAACGGATCGAGCCAGGATTGGAAATTGACGACGATCAGCAGGTAAATCAGCACGATCGACAGAGCGAGCCCGGCGAAGAGCTGCTGATAGGCGCTCGTCATCGTCGCGACCTGGCCGCGCAGCGCCAGATTCGCGCCATGCGGCAGATCCTTCGCGGTCGCCTGCATGACCGAGCGGATATCGGCGGCGACAGCGCCGAGGTCCCGCCCCTGGGTCGACGCGTAGATGTCGATGACCCGCCGGACATTGTAATGCGAGACGCTGGCATCCGTCGCCGTCCGGCCGATCGTCGCCAAGCCGCCCAGCAGCTGCGGTGCACCGCCCGCGCCCGTCGTCAGCGGGATGTTGCGCAGCCCGCTTATCGTGTCGATGTCGTGCTGCGGCGTCTGGACGGAGACCGGATAGGAAACGCCGGTCGCCGGGTTGAGCCAGAAGGTCGGGCTGGTCTGGGTGCTGCCGGCCAGGGTGTCGAGCATCGAGGTGGCGGCGTCGCGCTCGTTAAGGCCGACCAGCCCGGCCAGCGAGCGATCGACCGCGACGTCGAGCGTGGGCTGGGCGAATTGCTGCTGGATCCGGGCATCGACAATGCCCGGGATGTGCCGGATCCGGTTCAGCAGCGCGTCGGCGTAATGACGGTCGGCCGTGACGTCGTCGCCGACGAGTTGCACGTCGATCGGCGCCGGCGTGCCGAAATTCAGCACTTGCGTCACCATGTCGGCCGGCAGGAAGGCGAAGCTCGTGCCCGGGAAGACATGCGGCAGCGTCTTGCGCAAGGCACTGATATAGCCGGCGGTCGGTGCATGGCCGGGCCCCAGGCTGATCAGGATGTCCGCATCCTCGACTCCGATCGTGCCGGAATTGTTGTAGGCCGTGTTGATGGGGCTGGCGCTGAGGCCGACATTCTCGACCACGCTGGCGAGTTCGGCAGCCGGGATGATCTGCTTGATCGCGGCGCCGACCCGGTCGGTCAGCTTGGTGGTTTCCTCGATCCGCGTGCCGGTCCGCGCCCGGACATGGAGGGCGATCTGCCCGCCGTCGACATTGGGGAAGAAATCCTGGCCGAGATAGGGCACGAGCCCGAAGGAAAGGAGCGCGCAGCACAGAAAGCCTGCGACCACCCAGCCGCGCTTGGCCAGGCAGAGCTGGAGCAGGCCGAGATAGAGCCCGCGCAGGCGTTCGAAGCCGTGCTCGAACCGCGCCTGGAAGCGCACCAGCGGATTGCGGCTGACGGCTCCGTCCGCGCCCTGCCCGCTCGCCTGGTGGCGCAGCAGGTATTTCGCCAGGGTCGGCACCAGCGTGTAGGTCAGCCCATAGGATGCGACCAGCGCGAAGACGAAGGCCTCGGCGAGCGGTCGGAACAGATAGCCGGCGACGCCGCCCAGCCCGAACATCGGCACGAAGGCGATGCTGATGCACAGCAGCGAGACGGTCGCCGGCACCATGATCTCGTGGGCGCCGTTGAGAATCGCGGTCTCGATGTCCTGGCCGAGATCGAGGTGCCGGTTGATGTTCTCGATCGTCACCGTGGCGTCGTCGACCAGGATGCCGACCGCTAGCGCCAGCCCGCCCAAGGTCATGACGTTGATGGTCTCGCCGAGGGCCGACAGCACGATCAGCGAGGACAGCACGGCGAGCGGGATCGAGACCGTGATGATCAGCGTCGACCGCCAGCTGCCGAGGAACAGCAGGATCATCGCGGCGGTCAGCCCGGCGGCGATCAGCGCTTCGCGCACCACGCTCGAGACGGCGCTCGTCACATAGATCGACTGATCGCCGACAGCCGTCATGTGCAGGCTGGCGGGCAGCGTCTGGGCCACGCTCGGCAGCAGGCCGCGGATGCCGGAGATGATGTCGAGCGTGGAGGCCGCGCCGATCTTCACGACCGACAGCATCACCGCATTCTTGCCGTCGACCTTCACGACATTGGTCTGGGGCGGGCTGCCGTCATGGACATGGGCGATGTCGCGCATGTAGATGACCGTGCCGTTGACCGTCTTCACCGGCAGGTTGTTGAAGGCGTCGATCGTCCGCGGCGAATCGTTCAGATCGACCGTGTATTCCAGCTTGCCGATCTTCTCGGTGCCGACCGGCGTGATCAGATTCTGCACCGACAATGCGTTGATGACGTCGTTCGCGGAGATGCCGTAGGTGTGCAGCGCCTGCTGGTTCAGATCGGCCTGGACCTGCCGGATCTTGCCGCCATAGGGGGCCGGGATCGAGGCTCCGGCGACCGCGGTCAGCTGGGGCCGGATGAATTGCAGCCCGTAATCGTAGAGCTTGGTATCGGACAGCTTGTCGCTCGACAGCGCGATCTGCAAGATCGGCACGCTCGAGGCGTTGTAGCTCAGCACAAGCGGGGGCGTGATGCCGGGCGGCATCTGCTTCAATACCGTCTGCGAGACTGCCGTGACTTCCGCCAAGGCTGCCTGGATGTTCACGGTCGGCTGGAAGAAGATCTTGACGACGCCGTAGCCCGCGACCGATTGCGATTCGGTGTGCTCGATGTCGTTGACGCTGTTGGTCAGGGAGCGTTCGTAGAACCCGACGATGCGGCCTGACATGTCGTCGGGCGGCAGGCCGTTATAGCTCCAGACGACGCTGATCACCGGGATGTTGATATTCGGGAAAATGTCGGTCGGCGTGGTCAGCGTGGCGCGGATGCCGAAGATCAGGATCAGCATCGCCATGACGACGAAGGTGTAGGGATGGCGCAGCGCCACCTTGACGATGCCGGTCATGATGCGCTCCGGGTCTTGGTCGGCAGCCGGCTGGCGCTGGCGACGAGTTCCATCAGGAAAGCGGCACCCGCCCGCAACGTCGCCTCGGGGGCGATCATCGAGCGTTCCGGCAGGATCATGCTGCGGATATCGATGCCCTCGAGCTGCATCGCCTCGACCAGGGCGTGATAGCACGCGGATCCCGGATCCTCGGAGTTTTCGTGCTGGACCAGCCGGATCATCGCGGCCGTCGGCGGGATCGAGGCCAGAGGGCAATGTCGATGCCGAGCACGCCGACACTGGGAAAGCGCCCCCGGATCACGAGGTCGAGGACGATTCGCCCGGCATCGCCCATGCCGAAGGCCACGATTTGGGACAGCCGCAGCGACCGGGACGCGGCAGCGGCGGCAGCCAGGCGCCGCAGGATCGCCGCATCGGTGGCGCCTTGCGCCGCCTCCACGTCGATGGTGACGAATTCCGCTCGCGGAACGACGGCCTGCCAGCGCGCCACCAATTCGTGCACCTGACCCGAAGCCGCGCCGCGGGCCGCGACCACGATGATCAGGGCTTCAGGGTCCGTCGAACCGCCGCGATATGCCATCATCCGCACTCCAATCCTGCCTTCCGGCCTTGAAGATCGGGCGATGCGCCGCAATGACGCAAATGCATGCTCGTTACATACACATTCATAATATGAATAATCAGAATCTGGAAAGATTTAGGAGCCGTTCGAATGGAATTGAAAGCCATCGACCTCAATCTCCTGGTCGTGTTCGAGGCCGTTTTCCGCGAGCGCAGCGTCACCAAGGCCGGGGATCGGCTGGGATTGAGTCAGCCGGCGCTCAGCCATGCGCTGAACCGGCTGCGCTGGCGGCTCAAGGACCAGCTCTTCGTGCGAACGCCGAACGGCATGCTGCCGACGCCGCGTGCGGAAGAACTGGCGCCGCCGATCCGGCGTGCGCTGAGCGAGCTGCAAACGGCGCTGGAGCCGGAGGACTTCGTCGCCTCCGAGGCGGACCGGCGGTTCACGATCGCCGTGAACAACTACGCCGCCGTCGTGCTGGCCGGCCCCATCACGGCGGAGGTTACCGCGCTGGCGCCGAATATCCGGCTATCCCTGCGGCCCGCCGGCACGCTTGACCTCTCGGACCTGCTGGATCGGGGCGAACTCGATCTGGCCATCGCCGCCAGCGACCCGACGGCCGAGCGCTTCGCCTCGCGGGTTCTGGCCGAGGATCGCTATGTTGTCGCGATGCGGCGGGGCCATCCGGCGCTGCTCGACCCAGCTCGATCTGGCGACCTTCGCCGCGCTGTCGCATCTCGTGATCTCGTCCAGCGGCGAAGACCTCGGTTTCGTGGACGCCGCACTTGGCGGCGTCGGCTATGTCCGGCGCGTCGGGCTGGAGGCGCCTTACCTTTCCGCCGGCGCTATCCTGGTACAATCCGATATGGTCGCCGTGCTGGGCAGCCAGATCGCCCGCGAGTTCCGGCGCGCCTACCCGATCGAACTCAGGGAACTTCCGTTCAAATCCCGCGCATTGCGCAGCGTGATGCTATGGCACAAGCGCTTCGATGCTCAGCCGGCGCATCGCTGGCTGCGCGAAATGATCATCGCGACGGCGCGGAATCTGCTGAGTTCGTGAGGACAGCGAACCGTCTCCCCGCGTGCTGCCGGCCGCTCACCCCTTCGGCTCGACGATCGACAATTTGGTCGGCTTCCCTGCGAGTTTCTCGCGCGCATCGTTGAGCGCCTGGAGGCTCGCCACCGTCTCGGCCGGACGCTTGGTCGCTATCCCGACCAGGAGCGCCTCGATGAAGCCGAGCGTGGCGGTGTGCATGCTGAACATGTCGGATCGCCCTCGATTGACGGACAGGGCCAAGCCGACCTTGGCCTGCAGGGATGCTTCCAGCGTATCCGTGATAAGAACCGATCGAAGCCCCCCGCCGCTCGACCATATCCACCAGCGCCGCAAGTTCGGCATAGACCCGCCCATAGGCGAACATGATGACCGTGTCGCCGGCGCGGAGCTTGCCCAGATCGTCGGCGAACAGCAGGCCGGTATTCGTCAGGCTGAAGGCGTTGAAGCCGAACCGCCCCAGTTGCATGACCAGATAATTGGCGATCGCGCTCGATGGTCCCAGTCCGAAGACCACCATGCGCTGGGCCGCGACCAGGATCTCGACGGCCGCTTCGAATTGCTCGGCGGTGATCGACTTGCGGAGATTGTCGAGCGACCGCTGGTGAATCTCCAGCGTCATGTCCATGGCCGAGGCGACGCTGCCGCCAGTCTCGCTCAAGGTGCGCGTCAAGCGCTCGGCCAACGACAGCGGATTGCGCAATTCTCCCACGAGCGAGCGCCGCAGATCTTCGAGGCCGGCATAGCCGAGCGCCCGCGCCGTCCGCACGATCGTCGCATCGCTGGTCTCGGTTTTGATCGCAAGCGCGGCTGCGGACGCGATCAGCACCTCCTCCGGGTTTTCCCTGAAAAAACCGGGCGACGCGCTGCTCGGCTGGGCTCAACCGCATGAAATGTTCGGCAAGCCTGCCATCGAAATTAGACGCTGTCGGCACCGGCCTATCCCTCCTTGACACATGTTGTGTTTGCTACCAATCTGCCGCAGATTCGTCGTATTTACGACATACCGCATTACCCTTATGACCGCAACGCCTCGACAAGCCAAGGTCTGGAGGTCCCGTTGAGCGAGAAATCCTGGCAGAAAAACCGTGAGCAAGGTTCCCGCGGTCACGCTCGTCTTCTGGATCATCAAGATCGCCGCGACCACTCTCGGCGAGACCGGCGGCGATACCGTGACGATGACGCTGGATTGGGGCTACCTCGCCGGGACGATCCTCTTTCTTGCCGTGCTGATCGCGCTGATCGGCGCGCAGATCCGGGCGCCGCGGTTCCATCCGTATCTGTACTGGGCAACAATCGTCGCCTCAACGACCTTCGGCACGACCATGGCGGACTTCGCCGATCGCTCGCTCGGCATCGGCTATACGGGCGGATCGTCCCTGCTGCTGCTCGGCCTGCTCGTCGTGCTCGGCCTCTGGTACTGGTCGGAGCGCACGATTTCGGTCAGCAGCGTGACGACGCCGAAAGCCGAGGCGTTTTATTGGGCGGCTATAACTCTGTCGCAGACGCTGGGCACCGCGCTCGGCGATTGGGCGGCCGATACCGATCAACTTGGATATGGCGGTGGCGCGCTTGCCTTTGCCGGCGGACTCCTCGTCATCGTGGGGCTGTACTACGCAACGAGCGTCTCGCGTGTTCTATTGTTCTGGATCGCCTTCATTCTCACGCGACCACTCGGAGCGACGGTCGGCGATCTGCTGGACAAGCCGTTGAGCGATGGCGGCTTCGCGTTGAGCCGCCCGATCGCCTCGGCCGTCATCGCCGCCTTCATTGTCTTGTGCCTGCTGATTCTTCCGCAACGCGCCGGTCGTCACCCCCGTGTCTTCCTGACGCCTTCCGGATGCGGTGTCGCCGGAAGCTCCGCGTCAGACAGAAAAACAATCTGAGATAGAATACAAATCACCGCGCCCAATGCTCCCTGGGCAGGAGCGGTCGCGCGCGCGAGTGCACATGGTCGAATGACAATACAAGATCATCCTCCAATTACCAAAATAAATAAACCGCAATAAATCTGCTATAATCACTGACTATTCTGATCTCGCGCCAAGAAGATTACGAATTCTCGATGTTTGGCCGTTCGGTTCAACATAGAGATCAGTATATCCCGCACCAAAATGTCTGAGACCTATACGATCGAGCGTGATTCCGGGTGACGCTGTCACTCCATATTGCCTCTATTCCATCGATAATTTCAAAAGATGCCGTCGCATTTGCGAAAGTCGCCACCGACCCGCAATCGCGGCGGTTCAAAAAGGAGCCAGAAAGTGCTAGAAATGTTCGCAGGGGGCTAACGCCAGATTCTACAGCTACTTACTCTCCACGGTTGCGGCCAGCACCCTGCTTGCGGCCGCAAACGGCGCACAGGCCCAGACGACGCCGGTGGAAACGATCACCGTTACCGCACAGCATGTGCAGGGCACCGCGGTCAACGAAGCGCCCACCTCCGCGCCGCTCGACGCGACGCAGCCGACCTCGGTGATCAGTCAGGACTTCATCGAGAAGAATCTGCCGCTGTCAGGCAATTACGACGAGGCGATCCAGATCGCGCCAAGCGTTTCCGACGTAGCGCCGAACGGGCCCGGCCTCGCCGAAAGCCAGGCGATCAGCATTCGCGGTTTCCAGGACGGTCAGTTCAACGTCACTTTCGACGGCATTCCATGGGGTGATTCGAACGACTTCACCCACCATACGACGTCCTATTTCATGGCCCATGACCTGGGACAGATCTCGGTCGATCGCGGTCCCGGCACGGCCTCGACCATCGGCAACGCCACCTTCGGCGGCACGGTCAGCGTGCTTTCGAAGGCCCCCGTCCGACCAGATGTCGATCAACCCCTATGTCAGCTTCGGCAGCTTCAACACTCAACTCTACGGCGTCGAGCTGGACAGCGGGACGATCGAGAGCACCGGCGGCACGCGCATCCTGGCCGATGGCGAAGGCCTGACCAGCGACGGCTACCTGACCAATATGGGCCAGCAGCGCGAGAACGGCTTTATCAAGATCGTCCAGCCGATCGGCGCCGACACGGAGCTGACCCTCGTCGGCATGTACAATACCCTGCACCAGAACATCTCGCTCGGTGCCACGGCCGCCGAGATCGCCAAGTTCGGTCCGAATTTCGCGCTGTCGACCAATCCGAACAGCCAGAATTTCGCCGGCTACAACAACGACCAGATTCACACCGATTTCGAATATGCCGACATCAACTCGAATTTCGGCGACGGCTGGAACCTGAACGCCAAGATCTACACCTATGGCTACTTCCATGTCGCAGGAATGGTGAGGATCCGAACGGCGAGACGCCGAACGGGACGAGCTTCGGGGCGAACGACGTGCCGGGCCAGTTGCTGCAGAACGACTACCGCTCGGTCGGCACGATCACGCGCTTCAAGAAGGATCTGCCCTTCGGCGACATCCAGGTCGGCCTCTGGTATGATCACCAGTCCAATTCGCGCGCGCTGTTCGAGGTTGACGAGACGCTCGGCGGCAACGTGATCAACCCGGCCGGCGCACCATCGACCGATGGGCGTCGATCGCGAATTGCACCAGGATCTCGAAAACGCTGGAGCCCTATCTCCAGGTCGACTGGCAGCCGATCGACGGCCTCACCCTGTCCCCCGGCCTGCGCTACGCCTATTTCGATCGCAGCGTCGACGCGCAGGTCAACGTCAAGGACGGCCTTGGCGCAGAGCTTCGACAACACCTTCGACGCCGTCCTGCCCTCGTTCACGGCGCTCTATAAGTTCAACGACAATTGGTCGGCCTATGCCCAGGCGGCCGAAGGGTTCCTGGCGCCGAACGAGAACTTCTTCAATTTCAACAACCCGTCGACCACGAGCCTCTCGCCGGAGCAAAGCTGGAACTACCAGATCGGCACGTCCTGGCAGACCAAGCAGCTGGCTGCGTCGGTCGATGCCTATTACATCGACTTCTCGAACTTCATCGGCAGCCAGACGGTGCAGGGCATCACGACCTTCTTCAACCAGGGCGGCGCGGTCTATAAGGGGCTCGAAGCCGAGGCGACTTACAGTATCGGCTACGGCGTCAGCCTCTATGCCAACGGCTCGATCAACAGCGCCAAGGACAAGCAGACCGGGCTGTGGCTTCAGAACGCGCCGAACTCGACCGGCGCGCTCGGCGTGATCTACGACAAGGATGGGATCTACGGGTCGCTGATCGAGAAATGGGTCGGCAGCCGTTACGGCGACACCGCCCAGCAGGTCGGCCTCGATCCCTACGGCACGCTCGACATGGCGCTTGGCTATACGATCGACTCGCCGATGGCCGGCGTGGGGCAAGACCTCGATCAAGCTCCAGCTCGACAATCTGCTCGACACGACGAAGATCTTCGCCTTGGCGGGCAATACGGTGGCGGAAAATACGCCGCTGTTCTGGACCGTCCCGGGCCGCAGCGCTTTCGTGACGATATCGACGGCGTTCTGACCACAATTTGAAGACCGGGGCCTGATCGGCGCGATCAGGCCCCGGCCATGCTCGCCAGCAGGCGTTCCGCTGCCTTGAGATCGGCCGTGTCCGAGCCCTCGACGAACCGCTCGAACACCGGCAGCAGAAGGGCCCGGCCGCGCCCGCACTGTCCCTGCGCAGCCCACAACGTTGCGAGGTCGGTCGCGGTTCGCAGCTCCCAAGCCGGCGCGGCTTGATGGCGGCTCAATTCGAGCGACTGCAAGAAACACCGTTCCGCACCGCCGGCATCGCGCTGCGGCATCGACAAGAGAAGACGGCCCTTCACGCGCAACAGCTCGGGCATGTAGCAGAGGTCTCCATTCACCTCGGCCAGCCGGATCGTCTGCTCGATCAGCGCCATGCCGTCGGCGAACCGGCCGATCGTCGCAAGCCCTTGAACGAGCGAGATATTGAAAGCCGTGCTCAGGAGCCCGTACCGCGCCTCGCGAAGCTTCGCCAGACAGGTTTGCAGGATCTCGACCCCGCCATATGCATCGCCTCGGCGGATGGCCAGCTCGGCTTTGAGGCCGCGTCCGACCGCCAGATAAGGCCCCATGGAATGGGATTCGGCATGAGAGATGAACCACTCGATATGCTCTTCGGCGCTTTTGAAGATCGCCAGCCCAAAGAAACACGGAAACCGCCCAGATCAGAGCAACGGATAGCGTGACCGGATGGTCCAGGCGTTCCGCGTCCTCGACCGTGCGGCGCGCGCGCTCCAGGGCCTGGGCCGGATGGCCCTGCAGCCATAGCGTCCTGGACAAGAGGGCGCCGGCCAGAATCCGCCCCTCGAAGCCGAGATGGATCGTGCTGGTGCGCTGTGAACCCGGCGGATGCCGCAGCGCGGCCTCGAGCTCCGCGCGGGCGCTGCCGAGTTCGCCGGCAAGATGGAGGGAGATCCCCAGAAGGACAATGTGCCAGTGCGGCCGCACCAGGATCCCTCGATCGTCCCGGCAATATCGGCGCCGCGCCTTGCATGGTGCAGGGCGGTCCTGAAATCCGCGATGCGCAAGTGGAACATGTGCAACGGGCCGCGCAGCAACACTTGATCGAAGGCGTCGCTACGCTCCTCGGCAATCGCGAGGCTTCGGTTCAGGGCGGCCCGTGCCGCATCGCTTTCGCCGCTCATGAACATCAGCGACAGTCCCAAGGCCGACTGCAGATGCATCTCCTCTCGGCTGCCGCGTGTGGCGTGGTCCAGAGCGAGCAGCGCCCGCTCCGACCAGCGCTGACATTCGCTCACCAGCGACATCGCCAGGAAGACGGGCGCGGCAGCCGAGGCGAGCCCGATGCCGATCTCCGCATTGCCATCGGCGCCGAAGCACCAGTCCAACGCCGCGCGCACATTGGCGAGACCGGCCAAATGCGGCACCCGTTCCGCCGGGTTCGACAAGCTCGGCCATTCGGCCCCGGCCTGCTCCAGCCAGCGCCGATAATAGGCCGCGTGGCGCACGGCCAGATCGGCGCGCTCCGCCGGGTCGACGCTGATTTCGAGAGCGTAGGCGCGGGTCGTGTCCAAGAGCCGATAGCGCATCATTGCCCCGACCGGTCGGGTCGAGAGCATCGACTTGGCGATGAGACTGTCGATGGCGCGGAAGACCAGAGCCTGGTCGGCGGTCGCGCCGGCGACGACGGCCAATGCCGCGTCGATCGTGAAATGCGCCGCGAACACGGCGAGCCGGCGAAGGACCGTTCGTTCCAATTCGGAGAGGAGTCCGTAGCTCCAATCCAATGTTGCGTGCAGGGTCTTGTGTCTCGCCGGAGCGTTGCGCTGCCCGGGCAGGAGAAGAGTCAGACGTTGATCGAGCAAGGCAGCGGTCTGCTGCAGCCCGTACGCCTCGACGCGTCCGGCGGCCAATTCGATTGCAAGCGCCACGCCGTCGAGCTTTCGGCAGATGCACGCCACGATCGCCGCGTCCGCATCGCTCAGCTCCATGCGGGCGCCGCTCGCCGCCGCGCGCTCCACGAAAAGCCGCGCCGCGGAAAAGGTCGGAAGCGCCGCTGCCGTAAGACCCGGATCGTCCGGCGGACAGGCCAGCGGCTCCAGCTTATAGACATGCTCGCCCTCGACCCGCAGGGCCTCCCGGCTTGTCGCGAGGATATGGGCTTGCGGCGCGGCGACGAAGATGCGCGATGCCAGATCAGCCACCGCCTCGACCAGATGCTCGCACGTATCGAGGATCAGAAGGGTTCGCCGGGGTTTCAGATAAGCGATCAGGCTCGGCGTCGCATCGTCGAACTGGACCGACAGCCCCAGCATCGCGGCAATCGCCGTGGCCAGCAGGCTGGCATCGCGCAGCATTCCGAGATCGACGAAGAGCACGGTGCCGGCCCATGCCTCGATCAGATCATGCCCGACCGCCACGGCCACCGTGGTCTTGCCGACACCGCCCGCGCCGACGATCGTGACGAAGCGCTTTTCCGCCACCTGGGCCGAAAGCCCGAAAACGTCGTCGTCCCGCCCGACCATTCGGCTCAAGCGGCTCGGCAGGTTCGTAGACGGAAAACCGATGGCGGCAATTGGCTCCGGATCGGGCGGATCGACCGACCGCGAGATCGGCGCCACGAAACAATAACCCCGCCCGACCATGGTCGAGATATAGCGCGCCCCGTTCACCCCATCGCCCAACGCCTTGCGCAAACTGGCGATGTGAAACCGTAAGCTGCCTTCTTCTACGATCACATCCGGCCAGACCTGCCCCAATAAAACCCGCTTGCTGAGGATCTCGTTCGGCCGAACCGCCAGAGCAATCAAAATATCCAGGGTCCTGGCGCCCAAATCCACGCGGGCGTCTTCTTTAGTCAGGAGTCTCTCGCCTGCAACCAAGCGGAAGGGGCCAAACGATATTATCTCTCTGTTCGGAACCGCCGGTTTCATCGTGATATTTTCTTTAGTGATCGCTTGCGGGCGCATCATTCTAAGTCAAGGACCGGTCTCGCGCCATAGCGGCGCGGCGTCCGCCGGCGGTGACTGCCGAGCCCCCGGCCGCACGTCATCAGCTGACGCCGCTGACAATCGCTCACACACCGCTTCACACACCATAACGGGCATTGCCCGCAACCTTGACGAATTATCCGAAACAGCAAAGCGCGCTGCCGAGCGGACACTGGCCGCCCGACCGAACGCAACCCAGGCCTTCAACGAGGACCACACAGTGACCCAATCCGAAAACGTGCTCTACACCGGCAAGACCCATACGACCGGTGGTCGGGAAGGCGCCTCGCGCAGTTCCGATGGCCGCTTGGACATCATGCTTTCGTCCCCCGGCACCTCGGGCAGCGGCACCAACCCCGAGCAATTATTCGCCGCCGGCTGGTCTGCCTGTTTCATCGGCGCGATGGGACATGCGGCCCGTGCCAGGAAGATCACGCTTCCGGCGGCACTGCCGTCGATGCCGAGGTGGATTTGTGCAATACGGATGGAGCTTACTTCCTCCAAGCTCGCCTCAACGTCAGCTTGCCGGGGTTGGAGCGCGAAGTCGCCCGTGAGCTTGCGGATGCCGCGCACCAGACGTGTCCGTATTCGAAGGCCAGTCGGGGCAACATCGATGTCACGATCAACCTAGTCTAAGCCCGCCCAGCCGAAGATCTGCCGGCCCGATATCATCGGGCAGGCGATCTCCGTCAGCGCCGCGGAACACGCCGCCGAAGCCGCGGTCTCGCAATGAGACAGGATGAAACGCCGCCGCTGACCGGTTCCTCCTCGAAGACGATACTCGCCGTCGAGGCAAGGTCCGGTGACATTTACTTGGGGTGCAGCCGATGACACTCTTCGTCCTCGCCTATTTAGCTGGCGTCCTGACCATCGCCACGCCGTGCATCGTCCCGATCCTGCCCTTCGTCATGGCGGGCGCGGGTGGGAGTTTCAGACGGGGTGCGCTGCCTCTGCTGCTCGGGCTCGCCGTGTCGTTTGCAGCCGTGGCGAGTCTCGCGGGCCTTCGCCGGCGGCTGGGCGGTGGATGCGAACCGCGACGGCCGGATCGTCGCCCTCGCGCTGATCACGCTGTTCGGGCTGACGATGCTCCTGCCTGGACTGGCGGCGCGCCTGATGGCGCCGATCGCGGCGATCGGATCCAGCCTTTCGAACTGGACCGAGCGGCGCGTGACCGCCAAGGCGCCACGGCCGTGTCCTCAATGCTGCTCGGCGTCGCGACGGGCCTGGTCTGGGCGCCCTGTGCCGGTCCGGTCCTGGGCTTGATCCTGACCGGCGCGGCCCTCCAGGGTCCCGGCGTCGGGACGTCATTGCTGCTGCTGGCCTATGGATTGGGCGCGGCAAGCTCGCTTGCCGCCGGGATTTTACTTGCGGGACGCCTCCTGGCCGTCTTCAAGCGCTCGGCCCGATGGGCGGACGGCTTTCGCCGCGTCCTCGGCGCGGCTGTAATCGCTGGCGCCGCGGTCATTTGGCTCGGGCTCGATACCGGCCTGCTGACCCGCCTGTCTTCGGCGAGCACGAGCGCCGTCGAGCAAAATCTTATCACGGCGCTGCAGGACGGCACTCCCCTGACGATTGGTTCGGCGGCCTATGCCGCGCCCGCCCCTGCATTGTCCGGTCCGGTGACGGCCCTGCTCGGCGCCAAGCAATGGCTGAACGGCCCGCCGCTGCGCGCCGAAGATCTCCGGGGCAAGGTGGTGGTGGTCAATTTCTGGACCTACTCCTGCATCAACTGCTTGCGATTGTTGCCGTACTCGCGAGGCTGGGCGGAGAAATACAAGGACCGCGGACCTCGTCGTCATCGGTGTGCACACACCGGAATTCGCCTTCGAGAAAGACATCGACAATGTGACCAGGGCGAACGCCGCGCTCGGCGTCGGCTATCCGGTCGCGATCGATAACGACTACAAGATCTGGCGGGCATTCAGCAACGAAGGATGGCCGGCACTCTATTTCATCGGCGCCGATGGCCGTATCCGGCATTCCGTGCTCGGCGAAGGCGAGTACGACCAGTCCGAACAGCTGATCCAGCGCCTGCTGGCCGAAGCCGATGCTGCACCGATGGCCGGCGATACCGCATCGATCAGTGCCAAGGGGGCCGAAGCCGCAGCCGACGAAGCGGATGAGCGCTCGGGCGAGACTTATATCGGCTACGGGCAGGGCACCAACTTCACCTCTCCCGGCGGCGTCCATAAGGATAAGCCCAGCCTCTACCGGGCCGCACCCTCCCTCGCGTTGAATTCGTGGAGCCTGGCCGGATCTTGGACGATCGGCAGTGAATTCGCGACGCTCGACGACACGCCCGGCAAAATTACGTACCGGTTTCACGCGCGTGACCTGCACCTCGTCCTGGTCCCGCCGGCTCAAGGTCGCCCTGTTCGCTTCCGCGTCACGCTCGACGGCATGCCGCCCGGGGCGGATCACGGCTTCGACGTGGATGCCGACGGAGCAGGCACCGTGCAGGACGCCCGCCTGTATCAACTCGTCCGGCAAGCAGGACCGGTCGCGGATCGCACTTTCGAGATCGAGTTCCTCGATCCCGGCGTTCGCGCCTACGTCTTCACCTTCGGATAGAGCGCCTCGCCGAATACTCGGCAAAGACAAAAGCCGATGAACCGCAACCAGTACTTTTCGACCAAGCATCGAACCATGGAGATTCACCGATGAGCACGACCGAACCCCCCGAAGGCATTGACCTTCCCCGGCGCCGCTTCTTCGGCGCGGCAGCGATGACTTTCGCAGCCGCCCAACTCGGCGTGATCGGCGTCGCGAATGCGCAGGGCCGGCAAGGCCGCGCCGCGGCTGCCAGCAATCAAGCCGGGCACGAACACTTCGTTCGCTCCGCTGAAGCATGTCAATACCGGGGTCCTGAGCACCGGCTATGCCGAGGCCGGCCCGGCCGACGGCCCCGTAGTCATTCTCCTGCATGGCTGGCCCTACGACATCTACAGCTATGCCGATGTGACACCGTTGCTCGCCGCTGCGGGTTATCGCGTCATCGTCCCCTATCTGCGCGGTTACGGCACGACACGCTTTCTCGCGAACGACACGTTCCGCAACGGCCAGCAATCGGTCGTCGCCGTCGACATCATCGCCTTGATGGATGCCCTCAAGATCAAGAAGGCGATCCTCGGCGGTTATGATTGGGGCGCGCGGACCGCCGACATCATCGCGGCGCTCTGGCCGGAGCGCTGCAAGGCCCTCGTTTTCCGTGAGCGGCTATCTGATCGGCAGCATCAAGGCCAACGAGCCGCCGCTGCCGCCACCCGGCGGAATTGGCCTGGTGGTATCAGTTTTACTTTTGCCACCGAGCGCGGGCGGCTCGGCTACGACAAGTACCGGCATGATTTCGCGAAGCTGATCTGGCAGACCGCCTCGCCGAAATGGCACTTCGACGATGCGACGTTCGATCGCTCCGCCGAAGCGTTCAACAACCCCGATCACGTCGCGGTCGTGATCCACAATTATCGTTGGCGCATCGGTGCGGCGGCCGGCGACCCGCAATATGACGGGCTGGAGGCAAAACTCGCCGCGTTTCCCCGCAATTACCGTGCCGACGATCACGCTCGAAGGCGATGCCAACGGCGCGCCGCATCCGGAACCGGCAGCCTATGCCGGCAAGTTCTCCGGCAAGTACACGCACCGGCTCATCGACGGCGGCATCGGCCACAATCTGCCCCAGGAAGCCCCGCAGGCCTTCGCGCAGGCGATCGTCGACGTCGACGGCTATTGATGCCGGCCCTCGCCGCGCGGGCCTGCCTTCACGCGCTACGCACCGTGAAAGGCGAAGCTCGCCGCGGCTTCGGGATTTCGTCGGCCGCGGGACGTGCCTATAGTGTCTGTGAAACATCGAGAAATGCGCTGGTATCGGGCGAACCGGACCGCCGATCCGTAACGAGACAGATATAGGATCGTCGGAGCGCGAGGGGGCGGTCCTTGAAGGATAGCCGGCCCGACGATGCGGCCCCTCGATGCGGCGGCCGGCACGCTCTTCCCGCACGCCAAGCCGGGAGGCGACGAACCTTCGATCCCGACCGCCCCCGGCACGAGTGCTGAGGGCACCACCCCGCAAACCCTTGGAGATTGACCATGAAGATCAAGCGACACGGCTCGGCCGCCTGGCAAGGCGGAATCAAGGACGGCAAGGGGACGATTTCGACGGAGAGCGGCGCGCTCAACGCCTATCCCTACGGCTTCGCCAGCCGTTTCGAGGGTCAGCGCGGCAGCAATCCCGAGGAATTGATCGCGGCCGCCCATGCGAGTTGCTTCACCATGGCACTGTCGCTCATCCTGGGCGAGGCCAAGCTCACTGCGGAGCAATTGGACACGGCGGCCGAAGTGACGCTGGAGCAGGTCGAGGGCGGCTTCGCCATCACCGCCGTCCATTTGACCTTGAAGGCCAAAGTGCCCGGTACCGACCAGGCGACCTTCGCCGAGCTGGCCGGCAAGGCCAAGGCCGGGTGTCCGGTTTCAAAGCTGCTCAAGGCCGAGATTTCGCTGGACGCGACGTTGCTGCAATAGGGTCCTTGCCCGGAACTTGACCGCTCCCCACCAGTCGATGCCGGCGGGTGAGGAGCGGTTGTCCGGCGACGGATCAGACTCTCGCCGCGCCGATCGAAGCTTTCAGTTTCTCCGCCATCAGGACCAGATCTCCCAGCGACTTCGCTTCCATCTTGCGCATCATCGTGCCGCGATGAACCTTGACCGTGATCTCGCTCAGCCCGATCGTCGCAGCGATCTGCTTGTTGAGGCGGCCGCTCACGACCAGAGCCAAAATCTCCCGTTCACGCGACGTCAGCGACTCGTAGCGCGCTCGAAGCTGCGCAATCTGCCGGTCCCGTTCGCGTTGCGTCCGATCCCGTTCCAGGCCGGACTGGATCGCATCGAGCAGATCCTGGTCGCGAAACGGCTTGGTCATGAATTCGATGGCGCCGCCCTTCATGGCCTGGACCGACATCGGAATGTCGCCATGCCCGGTGATGAAGATGATCGGCAGATGGATCCCGGCATTCGACAGGCTGCGCTGAAACTCCAGCCCGCCCTGGCCCGGAAGCCGGACATCGAGCACGAGACAAGTCGGGCCGTCCGGCCGGCCCGCGCTCAGAAACTCTGATGCCGAGCCATAGACTTGGACGTGCAATCCGACCGATTCCAGCAGGCTTTCGAGAGCTTCGCGGATACTGGGATCATCGTCGATGACGACGACGCTGTCGACAGCCTCGGTCACGATGCCAAACCGAAGAAAACGGCCGGTGCGAAAACGACACCGTCCTCGTTGCGGCCGAAACGCCCCTCGACCGCTTCGCCCTTGTCGCCCATTCCCCCTCCGAAATACCGGCAATCGACAGTACACCGCCTTGGCAGAACGCGGTGAACCCTGCAAAGCTTAATCGGCAATCGAGCGGAGAGGGAGTCCGAACGGCGATGGTGTATCGAAGTCCCCGGTCGATGGTTCTTCCGGCCTCGTTTCTGCCCGCCGCGACCGCCGTGATCGCGATTGCAATCTTTATCGCCGATTGCCTTACGCCGCCGGAATGCGTGGTGTCCGGACTTTACGTCGTGGTCGTGCTGATGGCCGGCCGCTTCTGCAGCGCCCCCCGTCTCTGGCTCATCGCCGGAGGCTGCGCCGTCATGACCGTCCTCGAGCAATTTCTGGCGCATCAAATCGCGTTGGGGCATGAAGAGGCGACGAATATCGGCGCCTTCAATTCCGCCGTGATCGTCCTGGCCATCGCATTATCGACCTCCCTCGTGCTGCGTGGACGGTCGGCGGAAGCGGCGCTGCGCCAGGCGCAGACCGACCTGGCCCATGTCAGCCGGGTCACGACCATGGGCGAGTTGACCGCCTCCATCGCCCATGAGGTGAACCAACCGATCGCGGCCGTGGTGACCAATGCCAGCGCCTGCCTGCGCTGGCTCGCGCTTCAGACGCCCGATCTGGAAAAGGCGCGCGAAGCTGCGACCAGGATCGTCCGGGACGGGACGCGCGCGGCCGATATCATCAGCCGCATTCGACTCATCTTCACCAAAGGTGCCCCGCAGCGGCAAGCCGTCGATATCAACCGGCTCGTTCGGGAGACGATCGAGCTTCTGAACAACCAGGCGAGCCGGCACGGTGTTTCCATCCAGACCGATCTGGCGCTGGGCCTGCCCCGGATCGAAGCCGACCCCGTGCAATTGCAGCAGGTCGTGGTGAACCTGATCGTGAACGGCATCGACGCGATGAAGGACGTCGCCGGCACCCGCCAACTGGCCGTGACATCCCGGCGCGCGGAGGACGAACAGGTCGTGGTCAGCGTCAGCGATACCGGCATCGGCCTGCCGCAGCAGCAAGCGGACCAGGTGTTCAATGCGTTCTTCACCACGAAGCCGCATGGCACCGGGATGGGGTTATCCATCAGCCGCTCGATCATCGAGGCGCACCGGGGCCGTTTCTGGGCAACACCGAACGAGCCTGGCGGCGCGATCTTTACGTTCGCCCTGCCCATCCGAGCCGAAGCAGTGACGGATAGCGCGCCCGCGGAATCATAGGCCGCCGACGCGAACTGCATAGCCTTTTTATACCCGAGTATAGTTGCTCTAAACGATCGATCAGCCCGTCATTCCTTCAGGACAATGGAAACCGACCAGCGTGCAATGGCCGCAAGCCACCGCACCGGGTTAGTCTTCGTGACAATCTTGGAGAGAGAAATTGCCGGAGCAATTTGCAATTTCGATTATCGACGACGATGAATCGGTACGAGAGGCGATCTTGGGTCTGATGCAATCTCATGGATACAATGCCGAGGCTTTCGAATCAGGCGCGAGCTTTCTCGGCTCCATGCGTCGCCACCAGACCGACTGCCTGATCGCGGATTTCCAGATGCCCGGCATGACGGGGCTCGAGCTTCACGGCCGGCTGGCCGCCTCGGACAAGCCGATACCGACCATCCTGATCACCGCTCGCCATGACGAGGCCTTGCGCGCGCAGGCTCTGCGCGCGCCGGCGTGCTGTGCTACCTGACAAAGCCGTTCGAAGAAGCCGCTCTGCTGGGCTGCATCGGGTCGGCACGCAACCGGCGAGGAGAACGAAGCCGGCCGCCGTGACATTTCGCGGCCGGCATCGGATGCCGCCTCATTCCAGAAAGTAATGGGGCGGCAATCAAGAGATAGCCGAGCCGAATACTGCAGTGGTGTCGACGGCAGGACTGGTCATCTGAAATCCCGACCGTTCGAATCACCGCATATATTCGAAAAATCAAAGCGCCAGGGCGATTTTCGGCAGTTCATGCGAATGGACGCGGCCTGGCCTTCGCATACTCGAAACGAGGAGAGAAAGATGATTGGTTCGACAACGAAGCGGGGGGCCAGAGGCCGTTACCTGCTCATGGCAATATTCGCAGCAACCCTGCTGGCGCCGGCCGCCGTCAAGGCGCAGCCCCTGACGGTCTCCACCACCACGACCGTCGTGCTGCGCGCGGGACCGGGGGTCGAATACCCGCATGTGTCCGTCATCCACGGCGGAACGCCGGTCACGGTCTATGGCTGCCTATCGGGCTGGAGCTGGTGCGACGTCTCGTTCCGCGACGCCCGCGGCTGGGTGGCCGGCGGCTATCTGAGCACCCCGTACAATGGACGGACGGGATTGCTGCCGAATCTCGGGGCGCGGCTCGGTCTGCCGATCACCCCGTTTCGCCTTCGACGATTACTGGGGCCGCTACTATAGCGACCGGCCATGGTTCGCGGATCGCGGGCACTGGTCACATCACCGGCACGGTCACCATCGTCCGCCGCATGTACCGCATCGGCCCCCGCATGCGCCGGGACATCCGGGAACCGGGCACGGCCGGCCGCCGCACGGACCGGACCGGCCGCCGCACAATGGCCATGCGCACCCGCACGCGGCTCAGCCGAACGCTCAATAGCGTCATCCCAAAGGCCCCCACCCCGGTTCGGGTGGGGGCCGGCGGGCACCGTTCAAGGGAGGGGACAATGATGGATTGGGACAAGCTTCGTACCTTCAGCGCCGCCGTCCAAGCCGGCAGCTTCAGCAATGCCGAGGGTGCGCTGAACCTCAGCCAGTCGGCGATCAGCCGCCAGGTCAGCGCGCTCGAACGCTCGCTCAAGACTTCACTGTTCCACCGCCATGCCCGCGGCCTGAAACTGACCGAACAGGGCGAGGTGCTGTACGACGCCGTGAAGGATGTGATCGCCCGGGTGGCGATGGCCGAAGCTGCGCTGACGGCGCAGCGCGACCTTCCGCGCGGGCCGCTCAAGATCAGCACGACGATTGCCTTCGGCGCCTTCTGGCTGGCGCCCCACCTGAACGAATTCCACGACCTCTACCCCGACATCACACTTACGCTCGTGCTCGATGGCGGGACCGCCGATCTGGCCATGCGCGAAGCCGATGTCGCGATCCGCATGTCGGTGCCGGATTCGTCCTCCGTCATCCAGCGTCGGATCCTCAGCTCCCGTTCTTTCGCCTATGCCGCGCCCGGCTACCTGAAGCGATATGGCGTACCGACACATGGGACGCACCTCGATCGGCATCGGCTGATCGTCCAGGACAATGACGGCCACCGGGATGCGCATGAGGATAAGTGGCTGCTCGAACTCGGCGCGGATGGCGGCAAAGCCAGGACGCCGATCGCCGCGCTGAACAACGTCTATGGCCTGTTCCGGGCCGTCGCAGGCGGGCTCGGTATCGGTGCCTTGCCGCATTTCATCGCGCCTGAAAGCGCGGGACTGGTTCGGCTTCTGCCGGACTCCGCCTCACCGCAACGCGACGGTTATTTCGTATACCCGGCTGAGCTTCGGCATTCGAAGCGCATCGCCGTCTTCCGGGACTTCATCATCCGCAAACTCGCCGAAACCCAGCCGCGTCCGGCCCCGGTCGAGCGTTCCGCCGCTTCGGCCGCGAAGCCGCCCCGATCCCGCTCGCCGTTCGGATTTGCCGCGCACTTCGATGATGCGCCGATCGAGGCCAGGCCGTGATCGACGACTGCCTGCAAACGAACGCCCAGCACCGCGCGGCCTTCGATCGGGGGCCTGCGCTGTTCGAGCGGGTCATCCGCCTGGTTCGCGAGGAATGGTTCCTGGCGGCCAGCGCGGGCACGAGCGCGATCCTGCTCATCCTTGGGCATGGGCTGACAGAGGCCCTGTCGGCGCCGGTGGGTCAGATGCTGCTGTCCGGCTGGCTTTTCGCCGTCGTGCTCGGATCCTGCCTGTCGGTCGTCCGCCATGCCGATCATCTGGCGATCCGCCTGGGCGAACCCTATGGCACGCTGATCCTCACGCTCGCCGTCACGATCATCGAGGTGATGAGCATTTCCGCGATGACCATGCATGGCGCGCGCAACCCGGCGCTCGTCCGCGACACGATTTTCGCGGTGGTCATGATCCTGCTCAACGGCATGGTCGGCATTTCGCTGCTGCTCGGCGGCTGGCGCCATTGGGAGCAGCAGTACAATCTGCAGGGCGCCAATACCTATCTCGGCGTGATCATCCCGCTCACGGTCCTGAGCCTCGTCCTGCCCAACTATACCATGACGACGCCGGGCCCGATCCTGTCCGGGGCACAGGAGGCGTTCGTAGCCGTGGTCTCGCTCGGGCTCTACGCGGCCTTCCTCGGTGTCCAGACCATCCGGCATCGCTCCTATTTCACGCTCGGCGAGACCGACAAGGCCGGCGATCACGACCGGCCGCGCGGCAGCACTCGCCACCCAGCCGCGCATGCGATCTTGCTGGCGATCTATATGGCGCCGCTGGTCTTTCTGGCCGAGCAGCTCGGCCGTCCGGTCGATGCGCTGCTCGATGCCCTGCACGCACCGCCGGCGCTGGGCGGCTGCATCATCGCCTTGCTGGTCGCGACACCCGAAGCTTTGGGTGCCGTACGCGCCGCTGCGGCCAACCGACTGCAGCGCTCGATGAACATCTTCCTGGGCTCGGTCCTCTCGACCATCGCCCTGACCATTCCGGCGATGATCGTGTTCAGCCAGTTCACCGGCGCCAAGCTTATCCTGGGCCTGCCGAGCGCCGGTACTGTCATGCTGATCCTGACCCTGGCCGTCAGCCTGGTCACCTTCTCGAGCCGGCGGACCAATGTCCTGCAGGGCGCGATCCATCTGGTCCTGTTCGGCGCCTATATCCTGCTGCTGTTCCAGGAGTAACGCCAGGTGGCGTTTCGCCGGTTGACTTCCCGCCTCTGCTCCACGATTTCCGTAGAGGATGACCATACGAGGGCCATGTGATGGGCCAGGCAGTGTTCCACTATCTCGTCTTCGACACCGCGGGCGGCTTTTGCGGCATCGCCTGGAGCGATGCGGGCATCGCCCGCTTCCAGTTGCCGGCAAGGGATGCCGAAGGGACCGAACGGCTGCTGCTGCGCCGCGTGCCGGGCGCCGAACGCGGCACGCCCCCGCCTGAAGTGGCCGAGGCCGTCGCCGCGACGAAGCGTTACTTCCAGGGCGAGGAGACGGATTTCTCCGGCTTCAAGCTCGACCTCGGCGAGCAGGAGGCGTTCTTCCGGCAAATCTACGCGGCGGCACGGCAGGTCGGCTGGAGCCGCACAACCACTTACGGCACGCTGGCGAAGGAACTCGGTGCCGGGCCGGAGACGGCGCGCGATGTCGGTCAGGCCATGGCCAAGAATCCAATACCGCTGATCATCCCCTGCCACCGGGTCTTGGCGGCCGGCGGCAAGATCGGCGGCTTCTCCGCACCGGGCGGCTCCTCGGCCAAGCTCCGCATGCTCGAACTGGAAGGCTTTCATCCCGAAGAGCCGCAACCGGCTCAGACGTCTTTCGCGTTCTGAGGCCTGGCGAACCGGGGATTACGGCATGTTCCGCCGGAGGCATGCTCGTGGGTAAGGTCGGGCGCGAGGTGCGCCGGTTTCACAGATCGAGCACGACAGCGGATGTCGGCGTGGCACAGCAGATCAGGGCGTCGCCGTCGGCCGGCGGATCGAGCGGCTCCGGTGTGTAGCGCAACTGACCGTCGATCAGCCCGCTCTTGCAATAGTGGCACACGCCGCTCCGGCAAGACCACCGGACGGGGATCGAGCATGCCTCCGCGAGTTCCAGCAAACTGTTGAAGCGGGCATCCCAGCGCACGGTCAGATCGCTTCGCGCAAATGTCACCGGCGGACCCGAACCCGGTTGGCCGTCGGGCTGGTGCGGACGCTGGCCTGCAGTGCTCGACGTGAGTGGGACGGCAGGGCCGAAGGACTCCATGTGGATGCGGGATGGTTCGACGCCCCAGGCCTTGAGCTCCGTCACCAGGGCATCGAGGAATCCGGCTGGGCCGCAGAGATAGAAATCCGCCCCCTGCGGAACGCCGATCTCCTGCAGCAGCGACGCCGACAGATGTCCCTCCCGATCATAGTCGATGCCGATCCGGTCCTCGGCGCCAGGTCGGCTGTACGTGATGCAGTGGTGGCCGCGGCCGAGCCGACCCACCAAGTCACGTACCAACCCGGCAAAGCTGTGATGCGCCTTGTCCCGAGCGGAGTGAAGCCACCAGATCTCCCGATCCGGCGCATGATCGCCCGCCACTGCGTACAGCATCGCCAGCATCGGCGTGACGCCGACACCGGCGCTCAGCAAGACGACCGGTGTCGTGTTCGGTGCCAGCGTGAAGGAGCCGCGCGGCGCACTGATCTCCAGGCTGCCGCCGGCCTGGACGTGCCCATGAAGGTAGCTGCTCGCAAGACCCCCTTCATTCTTGACGGCGATCCGATAGGTTGCTGCATCGGGCGCGCCGCACAGCGAATAGTTCCGGCTGACGCTCGGCGCGTCCGGGGCCGGCCTCAGCCTGACGACGACATGCTGACCGGGAAGCGACGGCGGCAGCGGCGTGCCATCCTCGGCGCCGAGTTCGAAAGATCGAACTTCGGCGCTTTCCTGCGTCGAGGCAATGACGTTCACCGTGTGGAAACCGTGCCAGGAGCGCGGGTCCTCCGGCGTCGAAGCCGGCCCTTGCCCGCCGCCGGGAGTTGCTTGCTCCGCCGCGGCGAGGAGCGACTTGATCGACCCTTGCCAACCCGGACTCAACGCCGGAATTCGCACGGCACGACGGAGCGCGCCGATCGGACGATCGGCGGTATAAAGCAGGGCATCGATTTCGGCGACAGTCATGCGCTCGGGTCCGTCGGCAATCTTCTCGATCCGATCCCCGACGCCGATCTCGCCTTCTTCGATCACTCGAAAATAGAAGCCCGGCCGCCGATGGGACACGAGAAGAGCCGGCATTTCCGGACAGCTCATGCGCAGGCCGACCTTGTAGCAGGTAACCCGCGGCTGGCTGATTTCAAAGATACCGCTGCCGATGCGGAAGCGGTCGCCGATGCAGACATCGGCATCGCTCAGGCCATCGACCGTCAGGTTTTCTCCAAAATTCCCGTGGACGAGATCCTCCCGCTGCAGGTAGCGCGCCCAATAGCGGTAGGATTCGAGCTGATAGACCATGAGCGCGCGCTGCTCGCCGCCATGGCCGACCAAATCGGCTTGGCCGTCACCCTCGAGACTGAGCCGCCGGGCGAAGACACGCCCCTGTACCGGCTGCTTCCAGATCCCGGTCCGAACCGTCTTGCCCCGCCATTCCACCTCGCGCGGCAATCCGACATTGACAGAAACGACGACACCCATCTGACGGCCCTCCGGCGACTATCCGTGCGCGAAGCGCAGTCCTGGATTTTGCAAGGTTCTATCTCGACGAGGCTGTCCATTCGATCGTCGGCCGCCCCTCGCGGCCCGCTTCGAATATGGGAGCCCGCATCGCAAGATTTCCAGCCCGACCGTCCCCGCGGGCCGTCCGAATCGTTTCAGGAGCGTCGACACGTACCGGACGTCGTGCACGGGGAGGCCCTTTAAAGTATCATCCCGGCTCGGGACAGAGCCTTGACGATCCCGCTGGCGCTGAAACCGGGGCGTCCCGCGTGCGCAGCGCGCCGCGGTACATCGTCGATCATGCCAATCCATCAACCAGCTTGGAATCTCCAATATGGCGACCCAATCCGAACTCTACGAACGCTTCCGCGCCCTGCATGAGCAGGATGGCGGGTTCATCATGCCGAATGCGTGGGACGGGACATCGGCGCTGCTGTTGAAGGAAGCCGGCTTCCAGGCGCTCGGCACATCCTCGGCGGCGATTGCCTCCGCGATGGGGCGTCTGGACGGCCGGCATAGCGTGAGTCGCGAAGAGCACATCGCCAACGCCCAACTGCTCGGCGGCCTGACCGGCCTGCCGGTCAATGGTGATTTCGAAGACGGCTATGGTGCCACCCCAAATGATGTCGCGGCCACGGTCGAGGCCTCGATCGCGGCCGGCCTGGCCGGGCTCGGAATCGAGGATACCAGCGGAGATCCCGCCAATCCCATCCGCCCGTTCGACGAGGCGGTCGAGCGCGTGCGCGCCGCGGCGAAGGTGGCGAAGGGCCGGATCCTGCTGACCGGCCGCACGGATAATTTCCTTCAGGGTCGGCCGGATCTCGACGACACGATCAAGCGTCTGGTCGCGTTCGCCGAAGTCGGCGCGGACGTGCTCTATGCGCCCTATCCGCCCGATATGGATGCAGTCCGGGCCATCGTGAAGGCGGGTAGCGCCCAAGCCCGTCAACATCGTCGTCGGCACGATGAGCGGGACTCTGCCCTGGGCCGAGCTGCAGAAGGCCGGGGTCAAGCGCGTCAGCCTGGGCGTGGCTCTCTATACCCGGGTCATGGGTGATCTGCGGAAGGCTGCCAAGCAGCTCGCCGGCGGCGATCTCGCCTCGGCCTCGCAAGGCATCGGCTTCGGCGAGATCAAGAAGATGATCTCCGAGGCGACGAAAGCCGGCGCCTGACCGGAGCGCGAAGCGTCGACTTCGGCCGACGGGCGGAGGCCGATTCCCCGCCCCGAACCGGCAAGCCTGACCGCCCCATGGGACGGCCAGGCTCCGTGAACGCCGGTAAAGCCGACCGTGTTCGGCGTCTCAGGCGCCGTCGCGCTTGACGGTGGATGCCTGATAGATTTGCGCAATGGCGTCTGCTAGCGCGGCGTCGAAATCGGCATCGCTCATCGAGTGCCGGAGATCGCCGACAAGTGCCCGCGAGAAGCTCGCGATCATGCCGTGATTGGCGGCGAGGCGCTCGCACGCCTCCTTCAGGCTGTACCCGCCTGAAAGCGCGACGACCCGTGCCACGCGGTCATGCTTGAGCAGGCTGGAATAGAGATCCGGACCTCCGGGATCGTCACCTTGAGCATCACCTTGCGATCGCTCGGCAAAGCATCCAGCCCGCGCGCCAATTCGGCCAGGAGGATGGCCTCCGCCGCGCCCTTCTCGGGGCTCTTCACTAGAACTTCCGGCTCGAGAATCGGCACGAGGCCATGCGCCGCGATCTGTTCGGCGATCTCGAATTGCTTGCGCCACGATCGCGGCGATGCCCTCCGGCGACGCCAGATTGATCACCGAGCGCATTTTGGTGCCGAAGACGCCGAGCTTCACCGCTCGATCGAGCAACGCGTCGAGCCCTGGAATCGGCTTCATCAGGCTGACGCCGTCGCGTTCGGTCTCCAGGCCCTTATCGACCTTAAGGAACGGGACGATCCCCCGCTCTTCCAGAGAAAGGCGGGAACGGACTTGCCTTTCGCCTCCCCGTCCATGGTGCGCTCGAACAGGATCGCGGCAATGACCTTGTCGCCTTTGAAAGCGGGCGCGGTCATGATCCGCACGCGCATTTCATGCATCAGCTTGAACATCTCGGCGTCGCCGCTATAGGCGCTATCCTGGATGCCGTAGAGGCGCAGAGCGCCGGGAGTCGATCCGCCACTCTGATCGAGCGCGGCGATAAAGCCGGGCCCGTTCGAGACCTGCTTCATCATTTCTATATCGGCCATGACTGCCTCATTCTTCCGAAATCAAAACACCCGGCATTCAAGCCCGCCGGATGCCCGTTCGGCAACCGGCAACCGATGCGAAAAGAGCGCACGGTCTTCGCGGACCGATCAGCGCTGCCAGATCCGGTCGCCCTCCGCTCCGGCGACCGCCGTGCCGGCCGAGCCGACCGGCTCCGCCGTGCCATCGGTCAGGAACGCGATCGTCGCCGCATCCTCGGCCGGCACCTTGGCCAGGAAGCGGTCGCCCTCGGGCGAGCGGGCGACGACGACGCCGCAGCGCACGGCGCCATTCCGGTCGTAGAACACGGTGTAGGTCTCGATCCGGCCGGGCCCGGCATAGTCCTCGACCAGTGGCGGGATCGGGCCGCGCAGTCCATCCGCCTCGGCCTGGAAGTCGAAATCCTGCGGGAATGTCCCGGCCGGAATCGGCTCGCGGCTGAGCACGATGCTGTGGTTGTGCGTGGCGAAGCCGCCATTGGCGAAAAGCAGCCCGCGCCGGCCGCGTTCGCGCAGCCGCTCGACCATGCTCGCGACCGCATGGCTCATGTAATTGCCGATCGGGCCGCCGCCGAAGGTCAGGCCGCCGAACACGGAGGCCGGCCGGTCCAGGGGCCAGCCGATCACCCGCCGCGCCATCTTGGGCACGCAGGGGAAGCAGCTATAGAGCTCGACGAAATCGAGATCGCCGACACCGAGCCCGTTGAGCGCGAGCGTCCGGCACAGCGACACCTCCATGCCGGCCGACCGGTCGTAGCGGTCGCGTGCCAGGAAGTCTGTCGCCTCATGCGCCGCAGCGCCGCGCCCGACATAGATGATGCTGTTCTCGGGGACGCCGCGCGCCCGGGCCTGCGCCAGGCTGGTCACGATGAAGCCGGCGCCCTGATTGACCGAGGCATTGGCGACAGTGAGCTTAGTATAGGGGAAGGCGATCGGCCGGTTGTCGGCGTCTTGCGTCAGAATGCCGTCGACCGAAACCGGCCGGCGGATCCAGGCATGCGGATTGCCGGCCGCGACTTCGGAAAAGCGCGACCAGATCTCCGCGCTTTCCCGCTGGCCCGCAGCCAGATCCTGGCCATAGGCCGCACGACCGGCGTTTTCGTAGAGCGGATAAACATCGACCGGGGCGACCAGCCCATAGCGCTGGCGATAAGCCGGCGCGCGCCGGGCAGAGAGATCGCGCGTTGCGTTGTGGCCGGAGGGATCGTCGCCCGCTGCCGCGGCCGCCCGTCGCGCCGCAGTGCGCAAGGCTTCGCCCCCCACGACGGCCGCGACCTGGATCTCGCCGGCGCCGATCCGGTTGGCCGCCTCGTTCAGCAGCAGGATCGGGCTATCGCCGCTGGGATAGGGCGTCTTGTAGCAGAACCGGGGCGCCACCCCAATCTCGGCGGCAAGCGGTGCCGAGACATCGCCCAGCCCGCGGAACGAGATCTGGTCGACGACGGCGAGCGAGTCGAGCCGAGCAAGCCAGCCGCCGCCGGCATCCGCATCGGCAATGCGCAGTGCCGCCGCCATCAGCCCTTGCGAATCGAGCCCTTCCTCCGCCGCGGCAGGCCGGTCGTTCACTTGGCCGGCTCCAACGATGACCGGTATCCGTTCCGCTTCCGTGATGATCAT
>JBBCHB010000046.1:0-167312 GCA_037200015.1 Aliidongia sp. | reverse complement strand
ACACCCTCCCTTGTGGTGCTTACGCCATGGTGGCGCCGCGCCCCCGAACTGTCGCTATAGTGTCTCTATATAACGGCCTCGGCGCGGAACACTACACCCCTGACGCGGTTGCGAGATGAGAATGGATGGCGAGCCGTGCTCGAAACCCTGTTGGCCTGGTACCTGGCAGCCGGCGCTGACGAGGCGATCGGCGACATACCCTATGACCGCTTCGCCGAAGAGACGCGGCGGCGCAAGCCTGCACCGCCGGTTGCCGTGCCGGCGCCGGCCGGCCCGCGCCCGGTCGCGGTCCCGACCGCCGAGCGGGTCGCGGCACCGGCACTGAACCGGTTAGGGCCGGATTCGCCGGCGGCCGCGATCGCCGCCGCGCGCGAGGCCGCTGCGGCAGCGAACACGCTCGACGAGCTGCGCGAGATCGTCGGCAGCTTCGACGGCTGTGCGCTGCGCCGGACGGCGACCATACGGTCTTCGCGGACGGCGTCGCGGAGTCGCGAATCATGTTCATCGGCGAAGCGCCGGGCGCCGACGAAGATCGGATCGGCCGACCTTTCGTCGGCGTTTCGGGGCAGCTGCTCGACCGTATGCTGGCCACGATCGGACTGGATCGGCAGCGAAACGCTTACATCACCAATGTCATTTTTTGGCGCCCACCCGGGAATCGGAAGCCGAGCGACACCGAAATCGCGATCTGCCGGCCTTTCGTCGAGCGCCACATCGTGCTGGTCGACCCGATTCTCATAGTATTGGTCGGGGGCACCTCCAGCGCCGGTTGCTACCAGGAAGTGCTGGGATTACAAGGATTCGCGGGCAATGGGTAAAGCTGGAGGTCAACGGCGCCTCCCGACCGTTTCAAGCAATGCCAATGTATCACCCGTCCTTTTTGCTTCGCTCGCCCGAGCGCAAACGCGAATCCTGGATAGATCTTCTTTCCATTAAGTCGAAACTCAAGAGCGGGCAAAGTTAGTTGATCAAGACGCAAAGTTATCTTTAAGTAATACCGGCATTAAAAAAGTGTGAAAAAGTTTTTGCTTGCGCCAGGGCCGAATCTGCCCTAACCAGTTCGTCATGACTGGAGCACATAACGACGACCGTCCTTCGAGGACTTGGTCGGTGGTGATGCTTTGCGCCCTTTCGGCGGGTCTTGCCTTCGGTTTTCCGGGGCTCCCGGCGATGGCGCTTGCCGCAACGCAAACAAGCATCGCGCCAGCCACCGCTTCCACCCCGGCAACCGATGCCGGTTTCGATATCCCCAACATCCCGAGCGTGCTGGGCGCGCTCGACGCCTCACGCTATGCCGCCATCTTCTCTCTGCAGGAAGAGGGCAATTGGAAGGCCGCCGACGCCCAGATCGAGCAGCTCAAGGACAAGACCCTGCTGGGCGAGCTTGAAGCCCAGCGCTATCTGGACTCCCGTTACAAGACCAGCTTCGATGAAGCGCGCGCCTGGCTCGAGCAATACGCCGATCTGCCGGAGGCACGCGCCGTCTGGGACGCTGGCCCGCAAGCGCGCACCCGGCAAGAGCGTGCCGAGCCCGATGCCGGCGAGCGAACAGGTTGCGACGCCGATCGACCCCGCCGTCAACGCTACGGCCGAAGCGGCACAGGTTCCGCTGCCGGTCGAGCCGCCGCTGATCAATCTGGAGCCGCCCGCGCGCTACGAAGCCGGGCTCTCGGCCTGGCGCGCCAAGAAATGGACTGAAGCCGCCGCGGATTTCGAAGCCGTCGCACGCGGCAGCCAGACGGCCAGCTGGTACGCCGCGGCCGGCGCCTTCTGGGCGGCACGTGCGCATCTGATGCTCAAGGAGCCGCAGAAGGTCGATGCCTGGTTCGCGGTCGCGGCCGAACAGCCGCGTACCTTCTACGGCATGCTGGCACGTCGCACGCTCGGCCTGTCGCAGGATGCCCGGTTCGGCCGCCAGCCCCTGTCCAAGACCGAGGTGGCACAGCTCCAGGCGCTGCCCGGCGGGCGGCGCGCGCTGGCATTGGTCCAGGTCGGCGACACCGATCGGGCCGAGGCCGAACTGCGCGCGCTTAGCACCCGCGGCAACAAGACCCTCGCTTCCGCCATCGTGGCGCTGGCCGATCTGGCCAATATGCCGGCGCTGTGCCTGGCCCTGACGCGGCAGACTCGCGACGATCCGCGCCATGTCGATTCGCTCTATCCGGTGCCGCCTTGGCAGCCGCGCAACGGCTTCTCGGTCGATCGCGCCCTGCTCTTCGCGCTGATGATGCAGGAGAGCCGCTTCGACGCCGAGGCGCAAAGCGGGTCCGGCGCTGCGGGCTGATGCAGCTCATGCCGGGCACGGCCAAGGCGGTGGCGCGGCGCGCCGGCATTCCGCTGCGCAATGTCGCGGAACTGGTCGATCCGGTGCTCAATCTCAGCCTCGGCCAGGAATATGTGAAGCAGCTGATCGAGCACGAGCAGATCAACGGCAATTTGATCTGGTGCTGGCGGCCTATAACAGCGGCACCGCGCCGCTGGCCAAATGGCAGAGCCAGCCGGAATACCAGGGCGACCCGCTGCTGTTCATCGAGGCGCTGCCGCGCGAGACGACGCGGCTCTATGTCGAGCGCGTGCTGACCAATATGTGGATCTATCGCCAGCGCCTGGGCCAGGAAGCGCCTGACCTCGACGCGCTTGCCGCCAATAAATGGCCGACCTATGTGTCGATGAACACGGCCGCGCGCGCGCCTGAGAGTGCGCCCGTCAAATCCGTGGCCGCGCTACCGACACAAGGATCGACCCAGCATGCCGAGGCTCGATGACAGCCGGCCTTTCCTGCCGGTCAACATCGCCGTCCTGACCGTCTCCGACACCAGGACCGCATCCGACGACAAATCCGGCGACACGCTGGCAGAGCTGATCGCGCGCGACGGCCACCACGTCGCCGCCCGGTTGATCCTGCGCGACGATCAAGCGGCGATCGAGGCGCAGCTGCGGCGCTGGATCGCCGATCCGGCGATCGACGTCGTGGTCTCGACCGGCGGCACCGGCGTCACCGGCCGCGACGTCACGCCGGAAGCCTTCGAAGCCGTCTTCGAAAAGACCATCCCCGGCTTCGGCGAAATGTTCCGCTGGCTCAGCTGGCATAAGATCGGCACCTCGACCATCCAGTCGCGCGCCACGGCCGGCGTGGCCGGCGGCACCTATCTGTTCGCCCTGCCCGGCTCGCCCAGCGCCTGCCGCGACGGCTGGGAAGATCTCTTGAAACACCAGCTCGATAACCGCTTCCGACCTTGCAACCTCGTCGAACTGATGCCGCGGCTGCAGGAGCATCTGCGCTGACAGGGCGATACTAGAACCGACCTGAACTTCGTGCGTTAGTATCACTCCTGCCACTTTCAGCCGGAGTCGAGCGCATGGAGCTGACCCCCGACGAGGCCAATCGCGTACGGCGTGCCGGCCTGTTCGGGGAGCTATGGATCCGGCTGATCGAACATCCCCTGTCCCAGGTCGGGCCGGGCTTGATCACCGGTGTCGCCGACGACGACCCGAGCGGCATCGCCACCTATTCGCAGCCGGCGCGCAATTCGGCCTCGACATCCTCTGGACCATGCCGCTGGCTTTTCCACTGATGTCGGCGATCCAGTCGATCTGCGCACGCATCGGCCGTGTCACCGGCAAGGGCCTCGCCGCCAATATCAAGACCGCCTTTCCGCCGATCGTGCTGCACGTCGTCGTCCTGCTGCTGCTGATCGCGAACACGCTCAACATCGCCGCCGATGTCGCAGCCATGGGCGAGACGGCCGAGCTGGTCACCGGCTTCGACCGCCATGTCATGACCGCGGTCTTCGTGATCGGCACGCTGCTGCTGCAGATCTTCGTGCCCTATCACCGCTACGTCAATTTCCTGAAATGGCTGACCATCTCGCTGCTGGCCTATGCCCTCGTGCTGTTCGCGGTGCATGTCCCGTGGGGTGAGGTCGCGCGGCGCACGGTCTGGCCGCATCTCGCGCTGAATTCGGATTCGGCCGGGATGATCGTCGCCATCTTCGGCACGACGATCAGCCCCTACCTGTTCTTCTGGCAGGCCTCCGAAGAGGTCGAGGACATGCAGAAGAAGCCTGTCGCGGCATCGCTGCTCCGCGACCGGAAGGCGGCCGGACCGGAGCTGCGCCGTATCCGCTGGGATACCTGGAGGCGGCATGTTCTATTCCGACATCACCGCCTATTTCATCATCCTGGCGACCGCCGTCACGCTGCATTCCGCCGGGATCACCGACATACAATCGGCCGGCCAGGCGGCCGAGGCGCTGCGGCCCCTGGCCGGGAATTTCGCCTTCATCATCTTCGCGCTCGGCATTTTCGGCGTCGGGCTGATCGGCGTGCCCGTGCTGGCCGGGTCGGGCGCCTATGCGCTATGCGAGGCGATGGGCTGGAATTGGGGCCTGGAGCGGCGGACCAAGGATGCGCGCGGCTTTTACGGCGTGATCGCGGTCAGTGTGCTGCTCGCCCTGGTCATCCAGTATTCGCCGATCAACCCGATGAAGGCCCTGGTCTGGAGTGCCGTCATCAACGGCGTCGTGGCCGTGCCGCTGATGGTCGTGATCATGCTGCTGGTCTCGCGCAAATCGGTCATGGGACCGTACACCGCGACCCGGCCGCTGCTCGTCCTCGGCTGGATCGCAACCGGCCTGATGGGCGCCGCAGCCCTCTGGATGTGCGTGCCGGGATAACGAAGGCTCTCCCTCTCTACCCCATTGGGGGCGGAGAGGGCGGGGGTGAGGTGGGGAACGCTCCGTGCCAGCCGGCGGCACCTACCTCATCCTAAATCCTCCCCCTCGAAAGGCGGAGAAGGACTTTGCCTTCCGCTACTTCCTACCCCCAACCTTGTAGCGCGCCGCCGCGTGGTCGCGCGACAGGTTCGGGCCGAGATGCTGGCGGGCCGCGGTGAGGGCATCGAAATCCGCCGCTTCGGGTAGAGCGGGGATCGTCACCAGCTCGCCCTGGTCGAGGCCGGCAAGGGCAGCGTCGACCATCTCGTCGACATCCATCAGCATCGAGGCCGGTATGTTGTCGATGGAACGGCCCGAGCGTTCCCAGATCTCGGTGCGGGTCGCGCCTGGCAGCACGACCTGGACGCGCACGCCATGCGGCGCCAGCTCGCCATGCAGCGCCTGGCTGTAGTTCAGCACATAGGCCTTGCTGCCGCTGTAGCCGCCGTTGAACTGCTCCGGGACGAAGGCGGTCACCGAAGAGATGTTGATGATCGTGCCGTGCTTGCGCGCGGCGAAGCCGACCGCCGCGGCGCCGGCCAGGCGGGTGACGGCGACGATGTTGAGCCGGATCAGCGTCTCGATCTGATCGAGATCGCCGCCGAGCAGCGGGCCGGTTGCCGCGATGCCGGCATTGTTGACCAGCATGGTGATCGCTGCATCCGCACGCAGGATCTGTTCGACCTTGGCCAGATCGGCCGAAGCGGTCAGATCGGCCTTCACGACCGCGACCGCGACGCCGGTCTCGGTCTTCAGCTTGTCCGCCAGCGACGCCAGGCGGGTCCCGTCGCGCGCGACCAGGATCAGATCGTAGCCGCGCCGGGCCAGGCGATCGGCATAGATGGCGCCGATGCCCGACGAGGCACCCGTGATCAGCGCCGTACCATGTTTCGAACTGCTCATCATGAGTCTCCGAATATTTGGGTTCAGGCGGGGCGTTCGACGGCGATGGCGGTTTGCTTCGCCGCCGCCGATGCAGAGCGCGGCAATGCCGCGGCATTTGCCTTGGCGCTCCAGGGCGTGCAGCAAGGTAACGATCAGGCGCGCGCCGGTGGCACCGATCGGATGGCCGAGGGCGCAGGCGCCGCCATTGATGTTGAGCCGGTCGCGCGGAATGGCAAGATCATGCTGCGCCGCCATGGCGACGGCGGCGAAGGCCTCATTGATCTCGAACAGATCGACATCCTCGACCGTCCAGCCGGTCTTGCTGAGCAGCTTGCGGATTGCCGGGATCGGCGCCGTGGTGAACCAGGCGGGATCCTGGCTATGCGTCGCATGGCCCTTGATCTCGGCCAGGATCGGCAGGCCGTCGCGCTCGGCGATCGAGCGGCGAGTCAGGATCAGCGCGGCGGCGCCGTCGGCATTGGCCGAGGAGCTGGCTGGGGTGATCGTGCCATTCGGCCGGAAGGCCGGCTTCAGCGCGGGGATCTTTTCGGGCACGACCTTGAGCGGGTGCTCGTCCTGCTCGACCAGCCGGTCGCCGCCCTTGGCCGGTACCGCGATGGGCGCGATTTCGGCCGCAAACGCGCCGGTTTCGACCGCTTTGCGCGCACGAATGAGCGTTTCGATCGCATAGGCATCCTGATCAGCGCGGGTGAAGCCATAGGCCTCGGCCGTCGCCTCGCCGAAATCGCCCATCGGCCGGCCGCCTTCATAGGCGTCCTCCAGCCCGTCGAGCAGCATGTGGTCGAGGATCCGGTCGTGGCCGACCCGATAGCCGGCACGCGCCTTGGCCAGCAGATAAGGCGCATTCGACATCGACTCCATGCCACCGGAAATGACGATATCGGCCGAGCCGGCGACCAGCAGGTCATGGGCCAGCATGGTCGCCTTCATGCCCGAGCCGCACACCTTGTTGACGGTGGTGGCCCCGGTCGCATCGGGCAGGCCGGCGCCGCGCGCCGCCTGGCGGGCCGGAGCCTGGCCCTGGCCGGCCGGCAGGACGCAGCCCATCAGCACCTCGTCGATGCGGTCGGCGGCAAGACCGGCGCGGCCGAGCACGGCCTTGATGACATGAGCGCCCAGCGCGGGAGCGGCGAGCGGTGCCAGATCGCCCTGGAACCGGCCGAGCGGCGTGCGCGCGGCGGCGACGATGACGATCGGATCGGTGTGCGACATCATTGGTCCTTTTTTCGAAGGAGGCCGGCGCTCAATGCGCGTCGGCGATCGGGGCAGCAGGCGGCGCGACCTTGCGCAGCAGCGGCACCAGCAGGGTGGCGACGGCGAAGCAGGCCGTGATCACCACGAAGGCGTCGGCGAAGCTCTGGGTCTGGGCCTCGCGCAGCGCCAGGGAGAAGAGCTGCTTCAGCGCTTCGGTCTGGCCGAGGACGAAATTGCCGCCATGCTTCGCGGCATCGGCCGCGCCGGTGCGCTGAAGCAGCTCGGTCATCGCCGGATTGGCCGAGTTGAGATGCTCGGCCAGGCGCAGGAAATGCAGGTTGGTCCGGTCATTGAGGATCGTGCCGCAGACCGCGATGCCGATCGCCCCGCCGAGGTTGCGCATCAGATTGAACAGGCCGGAGGCGAGCTTCAGCCGGTCGGGCGCCAGGCCGCCCAGGGTCAGCGTGACGGTCGGCGCCACGGCGAATTGCTGGGCGAAGCCGCGCATCGCCTGCGGCAGCAGGAACTGGCCGGCGCCCCAATCATGGGTGATCGGCGTGAAGTTCCACATGCTGAGCGCAAACAGGCCGAGCCCGAACATCAGCAGCCAGCGCAGGTCGAAGCGCCGCGCCAGGAATGTGTAGAACGGGATCGCAGAAACCTGGAACACGCCGGTCGAAAAGATCGCGAGCCCGATCTGCAACGCGCTGAAGCCGCGCACATGGCCGAGAAACACCGGCGTCAGATAGATCGTCGAGAACACGCCGATGCCGGTGACGAAGGAGAACAGGCAGCCGAGCGCGAAATTGAGACTCTTGAGCGCACGAAGATCGACCACCGGCTGGTCATGAGTCAGGCTGCGCCAGACGAAGGCGACGCCGCAGATGCCGGAGACCCAGGCGGCGTCGCGGATCGTCGCATCGCCGAACCAGTCCCAGCGCGGCCCCTCCTCCAGCGTGTATTCGAGACAGCCGAGGAACAGCGCCATCAGGACCATGCCGAAATAATCGCCGGTCTTGAGCAGCGACAGATTGGGCTTGTCGACCCGGACCAGCAGCGGCACGACGACGGTGACGAAAATCCCCGGCACGAGATTGATGAAGAACAGCCAGCGCCAGGAGTAATTATCGGTGATCCAGCCGCCGATGGTCGGCCCGAGCGTCGGCCCGAGAGATGCCAGCGAGCCGATCACGGCCGCCGAAATCACGCGTTGATGGCCGGTGAAATAGAAGAACGAGGTGGTGAACACGGTCGGGATCATCGAGCCGCCGAGGAAGCCCTGCAGCGCCCGGAACGCGATCATGCTGTTGATGTCCCAGGCCCAGCCGCACAGCAGGCTGGTCAGGGTGAAGCCGGCGGCAGAGAGCGAGAACAGCCAGCGCGTCGACATGACCCGCGACAGCCAGCCCGAGAGCGGGATCACGACGATCTCAGCAATCAAATAGCTGGTCTGGACCCAGGCCGTTTCGTCCGTGCCCGAAGACAGCCCGCCGCCGATATCGCGCAGCGAGGCCGAGACGATCTGGATGTCGAGCGTGGCGATGAAGAAGCCGACGCACATGGTGGCGAAGGCGAAGATCTTCGCCGCGGTCGAAAGCGGAGCCGGAGCCCCGGCGGCGGTCACGGCGCCGCCTTTGCCGGAAGCCGATTATCGACATCGGCGGTGACCGACAGGCCCGGCCTCAGCCGACCCAAGGTCGCCGCATCCCCGTCGAGCAGGATGCGCACCGGCACGCGCTGCACGATCTTGGTGAAATTGCCGGTCGCGTTCTCCGGCGGCAGCACGCTGAACTGGGCGCCGGTCGCCGGGGCCAGGCTCAGGACATGGCCGTGGAAGCGTTCGCCCGGCAGCACGTCGGCGGTGATGGTCACGATCTCGCCGGCCTGCATCTTGGCCAGCTGGTTCTCTTTGAAATTGGCGTCGACCCACAACCCTTGCGCCGGCACCAGCGAAATCAGCTGCGCGCCGATCGGAGCGAAGGCGCCGAGCCGGGCACTGCGATTGCCGATCGTGCCGTCGATCGGCGCGCGCAGCTCGGTATAGCCGACATTGAGCTGGGCGGTGTCACGATCGGCGATGGCGCCGGCCAGCGCGGCCTCGGTCTGGCGCTTCTGCGTGTCGATCACGTCGATCTGGCGCTGGGCAGCGTCGAGCGCGGCCCGCGCCTTGGCCCCGGTGGCGACGGCCTGCTTATAGACAGCATCCGCTCTCTGGAAGGATTGAATGGACGCTGCGGCCGATTGCGACAGCTCGCGGTAGCGTGCCTGGTCGTCGCGGCTGCGCGTGGTTTCGGCGTCGGCCGCGGTGATGCCGGCCTGGGCCTGGGCGATCACCGCTTCCTGCAGCCGGCGGGTCGCGTCGAGATTGGCCAGCGTCGCCTGCTGGCCGGCGACCGCGGCCTCGGCACGAGCCAATGCCGCGCGGTAGTCACGATCGTCGAGCTTGACCAGCAGATCGCCGGCATGGACCGGCTGGTTGTCGGTCACGGCGACCTGGGCGATCAGGCCCGAAACCTTTGGCGCGATCACCGTGATGTCGCCACCGACATAGGCGTCGTCCGTGCTTTCGATGAAGCGGCCGGTGGTCCACCACTCGTTGCCGTACCAGACGGCGCCAGCGGCCAGGATCAGTGCCGCGCCAGCGATCAGCACCGGCTTGCGGCGCAAACGCTGCTTGATTTGCGTCGGGGCGGGCGCGACGACGCCTTGCCGCTCGGCTGTGACGGCGCTCATGGCTGCTCTCCGCTCAGCTGCGCTTCGGTCCGGCCATGGCGCTTGGCGAACTGGCGGGCGACATAGTCGTAACGCCGCACCGTATCGGCATCCGCGGCTGGTCCGGCGGCGACCCGGAAATCCGGCTCGGCGATCGGCCGGCCGGAGGCGCGGTCGACCATGACCGGATCGGCGACGGCGCCGGTGACGCTGTCGATCAGCACGACGCTCGGCCCCTCCGGCGCGAAGTGCTTATTGCCCCAGACCAGCAGCGCATGCAGCACCGGCCGGAAATCGCGGCCGCGCTGGGTCAGCACATACTCGTCCCGCGGCGGCCGCTCGCTGTACCGGCGTCGCTCGAGCAGCCCCGAATCGACCAGCCCGTTAAGCCGGCGCGTCAGCATGTTGGGCGCGATGCCCAGGCTCTTCTGGAACTGGTCGAACCGCGTCAGCCCGTGAAACGCGTCGCGCAGGATCAGCATGCTCCACCATTCCCCGATGCGCTCCAGACTGCGGGCGATCGGACATTGCATGGTATCGAAGCTCTTATGCTGCATAGCGCGCCACCCCACTAACTTGCATGATGCCAGCCATATACGGAGTCACTATCATAATGCAAGTATCAGGATCGACGAGATTCGAATAGGAGGCATGCTGTTCGCGTCCCATTCCGAGTCGCGGTCAACTCGTTCTTTTCGCGTTCGACTTTTGATGCTATTTTTACCCAATGAACGAGATCGATCGTCGACTCATCCATAAAGGGCGCGGGACGGTGAGCAACACCGTCGGCCGGTTCGAGCCGCATCAGCGTTCCGGCTTCGACGATGGTTGGGGCAGCGCCGACGAACCGGCCTTGCCGCTGGAAACCAGCCTGATCGAAGATACTACGCGCACCATCATCGCGCGCAACCAGTCGCCTGATATCGGCTTTGACCGCTCGATCAATCCGTATCGCGGCTGCGAGCATGGTTGCGTATATTGCTTCGCCCGGCCGACCCATGCCTATCTCGGCCTGTCACCCGGGCTCGATTTCGAAAGCCGTCTGTTCTTCAAGCCGCGCGCGGCCGAGCTGTTGCGCGGCGAACTCAGCAAGGCGAGCTATCGCTGCCAGCCCATGGCGCTCGGTACCAACACCGATCCCTATCAGCCGATCGAGCGCAAGCTCGGCATCACCCGCCAGATCATGGAGGTGCTGCGCGACTTCAATCACCCGGTGACGATCGTCACCAAGGGCGCTCTGGTGCAGCGCGACATCGATATCCTGGCACCCATGGCTGAGCGGCGTATGGCGCGCGTCGCCGTCTCGGTGACCACGCTCGACCGCAGCCTGGCCCGGCGCATGGAGCCGCGGGCCGCCACGCCGGAGCGCCGGCTGGAGACGATCCGGGCGCTCAGCCAGGCCGGCATCCCGGTCAGCGTCTTGGCGGCGCCGATGATCCCAGGGCTGAACGACCACGAGTTGGAGGCAATCCTGGAGGCCGCGCGCGACCACGGCGCGCTGTCGGCCGGCTGGGTGCTGCTGCGCCTGCCGCTCGAGATCAAAGACCTCTTCACCGAATGGCTGGAGACGAACGCGCCGATGCGCGCGCGCCACGTCCTGTCGCTGATCCGCGACACGCGACATGGCAAGCATTATTCCAGCGAATGGGGCGAGCGCATGCGCGGCGACGGCGCCTATGCCGATCTGATCGCCCAGCGTTTCCGGTTGGCGATCAAACGGCTCGGCCTCGATCAGCGCGAGCGTGCGGCCCTCGACGTGTCGCAGTTCCGGCCGCCGCCGAAGAAGGGCGATCAGCTCAGCCTGTTCTGAGAATGGCAGGCGCCGGCTCGACGCCGCCTGCGCTGGTCACAGCGGGATCGACAGCGCGTTCAGGACCGTGAAACGTGGGCCATAAGCGGATTGGAAGATGCCGATGCCTTCGGACGGCCGGATCAGATTGGTCCGGTCGAGCAGATTGTAGACGATCACCCGATCCGTGACCTTGCCGATGACCGGCAAGTCGAAGCTGCGCTCGGCATTCAGGTTGATCTGGAACACCGTGGGCAGCGCGTCCAGATCGGCGAAGCCGCCGCGCAGCCCGCTGCTATAGGTGGCGTCGATGCCGAAGCTGTAGGGCTTCAGATCATAAGTGATGCCGGCCGTGGCGCCGACCAGCGGCTGATGATCCAGCACGATATGGTTGGCGTTGATGAAGGCGAGTTCGTCGGGATCGAAATTGAATTGCCCGGTCGAAACTCCCTCCTGCTCGTTCCGTCCGATGGTCAGATTGACGTAGGAGGTGATGTTGCCGTCCTTATACGCGGCTGATAATTCGGTGCCCCAGATATAGCCGTGCGAATAGTTGAACGGCGCGAAGATCGGCACGACGCCGAACTGCCCGGTGTCGAGATAATGCTTGGTCGTCTCATAGAAATTGTCATTGGACAGGGTGATCGTCGAGGTCGGGTGATAGACGATGCCGGCATCCCACTCGATGTCGTCCTCGGTCAGCGGATTGGCGATGCCGGGCGGTGACGCCGCTGTCGTGCCTGCGAAATTGACCGTCGCTGTCGCTGGAATACCGCGGAAGCTCGGCACCTGCATGTAGCGCGCGACGCCGGCATGGATCGTCGTGTCGGAGGCGACGGCATAGGTCAGGTTGAAGGTCGGATCGAACTGGTTGGTGCGGGTGAAGCCGGTCAGCGCGTCCCAGCGCAGACCGATATTCGCCTTGAGCCGGTCGGTGATCTGCCAGGTGTCGTCGAGATAGAGGCCGGAGATGATGTTGGTTTCATGCGTCGTGCTGCCGATGTGGACCGGCACGTCGCTGCTCTGATTGCCATTGGCATCGACTGGGAAGACTAGCGAGGAATCCGAATTATTGACTTGGTAGTCGCCCAGATAGAAACCGATGCTCAGGCGGTGCTTGCCCAGGTTCCAGGTAAAATCCCCTTCTAGCGTATTATCGAAATCGCGGTCGGTGGCGGTCGAAGCGACACCCTGGAAGATCAATTCATTGGCTTTGTCCGGCTTGAACTGCTGCGCGATCGAATGGATCGTATAGGAGAGCTGATAGGTCGTATCAGCGCTCGGCGCACCGCTCAGCGACAGGATGCCCAGATAGTCCCGGAAATTCAGGTAGGAATTGATATTGCTCGAAGACGCGTCGTTGACCCCGGCCAAGCTGAATTCCGGGGCCAGCCCAGGCACGTTGGGCAGCTGGTTGTTGCTGCCTGCGGCCGAAGCGATCAGGCTCAGCTTGGTCGTCTCGTCCAGCCGGTCGGTGAAGACGCCGAAGAATTGACCTTCATTGGTATTGTCGTGGATCGCATCGGCGCCGGGCGTGGCCGAGCTGAACGCGGTATTGCTCTGATTGTAGAGCCCGCTGACGAAATAGCTGATCTGGTCGGCGCAGCCGGCGTAATCGACGCTCGGCTCGAAGGTGCCGCGCTGGCCGCCCAGAATGGTCAGCGTGCCGCCCGGTTGCTGGCAGCCATCCTTGGTCCGGATATCGACGATGCCGCCGGTCGCGTAGCTGTAGCGCGACGGCAGGATGCCATCCATCAGATCGAGCTGGCTGATGAATTGCGGGTTGATCATCGAGACGAAAGGCGGGTTGGTGTTGATGTCCAGCGGCACCAGCACGCCGTTGATCTGGTATTGGAATTGCGGACCTTCGGTATTGCGGATGTGGATCTGCTGGTTCTGGTCGATCGCAACGCCGGGCATCTGCGCCAGCACATCGGTAATATTAGTATTGGTGCCGGCCGGCAGGCGAAGGATGTCCTCCGACGAGACGCTGTACTGGTTGGCGCCGGTCACCGAGAGGCCGGCCCCGGACGGAGAGACGCCCTGAACCAGGATGGATTCGGAACCGGAGACCGGAAGCTGTGCCGGCGCCGCGCCCGGCAGCGGGGCGTATTGGGCCGATGCCGGCGCCGCCGCCAGGGCAGAAAGCGCGATCGGCGTGGATGCCAGGGCGCCTTCCAGGCCAGCACGCCGTCGGACGGCCGGTCGCCGTGCATGTACCATGATCCTGCCTCCGCTGAGACATGCGCTCGCAGCCGCGACTGCATATCATTATTATTTGCAGGGGCAGGCGTAGAGCAGTACCCCCGCCGTCACAAGGACTAGCTGGCGAGTTCACGCAACAGTGAGAGGAGCGCGATCGGTCTGTGAACGTCTGGCGCGACGGTCTCCGGGTATTCCAGCGTCAGCGCAACAGCACCTTCGGCGCCGCTTCGGAATCGAAACAGGCGAAGACGATCGCCGCGCTCCAGCAGGCCAGGGAGAGCGCCCCGGCGATGCGGGCGGATCGCGGCATTGCCGTCCCGGCGGCAAGCGCCGCGACGTAGCCGGTGCGGTGGAACAGCACAGCATTGGCCAGGCCGAGCGCGATCGCGATCAGCTTCGGCGCCCAATAGGCATGCGACCCGACATGCACGGGATCATAGAGGAACAAGGCCAGGCCTGTGATGGCAACGAGCGCGAAGGTGGCCCAGAGCCAGGGCAGGACATGGTCTGCGAAGGCGCGCAGCGGTACCGTCCCGCGCCAGCCCATCAGCCGAAAATCGAGCAACCCGACGCCGCCGAAGAATGCCGCCATCGACAGGATATGCGCGGTGCGAACGAGATAGTGATAGCGCTGGAGCGCGAAATGATAGGGCCGCCAATCCAGCGCAACGAGGATCTCAGTGGGGATGCGAAGGGAATCGAAAATGCTGGGATCGGCCATAACGGATGCTCAGGCGGCGACGGGATGTCACGGATCTGCAAAGAAGCAGACTTGTTATTACGAACGCCTCGCATTATCAAGAGAATGAAAGATAGGAACCACCCCATGACCTCCGCCACGTCCCGGCATGCTGCTGTCGTTCTGGCGTTTTTTTTCGCCGCTGCGGCCGGCGACAGCTTCGGCGCCGAGCCGATTCAGCTCACGATCAAGGACCATCAATTCTCTCCCGCCGAGATCAGCGTCCCGGCCAATGAGCGGTTCCGTATCGAGGTGGCAAACCAGGATCCGACGCCGGCGGAGTTCGAAAGCAGCGATCTGCGTGCCGAGAAGATCATCGTCCCCGGCGGCCGGATCAGCGTCGCCGCCGGACCGCTGAAGCCGGGAATTTATACATTCTTCGACGACTACCATCCGGACACGGCCAAGGGCACCGTCACCGCCATCGACGGCCCGGCCAAGGAATAGCACGACATGCTCGCAAGCCTGGTCATCGTCTTTCGTGAAGTCTTCGAAGCAGGGCTGATCATCGGCATCGTTCTGGCTGCGACCCAAGGCATCGCCGGCCGCGGCGCCTGGCTTGCCGGCGGCATCGGTGCCGGCATTCTCGGAGCGGCACTCCTTGCCCTGTTCGCCGGCGCGGTGCAGAACGCCTTCGCCGGCTCCGGACAGGAAGTGTTCAATGCCGCAATCCTGATCGCGGCCGTGCTGATGCTGTGCTGCCATCAGCTCTGGATGGCGAGCCATGGCCGGCAGATGGCGGCCGAGATGAAGGCGCTGGGCCGCGACGTGGCACTCGGCCAGCGCTCGCTGCTGGCCATGACCCTTGTCGTCGCCGTCGCCGTGCTGCGCGAGGGCGCGGAGGTCGTGCTGTTCCTCTACGGCATCGCCGCGTCGGGTAATGATGGCTGGGCCGCGCTGATGTTCGGCGGCCTCCTCGGCGTCGGCCTGGGCGGGCTGGTTTCGCTGCTGCTGTATCGCGGGCTGCTCGCCATCCCGGTCAACCGGCTCTTCGCCGTCACCGGCTGGCTCATTGCCCTGCTGGCTGCCGGCATGGCCGATCAGGCCGCAGCCATCCTGGCCGGCGCCGATCTCATTCCGGCCTGGGGCTATCAGCTCTGGGACACGTCCTGGCTGCTGCCGGAAGACAGCCTTCCGGGCCGGGCACTCCGGGCGCTGGTCGGATATTCGGACCGCCCCATGGGCGTTCAGCTTGCCGCATGGCTCCTTGTCCTGACTGCGCTGGTCATCGGCGCCCGCTTGACCCGCAGCGTTCCCACACGCCCGCGCGCCGTGGCACCGCACCGTGCGTCCTGATCGCAGCCCTCCGAGAGATCCGTCGATGATTCGTCCAACTGCTCTGGCCGCCGCCGCGGCCGTCCTGCTCGCCTCGTCCACCGCCGAAGCACGCGAATATTTTGTCGGCGGCCCCGTGCATGAACACGACATGGAGATCGTCGCCAACTATCTGGTCGGCATCGAGATGGCCCCGATGCTGCCGGATATGGCGATGGGGCCGGACGTCATCCATCTGGAAGCCGATGTCCACGCCACCGCAGACAATGTCTATGGCTACCCCGACGGCGCCTGGGTCGCCTACCTGACCATCGCCTATACGATCGAAAAGCCGGGTACGGACTGGACGGCAAGCGGGACGTTACGCCCGATGCAGGCCAAGGACGGCTCGCATTATGCCGACAATGTGAAGATGAGCGGCCCCGGCACCTACAAGGTGACCTACCGTTTCACCTCGCCGGAGGCGAACGGATTCTTGCGGCATGTCGATGCGGAGACGGGCGTGCCCGGCTGGTGGTCGCCGTTCAGCGAAACCTTCACCTTCAGCTATCCACAGAAATAGGCGGAGCAAGTCCGCTGCCGGGAACGCCTTCCATGGGCTCGGGCTCGACCCGTTTGCCGTGAATAAGTGTGAGAATGCTTGCGCGGTCCGGGAAACCGGCAGACATTCTGTCCGTCGTCGCAATAGATGCGTCCCGCGGCACCATTCTGCCGCGAACGGGCGTGCTGCCTGGGAGCCTCGCCATGAACGAGGATGGTTTTATCCTCGTCGTCGAAGATTCGACGGCCGTGCTTGAAATGGTGGCGCGGCAGCTCGCGGCCTTGAATTTCCCCGTGCGCGGCGCCGGCACCCTCGCCGAGGCGCGCAGCCTGCTGGCTGGACCGGTTCCGGCGGTCGCCGTGCTGCTCGATCTGCGGCTGCCGGACGGCGATGGCATGGCGCTGCTGCGCGAGCTGCGCGGCGGCAAGACCGACCCGGCGGTGATCGTGATGACCGCCCATGGCTCGATCGACAACGCCGTCGATGCGATGCGCGACGGCGCCGATGATTTCCTGGTCAAACCCTTCGCGGCGGCCCGGCTGCAAACGACGACGCGGCTCGCCATCGATCGGCGCCGGCTCGTCCGGCTGGTGCGGACCGTCTCGCCCGGCCTGAGCGACGACCGATTCGAAGGGTTCATCGGCGCCGATCTTTCGATGCAGGCGGTGTATCGCATGATCGAACAGGCGGCGCGCAGCAAGGCGACCGTGTTCATCACCGGTGAAAGCGGCACCGGCAAGGAGCTCTGCGCGGAAGCGATCCATCGCCGCAGCGATCGGCGCAGCCGTCGCTTCGTGGCGTTGAATTGCGGTGCGATTCCGAAGGATCTCATGGAGAGCGAGATCTTCGGCCATGTCAAAGGCTCCTTTACCGGCGCCACCGCCGATCGGGAAGGCGCCGCAGCGCGGGCCGATGGCGGCACGCTCTTCCTGGACGAGATCGGCGAGATGGCCCCGGGGCTGCAAGTCAAGCTGCTCCGTTTCCTGCAGACCGGCGCGATCCAGCGCGTCGGCAGCGACAGGACTGCCACCGTCGATGTCCGCATCGTCTGCGCCACCAATCGGGACCCGATGGCGGAGGTCGCTGCCGGCCGGTTCCGCGAGGATCTCTACTACCGGCTCTATGTCATCCCGCTGCATTTGCCGCCTTTGCGCGAGCGTGGCGGCGACATTGTCAAGCTGGCCCGCTACTTTCTCACGCAATTCGCCGAGGAAGAGGGGCGTTCGTTTGCCGGCTTCGCGCCGGAAGCGGAAGCGGTTCTCGCTGCGTATTTCTGGCCCGGCAATGTCCGCGAACTCCAGAATGCGATCCGCAACATCGTCGTGCTGAACGATGCGGAGCGCGTCGGCCTTGAGATGATCCCGCCGTCGATCCGCGGCACGGCCGCAGGGCGGCGTGCCGAACCGGGCCTCTCCGTCGCGGTTGCCCGGCCGGCTTGGGATGCCGGCATGCCCGATACGGATGCCCTGGATATTGCCGTGACCTCCGGCGACGCCGACGCAATCCGCCCCCTGGCGGATTGCGAGCGCGACATCATCGAAGCGGCGATCCGCGCCTGTGGCGGCAACATGACCGAAGCGGCAAAGCGGCTGGGCATCAGTTCCAAGACGATCTACCGCAAACGCCAGGAATGGGATGAAACGGGCGCAGTGCCCTGATTGAGATTCCCGATCAGGCCTCCGCGACGGCGGCCAGGCTCGGATAACGCCGCAGCAACGCGTCCCGCGCAGCGACATGCGCGCGTACTACCGCCTCTACGAGCGGCGCAATCGCCTCGTTGCCCGACATCGCCGCGGTTTCGAGCTTGCGGGCGGCGGCGCTAAGCGCAGGGCAGCCGAAGCTGATCGCAGCTCCTTTCAGCGTGTGCGCCTCCCGTTCGAGATCGCGCCGGGCAGCCGTCTCCGCATTCTGCCGGATCTGTGCGACGCGCTTGTCGCATTCAGCCAGGAACAGTTGCAGCAACTCGGGCAGCGCGCCTTCGCATTCCTGTTCCAGGATTGTCAGCATCTCTTCGTCGAGTTCGTCCTTCGTGGCATCCGGTTCCGGCTCCTCCGCCGGCACACGAATCGGCTCGGGCAGGGCGGCGCTCGGCGTCAGGCCGGCCAGAATCCCCCCGATCAGCTTGCCGGCGGTCGCGGGCTTCGCGATGAAGCCATTCATGCCGGCGGCCAGACACGCCTGCCGATCCTGTTCGAAAGCATTGGCCGTCATCGCCACGATCGGCACGGATCGGTGCGACGTCGGCAATGCCCGGATCAACCGGGCCGCCTCGAGGCCGCTGATCTCCGGCATCATGATATCCATGATGACGATGTCGTAATCCCGTTCGCGGACGGCACGGACCGCCTCGGCGCCGTTGGCGGCAACATCCACGCGGCATCCCTGGTTTTCCAGGATGGTCCGCGCCACCAGCTGATTGGTCGGGTTATCCTCTGCCAGCAGAACCCACAAGCGCCGGCCGGCAAGAATTCCGCTAAGGCCGGCAGGCGTCGGCTGCATGTCTTCGAGCGCCTCCGGCATCGCGTCGCCGGTCGCGAAGCGGGCCGTGAAGCTGAACACGCTGCCGACCCCTGGCTCGCTCCTGACCTCCATTCGGCCGCCCATCAGCGCGACGAGCCGGTTGCTGATTGCCAGCCCCAGCCCGGTACCGCCATAGCGTCGGGTGATGGAGCCGTCGAGCTGGCCGAATTCGGTGAACAGCTTGGGCAGGGCTGCCGGCTTGATCCCGATGCCGGTGTCGGTGACTTCAAAGCGCAGCTCGACCCCGTCCGGTAGGAGAGTCTCAACCTGCACGGCGAGGGAGATACAGCCTGTTTCGGTGAATTTCACCGCATTGCCGGCAAGATTGAACAGCACCTGGCTCAATCGGCCGGGATCGCCGGTGACGATTGGCGGCACATCCGGCGCGATCGTATAGGTGAATGCGAGGTTCTTTCCGGTTGCCCGCGGCGACAGGATCGCGACGACGTTCTCGACCGTGTCGGCCAGGACGAAGGAGCCACCCTCCAGCTCGACACGATCGGCGTCGAGCTTGGAGAAATCCAGCACGTCATTGACCAGCAGCAAGAGATGATCGGCCGAGCGCCGCAGCAACGACAGATAGCCGCGCTGGGTCTCGTCGAGGGCGGTATCCATGAGCAGGCTGGAAAGTCCGATCACGCCGTTTAGCGGCGTCCGTATTTCGTGGCTCATCGTGGCGAGGAAGGCCGAGCGCACCTGCATGGCGGCCTCGGCTTCATCCTTGGCCGCACGCAGATCCTGCTCGGCCGCGACCCGTTCGGTGACGTCGGAGCTGGTCCGGATCGCCCCGCCATCGGGCAGTGGAATATTGTGCACCTCGTAGGTGCGGCCGTCCGGCCCCTGCCGCTCATAAACCATCGGCTCGGACAGTGAGCGTGCCCGCCGGTCGAATTCCTCACGCGACAAGGAGGGATTGCCGAGCCGCTGCTGCTCCCAGATCTGCCGGCTCAGAGGCTCGAATTCGAGGGCGGGTGGCAGGCCTTGCGGCGGGATCTCCAGCATCTCGGCCGCGCGCCGGTTCAACAGCCGGATCTTGAACGCGGCATCGATGACGATGATGCCTTGATCGGTATGATCGAGCGTCATCTCGAGCAGCGCCGTTCGTTCCGCGAGCGTCACCTCGCTTTCGCCGAGCTGGCTGTTGAGGCGCGCAAGATCATCGCGCTGCCGTGCCATCTCGGCCTCGCCGCGCTGCCGTTTGTCGAGTTCCCGGGACAGCAGTATCAGCAGCAACAGGAATAGCGCCGTGATCGGGATGCCGAACAGCAATTCGGTTCGCCGCATCTCGTTGTCCGCCGCCTGGAGCTCCGGCACCGACAAGCCGATTGCAACCGTCAGCGGCAGCCCATCCACAGTGCGGTAGCTGTAGAGCCGCTCTACCGTGTCGAGCGGTCCGACGAGGCGCCGGGTACCGTTGGGAGCAATCTCTGCAGCGTGCTGCAGAGCTTCGAATTCCGGGGCGCTATCGACCGGCACGAGGGCGCCGTCGCGTGCCAAGGCGCGGATGATCCCGTCACTTCCGATGATCGCGGCAACGCCGTGGCCGATCTCGACGTCGCCCAGAAAGCGCGCCAGATAAGAGACGTCGACGCCGGCGACGACCACGCCGGCAAGCGAGCCGTCCGGGGCCGAGAGCCGCCGGCTGAGGGCCAGAAGCGTGCGTCCGGTCCGTCTACCCTTGAATGGGCGACTGATAAAGAGGCCTGCATCGGCCCCTCCGAGATGGGCGCGGAAATAGTCTCGGTCGCTGGAATCGACGCCCGCACTCGGCCCGCCGACAATATGTCCGTCCGGCCCCAACACGCGGGTGACAAGGTCGCCGGTGTCGCCGGTCAGCGTACCGCCCGCCCAGCGGTCGAGATCGAAACTGGCAGGCTCCGCCTCGTATCGGGCCTTGATCAACCTGAGCACCTGGTCGACGCCCGATACCGTCTTGCCGGTTTCCTCTTGGAGCGCTTCGGCGAGATTCGTCGTGTCGCGTTGCGCCGTCGCAAACAATGTGTCGGTACGGCGATCGGCCAAATATACTGCCAGCAGCCAGCCCATCGCGATGATGGCGATGCCGAGCACAGCAATAGCGATCTGCGGCCGCCGGTTGATTGTCGGCATGGGGTTCCGCTTCTTCAAGAACGACCGGACCGCGAAAGCAAATCCGAGTCTTCCGAAGACACCATAGCCGAACATTCGAAGGAAGAGGTCTGGGCTGTGCGCCGAACGCCGCGTGTCGGATCGACCGCCACCTGTTCGACCGCCCGCAGAAGATCGCTCGGCAGCACGGGCTTAGGCAGCACCATGTCCGCGCCCAGCGCAGTCGCGATCGACAGGAAGCCGGTGCCTGCCCCTTGGCCGCTGGACATTGCGATGATCGGCATCAGCTGGCCGGTCGTGCAGATATGGCGGATCAGCTCGATACCGTCCATATCGGGCATGAAGATGTCCGTGACGACGATGTCGAATGTCGCGCACTTGAGAGCACGCTGAGCGTGGATCCCGCTTGAAGCGGTAATGACGAGATGTCCGGCACGCCGGAGCGCACCGGCCAGCATCTCCAGGGATGCCGGTTCGTCATCGACGAGAAGAATAAGTCTGGGCATCAAAACCTCCGATGGTTCGGACGCCCTCAATCAAAGTCGTGCCGGCGTGACCACTCAAATATTATATATGTTTTACAGCAAGTTGCATTATCGTGTGGCACAGGCCTGTCGCCAGGCTCCGGCCAAAATGACCGGACAGGGGAATGCAACCGGACATCCGGTCCGCGCCGATCGGCAATCCCTTCGCCGAGACGACATCCCCGCCGGTTGCGCGCTCGTCATCGGCTATCCGATCACGATTGCGGCGCAGCGGGTCCGGGGTCCTTCACCGCCTGAGGCTGCGGCCGCCGCTCCGTCGCTGGCCGCCGGAACCCGAAAGGGTCGCGTAGCTGCCGGCCCGGCTCGGCGTGCCGATCGGACCGAATTCGCTGAGATAGCGGCGGGAGCGTTCGTCGCGCGTCATCATCGGGGCGCCGCGGCGTTCTGCGAGCGCGCTGCCGAAGCGTGGGACCAGGACGAAGCCCAGGAGCAGGGCGGCGACGATGACGTAGCTGGCGGAGATATCCGGTATCGCCTCTTGCCAGGCAGCAGCCATGGCGAAGGCGAAGATCAGGACGATCGCGGTTTCGAGGATGCGGTGGAGCGGCGTTTTATAGACGTATAATCGATCTGACATTCGTCAGTTGGCCCCTCCTTGGGGCCCGCACGACCGGCGCAGAGCCGGAGCACCGCCAATATAACGCCGGTTTTCGATTCCTGCAATGAGCTGATGACGGACTGCCATGCGCGTCGCGCTTGAAGAAATCCGGCCGGCAGTGACTCAACCTCGCGGCGCCACCTCCAATATCGTGCCGTCGACCCGGGTGACGGTGACCGCCGCACCGCGCGGCAGATCGGGGCCGCGCGCCAGCCAGACCGTATCGCCGAGCCGGATCTTGCCCGCGCCGCCGGTGATCGGATCCTCGACCGTCGCGGCCGTGCCGACCAGCCGGTTCGGCGAATTGACCAGCACCGGCGGGCCGCCGGCGGTCAGCCGCCGATAGAGTCGGAAACACAATGCGAAGAGCAACCCGGTCGCCGCGGCGAACAGCACGATCTGTCCTTCGAGGTCGAGCGGCAGGATGAATGCCAGTCCGGCGACGATGAGCGCGCCCAGCGCCGGGAAGATCAGGAAATAGCCGGGCGCCAGCATCTCGACCACGACCAGAGCCGCGCCGGCCGCCCCCCAGATCCAGTTGTCGGTCATGACGGGTCGGGCGTCCAGGGCCCGGCGGCCGGCGCGGTTCCCGGTCGGCCTCGGCCTGCCGGCGGATCGACGCGCGGCTGGAACGACTCCTTGATCAGCTCGGTCATGCCGGCGAGCGAGCCGGCAATGCCGACCGCTTCGAGCGGGATCATGACCAGCTTGGTGTTAGTGCCGGTGCCGATTCGTGTCAGCGCTTCGGTATAACGCTGCGCGATGAAGTAGTTGAGCGCTGCGACATTGCCGCTCTCGACCGCCTGGGAGACGACGCGCGTCGCCTCGGCTTCGGCGGCAGCCAGCCTTTCGCGCGCCTGGGCGTCGCGCTCGGCCGCCGCGAGCCGCGCCTCGGCAGCCAGGATCATCGACTGCTTCTCGCCCTCGGCCTTCAGCACGGCGGCCTTGCGGAAGCCGTCGGCCTGCAGGATCGCGGCGCGCGCTTCGCGGTCGGCGGCGAGTTGCTTGGCCATCGAGGCCACGACGTCGATCGGCGGCTGCACATCTTTGAGCTCGACCCGGTTGACCTTGGTGCACCAGACTTCGGTCGCATGATCGAGCACATGCAGCAGCATGGTGTTGATGCGCTCGCGATTGGACAAGGTTTCGTCCAGATCCATCGAACCGATCGCGGTGCGGATATTGGTCATCGCGACGTTCACGATGGCCTGTTCCAGATTCTGCACGGCATAGGCCGCTTGCCGGCGTCGAACACCGTGTAGAAGGACGATGCCGTCGACCTCGACCGAGGGCGTTGTCCTTGGTGATGACGCCTTGAGACGGGATCGGCAGCACGCTTTCCATGACGTTCATGCGCCGGCCGACATGGTCGACATAGGGCACGATCAGATTGAGACCGGGATGGAGCAAGGCATGGAACCGGCCGAAGCGCTCGACGGTCCAGACCTGGCCCTGCGGCACGGTCTTGACCCCGGCATAGATGGTGACCAGCGCGACCAGCGCCACGAACAGCACGAAGACCAGGAACGAGGACAGCAAGGCTCTAACTCCCGCGGCATGTCGCCATTCTCGCGCGAATCGCACGCGATGCACGCGTCGTCGGTGGGGTTGCGATACGGGGTGAAGCCGAGCATGATCCGGCCGCCTGGCATTTCGAGGGGAACATGCCCGATCTCGGCCGTGAAAAGCTGCTCGGCCGGCTGGTTGCCGGCATCGACGAAGTCGGCCGCGGTCCGCTTGCCGGCCCGGTCGTCGCTGCCGCCGTCATCCTGGATCCGCGCAATCTGCCGGCTGAGCTCGACGGCCTCGACGATTCGAAGGCCTTGAGCGCCGAAGCGCGCCGCCATTACGCCGCGGTGATCCGCCGCGTCGCCCGCATTGGTGTCGGCGCCGCTTGCGTCGGCGAGATCGACCGGCTGAATATCCTGCAGGCGACCATGCTGGCCATGGTCCGCGCCGTGGCCGCGCTCGGCATCATGCCGATGCGGCGCTGGTCGATGGCAACCGCGCGCCGAAACTCGCCTGCCGGGTCGAGACGCTGGTCGGCGGCGATGCGCTGTCGCTCTCGATCGCCGCTGCCTCGGTCGTCGCCAAGGTGATGCGCGACGACGCCATGGTCCGGCTTTCCCGGCGCTACGATCGCTACGGTTGGGAGCGCAATGCCGGCTACCCGACCGAGGAGCACCGCACGGCACTGCAGCGCCACGGCATCACGCCGCATCACCGGCGCAGCTTCGCCCCGGTCAGGGCCCTCTTGCCGGCCTAATCGTCGAAGCAGCCATAGACGAGGTTGGCGAACAGCGTCGAATAGTGCTCGCGCTGGCCTGGCGCTTGGAGCATCAGCACGGCGAAGAGCTGTTCCGCCGGGTCGACGAAGAAGCGCGTCCCGGCCAGGCCGCCCCAGAAGAAATTGCCTTTCGAGCCCTGGAATGCCGCCATGCCCGGCTGCAGCCGGACCGCATAGCCCAGGCCGAAACCAAGCCCCGGACCGGTGAAATCGGCGATGCCGGGGATCGGCCCCAGATGGTCGGAGGTCATGAATTCGACCGTTTTGCGGCTGAGCAGCCGGACGCCGTCCAGCGTGCCGCCATTCAGCGCCATCTGCAGGAAGCGGGCATAATCGAGCGCGGTCGAAGCGAGGCCGCCGCCGCCCGATTCGAAGCGCGGATGACGCCGGATATTGTGCAGCACGACCTTTTTCCGCAGTATCGGGATTGGTCGCAAAGGCTTCGGCTAGTCGGCCATGCTGCGCTTCCGGCACGCCGAAGCCGGTATCGACCATGCCAAGCGGGCCGAGGATGCGCTCCTGGAGGAAGGTGCCGAGACTCCGGCCGGAGACGACTTCGACCAGCCGCCCCAGCACATCGGTCGCGACGCTGTAATTCCAGCGCGTGCCCGGCTCGGCGATCAGCGGCAGCTGCTCAGCTTTCTGCACCATCTCCTCGGTCGACTGGCCGCGATAGCCGTCGATCTGCTGCTCGACATAGGCTTTCTCGATCGGTCCGTCGCCGAGGAAGCCATAGGTGAAGCCGGCAGTGTGGCGCAGCAGATCCTGAATCGTGATCGGCCGGGTTTGGCGAGGTCGAGCGTCTTCTCCCCGGCGGCGTTCGTCCGCACGGTGCCGACCTGCAGCTCGGCCAGCTCGGGAATATAGGCGCCCAGCGGATGGCTCAGCAGGAAGCGGCCTTCCTCGAACCAGCATCATCGCCGCGGTCGAGACGATCGGCTTGGTCATCGAATAGATGCGGAAGATGCTGTCCGGTGTCATCGCGCTCCCGGTGCCGGGATCCTGCGTGCCGAGCGCCTCGAAATGCGCGATCCGGCCCCGGCGCGCGATCAGCACGACGGCGCCGGGGATCCGGCCCTTGTCGAATATCGGCCTGGATCGAGGCCGACAGGCGGGCGAGGCGGGGGTGCGGACAGGCCCAGCTCTTCGGGGCGGGCGGCGGGCAAGGCGGGGTTGGTCGGGCTCATCGAGGCTGTCGCTCCGTCAGAGACTGTCGAGGAAGGTCAGGAGGGCGTCGTTCACTTCGCGCGGCCTCTCCTGCTGGATCCAATGGCCGGCGCCGTCGATCAGATGCAGCCCGCGCAACCCGGGCAGCGCGCTGCGCAGCCGCGCGAGCGAGGGCCTGGCCGGCCGGGTTGCGGATCGTCGTGTCGCGGCTGCCGGCGATGAACAGCGAGGGCACGGTGACCGGCGCCTGATGCCAGGGCGCCAGCAGCGCCCAATTGCGGTCGAGATTGCGGTAGAGGTTGAGGCCGGGACCGAAGCCGGTCCGGCGATAGCCTTCCACCAGCACGGCAAAATCCTCTTCGGCGACGAAGCTCGGCAATCCGGGCGGATCGGGCAGCCGGGCGAGGAAGCCCTGCGCCGGATCGATCTCGGGCATCGCGCCGGCCTCGTCGGACGCTAGCTCGCCTGAGGCCGACCACAGGATGCGCCGCAGCGTCGCCCGCGACATCGGCCTCGAATTCGCGCTCGGCCGGGCCGACCCTCCTGGAAATACATCATATAGAATTTCGCCATGCCCAGCTCGCGGAAGACCTGGGTGATCGGCCCGCGATTGCGCGGCGCATAGGGCACGGAGAGCCCGGCGACGGCATGGAAGATATCGGGCCGCAACAGCGCGGCATTCCATGCGACCGGCGCGCCCCAATCATGGCCGATGATGACCGCGCGGCTTTCGCCCAGCGCCGAGACCAGGGCGACCATGTCGCCGACCAGATTGAGCTGGGTATAGGCCTCGATCTCGGCCGGGCAGGACGACCCGCCGAAGCCGCGCAGATCCGGCGCCACCGCGCGATAGCCGGCCTCGGCCAGCGCCGCGATCTGGTGCCGCCAGGAGCGATGGCATTCCGGCCAGCCATGCACCAGCAGGACGAGCGGCCCTACGCCCTGCTCGGCGACATGCAGCGTCACGCTGTCGAGCGCGATCTCTCGGGTGGTATAGGCGGTCATCGGGCCTCTCGCCAGGACAACGGGACCATAGTTTCCCACCCACGGCCCGACAAAGCAACGCGCCCCGTCGCCGCGCGGCCCGGAGGTGTGGTGGGTTGCTGGAGATTTCGGGCCAGAGGGCTGTAGCGGGTTCCGGGCGGCGGCTACCAAATTAGATCTTATATCGAACATATCAAGAATATTTATGATTTTTCGGCCCGGCTGTGACATGGTTTCGACGCAATTTCGAGAGCTGCGCCCGCAAGGACACCCGTCCTTGCGGGCGTTGTCGTTTCTGGGCCTCGCCTCCGACCGCCCCAATCCCCGAGGAAAACCCGATGCAACTGCCGATCGATTTGAGCGCCGTCCCGTCGCCGGAGGACCGGCGCATCCTGCAGTATCTGGTCGAGGCGGTCGAGGCGCTGCGGGAGTGGCGGCTGAAGATCCGCATGATGGTGCGCGGCACGCGGATCGGCACGACGACGATCCGGTTCTTCGGCGATCTCGAAGACATTCCGGGCGCCGGCCCGCCCGGCTGTGTGCCGCCGCTCTCGCGGTTGTCGCTGGCGCGGCGGACCTTGGTCGAGATGACCCGAGCGATTGCCCGCGGCAATTGGGAGAGCGCCTGGCGCGAAGAGCACCCGGAAGACCTCAGCCGCTACGCGACCGACGTCTCCGGCAACCCGCAGCCGCAATGGCAGGCAACGGCGCCGCCACGCTGGCCCGGAGACGAGCCGGAGGCGGAGGAGCCGGCTGAAAGCGACGGTGATCCCTACGACAACCCGCCGGACGACGACCCGCCGCTCGACATCGCCGGCTGGGTCGCGCGGCAAGCCGAGCAGTGGGCGCAGATCCAGGCCATGACCGAGATGCTGCGGACCTTGCCGCTGCCGCCGGATCCGGCCTTCGGCAAGTTCGAGATCCCCAAGCTCGGGTACGACCCGAATTACGTCTTCCCACCACTGCGGCTCGATAACGTCGGCATGCCTACGGCCAAGCAGATCCTTGCGGCTGCCAGGCTGCCTCCGTTCTTACCGGACTGGCTTCCATCTGACGCCGATCTCCTCTCCAATCTCAATATTCCGATGCTTCTCTTTTCGCAACGGAGCGGCGACGTAGAAAATAGCGAGCTGGTCACAGTGCCGGGTCGCGATGCAGATAATATTACTTCTGAGATGCCCATTCGCGACCAGGATGCGTCTGGGGCTATGGCGGCAGATACATTCGGTGATGCACTGCCCAGCGACCAGCCGTCACGGTACAATTGGCTGGCTGGTATCGGACCGGGCCTAGACAGAATCGGGTCGGCCGGTTCCGCTCCCATTGCGCTGAACAGCAACAATGTTATCTGGAACAACGGTGGCGAACAATGGATGGTAAATTCACCAGTCCGTTGGGGCCGGGCCTGCCGGGCGCGAATACCGAGCAAGCCGTCTGGGATGCTGTCGCAGCCAAGCCGCGTTGGGAAATACGCACTGGCCGTATATACGTGGTCAATTCAGCTGGCCAGACTCGGGTCTATGATGGTGCTGCTGTTGCGCCCGGCGACCGAGTGATCGGCTTGGAAATCAAGTCGGGCGCATCGCCGTATGGGGGATCACAAAAGGCATTCGACACCGCGCTGAATGCAAGTGGTGCAAACACCGTTTCCGGTGTGGGGCAAAACGCCGGCCTTAAGATTCGCAGAGCCCAGGTCATCAGGGTACCACAACCCGACGCCCCATTGCCGGCGACGAAGACTGGCGCTCTGGATAGTTTTGCAGAGGGGTTGAGTGCCGTGTCCAAGCCTTTGGTGGTGATCGGCGCTGCTCAAGATGCCCTCAACTTGCGCGACCAAGCCCAGCAAAGCCTTCAAACCGGTAATTGGAACAATACTGGACAGGAAGCAGTCCGGATTACCGGGGGCTGGACCGGGGCATGGGCAGGAGCCGGTGCAGGGTCGGAAATTGGGGCGGGGCTAGGTTTCCTCGGCGGACCGTTTGCGGAGGTCACAGTTCCGGCGGGCTACCTGATTGGCGGCCTCGTCGGGAGCGTCGGCGGGTATTTCTTCGGTAGCTACGAGGCGCAAAATCTCTACAATGGTAGGGATGCTTTTGGAGACATCCCAAACAGTCAATAAATAGGTTGCAACGGAACCCAAGGGCCATGAGCAAGCAAAGAAACGAGATTAAAGAATGTGTTCGACGCGAGATTGAACTCCAACTGGACTCGTTCCTGGCCGGTTTCGGGTTTATTCGGCGAAAAAAATCGATGTTTTACGGTCGGAAATTGTCTGAATATTTTCAGAGAATAGAGTTCTCAATCGAAAGCCGCCCGTTAGACAATCGGAATGCTGCCGGAGTTATCTATCCTTTTCTTGAGGTAGGCGTCGATACGGTGGAAAAACAATTAGCCGATATGCTTGGTGATGAGTTGTCAGTCTTGATTGCACAGCCCGGGGTGACGTTGCGACAGCCTATTGAGATAACCTCAGCGAAGGCGGAGCGGGGCAGGTGGTTCTTATATCAACCGGACTCGGTGCCGGGCGCCGTCGCTCAAGCGAAGAAATTCCTGACGAAATGGACCCTACCATTCCTTGATGAGCATACCTGCGTAGCAGACCATTTGCGCAGCTTATGATCGGGATGATCAGCGCATCAAGCATGAACACAAGCTTCGAGTTGTGTCGGCGATGCTGCTGAACGGGCGCACGGCAGATGCCATTGCGGTCGCGGATGCTGGTTCGGTAAGCCCGGGTCTCGGAGGCTGTACCAGCGTGTATTCGATTATCTCGCCACTCGAAGCTAAGGGGTCTCCATGGCACCCCGCCCCGCGTGACCCGAGTTACGGATCTGATAGATCTGAAGGATCTGGGTTAATAGGGACAGACCTCGTGTACGCCCCTTAGAACGGAGCAGAAAAATGGCCGGGTCTCCTGAGTAATGAGTGCTAGACCAACCGTAAAAGAACGGACGAAGCGGTTCGCCCGCCGGTGATCTTATGGCAGCCTCACCTTGAAATACTGAGCGGCCGGAGCGCGGCAGGTCGTTCTTGAACGCCAGCTCCCAGAGATGGGAATCGGCGAGATAGAGATCGCCGCCGCTCATGGCGAAGCCGTCTGCCCAGGACAGGCGCGGATCGCTCGCAAAGACCTTCTCCGCCAGCGTATGCGCACCCGGCTTCAGCGTCAGCGCCACTACCGTGCCGTGTTCGAGATCGCCGCCATAGAGCGTGCCGTGCTTGTCCATGATCAGGCCGCCGGTGAGGGCGGCGCTGCCGAGATACTCCACCGTCTTCGACAACGCGTCGGGGCTGAGCTTCGGGTCGATCAGCGCCGCGGTCGGCACGCGCCAGTAGTTGTGGTCGGTCAGCGGGCGGTACCAGAGCCATTTTGCATCCGGCGACAGCGCGATGCCGTCAGCATGGATTGCCACGACCGAGCCGTCCGGCCGCAGCGCCGGCTGGCCGTTGATCATCAGATGCTGCTGGGGATCGGCATAGGTCGAGCGGTCGCCGACCAGCACCTGCCGGGACTCGCCCGATTTCAGGTTCAGCACGACGAGGCTGCCCTTGTTGCCAATATTGGTCAGGTAGGCATAGCCATGAACGAGGTCGACCCGGACGTCGTTCAGCGAATCCGTGGCCGAGACAACGCCTTTGAACAGATATGTCCGGATCGGCGTGTTGGTTTTCAGGTCGAACTCGACCAGCTTCGCGGCAGCGTATCCTGGTCCAGCTTGGGCAGGGACGAATCCAGCGCCCAGAGATGGTCGGCCCTTGTCGTCCCACAGCGCCTGGAGCGAGATCCATTCCGGCCTGCCGTCCGGGTGGTCGGTAAAACTGTTCCATTCGGCGTCGGGATAGGGCGTGAGCGTGCCGGTCTTCGGGTCGATTTCGACCATGCTGTAACGCGAACGGACGTTCTGCGCGGGTGCAGTGGCGAAGATCCGGCCGGTCTTCGACGCACCGATGCCGACCAGGCGGAAATCATCGTCGAAGCTCTTGACCAGTTCGAGCGGCTTGCCGCCCTTCGGCCCTTGAGTCGTCGACGCCTGCGCCAGGACCGGTGCTGCGGCGAGCAGGCCGGATGCGGCCAGCAGGGTTAGGAGGCGTTGCGCCATTCCGCTTGCCCGTCCCATGACCCTCGCCTCCGATCGTTCTGCTTTCGAAGTCTTGAACACGGCGGCGGATCGGAGAGTTCAGGGCCAAAAAGACGCGGCCGCAGCCCTTGGCCACCATGGCACGAAAGACTCACCCGCCGATCTACCGCGCGCCGGCTGCACGCCGCCATTGACGCGCGACTCGCCCTGACTCATCAATGCGCCCATGGCTCGGATCTTTTCTCTCGGCGTCGACTCCGTGCAAGTCGGCGATTGCATCGAAATTCTGCGCGCCATGCCGACCGCGAGCGTCGACATGGTGTTTGCGGACCCACCCTATTACCTGCAGCTCAACAACGATCTGCGGCGGCCGAACAACAGCCTGGTCGACGGCGTCGACGACGACTGGGACAAGTTCGACGATTTCGCCGCCTATGACCGCTTCACCCGCGGCTGGATCGGCGAGGTGAAGCGTGTGCTGAAGCCCGAAGGCAGCTTCTGGGTCATCGGCTCGTATCACAACATCTTCCGCGTCGGCGCCATCGTGCAGGATCTCGGTTTCTGGATCCTGAACGACATCGTCTGGCGCAAGACCAATCCGATGCCGAATTTCCGCGGCCGGCGTTTCACCAATGCCCATGAGACGCTGATCTGGTGCGCGCAGGGCCCGAACGCCAAATACACCTTCAACTATGAAACCATGAAGGCGCTGAACGAAGACCTCCAGATGCGCAGCGACTGGGTCATCCCGCTGTGCGGCGGGCCGGAGCGCCTCAAGGTCGAGGGGCGCAAGGCGCATCCGACGCAGAAGCCGGAAGCCCTGTTGCACCGCGTGCTGATGGCCTCGACCCGAGCCGGCGACACGGTGCTCGACCCGTTCTTCGGCACCGGCACGACCGGCGCCGTGGCGCGCCGGCTCGGCCGTCGCTTCATCGGTATCGAGCGCGACGAGACCTATGCCGCGCTCGCCCGCAAGCGCATCGCCGAGGTCGAGCCGGTGACCGAGGTCGAGCTGCTCACCATCCAGTCCAAGCGCACGGAGCCGCGCGTGCCCTTCGGCACATTGGTCGAGCGCGGCCTGATCAGCGCCGGCGAGGTGCTGTGCGATGCGAACCGCCGCTGGACGGCCAGAGTCCGGCCGGACGGCACGGTGATCTCGGCTGAGGCCAAGGGCTCGATCCACCAGGTCGCCGCCTCGGTGCTGGGAGCGCCCTCCTGCAATGGCTGGAGTTTCTGGTACGTCGATCGGAAAGGCCATCTGATGCCGATTGAAGCCCTGCGGCAGCAGATCAGGGCAGAATTCGCGTCTTGACGAGACGGGGCCGCGATGTAAAGTTGTATAACGATACATGACTCGCGGCGTCCCTTGCCCTTGCAATGGGCGATCGGCGAGAGGTGGAGAGATGTTTGGCGAGTTCGGACTCCGATAGCGATGCGCTGGTCGCGCTGCTCCGGCAGATCCCGGACGTCATCCTCGGCTGGCAAGCCGCGGCAGACGGAACGGAACGGATCAGCTTCCTCGGGACGGCGGCAAACTATGTCGGTTCGGCGCCGAGCGTGCCGGCCCGGCCGGGCTGCCGCTGCATCCCGACGATCTACCACGCTGGCAGCTGGCCCTGGCGCGCTACGGTTACCAAGCCGAAGCCTGGAGCTTCGAAGGACGCTATCTCACCCTGACCGGCGCCACGCGGCGCTTCGACTGCCACATCCTGGCGCGCCAGCCCGACGGCTCGCGGCAGGGGATTGTGCTGGACGCGACCCAGCGCAGGGCCGCCGAGACGGCCGAACGCCAGGTCAAGGAGATCCGGGCCCGAGCTCATCGCGCTGAAACACATGGCCTCGCTCGGCCAGCTCACCGCCGGGATCGTCCACGAGATCAAGAATCCGCTGAACTTCATCAGCAATTTCGCTGCGCTTTCGATCGATCTGCTGGAAGAGCTGGGCGACCATCTGGCCGAGGACGACCGAAGCCAGATCGACGAGGTGAGCACACTGCTCACCGCCAACCTGGCCAAGATCCGCGACCACGCCGGACGCGTCGACGGCATTGTCCGCAGCATGCTGCTGCATGCCCATGCCGGCGCCCGGGGTGCGGCGGCCGACCGATCTCAACAAACTGGTAGACGAGGCGCGCTCGCTCGCCTTCCACGGCGCACGCGCGAAGGACATGTCCTTCCAATGCAGCTGCGAGACGCGCTTCGACCCGAATATCGGGATCATCGATGTCGTGCCCGAGGACATGACCCGGGTCATCGTCAATCTGATGTCGAATGCGTTCTATGCGACCGAGAAGCGGCGTCATGAAGGCCATGTCGGCTATATGCCGGCAGTCGAGGTGTCGACGCGCTGCCTCGACGGCGAAGTGGAGATCCGGGTCGACGACAATGGCGTCGGCATTCCGGATGCGGTGCGCCAGCGCCTGTTCACGCCCTTCTTCACGACCAAGCCGTCCGGCGAGGGCACCGGCCTTGGCCTTGCTCTTTCGGCCGATATCGTCAACGACCATCGCGGTACGATCCGCTGCGACAGCGGCGAGGGCGGCCACACCGTCTTTACCGTGACGCTCCCGGTCCCGCGCCGCCCGCTCTTCGAAAAGCGACGCCTCGGTACACCGGAAGTCGTCCGGCCGAACTGAGACCTATGCTGCCGCCTCGGTGAATTGCAGCTTGGCCAGCCGGGCATAGAGCCCGTCCTCTTGCAACCAGCGCGTCGTGGCGACCGGTGGCGACGACACGGCCATGGTCGATGACGAGGATACGGTCGGCCTTGCGCACCGTGGCCAGACGGTGGGCGATCACCAGGGTGGTGCGGCCGGTGGCGAGGCGGGTCAGGGCCTGCTGAACTTCGCGCTCCGATTCGGCATCGAGCGCGCTGGTCGCCTCGTCGAGCAGCAGGATCGGCGGATTGCGCAGGATCGCGCGGGCAATGGCGATGCGCTGGCGTTGCCCGCCCGACAGGCGCACGCCCTTCTCGCCGAGAAAGGTGTCAAAGCCGGAGGGCAAGCGGTCGAGAAATTCCGCGGCCGAGGCCGCTTCGGCGGCGTCGCGCACTTCGGCATCGGTCGCCTCGGGCCGACCGTAGCGGATGTTTTCCCAGGCATTCGCGCTGAAGATCACCGGATCCTGCGGCACAAGACCGACTCGGCCACGGATCGCCGCCGGATCTGCTGCCTTCAGATCGATGCCGTCGATCCGCACGGTGCCGGCGGCCGGGTCGTAAAAGCGCAGCAGCAGCTGGAACACCGTGGTTTTGCCGGCTCCGGACGGGCCGACCAGCGCCACGGTCTCGCCCGGCTCGACCGTCAGCGAGAAATCCTCGAGCGCCGAGCGGTCGGGCCGGTCGGATAATGGAAGGTGACGTGCTCGAAGGCGACGCGGCCCTGCGCCGGCACCGGCAGCGGCGTCGGAGCGGCCGGCGCCAGGATCTCGGGCCGCTCGTTCAGCAGCTCGACCAGCCGCTCGGCGGCGCCGGCGGCGCGCTGGATCTCACCCCAGAGTTCGGTGATCGTACTGCCGGAGGTCGCGACCAGCACGGCATAGAGCACAAAGGCCGACAGCTCGCCGCCGGTCATGCGCCCCTCGATCACCTCGCGCCCGCCGAGCCAGAGCGCGAAGATGATGGCGCCGAAGCCCAGCAGAATGACGATCAGGATCAGCCAGGCACGCGTGTTGATCCGGCGCAGCGCAGTCGCGACCGACCGCCTCGACCGTCTTGCCGAAGCGTTGCCGGTCGACCTGTTCGTGGGTGAAGGACTGGACCGTGCGGATGGCATTGATTGCCTCTTCCGCATAGGCGCCGATATCGGCCACCCGATCCTGCGCCGCGCGCGACAGGCGCTTTTCCCGCCGGCCGAACACGATCAGCGGCACGACGATGACCGGCACGATGCCGATCACCACGGCGGCCAGCTTCGGGCTGGTGACGATCAGCAGGATGATGCCACCGGTCAGCATCAGGCCGTTGCGCAGCCATTGCGAAATAGCCGAGCCGATCACGGTCTGCAGGATCGAGGTATCGGCGGAGAGCCGCGACAGGATCTCGCCGGTTCGCGCCGTCTCGAAAAAGGCCGGCGACAGGTCGAGCAGCCGGTCGAACACCCCGCGCCTCAGGTCGGCAGCAAGACGCTCGCCCAGCCACGAGACGAGCGAGTACCGGCAGAAGGTCGCGACCGCGAGCACCGCGACCACGCCGAAGAGCTGCACCGCCGTCGCGTCGAGTCCAGCCCGGCTGCCGCTGGAAAACCCCTTGTCGATCAGCTGGCGGACGAAGGGGCCGAGCGCCAGCATCATGCCGGCAGCGACCACCAGTGCCAGCGCAGCACCCAGCACACGCCATCGATAGGGCGCCAGGAAAGGCAGCAGCAGACGCAGCGCCGCGACGTTCGGACGCTTGGCAGGTTCGGTCAATTCATCTTCCCCAATGTCGCGAACGTTGTGACAGATGGTTGCGGACTGCCCGGGCGGCAAGGCGTGGCCTGCGCGCGCCGCGCAGCACCCCTGGGATCCATGCGAGTCTCCAGCGTTGCATCCTGACGGCAGAGTTGCTATGACACGCCGCCGTTTGCGAAAGCCTGGTGCCATGAAGTCCGAAATTCATCCCGATTACCACGAGATCAACATCGTCATGACCGACGGGGCGAGCTATACGACCCGTTCGACCTATGGCAAGGCCGGCGACACGCTGCGTCTCGACATCGATCCGAAGTCCCATCCGGCCTGGACCGGCGGCCAACAGCGCCTGAACGAGCAGGGCGGGCAGGTCGCGCGCTTCAACAAGCGCTTCGGCGGCTTCGGCATCAAGTACTGAGCGCATCCGGCCGCAAGGCCGGTTTCGCGGTCCGCATAGATTGTCCCCGCGCCGGCTTTGCCGGCGCGTTGCTTTTTTTGCGGTCCGCGTGAGCGGCGCGCTTGAGCGCGCCCGCCTCCTCCCCGGCTGATTGACACAGGTCGGCGAGCGCAATTCCCGATAGCATAACGATGATTCGATTCGTCGCCGCTCTATCGGGAGATGCACAATGCCGCTCTTGCTGCGCTGCCTCTTGGTCCTGGTGCTGACTTCGGGACCGGTCGGATCCGCTGGTGCACAATCCTATGACTGGACGACCTACGGCTTCGGTGCCGACCGTGCCAGCTACGATCCCCAGGAAATCGTGCTCGACGGGCAAAGCGTGCCGCAGCTCCAGGCGGAATGGTCGGTCGACCTGGGAGCTGCGATCACGTCGCAGCCGATCGTCGTGCACAACGCCGTGGTCGGTGGCATGCCGAGCGAGCTGGTCTATGTCGGCGCCGCCAACGGTGTCTTCGCCGCCTTCGATGCATCCACGGGCAACCAGATCTGGAGCCGCCAGCTGCTGACAGAGACCATCGGCTGCAATCAGCAGCCGAATGGCGTCTACGGCATCGTCGGCACGCCGGTGCACGATCCGGCAAGTCATCTGATCTATGTCGCCGATGGCCAGGGCTTGCTCTACGCGCTCGACGACGCGACCGGCCAGACTGCTTCCGGCTGGCCGATTCAGGTCATCCCGCATCCCGACCGCGAATTCGTCTGGGGCGCGCTCAGCCTGGCCAATGGCCGGATCCTGGTCGAGAATGCCAGCTATTGCGATATCGGCCCCTATACCGGCTTCGTTTTCTCGGTCGATCCCATCGCGCGGCAAATCGCCGATACCTTCGCGGTGACCATGATCGGCGATGGCGGCGGCATCTGGGGCTATGGCGGCGCGGCCGTCGATCCTTCGACCCAGGCGATCTATGTCGCCACCGGCAACGGCCTGTCGTCGGAGACCTCGGGCTATTCCGAGGATGTCATCCGGCTCGACCCGTCGCTGGGCGCGGTCGCGGCAAATTACGCCGGCTTTACCGGCGGCGATGTCGATTACGGCGCCACGCCTTTCCTCTATTCAACGCCCTGCAACAATCAGGTCGCGGCCATCAACAAATCCGGCGTGCTCGTCACCTATGATCGCGACAACATCGACGCGGGGCCGCTGCAGAAGCTGCAGATCGGCGATGGCGGCGGCCCACTCGTCGGCGATTTCGCGGAAGATCCGACTGTCGGCCTGTTCTTCGTATCGAATCCCGACAACGCGCCGTCCGGCACCTACAGTCACGGTCTGCTCGCATTCAAGGTCAATGCCTCATGCCAGCTCGAATCGGCCTGGCAGGCGCCGATCGGTGCCAATAGCGCGGGCCCGCTCGCCTCGCCGGTCGCCATTCCAGGGGTGGTGTTTTTCGCGACGGGAGGCGGCAACGCACTTTATGCGCTGAATTCCCAAACCGGGGCTCAGCTCTGGAACAGCGGATCGAGCATCTCAGGCGCGGTCTATGTCCCGCCCGCCATCGTCGGCGGCCAGGTTTTTATCGGCTCCTGGGACCAGCATCTGCATGCCTTTGGTGTGCCGGCTTCGCCGCTTACGGCTTCACTCCTGCCGGATGCGCGCTCGGTAGCGCTCGGCAGCGCCGCGACCGTGTTCGCCACCATGATCAACGCGGGCGCGACCGCGCTGCAGAATTGCCGGATCACTCTGCCGAGCGCGGTACCGTCGGGCTTGTTACTGAGCTACCAGACGACCGATCCGGCGACCAACACACCGACCGGCAAAGCGAACCAGCCGGCGACGATCGCCGCTGGCGGCAGCCAGAGTTTCGTGCTGGCGCTGACCGCAGCGAGCGCCGTCCGTCTACCGGATCAAGCCCTGGTCTTCGCTTGCGACGACGTTACCAACGCGCTGTCCATCCAGGGTGTCGATACGCTCGATCTCGCGTTCTCGTCCAGCCCGGTCGCCGACGTCGTTGCGCTGGCGGCGACTGCTTCGAACGATGGGGTGTTACGCATGCCGGGCGCGGCAGGAGCGGCCGCCTTTGCCGTGGCGAGCATCAATGTCGGCGCATCGGCCGGGTTGACCGTCTCGGCCGATCTCGGGGGCGCGGCTTTGCCGGTGGCCCTCGCAGTCTGTCAGACCAACCCGTCGAATGGCCAGTGCCTGGCAGCCCCGGCGGCTTCGATAGCCGCGACCATTGCCGGCGGCGCTACGCCGACCTTCTCCGTCTTTGCAACCGCCGAGGGCACCGTGCCGTTCGCGCCTGCTGCCTCGCGCGTCTTCCTGCGTTTCACCGACACCGCCGGGCAGTCGCATGGCGCGACCAGCGTTGCGATCACGACGGGCTGACGGAACGCCCAGGCGCCAGATCGACCTCGCGACGGACCATCTCGTCGAGCCGCGAGACGCGGACATAGAGACGGCGGCTGCGGTCGAGCAGCCCGGTCAGCCAATCATCGCCCAGATCCGCGACGCCTGGATATTCGTCGAGGCAAGTCGTCCGTCCGCCCAGCGCGAAGGGTTCGGCCGCAGCTTCGGCCAACGTGATCTCGCCGGCATGAACCGCCTTCTGGGCCAAGAGCCAGGCCATGACGTGTGTCAGGCGCGCCGTCAGACGCATAGCCTCGCAGCACAGGATCAGACGTTCGGTCGGCAGTGTCGTGGCGGCTGCGTGACGCGAATCGTCGGCAAGCACATAATTCCGAGCCTCGAGCAACAGCCCCATCGCTTCATCGTAAGTCCGGCCGAAAAAGGCCGTATGAATCGCCGCTACCGCCATCCGCACCCGATCCTGCCAGCTAATCCGCCACCAACACCCGAGCGCGCAGCGGCGATCCATCGGGTCTTGAATCCGGGAAGGGGTGTCTTATCTGACATTCCATCGGATGCCGATTTCGGGTCCGATCCGTCGATCGGTGGGCCAATGGCCACTGGCTGGCACCCCGGCGACGCGCCCTTCATATTGCTCGAACTGAGGATGTGACCATGCGCAACTACGATCTCTCCCCCTTGTTCCGCTCGACTGTCGGCTTCGACCGCCTTGCGCGGCTTGTCGATGGCGCGACTCGCGTCGATGACGCGTCGCTCGGCTACCCGCCCTACAATATCGAGAAGCTGGGCGAAGATTCCTACCGCGTGACCATGGCGGTCGCCGGCTTCGCAGCCGACGAAATCGACATCACGCTGAATGAAAACACGCTGATCATCGCCGGCCAAGCCAAGCCGGCCGAGGCGTCGTCGGTGCAGTATCTGCATCGCGGCATTGCCCGCCGCGCCTTCGAGCGCCGCTTCCAGCTGGCCGACCACATCAAGGTCAAGGGTGCCGCGCTGAACAACGGCCTGCTCGACATCGATCTGGTGCGTGAGGTGCCGGAGACCTTGAAGCCGCGCAAGATCGAGATCGGCTCGGCAGTGCGTCCGGCGGCGATCGTCGACCAGGCGGCCGCGTAACCGCATTTCGCGACGCGTAAAGATCGGCGCCGGCTGGATTCCGAAAGGATCGGCCGGCGCCGATTTCATTTCAAGCGGACCGTGGCCGATCTTGGAGGGTTTGCTCGCCTGTGGCTGAACACCACCGCGTATCGCGGCAGTATGTCGTAAGGTAAACCATCGCGACTCCTGCGCGATTGCAACCCGCCGATACTACAGCCTTACGCCGGGTCTATAAAGCCGAAGCGCCGCCAGGAGACCTGACGGCGCTTCTTGAGAATTCTCTGGAATGTGCTGGCCCGCTCATTCGAGAATGTGCTGCCGTCTCGCGTCGAAAATCAGCATGCCGGCAGAAGATTAACGATCCCTGGACAATGAGCCGATTTTTCGAGCCGGCTTTTACTGTGCGACCCAGCCGCCATCCATCGATTGGGCCGTGCCGGTAATCGTGGCGCCGTTGTCGCTGCACAGGAATACGGCGAGCGCACCGAGCTGCGCCGGCGTGACGAAGCTGTGCATCGGCTGCTTCTCGCTCAGCAGGGCGATCTTTTCCTGCTCGACGCTGGTGCCGTTCTGCTTGGCGCGGTCCTCGATCTGCTTCTGCACCAGCGGGGTCAGCACCCAGCCCGGGCAGATCGCATTGACGGTGATCCCGGCATTGGCATTCTCCAGCGCCGTCACCTTGGTCATGCCGACGATGCCGTGCTTGGCCGCGACATAGGCGACCTTATGCTCGCTGCCGACCAGGCCATGGGCCGAAGCGATATTGATGATGCGGCCCCAACCGCCCTTCTTCATCAGCGGGATGGCCGCCTTGCTGGCATGGAACGCGGCCGACAAGTTGATCGCGATGATCGCGTCCCACTTGTCCTCGGGGAATTCGTCGACCGGGGCAGTGAACTGGATGCCGGCATTGTTGACCAGGATGTCGACACCGCCGAGCTCGCTGGCAGCGAGCGCCACCATGGCGCGGATATCGGCCGGCTTCGACATATCGGCCGGCGAATAGCCGACCTTCACGCCATAATTCTCGGCCAAGTCGGCGCGGATCTGCTCGATCTCGGCAGCCGGCCCAAAGCCGTTGAGCAGGATGTTGCAGCCTTCGGCGGCGAAGGCGGTGGCGATGCCGTGGCCGATGCCGCTGGTCGAGCCGGTGACGATCGCGGTTTTTCCCTTCATGTCGCAACTCCTCGGGGTGATTAGGGTGCGGCGCAGCATAGAAGCTTGCAGCGCCGGAGAGAACCTCGAATCGCCGACCAGATGGGGGATGCTCTCGAACCGCCGCCGGGCAGTCCGTGGCATGCGACGACATGCCCCGGCTCCTGAACCTCTGCGCGAGATTCGAACCTTAAGGAAGTGTTGACGGAAAAGCGCTACCTGCGTTAGAACAGCGGTCAGAGGTTGTTTTGACATGACCAGAGTCACGCCGCAGGTGATGGTAGATCTTATCAGGACTTTTCCGCAGCAAGGGCGGGAAAGTGCGGAGCGTGATCTCGCCCCCCTGATGCGGCCGCCCTATCCGGATCTCAACTGCAAGCTGCACTGTCACGCGCTGCCCGTGCCGATCGGGCTGCTCGAATATGCCTTGCGCTTCGGCGGCCCGGATTCGGTCGAACTACTGCTCGAAGCCGGGATCGATCCGAATGTCGGGGTCGTGCGACCGATGACGGTGTTGTGCATGGCGCAGGCCTGCGGCGATACCGGCCGGATCGAAAAGCTGGAAGCGTTGCTGCGCGCCGGCGCCCAGGCCGATTATTTCGAAATTGCCGCCCATGTCCCGCCGACCCCGCTGATCGCACTGGCGCGTTCCAAATCCGGCGGGATCCAGCGCTATTGGATGGCCCGGCAGCTCCGCGCAGCAGGGGCAACGGCCCATACCGCCAATGATTACGAGCTGCGCGCTGTCGCGCGGCTGCTGGGCGAGCTGCGCGCCGTCGACGGCATCATGGAATGCCTGAGCATGGCCGAGCAGGAGTCGACCAAGGCGACGCCCTCGAGCTTCCGGGGCTTGGTCGACGCCGTGTTGCGCAGCGGTCAAGCGGCTGCGCTCCGCCGCTTGATGGTGGTTAAGAAAGAATTGAAGTTGGAGCTGGATTTCGACGCGACCGCCGCATTGCTCGCCTTGAGCATCGCGATCGCCGATCATCCGGTTGCTCCGACCCAGGCCGAATTTGCCTGGGCGCTGATCGAGGCCGGTGCCGAAGCCCAACCGCGCGGCACCGAAGACTCTGCCTTCGAGCGCGCCCTCGGCTTCGAGAATCATGAGCTGATCGCAATTTTCATCGATGCCGGCGCCAAGCCCGGACTTGCTTCGGAGCCTGTAATGGCGGCCGAGCTGGTCCGTCGCCGCGGCCTGCCGCAGCAACCCCTGGCGCGGCCCCTTACCCCAGCGCCGGCGCCACACAAGGCGCTGACCAGCCTCGATCTGCTCTGCTCGGGCATCGAGGCGTTGGAATCCTGCCCGGATGCCGATCTGGATCGGCTCAGCGCCAATCAGAGTGCGGCCATGCGGGCCCTGGCCGAACGCCTGCACGCCCTCGCCAACAAGCTGGCGCCCGTCGCGCACGGCCTGCCCGCGTCCTGACGGCGCGCGGTTCAGCCGCTCGCGGACCGCCAAATCGTATTTGGGCGCCATTATCGGTGACGGGCCGAAAATCCTATTTTGCCGCAGCTCCATCCTGATCCGGCCCGCTTGCGCGTTTTCGCTTACCGGCGTATTTGAGTTTAAACGCGCATTTAAACAGGTGAGCGGTGGCGGCGCAGGTTCGGCGGAAAATTCGGGCGGCGGTGGAGCGCATATCCGTGCGCGACCAATTGCTCGCGGCCGCCGGCGCCGTGATGACCGAGCAGGACACGATCGACGTCTCTCTGGCCGATATCGCAGCGCGGGCCGGGGTCAATGTCGCGCTGGTGAGTTATTATTTCGGCGGCAAGGACGGGCTGTTGCTGGCGCTCGCCAAGCGCGATGCCGAGCAGGCGCTGGCCGGGCTGGCGATCCTGATGGGGCTGGATCTCAGCCCCGCGGCGAAGCTGCGCAAGCATATCGCCGGCATCGTACGCGGGTTTTTCCGTCACCCTTATCTCAACAGGCTGCTGCGCGCTTTGATGCGCGACAGCGATTCCGCGGCAGCGCGCGAGATTGCGCAATGCTTCGCCGCGCCCATTGCCGAGGCGCTCCGATCGCTGCTGTCGGAGGGCGCGCGCATCGGCGAATTGCGGCCGCTCGACCCCATGCTGTTTCATTTCGCCTTGCTCGGCGCCTGCGAGAGCCTGTTCAGCGGCCGCACCGTCCTGAAGCATGTCCACGGCATCGAGGCGATCGACGAGGCGCTGCAGCAGCGCTACGCCGATCTCGTCGTCGATTTGCTGATCGCGGATGTCTTGCCCAGATGCCTGAAAAGGAAACACCATGACCGAAGCCTCCGAGCTGCGCATTCCCGCGGGGATCGCTGCCGATCTGGTCGACCCGGCCGCCTATGCCGATCGGCGCATCCATGACGGCTATCGCTGGCTGCGCGCCAACAATCCGCTCGGCCGGGCCGAACCCGAAGGCTTCGATCCGTTCTGGGTCGTGACGCGCCATGCCGACATCCTGACGGTCAGCCGCCAGAACGATCTGTTCCATAACGGGCGATCTCTCCACCACGTTGACCGACCGGGCCGCCGATGCGCGGGCGCGGGCGGTGACCGGCGGCAGCCCGCATCTGGTCCGGTCGCTGGTCCAGATGGATGCGCCGGACCATCCAAAATACCGCGCACTGACCAGGCCTGGTTCATGCCGGCCAATCTGAAGCAGCTCGAAACCCGGGTGCGCGAGATCGCCCGCGCTGCGGTCGAGTCGCTGGTGGCGCGGGCCGATTCGGGCGGGGGACGCTGTGATTTCGTGGCCGATCTGGCGCTGGGCTACCCGCTCCACGTCATCATGGAAATCCTGGGCGTGCCCGAGGCCGACGAGCCGCGCATGCTGCGGCTGACCCAGGAGCTGTTCGGCGCCCAGGATCCGGATACGGCGCGCATCCTCGACCAGCTGACGGCGGAGCAATATTCCGCCGCCCTGCACGCTGTGGTCGCCGATTTCGCCACTTATTTCCGCGGCATCAGCGCCGATCGCCGCGCCCGGCCGCGCGACGATCTGGCGACGCTGATCGCCAATGCCGAGATCGACGGCGCGCCGATCTCCGATCTCGAGGCGACCGGCTACTACACCATCGTCGCGACGGCTGGGCACGACACGACTTCGTCCTCCACCGCGGGCGCCATCCAGGCGCTGGCCCAGGATCCAGCCGAGTTCGCCCGGGTCAAGGCCGATCCTTCGCTGATCCCCGGACTGGTCGACGAGGCCGTGCGCTGGACCACGCCGGTCAAGACCTTCATGCGCTCGGCCACGGCAGATACCGAACTCGCCGGCCGGGCCATCGCCAAGGGCGATTGGCTGATGCTGTGCTACGCCTCGGGCAATCGCGACGAAACGGTGTTCGAGGATCCCGATGTCTTCCGCTCCGACCGCAAGCCGAACAGGCATCTCTCCTTCGGCTATGGCGCGCATCTCTGCCTCGGCCAGCATCTGGCCAAGATAGAAATGCGCATCCTGTTCGAGGAACTGCTGCCGCGCTTGGCGTCGCTCGAACCGGATGGCACGGCGAAACTGTCGCAATCCTGGTTTGTCAACGGGCTGAAGACCCTGCCGCTCCGCTTCACCCTCGCCTGAACCCCCACGCGAAGCGTTTGACAGCCGCGCGCCGGCAGGCGAGTCTCCGCCCCGACGACAAGGGAGAGCGGCCTATGCCGAGACAATTGGGGATGCGTGTTCTATTCGCCTCGGTGCTGGGCGTCGCGGCGTTCGGCCTGGCAGCGGCGGCCGATGAGCCCAAGCCGGCGCCGAAGGCGGCCCCGGCCAGGCCGGCAGGTGCGCATCCGCCCGGAGCCGTGCCGCCCGGCGCGCATCCCCCGGGCGGCGGCCCGCCCGGTCGGCCCGGCGTCGCTCCGGGCGCTCGCCCGGGCATGCCCGGGCCGGAACGCGGTGCCTTCCATGGCAGGCCGGGCGGCCATGGCCCGGTCCATGTCGAATTCCACGACCATGATTTCCACCATTTCAATGCCGGCGAGCAACGCGTCTGGGCCGGCGGCTCCTGGCACCAGGACTGGCATGACGGCCGCTATGGCTGGTGGTGGTATACCAATGGCGGCTGGTATTTCTACGATGAGCCGGTCTATCCGATGCCGCTGGTCGTCTCGGACGTCTATATTCGCCGATCCCGCCGCGGTCGAGCCCGAGCCGATCGCACCCGATCCGGGCTACGCCGAGCCCCCGCCACCGCCGCCCCCGCCGCAGCAACAAGGCCTGCCGCCCCAGCAATTCTGGTATTATTGCGACAACCCGGCCGGCTACTATCCCTATGTCCAAAGCTGTCCGTCCCAGTTCCGGCCAGTACCGGCCGGAGGGTCGTAAGCCTCCGTGCGATAACGCCCCAATGGAACCGCGGCCAGATCGCAATGGCGATTTGGCTGCGATACCATGCACCGCGCTTTACTCCTTGAGGAACTTCAGCACCGCGTCGAAGAGCTGAAAGCGGTTCTTTCGAAGATCACGAAATGTGTCGCATTCCTGGATGACGACGTTGTGCTTGACCGGCGCATGCACAAGATCGCGCATCAACCCTTCGCGATCCTCCTGATACGACCAGCTATCGAAATTGCCGCCGATAACCAGGGTCGGCGCATAGATATTGGCGGCGTTCCAGAGTGGGCGGCCAGTCGCCTGATAGAAGGAATCTTCCAGCACGCCATTGGGCGCGCGCAGGCTGGCGGGGCTGCGCGTTTCGCTGGTCGGATCGGTCGCCATGCAGGCTTTCCAGAATTCGACCGGGACGGCCGGGTCGCGATACTCGTCTTGTTTTCGGTCGGAATCTCGCCATTCCAACGGCCGGTATTGGCCGCCTCGGAGGCGAAGCGATAGGCCCCGAGCGCAGCATTGAACTGATAGGGCTTGCGCTTGTCCTGCAGCCCGCTGCCCGGCCCGAGATTGGTGTGGTCGTTGAAATTGTAGAGCGGGGCATAGAGCACGAGCTTGTGCAGGTTCTCGCTGTGCAGCGAGGCGTAGTACCCGGCCATCATGGCGCCCCAGGACCAGCCGATCAGCGTCACCTTGCCAACATGGTGTTCGGCCTTGATGGCGTCGACCATCGCCTCGACATCGCGCAACGCGAGATAGGAGCGGGTCAGCGGCTCGTGCTGCGCCGCCGGCGCGTCCATGGCTGCCTCGCGGCTCGATCCGCCGTAATTGCGATAATCGCCCATATAGACGACATAGCCCTGCTTCACCAGCCAATCGGCCCAGGAATAATCCTTGTAACCGAGGTCGAAATCGCAGGCCGAGGGGCTGGTGGCGCCGTGCAGGAACAGCACGATATTGTCGTCGGTGAACTTGCTGTTGCCGGCCGCCATCTTCTCGCGCAGGAACAGCTTGACCCCGGGATCACGGCCGTCGATCTGTCGGTCGGTCTTGTCGATCTTGATGTCCTGGGCGTCTGCCGAGCCGGCGAGAACAGACAGTGCCGCGCACCACAGCGCCGCCGCAAGCCCGACGATCGATCGCATCCACCACTCCCCGAACTTCTCGATTTATCCGAGCCGCAATCTGTCAGCTCGGCCGACCGATGCAACCCGCGAGCGCCCGGGGCACGAAAACGTGAGCGCTCAGGCGGCCAGCCGATGCCGGCGAAGCCCAACCGAGCGGCGCTTGGAGACGGCGCCTCTCCGTGGCAAGCTGGCGCCGGAGGTGACCTCATGAGCGAGAGTCCACGACAACGCACCGGATTCCTGTTCGACCTCGACGGCACGCTGATCGACAGCGTGTACGATCATGTGATCGCCTGGCAGGAGGCGTTGCGAGCCGAGGGCATCCGGCTGTCCTTCTGGCGCATCCATCGCAAGATCGGCATGAGCGGCGGTTTGTTCACCAACATGCTGCTGCGGGAAACCGGACTCGATCTCTCAGCCGAGCGGGTCGAGCGTCTCGCGCGGCTGCATGCCGAGGCCTATAGCCGCCGTTCCGCGACGGTCGAGGCGCTGCCGGGCGCGCGGGAATTGCTCGACTATCTGCTCGCCACCGGCCTGCCCGTCGCCATCGCCACCAGCGGCCGAATGGAGACCGCGCGGCCGGTGCTCGAGCGGTTGGGCATCGATTTCGAGCGCATTCCGGTGGTGACGCGCGACCAGGTCAAATACGCCAAGCCGGATCCGGACCTGTTCATTGCCGCGGCGGCCCGGCTCGACATGAATATCGAGCATTGCTGCGTCATCGGCGACAGCGTCTGGGACATGCTCGCCGCCCGGCGCTGCCGCGCCTTCGGCATCGGCGTCATGTCGGGCGGCTACGGCCGCGAGGAGCTGGAACGGAGCGGCGCCGCGATCGTCTACGAGGACCCGGCCGAGCTGCTCTTCCATATCGACGAGGTCGGCGGGCGGCTTTAGATCATCTCGAACTTTTTCCTGCCATACGTTTCGACGAGTAGAAGGCTGACAAGCAAGCCGTATTGGCCGTCGCGTCGGTCCTTCATGCTGGGTGCGGCTGCGCTGGCGGCGACGGGGAGTGCCCTGGGAGCGCCGCGTAGCAGCATGTTCGCCTATGTCGGCACCTACACCGACCAGCCGCCTGGGACGCGGGGTCATGGCGAGGGCATCTATCTGATCCGCCTCGATCCGGCCCAGGCGCGACTGGAGACGGTCAAGCTCGCCGCACGCACGCCAAGCCCGTCCTGGATCGCGCTCAGCCCCGATCGCCGCTTCCTCTATGCCGCCAATGAGCTGGACGAGTATGCCGGCGCGAAGAGCGGTTCCGTGAGCGCCTTCGCCATCGACCGGCTGAGCGGCGCGCTTCGGCCGCTGAACACCGTCGCTTCGGGCGGCGGCGCGCCGGCGCATCTCAGCGTGCATCCGTCGGGCCGCTTCATACTGGTTGCGAATTATGGCGGCGGCAGCGTCGCCGTGCTGCCGGTCGAACCGGGCGGCAGTCTTGGCGCAGCGGTCGATCTCCAGACCGATGCCGGGCCGCGCAATCCCGATCGGGCCGCGGACGAGCCGCCGGGCAATTTCGCCGAGAGCGATCATAGCGCCGCCCATGTCCACATGGTCGCGGCCGATCCGACCGGGCGCTTCGTCGTCGCCAGCGATGCCGGGCTCGATCGGCTCTATGTCTGGCGCTTCGACCTGTCGACCGGCAAGCTCGCCCCGGCCGATCCGCCCTTCGTCGCGGTCGAGCCGGGCTCGGCGCCCCGACACTTCGTCTTTCATCCGAATGGACGGCTGCTCTACAGCCTGACCGAACATGAAGGCCGGGTACTGGTTTTCGGGCGCGATGCGCAGGGCGGCGGTTTGATCCCGCTGCAATCGGTTTCCGTGCTGCCTCCGGGCTTTGGGCGGCAGCACCGTCGCGGCCGAGCTGCTTATCAGCCCGGATGGACGGTTCCTCTATGCCGGCAACCGCCTGCACGACACGATCTCGATCTTGGCGCTGGCGCCCGATGGCCGCGCCCGGTTGATCGGCGAGGTTTCGACCCTGGCTGATTACCCGCGCAGCATGGGACTGACGCCGGATGGACGTTTCCTGGTCTCGTGCAACCAGCTCGGCGATTCGCTGACGCTGTTCCGGCGTGATCGGGCAACCGGGGCGCTGCGCTTCACCGGCGACTATCTGCCGATCGGCAGCCCGACCGTGATTGCCTTCCTCGGCTGATCGCCGGAACAACCTCCTCGATTGGCCTGTTTGACTCATGCCGTGTCGGCTCGGGCCCCGAGCCGGCACGTGGAGGAGGAGTGTCATCATGGATCGACCGCTCGAAATTTCCTTTCACAACATGGACGTATCGGAAGCACTGGACTCCGAGATCCGGTCGCTGGCCGACCGGCTCGAAACCCGCTTCGATCATCTCATCGGCTGCCGGGTCGTGGTCGAGAAGCTGCAGAACCGGCATCGCAACGGCAATGCCTTCGACGTGCATATCGTGATGAAGGTGCCAGGCCAGGAACTGGCCGTCTCACATGAACAGCAGAAGGCCGGTGTGAAATATTCGCACCCCGATGCGCTGGGTGCCGTGCGCGACGCTTTATCGGCTGCGGAGCGCCGGCTGATCGACTTCAAGCAACGCCTGCGCAGCGATACGTCGAAGCCGACGGCCTCGGCCGTTTCAGGCCAAATAGCGCTGATCGAGCCAGGTGCCGATCATGGGTTCATTCTGAGCAACACCGGAAGCCAGCTCTATTTCCACCGGGACAGCGTCACCGATGGCCGCTTCGAGGATTTGCGGCAGGGCGCATCGGTCCATTACGTGGAGGAAGCCGGGGATGTCGGGCCGACCGCCGCGAAGGTCCGGATCGGGACGAAGGCGAACGGCCAGAACTGAGCTGATCGAGGATCTCGCCATGGCGCCGCGTTCCTTCTGGAAGGGCTATCTCAAGCTGTCGCTCGTTACCTGCCCGGTGGCGATGACGCCGGCGACCTCGGAGAGCGAGAAAATCCGCTTCCCATACCCTGAACCGAAAGACCGGCAACCGCGTCGTCAGCCGCTATATCGACGCCGTTTCGGGGCAAGCCGGTCGAGGAGGACGACGAGGTCAAGGGCTATGAGCGCGGCGATGACGACTACGTCATGCTCGAAGACGACGAGCTGGACTCCGTCGCGCTCGAAAGCTCCCGCACCATCGATATCGAGAAATTCGTGCCGCGCGAATCGATTGAATGGATCTGGTACGACACGCCGCATTATCTGACGCCGAATGACCCGGTCGGCGAGGAGGCCTTCTCGGTGATCCGCGAGGCGATGGCCGCGACCGGCACGGTCGGTATCTCGCGTCTCGTGCTCTATCGCCGCGAACGCGCCGTGATGCTGGAGCCGCGTGGCCTCGGCATCGTGCTGTGGACCTTGCGGTACGGCGATGAAATCCGCGCCTCGACCGGGTATTTCAGCGGCATCAAGGCGGAAAAAACGGAGAATCAGCTGGTCGACCTGATCGGTGAGCTGATCGAGCGGCGGACCGAACGCTGGGATCCCGCAATGGTCGAGGATCCGGTGCAAGACGAGCTGCTCAAGCTGATCGCGGCGAAGAAACGGGGCCGCAAACCGCCGAAGCCCAAGGCGCAGGCCGAACACCCGTCCAACGTGGTCAATATCATGGAAGCGCTGCGCAAGAGCGTCGAAGCGGACCGCAAACGGCGTTAGCCGCTCTTGCGCTTGCGGGCTTTCGGCGCGCCGGGCAGCGGCACCGCCGCCTGGCGGAACTCGGCCCAAGGGTCGTTCTGCAGATGGGCGAGGCGGCCGAGGGCGTTGTTGACCGTGAAATAGGCCGGGCCGGGGCAGCTCGCCAGCTCGTCCCAGGCGAGCGGCATCGACACGGCGGCGCCGGGCCGGGCGCGGGTCGAATAGGGCGCCACGGCAGTGGCGCCGCGGCCGTTGCGCAGATAATCGACAAGGATCTTGCCGTGGCGCTTGGCCTTGGTCACGACGGCGACGAAGCGGTCGGGACTGTCGCCGGCCATTGCCTCGGCGATGCCCTTGGCGAAACTCTTCACCGCATCCCACTCGGCCGCCGGTTTCAGCGGCACGACGACATGCAGCCCCTTGCCGCCCGAGGTCTTGACGAAGCTGGCCAAACCGAGCTTGTCCAGCCGCGCGCGTGTCTCCTCGGCAGCCGCGATGATCGTCGGCCAGGCGACATCCTCGGCCGGATCCAGATCCATGGTGATCAGATCCGGCTGTTCGATCGCCGCCAGCGTCGAGCCCCAAGGATGGATTTCGAGCGCGCCGCCCTGGACCAGGCCGATCAGCCCGTCCAGCCCGTCCAGCCCGTCGATCGCGAGCAGCTTCTCGGCCGCCGGGTCCTTCGGGTCTGCGATCTGGCGGATGGGCTTGCTCAAGCCGTCCCAGGCATGTTTCTGGAAGAAGCAATGGGCGTCGATGCCGCCGGGACAGCGCACCAGCGCCAGCGGCCGGTCGACGATGAAGGGCGCCATGCGGCGCCATACTTCGGTGTAGTACCCCGCCAGGCCTTCCTTGGTGACGCCGGCATCGGGCCAATAGAGCCGGTCCGGATGGGTCAGCTTGACGGTGGGACGCGGCGCGGCGGCTGTTTCGCTCATGACTTCCTCGCTCACGACTTCGGCGGCCGGCTTGTCCTCGCGCAGGCCGCGGAACGCAGCATGCCGGAGATGGCGGTCGGCGGTCCAGGCGCGGAACTCGATCTCGGCGACCAGGCTCGGCTCGACATAGCGCACCTGGCGCGCCTCCTCTGCGGTCAGCGGACGGGCGAAGGGGCTGTCGGGACGACCGGATCGTTTCGAGGCGCCGGAACAGATCGCCGGCCACCGCCACGGTGAAACCGGTGCCGACCCGGCCGACCGGGATCAGCTTGCTGCCCTCGTATTGACCCAACACCAGCGAGCCGATCGCCCGGCGCGACGTCGTCGACGGTACATAGCCGCCAATGACGAATTCCTGGCGGGCCGAGCATTTCGACTTGACCCAATCCTTGCCGCGCCCGGACCGGTACGGGCCGTCCTTTACCTTCGAGACAACGCCTTCGAGGCTGAGCCGGCAGGCATGGCGCAGGATCAGCGCGCCTTCTTCCTCGAAACTGGCGCTGAACCGGATCAGGCCGCCCGCCGCGCCGAGCAGCCTTTCGAGCGCCGCTTTACGGTCGACAGCCGGCAGGGTGTCAGGTCGTAGCCGTCGAGATGCAGCAGATCGAAGGCGTAGAAGGCGAAGCGGTCGGTGCGCCCTTCGCTGAGATCGCCCTGCAGCGCCGAGAAATCCGAGGCGCCATGCGCATTCTCAACCACCAGCTCGCCGTCGATCAGCGCGGTCCCGACCGGCAAAGCCTTGAAGGCGGCGACGACCTCTTTGCCGAATTTCGCGGTCCAGTCCAGACCGGTGCGGGTCAGCAGCTTCACTCGCCCGGCCTCGACCCGGGCCAGGAGACGATAGCCGTCGAATTTGATTTCGTGCAGCCAGCGCGCGCCGGTCGGCGGCTTCGCGACCAGCGTCGCCAGCGAGGGTTCGACGAAACCCGGCAACTCGGCCGCCGCAGCCTTCTTGAGCTTGACCGGCTTTAGGTCGGGTTTCTCGGGCCGCTCGATCTTGCCGGTCTTCGACGACACCCCGGCGCCTCGCCGGCGACCTGCTCGATCTTGCGGCCGGTCTTCACCGAATCCGGGCGTTCATCGAGAATGTCCTCGCCCGCGGACCGCGCCGCCGCGTCGTCGCCCTTGATCAGCAGCCAGTTCTCGCGCTTCTCGCCCGGCTTGCCGGCCATGCGGACCAGGTGCCAGCGGCCGGCCAGCTTTTCACCATCCAGCTCGAAATCGAGATGGCCTTTGGCGTAGCCCTTATGGGCATCGCCGATCGGGTGCCAATGGCCGCGGTCCCAGACGATGACGGCGCCGCCGCCATACTCGCCCTTCGGGATGGTCCCTTCGAAATCGCCATATTCGAGCGGATGATCCTCGACATGGACGGCGAGCCGCCGCTCGCCCGGCACTAGGCTCGGCCCCTTGGCGACAGCCCAGCTCTTGAGCACGCCGTCCATCTCCAGCCGGAAATCATAGTGCAGCCGCCGTGCGGCGTGTTTCTGGATGACGAAGCTGTCGCCTGCCCCGACGCCGATTTCGGCGCCGGAAGGCTCGCTCGTCGTCTTGAAATCCCGCTTCCGGCGATAGGTTTCGAGGGCCATGATATCAGCTCGCTTTCCGCCGCGGCGCCGCCGCCGGCTTTGGCGGTTTGCGCGGCTTCGGGGGCTTGCCGCCGGCCCCAGCGCTCTGCCGCAGCGCGTCGAGCAGGTCGCCGGACTTGGTCGGCCGCGCCGGCTTCGGCTTGGGCAGCGTCCGGCCCTCCTGCTTCGCCTTGACCAGCTCGGCCAGCGCCGCCTCGTAACGGTCGTCGAAACTGCTCGGATCGAAGGTCCCGCTCTTGGTGGCGATGATGTGCCTGGCCAGATCGAGCATCTCGCCTTCAATCTTGCGCTTGCGCAATCCGTCGAAGGCCTCTTCGGCCGGACGGATTTCATAATCGAAGTTCAGGGTAGTGGCGATCAGACCGGCGTCATGCGGGCGCAGCAAAACCGTCCGGACGCGCCGGAACAGCACGGTCCGGGCCAGCGCCGCCACTTGCTTCCGTTTCATGCCGTCGCGGATCAAGGTAAAGGCTTCGGCCGCGACCGGATCGGCCGGCGCCAGATAATAGGGCCGGTCGAAATAGATATCGTCGATATCCGAGCAGGCGATGAAGTGCTCGATGTTCAGCAGCTTGTCGCTGTCCGGCCACCGCCGCGGCGATCTCCTCCGGCTCGAGGATGATGTATTCGCCCTGCGCGGCCTCGTAGCCCTTGACCTGGTCGTCCCGCTCGACCGGCTTGCCGGTCTCGCCATCGACGAATTGGCGTTGGACGCGATGGCCGGTCGCCCGGTTCAGCGTGTGGAAGGCGATCCGCTCCGATTGCGAGGCGGCGGTGTAGAGCGCCACGGCGCAGCTCAGTTCGCCGATCTTGAGGAAACCCTTCCAATTCGCACGCGGGGTCATGCCTGATCTCCCCAAGGGCCGGTCCGACGCGATCGCGGATGCAGCATTCTGCGATCCTCCTCTTCCCGGGACGGACGACCTGCATTTACGACAACAACGCGCCAGCCGTTGCGTTGCGCGGACCGACTCGCGGCGCCTAGGGACAGCCGCATCGATGACTGCTGCGACTTCGAGCGCGTCACAATTGCTCGCCGTCATTGCGAGCGGAGCGAAGCAATCCAGGGGCCGGCGGCTGGGGCCCCTGGATTGCTTCGCTCCGCTCGCAATGACAGACATTAATGTCACGATCAACGTGGCTTTTGCCACGCAAGGCTGCTCAGGGTTTGGCCGATTCCAGCGCCTGAAGCAGCGCGCGGCAATCGACGTCCTTGGCGCCGCCGAAATCGGGCGTCGGGATCGGGATGACCCGTCCGATCGAAATGTCGGGCGACCGGATCTTGCCCCGCACCACCACCGGGCCATGCAGGTCGAGCAGGCTGAATTTCTTCGGATCGGCCGTGATCTTCGCATCCACGGCCTGGGCCGGCAGTGAGACCGTGCCGGCGATATGCACGACCGATTTCTGCGTATCCATCACCATGCGGTCGAAGCTGGCCACGCCGTGGTCGAACACCATCCGGCCCATGGCGCAGCCGATCGGGATCGAATCGTCGCCGGTGATGTAGAGGACCAACGCATCGGCAATCTGCAGCCCGGCCAGGCTGACCAGCAGCGAACTGATCGAGCCGCCGGTCGAGCCCAGCACGAAATCGCCGCTCGACGAACTCATGACCTGCGCGAGCGAACGCCCGTTGCCGGCCAGCGCGACATGGCCTTGCAGCTTGCCATGGGTCGTGTCGAAATAATCCGAGCCGCGGAAGAACGCGCCCAGATCGACATCCTGATAGTGCAGATCGACCCGAGCGACCGGGTTGTCGCTCCGGGCATCGACCGTCATCTGGCCGGCGACGGTACCGCCGGCAACGCCCAAGGTCAGCGGGTCGACGACCGCTTGGCCGTCCTGGACGCGGACATGCATGTTGATCGTGCTCACCGGCAGATAATCGGGCGCCACCACCTTCCGGGCATAGAGCGAGACATCCATGTTCATCGTCCGCAGCCGTTCGACCTGCATGGGTACGTCGGGGAAGATCTCGGATTTCGCTTCGAGCTGCTGCTCGGTCTGGCGCTGCTGCGTCGAGACGTTGCCGCGCTTGCCCGGCGTGGCGCCGATCAGCGGCGCCAGATCGGCAAAGGCAAGATGCTGGGAGACGAGGTTGGCGGTCAGCTTCGACGGTTTGCTGCGCTGGTCGATCTCGATGCCGCCGCCGAGATCGCTGTCGCCGGCATGCAAATTCATCTGGTCGAGATGCCAGATACCGGGCTCCCGGCTCAAATTGCCGGCGATGCGGTAGGGCGGAGTCGGCGGCCCCGGGATGCCGAGCAGCGGAAAGACGTCCGAGAGATCCTGGCCGCTCAGCGTCAACTGCACCTTGGCGCCCTGGAACTGAAACGGGTCGTCGAGCGTGCCCTTGAGCGTCAGATGGGTGTCGCCGTAATCGACCGCCAGATCGAGCGGATAAGGCTCCTTGCTATCGCGCAGCATCAGCGCCGAGCCGCCGGTGAGACGCACCGACAGCGGCTTGTTCTCGAGCGTGCCCTTCAGCCCGAGCTGCACCTGATCCTCGTCGCCCGCCTTGCCGGATGCCGTCAGCGCGTTGCCGGTCAGCTGCAGCTTACGCTTCGCATCGCTATAGGAGACATGGCCGCCGACGATCTCCAGCCGCCCGATGAGCGGCGTCCCCGACCGCTGTTCCGGCTTCATCTGCCGTACGGCGCCATTCGCGACCGGGCTCTCTTCGAAATCCCAGTTCAGATCGTCCTTGTCGTTCTGTTCGATATCGACGACCGGCTGCTCCAGCCGCAGCCGCGGCATTACGATATTCCCGCGCAGCAGCGGCCAAAGCTCGATCTGCAATTCGATCCGCTTGGCCTCGAACATATGCGGCGTCTTGGCCCAATCAGCATTGGACAGGGCGACATTGTCCAGGCGGAGCGTCGGCGTCCACGACCATTCGACCTCGACCTTGTCGATCTTGGTCTTGCGTCCGGAGGCCGTGTCCGCACGGTTCTCGATCTGCGCCCGGACGTAATCCGAGGTCACGAACAGATAGACCCCGATCCCGGCGACGAGAACGAGCACGAACAGCACCGCGAAGATCCCGCCGATGATCTTCGCGGCGCGTTTCATGACGGAGCGCCCCCGCCCTGCGGGCGACCGTATTGCGTTTGCGCTCTGCACTCGGGGCGGAAGATGACGGATATCATGACAGGTTCAAGTCTTTGCCCGGCGCGCGGGTTCCACAGTGATGTAACTGGATACCGCCGTATCGGGCATTGACAGGTGCCGGCAGTCGACGCACCGACGACATTGAGAATGACTCGCATTCCCCATTGTTATTGAGAACCATTTTCACTATCGTTCGGCCGTATCGCAGCCTGGATCGGGGTGCGGAACGGCAAAACAGCCGCTGGGGCATATCGATGTTGAAGCGCGTAGAACGTCTCGCCGGCGCCTGTACCGCGGCCGCCTTGTTGGCTGGTGTCGCCCAGGCCGCGCCGCCGCCGATCTCGGTACCGGTCGATGCCGGCAATGCCTCGAATACTGGAGGCGGCCCGTTCGGCTTCGTCGACGGCCTGTCGCGCAGCAATACCTTCCTCGGCGACATGTGGGGCATTCGGCCCTTCCTCAGCCGCTACGGCATTTCCTTCGCGCTGCAGGAGACGAGCGAAGTCCTGGGCAATGTCACCGGCGGCACGCGCACCGGCTTCGACTATGACGGCCTGACCCAAATGGTGCTGCAGATGGACACGCAGCGCGCCTTCGGCTGGTATGGCGGCACCTTGAATGCGAGCGCGCTGCAGATCCATGGACGCAACCTCAGCGCCGACAATCTGGCCTCGCTGCAGACTTCGAGCGGCATCGAAGCGGACCGATCGACCCGGCTGTGGGAACTCTGGTACCAGCAGAAGCTGCTCGACGAGGATCGGCTCGACATCAAGATCGGCCAGCAGAGCCTCGACCAGGAATTCATGGTCAGCCAGAACGCGCTGCTCTTCGTCAACACCATGTTCGGCTGGCCGATGGTGCCCTCGGCCGATCTGCCCGGCGGCGGCCCGGCCTATCCGCTCTCCGCGCTGGGTGTCCGGCTGCGGGGGAAACCGACCGATTCGATCACGATCCTGGCCGGCATCTTCAACGGCAGCCCGGCGCCGAACAACAATGGCGACCCGCAACAGATCAACGCTTCAGGCACGAGCTTCCCGCTGAACGGCCGGACCCTGGCCATCGCGGAACTGCAATACGCCTATCCCTCGCTCGGCAACGTCACGATGCCGGATGAGGTCGGCGCGCTGTCGCGCACCTATCGCATCGGCGTGTGGTACGACGACGAGCAATTCGCCGATCAGCGCTTCGATACCAACGGCCTGTCGCTGGCGAACCCGGCCAGCAACGGCAACCCGCGTTCGCATCACGGCGATTATTCGATCTATGCCGTGGCCGACCAGATGCTGTGGGTCAATCCCTCCGACAGCAACCGGAATCTCAGCGGCTTCATTCGCGTCATGGGCACGCCTGAATCGGATCGCAACCTGGTCAGCTTCAGCGCGAATGCCGGCCTGACGCTGCACCAGCCGCTGCAATACCGCAACGACGATACTTTCGGCCTCGGCATGGGCTTCGCTCATGTCAGCAGCGGCGCTTCGGGACTCGACGCCGATGTCGCAGCCCAGGATGGCGGCTTCGCGCCGATCCGCGGTAGCGAAACTTTCATCGAGGCGACCTACCAGTACCAGGTGAAACCCTGGTGGCAGATGCAGCCCGACCTCCAGTATGTGTTCAATCCCGGCGGCGGCGTGGCCAACCCGAATTCGCCGAACCAGCGTGTCGGCGATGAATTCGTGCTCGGCCTGCGCACCAATATCAGCTTCTAGGAGGAGCGCCCATGATCCCGTATCGCCGCCTCGGCGCCGTCCTGCTGGGCCTGTCGCTGGCCGCCGGCGCCGCCGCGGCCGACGAGCCCAAGGGCTTCCTGGAGACCGTGCACCGCCACGCCACGCTGACCTCGACGGTCACGGATAATGGCGACCTCAACCCCTATGCGTCATCGTTGCCCCGGTTTCGGCCGGCAAGATCCAGAAGGACGACGTGCTGGTCGACAATTTCAACAACATCTCGAATCTCCAGGGTACTGGCACGACGATCGTCGACTACAACCCGACGACCAAGCAGACGACCCTGTTCGCCAAGCTGCCGGCCAAGCTGCCGGAATGTTCCGGCGGCATCGGCCTGACCACGGCGATGACCATGCTGAAATCCGGCTGGATCATCGTCGGCAGCACGCCCAGCACCGACGGCACGACCGCGACCAAAGGCACCGGCTGCGTGCTGGTGATCGACCCGAACGGCCAGCTCGTCTCGGCCTGGTCCGGCCCGACCATCGACGGACCCTGGGGCGACATCGCCTCGGTCGACAAGGGCGACACCGCCATTCTGTTCATCAGCATGGCCGGCTTCGGGCTGCAGAGCCCCGACGTGCGCGATCCGGAAAGCGGCTATCCGGTGACGATCAAGCAGGCGACCGTGTTGCGGCTGGAGCTGTCGATCCCGCAAGGCAAGCCGCCTGTGCTGCTCAGCCAGACCGTGGTCGCCAGCGGCTTCTCGCAGCGCGCCGACCGCGACAATTTCATGTTCGGTCCGACCGGCCTGGCGCTGGGTGCCGACGACACGCTCTATGTCACCGACGGCATGGACAACCAGATTACCGCAATCGATCACGCCACGACCCGGACCGACAGCGCCGGCACCGGCCGGCTGGTGACCGAGAAGGGGCTGCTCGCCTGGCCGCTGGCCATGACGACGACGCCGCAAGGCCATCTGCTGGTCTGCAACGGCCGCAACGGGCAAGTCGTCGAAGTCGATCCGATCGCCGCAAGCAGATCTATGCGCAATGGATCGATTCCGACCAGGCGCAGACGCCGCCGGGCAATGGCGACCTGTTCGGCATCGCCATGAAGCCGGACGGCAAGGGCTTCTACTATGTCGAAGACGATGTGAACACGCTGATGGAGGCGGGGCCGAAATGACCGAGGACAAGAAGCCCCTGGCGACCCGCCGCGGCTTCCTGACGGCAACGGGCTGGGCTGGTTGCCGCCGCTGCGACGCCGGGCCGGGCCGGCGCAGCCGAGCCGACGGTGCCGACAAAGGCCGGACCGGCGCTGCTGCCCTTCTGGGGCAAGCATCAGAGCGGCATCGTGACGCCGTGCCAGCAGCACAGCTATTTCGCGGCGCTCGACCTGACCACGGCCAAGCGCGACGCGATCGTGGCGCTGCTGCGCCGTTGGACCGAGGATGCGGCGCGCATGGCCGCGGGCGAGCCGGCCGAGCCGCCGTTGCCGGATCTCCAGGCGCCCGGCTCGGATAGCGGCGACGCAATCGGCCTGAAGCCCTCGCGGCTCACCATCACTTTCGGTTTCGGGCCGGGCCTGTTCGTCACCAAGGACGGCAAGGACCGCTACGGTCTGGCGGCGCACCGGCCCGCGGCGCTGATCGATCTCAAGGTTTTCCCCGGTGAGCAGCTGGTCGAAGCGCGCACCGGCGGCGATCTGATGATCCAGGCCTGCGCCGACGACGCGCAGGTCGCGTTCCACGCCGTGCGCCAATTGATCCGGCAGGCCTATGACATCGCCGATATCCGCTGGGTCCAGAGCGGCTTCGTCGCCGATTTCGGCGCCAAGGCGACGCCGCGCAATCTGATGGGCTTCAAGGACGGCACCGGCAACATCTCGGTCGAGGATCCGAAGGCGCTCGACCAGTTCGTCTGGGTCGGCAGCGAGGGCCCGGACTGGATGCAGCGCGGCAGCTATATCGTCGCCCGCCGCTCGCGCATCGCGCTCGAGCATTGGGACCGCATGAAAATCGCTTTCCAGGAACAGACGATCGGCCGCCACAAGCTGTCGGGCGCGCCGCTCGGCAAGGCGCATGAATTCGACGCCGTCGATCTTGCGGCCGAGGATGCCGACGGCAATCCGGTCGTGCCGGAGAACTCGCATGTCCGCCTCGCCAACGCCGCCAGCAATGACGGCGCCAAAGTGCTGCGCCGGTCCTACTCGTATAATGACGGCGTGAACTTCACTGCGGAGCGCTGGCCGCCCTGGCGTCAGGCGATGGAATACGATGCCGGGCTGCTGTTCATCTGCTACCAGCGCGATCTGCGCACCGGCTTCGCCAAGATCTTCGAACGGATGTCGCGCTTCGACATGATGAATCAGTTCGTGACCAATGTCGGCGGCGGCCATTTCGCCTGTCCGGCCGGCGCCGCGAAAGGCGAGTTCATCGGTCAGCGGCTGTTCGACCAAGCCTAGCCACTATCTTTTCCGAGAGGCCAATCCCGTGTCACGGCTCACCGAACCGAGACCCCGCTACGATCGTGTCACGATCGCGCTGCACTGGCTCACGGCCGTCCTGGTCATCGTGCTGTTCGCCCTGGCCGAGATCTGGGGTTACCTGCCGCGCGGCACGCCGCTGCGGCGCGGCTTCCAGGCGCTGCATATCTCGCTCGGCATCCTGCTCGCCCTGGTGTTCGTTGCGCGGCTCGCTTGGCGTCTGACGCAGGGGCGGAGCCTGCCTGCCGCGACGACCGGCCTGCAGAACCTGGCGGCGACGGCGGCGAATTGGGCGCTCTACCTGCTACTCGCGGCGCAGATCGGCTTGGGCTTCCTGTTCCGCTGGGCGCAGGGCGAGCCCTTCCTGTTCTTCGGGTTGTTCTCGATCCCGTCGCCCATGACGGCCGACCGCCCGACCGCGCATAGCTTCGGCGAGCTGCACAACACCATTGCCTGGGTCATCATCGTGCTGGCCGGCTGTCACGCCGCGGCAGCACTCCTGCACCACTATGTCCTGCGCGACGGATTGCTGCGGCGCATGTTGCCGGGGACGGCGCCCCGCTGATCACTCGGCCGCGCGGCTTCGTGGTGGCGCGGCCCGGAGCGGTTCGTAGAGCGCGTCATCCGGATCGGGCCAGCCGAATTCTCGCGGATCTCGGCCAGCACACGGCGATAGACGGCAACATTGACGTAGCTGGCATGGCGCGGCGAGTCGATGTAGTGCGAGGTGCCGCGCAGATCCGGCCGGTCCTCCGCCTTCATGCGGCGCCATTCGGCGCGGCCCTCGCCGGATTGCTCGATATAGGCATCCATCGCCGCGATCTGGGCCATCTCGTCGAAGCGCTGATAGCCGGCGCTGGCAAATTCGACGAAGCCGATTACGGACAGTCCGCGCAGCCGGCGGTGCAGGACGTTCAGATAGAGCTCCGGGCGGCCATGCGTCCAGCTGAACAGCCCGGGATCGAGATAGGGAATTCGGTAGTCGTAGCCGGTCGCGCACAGCACGAGGTCGAGCTCGGCCGTCGTGCCGTCCGTGAAGACGACACCCGTCTCGGTGAAGTGCTCGACCTCCGGCTTTGCCGCCAGATCGCCATGCGCCAGATAGTGCAGGATCTGGTTGTTCATGATCGGGTGCGATTCCATCACCTTGTGGTCCGGCGCCGGCAGGCCGAACCGGGTCAGGTCGCCGACCAAAGCGGTCAGCATCTCGGACGGATCTTCCGGGATCACCACGCCTTTCGGCGGATGCAGCCGGCCGAGCAGGAACACATCGGTCGGTACGCCGAAAATGTGCTTGGGCACGAAATGATAGCCGCGGCGCAGGCTGATGAAGGCGCCGGCCGCGCTGCGTGCCGCATCGCAGGCGATGTCGACGCCGGAATTGCCGGCGCCGATCACGAGCACGCGCTTGCCGGCCAATTCCGCCGCGTCGCGATAGGCCACGGTGTGGCGGATCTCGCCCTGGAACCGGTCGAGACCGGGATAGTCCGGCATGCTCGGATGCCAGGTCACGCCATTGGCGCAGACGATCCCCTTATAGACACGAGTCTCGCCGGTGCTGAGCTGGACGCGCCAACCCTCGGCGGCATCGGGCCCGATCGGCTCGGCCTGCTCGACGCCAGTGCCGAAGCGTACATTCTTGCGCAGGTCGAACGCCTCGGCGAAATCGCGGATATAGGCATGGATCTGCCGGTAGTCCGGGTAGTCGGGATAGGCCTCCGGCATTTTCAGGCCGAAGAAGGCCGAGGTGTATTTCGACGAGATGAAATGCGCCGATTCATACATGGGCGTACCGGGATTCTCGATTGCCCAGATCCCGCCAACCTCCGAATGCCGCTCGAACTGGTCATAGGGAATGCCGGCGAGCCGGAAGGCGCGCGCCGCCAGCAACCCGCACGGGCCAGCGCCGACGATGCAATAGCGCCCGTCGTAAGGCGCCGATTCACGCTGCGCCGGCTGCTCTCGGTCCGCCGCTCGGCTTCGGCCAGCGCGGCATAGACTCGCGGCCGAGCCCGCCGCAGCCACAGAGCGAAAGCGACGCCGCCGGCGACCAGCACCGGATAGGCGGGCCGGCAGCCAGGCGATCAGCGGCAGATCGCCGGTCGCGAGCAGCGTGAAATTCCCGGTGACCAGCACGGTCGCGGCAATCAGGCCGAGCGCGCCCAGAGCGGAGGCAATCAGGACGAAATTCGTCGTCTCCGCGCGCCGCCGGCCCAGATAGGCCAGGATCGCGACCGAGGCGAAGCCTTGCAGGAAGATGATGCCGAGCGTGCCGAAGCCGATCAGCGCCGGGATCATGGTCTGGATACGGATCGGCCGTCGCCAGCCCGACACCGCCGACGAAAACGGCGGTAAGCGCGCTGACGGTCAGGCTGGCATTGGACGGCGCGTAACGCGTCGGGTGGAACTTGCCGAGCACCGGCGGCAGCAGCTTCTCGCGGCTCAGCGCGAAGACATAGCGCGTGGCGCCGTTATGGATCGCCAGATAGGAGGCGAGCAGCGAAGTGCAGACCACGATGCTGGTGAGATCGGCCATCGCCTCGCCGCTATAGCGGCCGATCAGATCGAACATCAGCAACCCGCCATCGCTCGTGGCCAGGGCGGTGACCTGGTCCGGACCGGCAGCGCCGACCGTCACCCAGGCCGTGACCAGATAGAAGAGGGCGATCAGGATGACCGAGGCATAGGTCGCAGCCGGCACGCTGCGCGCCGGATCCTTCGCCTCTTCGCCGTAGAGTGCCGCGGATTCGAAGCCGATGAAACTGGTGAAGGCGACCATCAGCGCCACGGCCATTCCGGGCGCCAGCGCGATCTCGGGCGAAAAGGATTGCGCCGGCAGGGCGTCGGCACCCTTGGCGAGGATCACGGCGGCGTCGAACACGGCCAAGATGGCGATCTCGGCGATCATCAGCGCGCCTAGGATCTTCGACGACAGGTCGATCGAGCGATAGCCGAGCACGGCGACCAGCGCGATGCCGATGCCGGCATAGAGCACCCAGGAGCCGTGCAGCCCGAGCTGGACCAGCACCAGGTCCAGGAAATAGCCGAGGAACGCAGCCAGCCCGATGGTGAAGGAGACATAGGCCGCAACGGCGGTGAAGGCCGCACCGACCCCGGCGGGCTTGCCCAACCCCTTTGCGACATAAGTATAGAAGGCGCCGGTATTGACGACATGCCGGCTCATCGCGGCATAACCGACGGCGAAGCACAGCAGGGTCAGCCCGGCGAACAGGAACGCCGCGGGCGTGCCGACGCCCGCGCCGCGGGCCAGCGCGATCGGCAGATTGCCGATGATGGCGGCCAGCGGCGCCGCAGCGGCAACGACCAGGAACACGATATGCGGCGTGGACAGTACTTGGCGCTGTTTCCCGGTGGCGAATTGGCGCGCGACGGCGCGGAGATCGTCGGCCATGGCGAGCCCTATCGGTTGGCGGCGGTGAGTCCGCGGGATGCGAGAAAGCGCTGCAGGCCCTTCTCGCCCTGTTCTGCAAATGCGGCAGCAGACGGGGGATCAGCCCCGGCAGCGCACAGACGATCCGGCCGGACAGGCCGTCGCCGAACGGCAGATAGGTCTCGAGCGCCTTGCCGTCGATCGCACGCAGACAGGCATCGGCGACCTGATCGACGCTCAGTACGTCTTTGTTGAGGAAGTTCAGGGCCGAGCCGCCATGCGTCGCCTCATAGCGCAGCATCGGCGTATCGACCGCGCCGGGGAACACGCCGCGCACCTTGACACCGGAACAGGCCAACTCCTGGCTGAGCGCGATCAGGAAGCCGCGCAGCCCGAATTTGGAGGCGCTGTAGGCCGCGCTGCCGGGCAACGCGACCAGCGCCGCCGCCGACACGATCGACAGGATGCAGCCGCTGCGCCGGGCCGTCATGCCGCGCGCCGCCGCCTGCGCCAGCCGCATCGGCGCCAGCAGATTGACGCCGATATGTTTTTCCAATTCGCTATAAGGCAGGTCGGTGACATTGCCGGGCCGGATGATCCCGGCGTTGTTGACCAGCAGCGCCAACCCCGCCTCGGCTTCGACCAGGGCGGCAACCCGTTCCAAATCTGCATGGGCTGTCAGATCTGCGCGTATCGTCTGGACCTCGGCCGAAAGCCTCGCGGCGCCCGCATCGAGACGGTTCTGATCGAGATCGACCAGGATCAAGCGATAGCCGCGAGCCAAAAGTCTCTTTGCCAAGGCTGAGGCGATCGCACCCGCACCACCCGTGATGATCGCTGTTTTGCCCGCCGCCATATCGCGCCGCTCCCGCTGATCTTACAAATATGATAGACTATCAGAAATTAGGATGCAACCGGGTGCCAGCATGAGCGTAAAAGACCCCCGGCCGGCGGCGTGCCACCCAGGCGCGCTCGAAGGCGACGGTGCAACGGATCCTGGATTCCGCGATCGCCCTCATGATCGAGAAGGGGCGCCGAAGCCGTGACGATGACCGAGATCGCCCAGCGCGCCGATGTCGTGATCGGCTCGCTCTACCAGTATTTCGCGGATAAATCGGCGATCCACCGCGCGATCCTGATGCACCACAACGCCGATGTCCGGCTGATGCTGCACAGCTACATGGCGTCCGTCCGGACGCTCGACGATGTCGTCGAGGCGAGCCAGGCCGCCTTCGAGCAGTATTTCACGCTGCACCAGCAGGATCCGCTGTTCAACGCGATCTGGTCGATCGTGCAAACCGATGCCGAGCTGCAGAAGATCGATCTGGAGGATACGCTGCAGAATGCCCGCTATCTGCAGGGCATTCTGCAGCCGCTGGCGCCCGATATCGACAGCGATCGCCTGCTCGCGACCTGCGCGCTCCTCGCGCAATTCGCCGTGTCGGCCGGGCGCTTCGCCCGCGGCGTCCCGGCGCCGCTCGCGTCACAGATCCGGCCGATCTTCCAGCAGATGATGCGGGACGCCATCCGCAGCGGCGACCCGAAGGCGTGACGGATCAGGACGGCGTCCGCTCGGTCGGCGGCCCGTCAGGCGCTGGTGACGCTGTAGCCGCTGCCCATGAACAGCTCGTCGCGCATCTTCAGATCCTCTTCGAGGTCCTGATGGATCGCGGCATAGAGGTCGCGGATCGACAGCATGCCGACGATCCGCTCACCAGCCATGACCGGCAGATGGCGGCAGCCGATCCGGCGCATCATGGCCAGCGCATGGGTCGGCGTGTCGTTCGGCCCGACGGTTGCCGGATCGACGGTCATGATGTCGCAAACCCGGATGCTCGCGGCATCGAGGCCTTTGGCGACGACACGCTGCGTGATGTCACGCTCGCTGCAGATGCCGACCAGGCCGCCCTGCTCGGCCACCAGCACGGCGCCGATATTGCGGTCGGCCATCGCCTTGGCGGCCTCATAGGCCGGCAGCCCGGGTGCGAGGATGGTCAGCGCCTGGTCGTGGACGAGATCGGGAACAATTTTACGGCTCATGCGGCCCTCCCAGCGCTCGTGAGCCGGGAACCTTCCGAGTTCCTACCCCGAAGCGTTAAAAGAGCGTGACAGGCCCTGACGCATCGGTCAATTGAGGTATCTCGCGGTGCAGCGCAGGTCTCAGAGCGCGCCGTCGGCCCGCAGCACGGCTTCGACGCGTCGAGCGGCACGCCACGCTCGACCGTCGCCCGCCCGATCGCATCGAGCAGGATGAAGGTGAGCTGTCCCGCCTCGGCCTTCTTGTCATGCGCCATATGGCCGATCAGCCGCGCCGCCGGGAAGGGCGCGCCGGGAATCTCCGTCATGGAAACCGGCAGCCCGGCATGATCGAGATGGTCGCGCAGCAGCCGCGCAGCAGCCGGGTCGAGCCGGCCGAGGCGGCTGGACAGCTCGGCGGCCAGCACCATGCCGACCGACACCGCCTCGCCATGCAGCAGATCGCCGCCGAAGCCGGTTTCGGCCTCGAGCGCATGGCCGAAAGTATGGCCGAGATTGAGCAGCGCGCGCCGTCCGGCCTCGCGCTCATCCTCGGCGACGACCGCCGCTTTCATGCGGCAGCAGCGGGCGACCGCGGGCACCGAGCTTCGCCCGATCGAGCGCCAGGATCTCATCGCAATCACGTTCCAGCTGGGCGAAGAAATCGAGATCGCCGAGCACCGCGGTCTTGACCATCTCCGCATAGCCGGCGCCGAGTTCGCGCGCCGGCAGCGTCGCCAGCACATCGAGATCGGCCAGCACCAGCAGCGGCTGATGAAAGGCGCCGACCAGATTCTTGCCCTGGCGGGTGTCGACCCCGGTCTTGCCGCCGACCGAGCTGTCGATCTGCGCCAGCAACGAGGTCGGGATCTGCACGAAGTCCAGGCCACGCAGCAGCGTCGCCGCGGCGAAGCGCGTCAGATCGCCGACCACGCCGCCGCCGAAGGCGACCAGCGCAGTCTTGCGGTCAGGATTGTGATCGAGCAGCCGCTCGGCCAGTTCCGGGAAGCGGCGGATATCCTTGGACGCCTCGCCCGGCTTGATGACGACCGTGGCGGGGCGATAGCCGGCAGCGTCGAGCCCGGCCTGCAGCGCCGCCAGATGATGATGCGCGACGTTCTCATCCGTCACGACGATCAGCCGGCGCGGCCCGATCGCCTGCTGCAGCAGGGCGCCGGTCTGAGGCAGGCAAGCCGGCGCCGATGACGATATTGTAGCTGCGGCCGCCGAGATCGACCTTGAGACGTTCGGTCACGATACCGCACTCCCGACTTCCTCACGCCGGTCGACGACACCCGACGGCCCGGCCCAGTCATGCAGCGCCGCCAGCAGCTTCTGTACCGTCGCGTCGGTCGGGCCGGCCAGGCTGTCGATGGTGATGTCGGCCTCGGCATAGATCGGATAGCGCGTCTCGATCAGTCGGCTCATCACGGTCCGCGGATCGCCGCTGTTGAGCAATGGCCGGTGCTGCCGGCGTGAGGTCCGTTCCAGCAGGGTTTCCAGATCCGCGCGCAGCCAGACCGAGATGGCGCGCTCGGAAATGCGCGCCCGCGTCGACCGGATCCATGAAGGCGCCGCCGCCGGTCGCCAGCACCTGGAGCGGCCCGTCGAGCAGCCGCGCGATGATGCGGCTGTTCGCCGGCCCGGAACACCGCCTCGCCGTCGCGGGCGAAGATCTCGCAATCGTCTCGTTCGCCGCCTTCTCGATTTCCGTGTCGGAATCGACGAAGGGGACCTTCAGCTTCTGCGCCACGCGCCGGCCGATACTGGTCTTGCCGGCCCCCATCAAGCCGACCATGACGATCGAGCGGTTGAGGCGCAGGGGCGGCGTATCGGTCATGCGGCAAAACTCATGCTGGACATCATGCCTCGGGGCGCACGGGGACTCTTCCCGAAGGCGCCGACAAAATGCCATAAACGCTGGGCATAACGCAGCGTAGCATGCTTTTCGAAGGCGTCGAGCGGCAGCATTCGCTCGGCAGCCTGTTCTCCAATGCAGATGGGTATAATGGGTAAAGTGCTTCTGGTCATGGCGCTGATCGTAATCGTCGGCCTGCTCGGCGGCGGTGCGTTCCTGGCCTTTTGGGATATTCCGCACCGACGGCGAAGGTCGAGAAGGTCTTGCCCGATGCGCGCTTCCCGAAATAGCGTTGCGGCGGCGCTTGCCGCCGTCCTGCTGAACTCGGCCGCCCTCGCGCAGATCGGCGCGCCGGTTCCGCTCGCGCCGCCGCCGGGCGCCGTGCCCGCGCCCTACCCGCCGCCGCCGGGATATGCCCCCCGCCCGCGGCCGCTACGCACCCCCGGCGCCGCCGTCTTCCGGCATCACGGTCGATCAACTGGCGCACCCAGCCCGGAAGCGGTCGGTGTGCTGGGACCGAACAATCACGGATTTCCCGACACGATGTGGCAGGGTGCGTCGCGCGCGACGGTGCTGGCGCTGCTGCCGAAGATCGGTTCGACCACCTCGCCGGCGCTGCAGGATCTGGCTTATCGCCTGCTCGCCACCAGTGCCGCGCCGCCGGCCGGACCGGGCGACGGCTCGCTGATCGGGCTGCGCGCCGAACGGCTGACCAATGCGCTCGGCCGTGCCGATACGGCGCTGGCCCTGCTGCAAGGCCTGCCGCCGGCCCAGCGTGGCGAGGATCTGGCCAAGGTGTCGGTCGATCTCGCTTTCCTGTCCGCCGACCAGAACGGCGCCTGTGCCCAGATCCGCGCCCGCGACCGGGCCTGGAAGGGGCCGTATTGGGACCAGGGCCAGATCACCTGCCAGGCGCTGGACGCGACGGCACGGGCGCCCAGCTCGGCCTGGACCTGCTGCGCGAGGCCAAGGTCAAGGATGACGGCTTCGTCGCGCTGGTCCTGCGCGCGCTGGGCAGTGACTCCAAGCTGCCGGACGCGCTGCCTTCGCCGCAGCCCATGGCGCTGGCGCTGCTCGAGAAATCCAGCCTGGCAGTGCCGAAGAAGGCCTTCGATTCGGCGCGGCTGCCGGTGCTGGTTGCGGTTGCCAACGGCAGCGGTTTTCCGGCCGAACAGCGCGTGCTCGCCGCCGAAAAGGCCGCCTCGCTCGGCGCGCTGGGCGCCCGATGCGCTGGAGGCAGCCTATCTGGCGACCGCCGCTTGACGAAGAGGATCTGAAAGTCCGCTCAACCGGGCCGATGCGGCCGGCGGTGCCAAGGGCCGCGCCATCCTGTTCCGCCGCGCGCATGACGCGACGGCGTTCCAGGCCAAGGCGAATTCCTGCAGACCCTGTTGTTGAAATCGCCGCGCGCCGATGTCTACCCGGCCGTCATCCGCGCCGCCCAATCGATGCTGCTGGATCTGCCCGCAGCGCCCGAGCTGAAGCCACTAGCGCCGGATTTCGCGCGGGCGCTCTATGCGCTCGATCATCCGAACGAAGCGAAACAGTGGCTCGACCTGGCCGATCCGGCTGCGGCGGCGACCGTGCTGCCGCTGGCCCATATCGCCGCTGGTGCTTCGGGCTCCGGCCTGGACCGATACGCCGCTGACCGATCTGGCCGGGACCGGCAAGAAGGATGCGGCGCTCGGCCAGAAGCGGGCGACGGCGCTGGTCCAGCTGCTCGCCGCGAGGGCACGCCGGTGCCCGATACGCTGATCGTGCGCTGATCGAGGCGCGCGTCGGCGGTCCGGGCAGCGTCGGACCGGGCCTGCTGATCGAAAGCGAAGCGGCCGACAAGCATCTGGGCGGCACCGTGCTGGCCGTGCTCGCCGGCCTGGGCGACGAGGGCGCCGCAGGACCGAGCCAGACGGTGGCACAGGCCGTTGCCGGCCTGCGCAAGGTCGGGCTGGCCGACGAAGCCCGCCATCTGGCGATCGACGCGGCGCTGGCCGCCGGCTTCTGATGGCCGGGCCGGGCCGCCCGAAGGCACCGCCGCCGATCCTGCCGCCGCCTGCCGAAGCATCCTGGAAATGCTGGCAGCCGAGCGCGGGGCGGCGCGCTGACCATCGAAGCCTATGGCCGCGACCTTGCCGATTTCGCCGATTTTCTCGGCCGGACGCCGATCGATAAGGCCGGCGAACAGGAGCTGCGGGACTATCTGGCACGGCTCGAAGCGACCGGCATGTCGCCGCGCACCGCCGCGCGGCGCCTGTCGGCGCTGCGGCAATTCCACAAATTCCTGATGAGCGACGGGCTCCGCGCCGACGACCCGACCGCCGGCCTGGACGGGCCGCGCCAGGCCGGCACCTGCCAAGCTGCTGAGCGAGGCCGAGGTAACGGCGCTGATCAATGCGGCGGCCGAAGACAAGCGCCGGAAGGGCTTCGGCTCAGTGCCATCTCGAACTGTTCTACGCTTCGGGGCTGCGCGTTTCAGAGCTGGTGGCACTGCCCTTGGGCGCGGTCGCACGCGGTGCCGCGGTCATGACGGTGCGCGCAAGGGTGGCAAGGAAAGGCTGGTGCCGATCGGCGGCGCGGCACGAGCCGCCCTCGATGCCTATCTGGCCGTCCGAGCCGAATTTCTCGAAGGCGCCCGGCCCGCGCGCTGGCTGTTCCCGTCGCGCGGCAGGCAGCGGCCATCTGACCCGCAACCGCTGCGGCCAGCTGCTGAAGGCGCTGGCGCTCAAGGCCGGAATCGATCCGGCCAAGCTCTCGCCCCATGTCCTGCGCCACGCCTTCGCGACGCATCTCCTGGCCCATGGTGCCGACCTCCGCAGCGTCCAGCAGATGCTGGGCCATGCCGATATTGCGACGACGGAAATCTATACGCATGTCGATGTCGAGCGGCTGACCCATCTGGTGACGACGGCGCATCGCTGGGCGGCGGGGGAAGGGTAGAGCAATATGACTTTAGGATCGCTCGACGATAACCCTCGCCCACTCGGCGGCTACGGCACGCTTACATTTTGTCGATATAATACAATAACTTAGAGAATATAGATCGTCGCCCGCGGGCTTGTCCCGGGGATCCACGTCGGGCCGACGCCTGAGTCTTTCTGTAGCGCGCCACTTACCTTTGGGCCCACGTCACTTAAATTTGGTCCGGATTTTTGGCGCCACCAGAGACCAAAGTCCGCCATGCGGCGACCATCGGCAGCCCTCGCGGTTCCTCATTCGAGCGTTCGGCGCGCTAAAAAAACTGTCTGCATCACCGGGGCTCACGCACATGACTTAAGTGCGTCGAGTAGTCCCGCCGCCAGCTTTCGAGGGCCGCGACGATGCTCATCTGAGCTTGCAGCTTCTTCGCAAGCCTCGATAAAGAGCGGCCGACCGACCCTGCGACGGGAAGGCCGAGCGACTCACGACCCTTTAACGCAGGCGAGGGAACTGTCGAAAAATGCCTCGCCCACTTCGAAAATCGCGACTCGGTGGGCGTTGAAGTGAGGGTTGTAAACAACGAGAAGTCCGACAGACTAGGTTAGGAAGTAACTCCCGAAGCCTCTGACGGAGGCCGGCCTCAGCGTCTAGCAAAAGCTGCGTCTCTCGGCTCGCCTATCCCGTTTCATTCTTTTGGGCCCAACGTCATTTACTTTTTGTCCCGACAGCACAGTTTGCTCCATGGATCGACGTCATCTCAGTCGGGCGCCTTTCTGAAAAATATGATTCCGAATAGCCCGGGGATGAGTATCCCTGGCAGGCTCGCGACGGATGATATTCCCAGAAAGACGCCCAACGGCACCGTCCATTTGTCGGAGATACCGGCCGCTTCGCCTACCCTGGCAAGGATAGAACCGCCGAAATTCCCCCCCGATGATAAACCCAGGAAGCCATGAAACCAGAAAGGATGTCAGCGCAATAATCCACATCACAGCACCGGCTCCCGCTAACCCGCGACGTGCGGTTACGGGTTAGCAGCCACAAGAGCGTTGCCACAAATCCGCCGCTACCGACTGTAGCCAGGATAGCCGCAAGATAGACTGACATAAGTTCGCTCCACTCGGCCCGATTAGCCGGACAATGATCCACCTGAAAAGGGACGCAATAGGATTCTACTGGCGTCCCGAGTCACGGCGTTTGGTCTAAGGGCCGGGACCACGCCATCACCAGCCTCCCTCCACGTTGCTGATGATAACCTCGCCGACGTTATCGCGCGCGTTCGCGGCACTGATCGGTAACGCCCTCGATCCGATAGGCCGCGAACAGCCGGCGCACCTCGGGATGGTCGTTGAGCGAGAGGATAAACCGCCCCTTCAAGCGGCGCAGCACGCCCTCGATCGCACTGAATCGGAGCGATTAAGCAGGCCCGGCCATGACGGCTTCTTTCTTTTTCAATGGGTTGGGTAACACGAAGAGATCGCTAGCCGTTCCGACGATCGATACGGCAGCCAAATAGAATGTGAGCATTCCCTAGCCCGCAATGCGGGTGAGGGTTGGTTGGAGCGATCCGGTCGAACCTAAATTCGTATTGCTTTGGATACCGAACCCCATCACGCCGTCAGACGCGTCGGCTTCAGCGTGAAGGTGCCGAGCGTGCCGTCCAATCGCGAGTAAAGCGTCGAGCCATAGCCGTTCCGATCGGTCTGCCGGATGGCCGCCGGCGTGGTCACGTCGACCGTCGTCGAAGCCTGGCCGTTCGGCTGGATGGTGATGCCCGGGGCTGCCGCGGGCGGCGGCGCACCGGTCTTCACGCTCTGGGCGATCTGGGCCAGATGCCGGATATTGCCCTCGGCCGTCCCCTGGTTCGAAACCGTCGGCGTCAGCAGGCCTTGGATCAGCTGTTGCAGCGGCGTCTCGTTCTGGGGCGAGGACGGCGCCGTGACGCTGGAATCCGTCGAAACCGCCAAATTGAATTGCGTCGCCGCGACGAGGCCGCCCTGGTCGCCGTCGAGGAAGCTTTGCAGCGAGGCGCCGACCGCACTGCCGGTTTGCGCCGTCGTCACGCTTTCGGAGGTCGCGCTCTGCGTCTGCGACCCGACCGCGACCTGGCCGGTAGCCAGATCGACGCCGATGGTGAAGCGGGCGGAAAAGCTGCTCGACAGGATCTGCGTGCCGGTCGCGCTGCCGGTGCCATTGGCCAACGCCACCGACTCGCTGTTGGTCACGGTCGAGCCCTGGTTCAGCGACAACAGCGCCTGGCCGCCCTGCGCCAACTCCTTGCTCAGCTCGGCCGTCGCCGTCTGGGCATCGTCGGCGCTGAAACCGTTCTGGGTCAGCAGGTTGGTCACCGTGTTCGCGAGATTGTTGCCGGCGCCGGCGAGCAGTTCGCGCTGCCCGGTCAGCGGATCGATCGTGGTCGCGGTTTCGATCGCCGTTGGCCAGGCCTGGGCCAGCAGATCGGCCTGGGTGTTGTCGGGCTGGCTCGAAAGGCTCTGGTTCAGCGACAGCACGGTCACGGAATCGGTATCGATGACCCGATTGGCGTTGCTTTCGGCGGCGCTACTCTGCTGCACGCCCGACCCGGAAACGGCTTGGCTGGCAGAACTCGAATTGGCGGTGGTGTATCCGGTAATCGCGGAGATGGACATGGATCTCTCCTTTAAGAGATGTCTTCCGGCATCGGCGCCCCGCTTTGCAGGACGCTCTCGCGGTATCTGGCGCCTCAGTATGCGCGAGCGAATGTTACCAGACCTGCATCAATTCGGATAGGTAGTGGAATAGGGTATAACTTTCTCGTGAGCGGTCCGCCCTTCCCTCCGGCGGTTCTCGCTGTAAGCTGTGTGCAGTGCATCAAATGGAAAGAACGGCGATGATGGACGGCTCGGCGATCGGACGGTTCGGCAGTGGTCGCGAAGTGAAGCGGATCGAGGACGAGGCCCTGCTGGCCGGGGCCGGCCGGTTCTCCGACGATGTGGCGCAGCCGGGCCAGACTCATCTCGTCTTTCTGCGCTCGCCGCATGCCCATGCCCGCATCGTCGCGATCGACACGGCGGCGGCCGCGGCAATGCCCGGCGTGATCGCAGTGCTGACCGGAGCCGATCTGGTCGCGGCCGGGGTCAAGCCGCTGCCGCTGGCACCGATGTTCAAGCGGCCCGACGGCTCGGCCGGCGCCACGCCGCTGCGCCCGGCGCTGGCCGACGGCACGGTGCGCTTCGTCGGCGAGGCGGTCGCAGCCCTCATCGCCGAGACGCGCGAGCAGGCCAAGGATGCGGTCGAAGCCATCCTCGTCGAGTATGAGGAGCTGCCCTCGATAACCGATCTGGTGCAGGCCGCTGGCGAGGGTGCTCCGCTGGTCTGGCCGGCGGCGACCGGCAATATCGCGGGCCCAGATGATCCATGGCGACGCCGCCGCGACCGATTCCGCCTTCGCCGCGGCGTCGCATGTCGTGACGCTCGATATTGCCAATCAGCGCCTGGCGCCGGCGCCGATGGAGCCGCGCAGCTCGCAAGGGTCCTACGATCCGGCGACCGGCCGACTGACGCTGCGCCTGTCGAGCCAGATGCCGTCCGGCGCGCGCGATACGCTGTGCAACGCCGTGCTCGGCATCCCCGACCGACACTGTGCGGGTCGTGGTCGACGATGTCGGCGGCGGCTTCGGCATGAAGACCGGGCTCTATCCCGAGGACATCGCGGTCGCCTATGCGACGCGCCTCCTGCAGCGGCCGGTGAAATGGACCGCCGAGCGGATCGAAGAGTTTCTGGCGGCGACCCATGGCCGCGACGTGACCAGCCACGCCGAGCTGGCGCTGGATGCCGACGGCAAGGTTCTGGGCTATCGGCTGCGCTCGCTGTGCAATATGGGCGCCTATGCTGGCACCTCGGGCATCCTGATCCAGCTGATGATCGGACCTTGGGTGTCGACCAGCATCTACGACATCAGGACCATCGATTTCGACCTGCGCGCGGTGCTGACCAACACTGCGCCGACTGGAGCGTATCGCGGCGCCGGGCGGCCGGAGGCGATCTATCTGATCGAGCGGCTGTTCGACGTCGCGGCACAGAAGCTGGGCCTCGACCCGGCCGAGATCCGCCGGCGCAATCTGATCGCGCCGGAGCAGATGCCCTATCGCAACGCGATGGGCCAGACCTATGACAGCGGCAAGTTCGAAACCATCCTCGACCAGGGGCTGGCGCTGGCCAGATGGTCGGATTTCCCGGCCCGGGCAGCCGAGTCCAAGGCGCGCGGCAAGCTGCGCGGCCGCGGCCTGGCCTCCTTCCTGGAATGGACCGGCGGCAATGTCTTCGAGGAGCGGGTCACCCGTCTCGGTCTCGGGCGACGGCGAGATCGAGATCTATGCCGCGACCATGCCGATGGGCCAGGGCATCGCCACGTCCTACGCTCAGCTCGTGGTCGACGTGTTCGGCGTGCCGATCGACCGGATCCGCATCGTCATGGGCGACACCGATCGCGGCCAGGGTTTCGGCAGCGCCGGCTCGCGCTCGCTCTTCACCGCCGGCTCAGCCATCCGCCACGCCTCGGAAGAGGCCGTATCGAGCGGCCGGACACTCGCCGGCGAGGCGCTCGAAGCGGCCGAGGCGGATATCGTCTATCAGGAAGGCGTGTTCCGCATCGCCGGCACGGATCGCCAGATCGGGTTGTTCGAGTTGGCCGACCGGCAGCCCGAGCGGCGCATCTATATCGACGCGACCAGCAAGGTGAACGGGCCGAGCTGGCCCAATGGCTGCCATCTCTGCGAAGTCGAAGTGGATCCCGAAACCGGCGCCGTCGACAATCGTGTCCTATGTCTCGGCCAATGATGTCGGCCGGATCGTCAACCCGATGATCGTGCGCGGCCAGCTCGATGGCGGCGCGGTCCAGGGCATCGGCCAGGCGCTGGGCGAGCATATGCGCTACGATCCGGAGTCCGGCCAGGCAATCACCGCCAGCCTGATGGACTACGCCATGCCGCGCGCCGATATCGTGCGCGACTTCGTCCATGTGCTCGATCAGTCGATTCCGTGCCGCAACAACCCGCTGGGCGTCAAAGGCGTCGGCGAGCTGGGTACGATCGGCGCCACGCCGGCCGTGGTCAACGCCGTGGCCGACGCCCTCAGCCGCGCCGGCCATGCCGCAGCGGCGGAGCGGCTGCAGATGCCGCTGACACCGGCCGCGGTCTGGCAGGCGCTCCAATAGCCCTGACGGCAAGAGAGTTTTGCCCGGCCGGCGCTTGTCGCGGCGGTAAAAGCGCGGCATCAATCTCTGATCGATCCCGCCGAAGAAGGAACCGGACCCATGAGCTTCACCCTCGTCGAACAAGCGCCCCCGCGGCTCAACCGCAGCGAGCTGGCCGTGCCGGGCAGCCAGCCGAAGCTGTTCGAAAAGGCCGCGAAAGGTCCGGCCGATGTCGTGTTCCTCGATCTCGAAGACCGCCGTCGCGCCCGATGACAAGGTCCAGGCGCGCAAGAACGTCATCGAGGCGATCAACGACATCGATTGGGGCAGCAAGAGCCTGTCGGTCCGGATCAACGGCCTCGACACGCATTACATGTATCGCGACGTGGTCGATGTGGTGGAGCAGGCCGGCGGCAAGCTCGACCTGATCATGATCCCCAAGGTCGGCACGGCCGCCGATGTCTATGCCGTCGACATGATGGTGACCCAGATCGAGGCGGCCAAGGGCTTCAAGAACCGGATCGGCTTCGAACTGATCATCGAGACCGCGCTCGGCATGCAGAATATCGAGGCCATCGGCCGGCGCCTCGAAGCGCATCGAATCGCTGCATTTTCGGCGTCGCCGACTACGCCGCCTCGACCAAGGCGCGCACGACCAATATCGGCGGCGCCAACCCCGGATTACGCGGTGCTGACCGATCCCGACGCCGCCGGACATCGCATGACCCATTGGGGCGATATGTGGCACTACGCCATCGCCCGCATGGTCGTGGCCGCGCGCGCCAACGGCATCCGCCCGATCGACGGCCCGTTCGGCGACTTCTCCGACACCGAAGGCTACCGCGCCGCCGCCCGCCGCGCCGCCGTGCTCGGCTGCGAAGGCAAATGGGCGATCCACCCCGTCGCAAGTGGCGCTGGGCAACGAGATGTTCACGCCGTCCGAAGCGGAAGTGACCAAGCCAAGCGTATCCTGGTGGCGATGGAAGAAGCTCAGCGCGAGGGGCGAGGGGCGGTGGCGCTCGACGGCAAGCTGATCGACCTCGCCTCGATCCGGCAGGCCGAGGTGCTGGTCAAGAAGGCAGCGCAGATCGCGGGAGCGTAGCAGTTACCTCCCTCTCTGCCCCATTGGGGCGGAGAGGGTCGGGGTGAGGTGGGGCACGCTCCGATCTCGCCGCCCCGACCCACCTCATCCTAAATCCTTCTCCCCCCCTGAAGGGCGGAGAAGGACTTAATCACACATTCGAATCCGGGAACGACGCATCCCGCCGCGCGATGTAGTCGCGCAGCGCCTCGTCGACGCCGGGATCGATCGGCGGCGGCACGTAATCGGCCAGCATCTTCTTCCACTGCGCATTGGCGCGGACGACCATGTCCTTGCTGCCTTCCGCTTCCCATTGCTCGGCGCTGTTGTTGTCGGCCAGCGGCGAGCGGTAGAAGGCCGTCTCGAAATTGGCCTGGGTATGGGCGCAGCCGAGGAAGTGCTTGCCCGGACCGACTTCGCGGATCGCGTCCATGGCCTGGCCGTTCTCGCTCATGTCGATGCCGCCGAGCAGCGAATGGAACATGCCGGCCTGGTCGGCATCCATGACGAATTTCTCATAGGACACCGTCAACCCGCCTTCGAGCCAGCCGGCCGTGTGCAGCACGAAATTCACGCCGGCATGGCAGGCCGGCAGCATGGTGTTGGCCGATTCATAGGCGGCTGGGCGTCCGGGCACCTTCGACGCGCAGAGGCCGCCGCCGGAACGGAACGGCACGCCGAGGCGCCGGGCCAGCGCCGCCATGACATAGAGCACCAACGCCGGCCTCCGGCGTGCCGAAGGTCGGCGCACCCGACTGCATCGAGATCGACGAGGCGAAGCTGCCGAGGATGACCGGGCAGCCGGGATTGATCAGCTGCACTGTCGCCATGCCGACCAGCGCCTCGGCCAGGGTCACGGTGCAGGTGCCGACCGCGGTGACCGGCGACATCGCGCCCGACAGGATGAAGGGCGTAGTCAGGCAGGCCTGGTTGTTGCGGGCATAGACCTTGAGCGCGCCCAGCATGGTCGCGTCCCAGGTCAGCGGCGAATTGGCGTTGATCAGACTGGTGATCACCGTCTTCGGCCGTCCCGGTCAGCGGATCCATGTAATCGTCGCCAAACAGGATCTTGGACATCTCGACCGTGTCCTGCGCCCGCTCCGGCGCCGTGACCGAGCCCATATAGGGCTTGTCGCTGTAGCGCATATGGGCATAGACCATCTCGAAATGCCGCTTGTTCACCGGCAGATCGACCGGCTCGCACACCGTGCCGCCCGAATGGTGCAGCCAGGGCGAGGCATAGGTCAGCTTCACGAATTGCGGAAATCCTCGATCGTGCCGTAGCGACGGCCGCCATCGAGGTCGCGCACGAAGGGCGAGCCGTAATTCGGCGCGAACACCGTGTTCTTGCCGCCGATCTGCACGCTGCGCGCCGGGTTGCGCGCATGCTGGGTATATTCGCGCGGGGGCCGAGGCTTGGACCAGCGAGCGGCACAGGCCGCGCGGGGAAGCGCACAGCGCTCGCCCTGGACATCGGCGCCGGCATTCTTCCAAATCTCGAGCGCTTCCGGGTCTTCCTTGAAATCGATTCGATCTCTTCCAGCACCGTATCGGCATTGTGCTCGATCAGCGCCAGCGCCTGGTCGTCCAGCACCTCGTAGAACGGGATCTTGCGGGTGATGAAGGGAACCGTCTGGGCGGCGCTGGCGAGCCGGGCCGCGCGCTTGGCATCGCGGCCGGCGCCGCGGCTGGCGCGATGGGCTGGGGCTTGATCACTCATGGGTTTTCTCCCTGTTGGCTCGCTTGTTCGCGCCGCGCCCGCCGGGCGTTGCGGTCGCGTCGGACGCCGACCGGCTCGACCGCCGGCAGCGTCCCAACCCACTTTGCTCAAATTCGGATAGGGCGCGGTCTGGTGCGGCAGCGCCATGGCGTCGACGAAATGCGCCTGGAATTTCGGCTCGACCGCCGTCTCGATCTTCTCGACCCGCCCGCACCAGCCGCTCGATCTCGCCCCGCATGCGCCGGTCGAGCAGCGCGATCCTGGCACCCGTGCCGGCGGCATTGCCGGCCGAGCTGACATGGTCCCAGGTCGCAATCGGGCAGCATGCCCAGCACCGACGCGTATTTGAACGTCGATATGGCTGCCGAAGGCCCCCGCCAGCCGGATCTTCTCGACCGCATCGACGCCCATCCGGTCCATCAGCAGCCGGATGCCGGCATAGAGCGCCGCCTTGGCGAGCTGGATCGCCCGGACATCGGTCTGGATGACCCGGATCAGGTGCTCGCCCTCATGCAGCGTATAGCTGAAGGTGGCGCCGTCCTGATGGACCCGCGGATTGCGTTCGGCCAAGGCGCCGTCGATCGTGCCGTCGCTGCGGATGATGCCGGCCAGGAACATCTCGGCCAGCGCCTCGATGATGCCGGAGCCGCACAACCCGGTGACGCCGATTGCCTGGGTCGCTTGCGCGAAGCCCGGATCGTCCGACCAGAGATCGGAGCCGATGACCTTGAAGCGCGGCTCCAGCGTCGCCGGATCCACGCGCACGCGCTCGATCGCGCCGGGAGCCGCTCGCTGGCCGCAACTGATCTGCGCACCTTCGAAGGCCGGACCGGTCGGGCTGGAACAGGCGAAGAGCTGGTGGCGATTGCCCAGCACGATTTCCGCATTGGTGCCGACATCGACCAGCACGGTCAGCGTATCGGACAGATCCGGCCGCTCGGCCAGGATCACGCCGGCTGTGTCGGCGCCGACATGGCCGGCGATGCAGGGCAGCACGAAAACGCGCGTACCGGGATCGAGGGTGAGGCCGATATCGCTCGCCTTCAGCACGGCCGCCTGGTCGGTCGCGAGCGCGAAGGGCGCGCCGCCGAGTTCGACCGGGTTGATGCCGAGCAGCAGGTGATGCATCACCGGATTGCCGACCAGTGTCACGTCGAGGATCTCGGCCGTGCCGATGCCGGGCTTCTTCGGCGGCCTGGACAGCCAGCTCGTTCAGCGCGCCGCGCACGGCCTGGGTCAGATCGATTTCGCCGCCCGGGTTCATCATGATGTAGGAGACCCGGCTCATCAGATCCTCGCCGAAGCGGATTTGCGGGTTCATCCGACCGACCGAGGCGACGACATCGCCGGTCGAGAGATCGCACAGATGGGCCGCGATCGTGGTCGAGCCGACATCGACCGCCATGCCGTAGACCTTGTCGCGGAAACCCGGCCAGATCGCGATCAGCTCGGCGCCGTCATGGACCGCAACCGTGACCTTCCAGCCGCCCTTGCGCAACGTGGTCTGCAGGCGCTGCGTCACCGCCAGATCGACCTTGAGCCCCGGTCAACTGCCATTCGCGCTCCAGCGCATCGAGCAGCCGGCGCAGATCGCTCGCCGGCAGGTGCATGTCGGGCTCGGCAACCTCGACATAATGCAGCCGCACGGCGGGATCGAGTTCGATCGACACGGCCTCGACCGCCTTGCGCACGACCTGGCGATGGACCTGGCTGGTCTCGGGCACGTCGATCACGACATCGCCCAGGATCTGCGTCGAACAGCTCAGCCGGCGGCCCGGCATGAGGCCGCGCACGCGGTCGTAATTCGCCTCGACCTTGCCGAGGGGCGACAGATGATCCGCCGTCGAGACGATGCCATGCTTGGCGAATTCGCCTTCGGCCTGGACCACCTGGCACCGGCCGCAAATGCCGCGCCCGCCGCACACGGAATCGATATCGACGCCGAGCGTGCGGGCGGCTTGCAGCACCGGCGTACCGACGGGGAATCGCCCGCGCCGGCCTGACGGGGGTGAAGACGATGAGCGCGTCTTCGGTCAATGAATTCTGGCCTCCGAGGTCACAAGATACATAGCCCTGCTCCTTAAGCCGTCATGCCGGGCTTGTCCCGGCCATCCACGTCGGTGAGCTTGCCTGAGCCTCTCAAGCGTCGGGCCGACGTGGATACCCGGGACAAGCCGGGCATGACCGTGTTGAATGCAGCGAGGGTTCAGCCCTTTTTGCTGCAACCGCCCTATCCCCGCCGGCGGCGCGACTCGCGGCGTTCTCGGGCGGCCGCTTCTTCCGACCCTGCGCCGGCGCCTCGCGGTATTTCTTCAGCCAGCGCAGGCAATGCGGGTCGTGGCCGAGCATCGCGTCGCCGCCCATCACGCGCGGATCGTCTCGTCATGGCATGGATTGGTGATGGCCGAAGTCATGCCGGCCGCCATTGCCATGGTCAGGAAGGCGGCGTTGATGCCGCCGCGTGCCGGCAGGCCGAAGCTGATATTGGAGGCGCCGCAGCTCGTGTTGACCTTGAGCTCCTCGCGCAGGCGGCGGATGACATGCATCGCCTGGACGCCGGCCAGGTTGACGGCACCGAGCGGCATGACCAGCGGATCGACCACGACGTCGCTCGCCGGAATGCCGTAATCGGCTGCGCGCTCGACGATCTTCTTGGCGATCGCGAAGCGGACATCGGGATCCTCGGAAATGCCGGTTTCGTCATTCGAGATGGCAATGACCGCGGCGCCGTATTTCTTGATCAGCGGCAGCACGGTCTCGAGCCGCTCCTCTTCGCCGGTCACGGAATTGACCAGCGCCTTGCCCTGATAGACGGCGAGGCCGGCTTCGAGCGCGGCCACGATCGAGGAATCGATCGACAGCGGCACGTCGGTGATCGACTGCACCAGCTTGATCGTCTGGGCCAGGATCGCCGGCTCGTCGGCCAGCGGGATGCCGGCATTGACGTCGAGCATATGCGCCCCGGCCTCGACCTGGGCCAGCGCGTCGCGCTCGACCCGGCTGAAATCGCCGCGCGACATCTCCTCGGCCAGGATCTTGCGGCCGGTCGGGTTGATGCGCTCACCGATGATGACGAAGGGCACGTCGAAGCCGATGACGACTTCCTTGCTGGCCGAAGAGATGATGGTGTTGGTCACGATAGTGCCGCCTCTGGCTCTCGGTGTTGGAGTTTGCGATCCCGGCCGGGATGCCAAGGCACGCGGCCTTCGAGCACGCCGGACCGGTCGATGACTTCGGCGACCGCCTCTTCCTGACGATACGCCATCATATGCACGCCATGGACGCCCTTGATCTCGCGGATTTCCTGGATCAAGCTCGATGCAGAGCTTGCGGCTTCGAGCTTGGGCTTCTCGGCCTTGCTCAGGCGCTCGATCACGGCATCGGGCACATGCACGCCCGGCACGTGCCGACGCATCCAATCGGCCGTCTTGGCCGAAGGCAGCGGGCCAATGCCGACGAGCACGAAGACCTTGTCCGCGATGCCCAGATCGTCGAGCCGCACCATGAATTGCCGCAGCCGCGGCACGTCGAAGCAATATTGCGTCTGAACGAATTGCGCCCCGGCCGCGACCTTGAGCGCCAGCCGCTCCGGCCGCCAATCATAAGGCGGCACGAAGGGATTGGCCGCGGCGCCGAAGAAGACATGCGGCCGGCTGGTCAGCTTGCGGCCGCTTTCGAACGTGCCCTGGTCGCGCAGGCGCCGCGCGGTTTCCAAGAGCGCCATGCAGTCGAGATCGAAGACCGGCTTGGCCTGCGGATGGTCGCCGGCCTGCACGCCGTCGCCGGTCAGGCACAGCATGTTGCACACGCCCATCGCGGCGCCGCCCAGGATCTCGCCCTGGATCGCGATGCGGTTCCGGTCACGGCAGGAAATCTGCATGATCGGCGAATAGCCGACCCGGGTCAGCAGCGCACATACCGCGACGCTCGACATATGGCAATTGGCGCCGGAGCCGTCGGTCGCGTTGATCGCGTCGACATAGCCGTCGAAGATCCGTGCGCGCTCATAGACATCTTCGGGATTGGCCGAATCGGGCGGCGCCAGCTCGGCCCGTGACGGCAAAGCCGCCGGCGCGCAGCACGCGCTCGAACCGGCCGGGCGAGGTGTGGCCGGGCAGGATCGGCAGCGGCGATCCGGGTTCGGGTTCGTCGTCGAAGATCATGGCGCCGGCGCCTTGTCGCGCGCGACACGGAGCCAGGACGAGGTCCCGACCAGGGTCCGGTCGACCGGCGGGCGCACGGCGCGATTGCCGCGCCGCCCCTTGCGCATGCGCTCGCTCCCGGCATAGGCCTCGACCCAGACGCAGCGCATCTCGGGCTTCACCTCGCAATGCCCGTTGGCGCGGACGCCGCCGCAGGGACCGTTGCGCAGGGTCTTCGGGCAGTTCATCGGGCAGGACATGCCGGTCTGGCTCAGCGCGCATTGTCCGCACATCTGGCAGTCGAACAGCAGCCCCTTGACCGCATGCTCGACCACGGCGACCGGACGTTCCAGCCGCTGATAGCCGATCTTGCGCCACAGCGGGTCGAGCGCGACCATCGTCGCCTCGAACGCCGCATAGAAGGTTTCGAGCCCCCTCGCATGGCGCACCGACCAAAGACGCAAGGCGTACATCAGGTGCTCCGCTCTCCAGACATGATACGACCGGAATTTCCCCATGCCGATCACCCTTCCATTCCACCCCGTCATGGCCGGGCTTGTCCCCATAGGCGCTAAGATAAGATGGATAGGCTTGTTGTCGGCACGACCCACCTCACCCCGACCCTCTCCCCCCTGAAGGGCGGAGAGGGAGATTGTAAGGCCGGAGCCTTTAGCTCCCTCTCCGCCCCATTGGGGGGGAGAGGGTCGGAGTGAGGTGGGGAACGCTCAAGGGTTGCCAATGCGTTTATCCTGGCGCCTATGGGGACAAGCCTGGGGATGACGGGATTAGCCTGGCACTGCCTTGGCCTTAATCTGCCGCCTCGGCCATCGGCGGCCGATCGATCCGCGCCTGCTCGGCGGCCAGCGATTTTTCCAGATCGCCGTAGCCGGTGAAGCGGTATTCGAAGGCAAGGCCGAGCCGGTCTGCCGCCGCTTTCGCCTCGGCCACGCGCTCATCCGAATGCGACTGGGCGAGATAGACAACGCGCTATAATTGCCGAAATACATCGGCAGCAGCTGCGGATGGCGGTCGATGCCGAGGCCTTCGATGACCAGGCGCTGGAAATGCCGCACCAGGAAATCGGTCAAATAGAAGCTACAGGGCTCGTCCTCGGCCATCGCCGTGAATTCGCGCCGCCCGTGAAAAACTCGTAGCAATGCGCGCCTTCGATCCGCTCGACACCTTCCTCGCGCAGCACCGCGTCGAGCATGCCGCCGGTACCGCAATCGCCATACATGACGAAGATACGGTCGAAATTCGGGCGCTCTTCCTGGATCTTGCTGCGGATCAGCTCGGGGATCAGTTGCGGCCGGTTATGCAGCTTGGCCGGCAGGCATTGGACGGAAATCCCGTCCATGCCGCTGCGGCGCAGCACCGCCATGGTTTCATGGGCGATGGCGCCGCAGGCGATGACCAGGAGCGGGCGCTTGGGGGTCACGCTCAGGCCCGCAGGCTCGGAGCCTGGCGGCGCTCGGCAATCAGGCGCTTGGCGGTCTCGACCGCCATGGCCGCGTCGCGGCAATAGGCATCGGCGCCGACCGCCTGACCGAAAGTCTCGTTGAGCGGCGCACCGCCGACCAGCACGATATAATCCTCGCGCAGGCCTTTTTCCTTCAGCGTGTCGATCACGACCTTCATATAGGGCATGGTCGTGGTCAGCAGCGCCGACATGCCGAGAATGTCCGGCCGGTGCTCTTCCAGCGCGTTCAGGTAATTCTCGACCGGATTGTTGATGCCGAGATCGATGACCTCGAAACCGGCACCTTCCAGCATCATGCCGACCAGGTTCTTGCCAATGTCGTGCACGTCGCCCTTGACCGTGCCAATCACGATCTTGCCGATCGCGCGACGTCGGACGCAGCCAGGATCGGGCGCAGGATCTCCATGCCGCCCTTCATCGCATTGGCGGCGAGAAGCACTTCCGGCACGAACAGAATGCCGTCGCGGAAATCGACGCCGACGATGCGCATGCCTTCGACCAGCGCGTCGTTCAGCACGCGCTCGGCATTCCAGCCGCGCGACAGCAGGATATTCGTGCCGGCCCTCGATCTCTTCCCGGAGCCCGTCATAGAGATCGTCGTGCATCTGCTCGACGAGCTCTTCATCCGAGAGCGAGTTGAGGTCGAATTCCTCGTTATCCGCCATCACTTCCTCCAAGGCGCTGCGCCGATGCCCGAGTCTTCATCCGAACCGGCGGCGCGCTCCAATGCCATTTTGCGATGGGCCTAGCGAAGCCTGCCGATCCGGGCCGTAGCTGAAGAAATATCAGCCACGGCGCCGTTGGCCTCGTTGTGCTTGCTGTCGTAGGAGACGAGGTCTTCCAGCGTGAAGCCGTCATGGGCCGTGACGAAATTGATCGAGGCCCAGGGCCGGCGGCCGCAATAGCCGAACAGGTCGGACGAGCCGGCAATCCGGCTGGCCGTCTCCGGCAGCATGGCCTCGTCGCCCTTCCAGAAGCGCCGCACCGTGTCGCGGAACGGGCCGTTCCATTCGGCCCAGCCGGGCGGAAAGCCGCCGACGCGATAGCCTTCGGGCCCGAGATCCCAGGGCTCGGCGATCAGCTTCAGCGCGTTGAAGGCCGGATCCTGGCGGATCACGTCGAGGAAAGCGCTGCCGGACTCGAAAGCTTCTTCCTCGCGGGCCAAGGTGGTGGCGAGGTCGAAGCGGAAACCGTCGACGCGCATCTCATTGGCCCAGTAGCGCAAACTGTCCATGACCAGCTGCAGCACGCGGGGATGATTGATGTTCAGCGTGTTGCCGGTCCCGGTGTAATCGACATAGAAGCGGCGATCCTTGGCGAGCCGGTAGTAGCTCGCATTGTCGATGCCGCGGAACGACAGGGTCGGGCCGAGGTGGTTGCCCTCGGCCGTATGGTTGTAGACGACATCGAGGATGACCTCGATGCCGGCCTCGTGCAGGCGCCGGATCGCGATCTTCATCTCGTCGATCGCGCCGCTGGCGAGATAGCGCGGATCGGGCGCGAAAAACCCGGCCGTGTTGTAGCCCCAGTAATTGACGTTGCCGGCCAGCGTCAGATGCCGGTCGTTGACGAACCAGTGGACCGGCAGCAGCTCGATTGCAGTCACGCCCAGCCCGACCAGATGATCGAGGATCGCCGGCGAGGCGAGGCCGGCAAAGGTGCCGCGATGGCGCGGATCGACATCCGGATGGCGCTCGGTCAGGCCTTTGACATGCGCCTCGAGGATGACGGTCTCTTCCCAGGGCGTGCGCGGCGAGCGGTCCTCGCCCCAGGTGAAAGCGCTTTCCACGATCTCCGCCTTGGGCGCGCCACGCGCATTGTCGCGCCGGTCGAAACTGAGATCGTCGCGGCTGCTGCCGGCGCGATAGCCGAAATGCGCGTCGCTCCAGCGCAGCGGCCCGCGGATCGAGCGGGCATAGGGGTCCATCAGCAGCTTCTGCGGATTGAAGCGATGGCCGTTCTTGGGATCGTAGGGACCATGCACCCGATAGCCGTAGAGCAGCCCGGGCCGGGCCTCCGGCAGATAGCCGTGCCAGACCTGGTCGGTATATTCCGGCAGGCGCAGCCGGCGCACTTCCCGACTGCCGGTCGGGTCGAACAGGCACAGATCGACCGCCGTGGCATGGGCCGAGAACAAGGCGAAATTGACGCCGGCCCCGTCCCAATTGGCGCCGAGCGGGTATTGCTTGCCGGGCAGGAGCGTCGGATGGAGCGGCGGCCCGAGGTCGACACTCATGCGGGATCCGAGGTGAAGATCAGGGTCGCAAGCGGCGGCAGGGTCAGGGTCAGCGAATGGTCGAGACCATGGCTCGCGACCGGCTCGGCCTGGACGGCGCCGCCATTGCCGAGATCGCTGCCGCCATAGCAGGCGGCATCGCTGTTGAGCCGCTCGCGCCAGCAGCCGCCGCGCGGCACGCCGACGCGATAATTGTGCCGTGGAATGGGCGTGAAATTGCAGATGACAAGCACGGTGTTCCGCCGGCCCGCATCGAAGCGCAGGAAGCTAAGCACGCTTTGATCGCTGTCGGTCGCGTCGACCCAGGCGAAACCTTCCGGCATGGCGTCGAGCCGATGCAAGGCCGCTTCGCCGCGATAGAGCCGGTTCAGGTCGCGCACCAGCTGGGCTGTGCCGGCATGAGGCGCTGTGTTCAGGAGCTGCCAGTCGAGCTGGCCATCATGATTCCATTCGCGCTCCTGGCCGAATTCACAGCCCATGAACAGCAGCTTCTTGCCAGGATGCGCCCACATGAAGGAAAGATAAGCGCGCAGATTGGCGAAGCGCTGCCAGGCATCGCCAGGCATCTTGGTCAGCAGCGAGCCCTTGCCGTGCACGACCTCGTCATGGCTGATCGGCAGGATGAAATTCTCGGTGAAGGCGTAGAGCAAGCCGAAAGTCAGGTCGTTGTGGTGGTATTTTCGATAGATCGGCTCGTAGGACATGTAGCGCAGCGTGTCGTGCATCCAGCCCATATTCCACTTGAAGCCGAAGCCGAGCCCGCCGAGATAGGTCGGCGCCGAGACCATCGGCCACGCCGTCGATTCCTCGGCCGCGGTCGTCGCACCGGGCGCCTGGGCGAAGACCAGCTCGTTGAAGCGGCGCAGGAAATCGACGGCTTCCAGATTCTCCCGGCCGCCGAATTTATTGGGCACCCATTCGCCGGCCTTGCGGCTGTAATCGAGATAGAGCATCGAGGCCACGGCGTCGACGCGCAGCCCGTCGAGATGAAAATTCTCCAGCCATGACAGGGCATTGGCCGTCAAATAGTTGATCACCTCCGGGCGGCCGTAATTGAAGATCAGCGTGTTCCAATCCTGATGGAAGCCCTGGCGCGGATCGGCATGCTCATAGAGATGCGTGCCGTCGAACAATCCCAGCCCGTGCTGATCGGTCGGGAAATGCCCGGGCACCCAGTCGAGCCACAGCGCCAGCCCGGCCTGATGGCAGGCATCGACGAAATAGCGGAAATCATCGGGCGTGCCGAACCGGCTGGTCGGCGCGAACAACCCGATCGGCTGATAGCCCCAGGACCCGTCGAAGGGATGTTCCGAGATCGGCAGCACCTCGATATGGGTGAAGCCGAGTTCGGCGACATAGGGCACGAGCTGCTCGGCGAGTTCCCGATAGCTGAGCGACCGCCCGTCGGGATGGCGCCGCCAGGATCCCAGATGCACCTCGTAGATCGAGATCGCCGCTTCGCGCGCATTGCGCTCGGCGCGTGAATTCATCCAGTCCGCATCGCGCCACTCATGCGCCGGCAGCGCCGCAACGACCGAGGCAGTGTTCGGCGAGACCTCGGCCTGCCGGGCCAGCGGGTCCGCCTTGAGCGGCAGCAGCGTGCCGTCCGGCCCATGCAGCTGGAACTTGTAGGGCGCGCCGGCCGGCACATGCGGCAGGAACAGATCCCACACGCCGATGCCCGGATGCAGCCGCATCGGATGGCGCCTGCCGTCCAATCGTTGAAGGCGCCGACGACACTGACCGCGCTGGCATTGGGCGCCCAGACAGCGAAGCCGACACCCTCGACCCCGTCCATCGTCGTCGGCCGCGCGCCCAGGGTTTCGAAAGCGCGCAGATGGCGCCCTTCGCCGAGCAGATGCCGGTCCAGCTCGCCCAGCACCGGGCCGAAGCGATACGGATCCTCGAAATCCACGACTCGCCCGTCGATCTCCGCACGCAGCCGATAGGCGAAAGGCTTCGGCCGCGGCACCTCCCCGGCGAACAGCCCTTCAGCGGTCTCGCGCGGCAACTCGGCCACCAGCTGCCCGTCGGCCGCATCGAGCACAGACAGCTTTTCGGCCCATGGCACGAAGGCGCGGCACAACAGCCCGCCCTTGTCCTCATGCAGCCCGAGGAAGGCGAAAGGGTCGCTGAGCCGGGCGTCCTGCAACAGGTCCACGCGGCGGTCAGGTCGGATCGCCATGGCCGGTCTCCATCAAAAGATCAAGGAGCCCCTGAACGGGGATCGACAGCCAGGCCGGCCGGTTGGCCAGCTCATAGCCGATTTCGTACAGCACTTTTTCCATCAGCATCAGGTCGAGCAGCTTGCCCGCCGCCGGGCCGGTCGGCCAGCAGGCTGCGCCGTCTATCGCCGTCCGATAGCCGTCGAAGAACGCGGCGACCGAACGGTCGCGCCAATCTGCGCAGAACTTGGCCAGGCTCGGACGGTCGAGCGACGGCAGATCCGCTGCTGTGCGCAACGCGACCGCCGCAGCGTAATCGATCGAACGCAGCATGCCGGCGACATCCTTGAGCGGCGTCTGCTTGTGCCGGCGATCGGCCAGGCTACGCCGCGGCTCGCCTTCGAAATCGATAATGGCGAAGCCGTTCTGCGCGGCCAACACCTGGCCCAGATGATAATCGCCATGGCAGCGGATCTTGGCCGCCTTGATCTTGAGCCCGGCCACGGCGGGGCGGTCGGGGGGGAGTCTATTCGGGGGGGTTCGGCGGTCGGGGTCGGTCGGGTGTCGGGGTCGGTGTCGGGGTCGGTCGGGGGGGTCGTCGGGGGGCGGGGGTCGGGGAGGGGGATGTCGGCGGTATTCGGGGGTGGCGGGGGGGGGTTCGTCGGGGCGCGAAGGCGGGGTCGTCGGTCTGCTCCGGGCAGAGCGCGCGATGCATCTCCGCGGTCTGGCGACCAAGCCGCCCGATCAGCTCCAGGAAGAAGCCGTGCGGATCGTCTCCCGGTGCCGCGGCCGAGGTCGCGTGCTCCTGCAGCGTGCGGCGCAGATAATCCTGGGTAAAGGCCCAGCCATCGCCTTGGTTCGGCACATAGGCCGTGAGCACGCCGAGTGCCGTTACATTGCCGTCCCGCGCCGACCCGCTCCAGCGTGCCGAGCAGCGCCGGCGTGCCGGTAAAGCCGGCTTCGTCGGTCAGGAACCGGCCCATCTCGATCTCGGGATGGATGCCTTCCTCAAGGCGCCGGTACAGCTTCAGCACCCCGTAATCCTGGATCGCGACCGAGCTGTTGGACTGCTCGCCCAGCCGCCGGATCAGCGGCGCCTGGGGCAGCTCGTGCTCGGCGAATTTACTCGTGGTGCGGCAGCGGATCGCAGCACCCTCGCCCAGCGACAAATCATGGCCGGCCGCCATGGCGGCGATCAGGTCGAGCGTCAGCCCTTCCTGGTTCGCCACATCGATCAGCGCACCTTCGACGCGGAAACGCCGGGCATTGGCCAAAGTCGCCGCCTGCAGGGCCGGCGCGGGCATCGCCGTCCGGCGGTCCCCAGACCAAACCGAGCGGCATCAGATAGCGCTCGGCGCGGCCATCGGCCAGGACGGCTTCGACCGTAGCCAGGCAATAGGGCGAATCGCCGTCGCGCGGCGGCAGGCTGGCCGCTTCGACCAGCCGCGCCCGGTCGATGGTCTGGTCCTTCGAGGCGAACCAGCGCTGGGTCGGCAGGAAGCTGCGCAGCACGGTCAGGTTCAGCTCGGCCGCGCAAGTCCCGGTCAGGATATCGTCCCAGCCATTGCGCAGCACCAAGGTCACCAGATCCGGCGCCGCCTCGCGCCCGGTCCCGACCGTGCCGAGGCCGCCTTCGATCTGGTCGGGTTCGAGCAGCTTGAACCAGAAGAAGGTGTGGCCGGCCCATAGTCAGGTGATAGGGGCGGTCGATGATGGTCGGGAAGACCGACAGGCCCGGCACTTCCACCGGCACGCGGCCGCGATAGGCCGAGAGGTCGAGTTCGACCGATTGCGCGGCGCGCGACAGATTGACCACGCACAGCACCGCCTCGTCCTCGAAGCTGCGCGTATAGGCCAGGATCTTGCGATTCAGGGGATAGAGGAAATCGAGCTTGCCGCGGCCCATCGAGCGCAGATCGCGCCGCGCCGCGAGCAGCCGGCGCATCGCATTCAGCATCGAGGTCGGCGAGCGGCTCTGCGCCTCGACATTGACCGATTGGAAGCCGTATTCCGGATCCTGGATCGCCGGCAGGAACAACCGCGCCGATCGGTCCGGGAGAAGCCGCCATTGCGGTCGGGCGACCATTGCATCGGCGTGCGCACCCCGTCGCGGTCGCCGAGATAGACATTGTCGCCCATGCCGATCTCGTCGCCGTAATAGAGCACCGGCGTGCCCGGCATCGACAGCAGGATCGAGTTCAGCAGATCGATGCGCCGCCGGTCGTTCTGCATCAGCGGCGCCAGGCGGCGGCGGATGCCCAGATTGATCCGCATGCGCCGGTCGCTGGCATAGAAATCCCAAAGGTAATCGCGCTCGCGATCGGTCACCATTTCGAGAGTCAGCTCGTCATGGTTCCGCAGGAAGATTGCCCATTGGCAGGTCTCCGGGATATCCGGGGTCTGCCGCATGATGTCGGTGATCGGGTGACGGTCCTCCTGGGCCACGGCCATGTAGATGCGCGGCATCAGCGGGAAGTGGAACGCCATATGGCATTCGTCGCCCTGGCCGAAATAGGGCAGCACGTCCTCCGGCCATTGATTGGCCTCGGCCAGCAGCATCTTGTCGGGATAATCCGCCTCGATCGCGGCGCGCAGCGTGCGCAGGATGGCATGCGTCTCGGGTAAATTCTCGTTGTTGGTGCCGTCGCGCTCGCACAGATAGGGCACTGCGTCGAGCCGCAGCCCGTCGACGCCGAGATCGAGCCAGAAGCGCATGACGTTGATCACCGCGCGCACTACGGCCGGGTTGTCGAAGTTCAGGTCGGGCTGATGGCCGTAGAACCGGTGCCAGTAATAGGCCTTGGCGACCGGATCCCACGACCAGTTCGAGACTTCGGTATCGCAGAAGATGACGCGGGTGCCGGCATAGCGCTGGTCGCTGTCGGACCAGACGTAGAAATCGCGGTGGCTGCTGCCCGGCTTGGCCTGGCGGGCGCGCTGGAACCAGGCATGCTGGTCTGAAGTGTGGTTGATCACCAGCTCGGTAATGACCCGGATGCCGCGGCGATGCGCTTCTTTCACGAAGGCGCGGAAATCCGACAGCGTGCCATAGGTCGGGTTGACCGATTTGTATTCGCCGATGTCGTAGCCGTCGTCGCGCAGCGGCGAGGGATAGAACGGCAGCAGCCAGACCGCCGTGACGCCGAGCTCCTGCAGATAGTCGAGCTTGCGGGTCAGGCCGAGGAAGTCGCCGATGCCGTCATCATTGCCGTCGAAGAAGGCCTTGATGTGCAGCTCGTAAATGACGGCGTCCTTGTACCAATCCTTCTCGACCAGGATATCCGACGCCTCGCGCCGGCTCATGGGTTTGGCGGCAGCTCCGTCAGTGGCGGTCTTGCTGCGATTGCTCATGGTGCCAGCCCTTCAGGTCGGAAATGCAGAACCAGCGCCGGCATGGTCTCCGGATCCAGCAGGATCCAGTGCCGGACACCGGTCCAGCGTCGGATGTCGCCGGTAAAGGCGTCGCGGGTCTCGAACGCGGCATCGGGCAGCAGGCCCAACTCGGCGAGCGGGAATTCGATTTCGGTGCGGACGATGTGGTGCGGGTCGAGCGTCACCGCGATCAGCACCGCATCCGACCGGTCCGGCGCGATCTTGCTGTAGAACAGCACGTCGCCATGACCGGATTCGTGGAAGCGCAGATTGTCGAACAGGCGCAACGCCGGACTGGCCTGGCGCAGCCGGTTGATCGCGGCGATCTCGGCCTTGATATGGCCCGGCCGGTCCCAATCCCAGACCTTGTACTGGTACTTCTCGGAATGGAGATACTCTTCCTTGCCCGGCACGGCCTCGGCCTCGCACAGCTCGAAGCTGTTGTAGATGCCATAGGCCGGCGACAGCGTCGCGGCCAGCACCAGCCGGATGAGGAACCCGGCCCGGCCGCCCTGCTGCAGGAAGAGGGGCAGGATGTCCGGCGTGTTCGGGAAGAAATTCGGTCGGTAATACTCGACCTGCTCGCCGCGCGTCAGCTCGGTCAGATATTGCGTCAGCTCGTCCTTGGTATTGCGCCAGGTGAAGTAGGTATAAGACTGGCTGAACCCGACTTTGGCCAGGCGATGCATCATCTTGGGCCGGGTGAAGGCCTCGGCCAGGAACAGCACGTCGGGGTCGGTGCGCTGCACCTCGGCGATCAGCCACTGCCAGAATGGGACCGGTTTGGTATGCGGATTGTCGACACGGAAGATCTTGACGCCTTCGGCGACCCAGAAGCGCACGATGTCGAGCAGCGCCGTCCACAGCGAGGGCCAGTCGGTCTGGTCGAAATCGACATTGACGATGTCCTGGTACTTTTTCGGCGGGTTTTCGGCGTATTTCATCGTGCCGTCGGGCCGGCGCTTGAACCAGTTCGGATGCTCTTTCAGCCAGGGATGATCGGGCGCGCATTGGATGGCAAAATCGAGCGCCACCTCCATGCCGTGATCCCGCGCCGCGCGGACGAAGCTGCGGAAATCCTCCAGCGTGCCCAGCTCGGGATCGATCGCGGTATGGCCGCCCAGAGCACTGCCGATGGCATAGGGGCTGCCCGGCTCGCCCGGCTCGGCCGTCACGCTGTTGTTCCGGCCTTTGCGGTTGACCGCGCCGATCGGATGGATCGGCACCAGATAGACGACATCGAAGCCCATGGCGCGGATTTCCGGCAGGCGCCGGATGCTGTCCTGGAAGGTCGCGGCCTTCTCCGGCTCGCTGCCCTGGCTGCGCGGGAACATGCCGTACCAGGCCGAAAACCGCGCCGCTTCCCGATCGACGCGCAGCGTTCCGGGCGGGGACTGGAACACCAGATCGGTGAAATCCGGCACGCGCGCCATGGCATGGGCGACGCGGTTCGACAGCAGGAACGCCGCCTCTTCATCCGTTCGGCCGCCCAGCGTCCCGATTTCGGCCAAGACGGCCCGGAGGCCGCGCCTGGTCGTCGCCGAGCGCCCGCGCCGCCGCGGCCTCGATCAGATGCCGGCCTTCGATCAGTTCCAGCTCGATCGCCGCGCCGGCCGCGCGCTTCTTGGACCCCTCGTCGCGCCAGCTGGCGAAATGGTCGGTCCAGCCGGCGACGGCGAAGCTCGTCTCGCCGACATGGTCGAGCCGCGTCGCGCCGACCCAGCGGTCATTGTCCCAGAACTGCATCGGCGTGATGCGCCACTCGTTCGTGCCCGGCGCCTGAAGCCACAGCGCGGCCGAGATCTTGTCATGACCGTCGCGGAAGATATCGGCGAAGACCTGCAGCCGGTCGCCGACGATGCGCTTGACCGGGAAGCGGCCGCCATCCAGCTCGGGCGACACGCGTTCGATTACGATTCGCGCCACGCCGGGCGCCGGCGGCAGCGATGCGCCGGGTACGATCCGGGCGCCGGCCGGGCGCGCGCCGATGATCCGCACCTCGCTTGGGGCCAGACTTAGCGGCGAGGCCAGCAGCGCGGAGGCGGCAGCGCCCGGCGTCAAATCGCGGAAATCCCGGCCGTCGCCCTCGATCCGGCCGAGCCAGTCATCGATATCGATCGCCTGCGGCCCAGCATCGTTGTTGATCACGACCAGGACGGCATCATCCTGCGCCGGGCTCTCGCGCAGCACGACAGTCACCGCGGCGCCGGCCTCGCTGAGCCGCCGTATCGGCCCATCCTCGGCCAGTGCCTCCGACTCCGTCTTCAGCTGGTTGAGCGATGCGATCAGCTGGCGTTGCGCCGGGCGTTGGAGAGCATCCTCATTGACCAGCAGACCGGCGGACAGCGCTGCGGCGAGCATGAGCCGCCGGCCATAAGCATCGCGATCGCCATCCGGGGCCGCAATTCCCGGCAGCTCCGGGAAGCCGATGGATGCGGCAATGCCGCGCGTCATGACCTGCTGGTCGAAGAACCACGGCGCCATGCCGTCCCACCAGCGGATGCTGTTCAGTACATAGTCGAAGCCCACGCCGCGCAATGGCAGGATCGCGGTCGCCGGCGCGCCCAGCAATTCGGCAATGAACGCGCAGTCCGGATTTCGGGCGCGGGCCTCGGCGATCAGCCGGCGCCAGGTTTCGGCCGAACTCCGATGCGTCGCCGTCGCCCAGAAAGCCCGCGACGCCGAGATCGAGATCCCGGCTCAGACGGCTCTGCGCCGCCGCCTCGCCGGCGGGCAGCGCGGTGAACAGCGCCAGCCCGTACTCGCGCAGATCGGCGAGCAGCGCCGGCGTCGGCGCAGCAGCCGGATCGATCATCGCAACTGCGGTGAAGCCGATTTGCCGGAGATCCTGCAGCGGTACGACCGATGATGCGGAAGACAAGGAGAGAATGCGCGGCGCCGAGTTCATGTCGATCTTCGCGTTGCCGATCGGGAAAGTGGGTCTGTCCTGCTTCAAACCGATGGGGAGGCTGAAGGGTTCCATGAGGCAAATCGCTTCGGCCATGATTGCGGTATTAAAATACCGCAATTCATCAATTCGGAACCCGACGCGACGCTGCGGTTTCCTCTATCCCTACGAAACGCAAAGGGAGGCCGGCCATGCCGGAAATACCGAACCCGCCGGAAACGCCGCACCGGACACTTCATTCACAGAAAGCCCGGCAGGGCGAGACGAGCGGCCGGATGCGCTATGTCCTCGGCATCTCGCTCTTCGTGGCGGTGACCGCGGTCTTGGGCCTTGCCTTTGACTGGCACGAAGCGCGCCAGCCGCCGGCCCCGCCGACCAGCCCGGCCGCGACCAGCGCGCAGCCGAACACGACGCCGAATGCGCCGCAATCGGGCGGTCAGGTGCCGGGCAACACATCACCATCCCCGCCCTCGGATCATTAAGGACAGCGCGATGCCTGAGACCCCTTCGCCCAACCCGATCCCGACGACTCCGCCGGACGCCCCGACACCGGATGTGCCGGTACCGGGACCCGACATGCCCGAACCGGGACCGGAACCCGGCCCGGTTCTGCCCGACGAATTCCCGGGTCGACCGCCTTCTATCCCACCCGTTCCCAGCCCGATCCAGGCCTGATCAGCGCCGTTGCGCAGCGAGGTTGGCGAGGGGCGCATCAAGCTGCCATTTCACACCGGCCGGTTCGAAATTCAGCGTAACCTCGCCACGCAGCGCCCGCGAGACGATGCGCTTGGTGACATCGGTGCCGAAGCCGCGCCGGCTCGGCGCGCGGACAGGCGGGCCGTCGCTTTCGACCCAGCTCAGCCAGACCCGCTCCTTGCCGTCGCCGTCGCGCCGCAAACCCCAACCGATGGCGACGCGGCCGTCCGGCACGGACAAAGCGCCATGCTTGGCGGCATTGGTCGACAGTTCGTGCAAGGCGAGGCCGAGATAGGGAATGGCCGTCGCGCTCAGAAAGAGTTCCGGCCCGTCGGTCGCGATTTGCGGCGCATCGCCTGGAGATAGTGGCCGAGTTGGGATCGCAGCACGTCGCGCAGCGAGGCGCCTTCCCAGTCGCGCTTGGTCAGGAGATCGTGCGACCCGGCCAGGCTGTGCAGCCGCGCCGAAAAGCTTTCGCCGAAATCCTCGAGCGTCTCGGAATGGGCCAGGGTCTGCCGCGCCATGGCCTCGGTCACGGCGAGAACGTTCTTCGAGCGATGCGCCATCTCGCGCATCATCACGCTCATCCGCCGCTCGGCCGCCTTGTAGGAGGTCACCTCGTAACAGGTGTTGAGGATGCCGACGATATTGCGATCGCCGTCGCGCAGAGGCTGGACATGGACGGAAAACCATCGTTCATCTGCGCCGATTTCGCCCAGTTGCGCGATGCCGACGGCCGGCTCGCCATCGGCCAGGACCTGCGATTTGATGCGCTTCATCGTCGCCGCCGCGCCCGGCGGCAGCAGCGCTTCATCGGTCAGGCCGACGATGGTGCCGGCCACACGGCCGAACAGCTCCGCCCCTCTGGCCCAGCGATAGCGCAGCTCGGCATCCTGGCTCGACAGCGAAATGCCGGCACCGACGACGCATTGCTCGAAATTCTGGAAGATCCCGGCCGTATCGCCGCCGCCTGCAGATCGCGTGACGGACGGGCCGATCGCCGGATGGCGGTCATTGCTGTCGTCGCCGAGCGGGATCGAGATCGCGATGCCCTCGGCCAGCGGATCGGTCTCGGCCTTCAATTGCCGTAGATAGGCGCTGCGCAGCCGCCGCTGCAGCGGCGGCTCTTCCGTCGCGAGCGGCGCGACGCCGCCGATCCCGACCCGCAGGCTGCCTGCCGACATATCCGCGACCGCCGAGAGAGTGACCGTCGCGCCGAATTGATTCATCGCCCCGTCGAAGAAGGGCGGCAGGGTCACGGCAAGGTACAAGCCGAGCGAAATTGCCTTGTCGAGCGGGATCCAGAGCGACTGATCGTCGAGTTCGAGCACCAGCCGCCCCGGCGGGATGCCGGCGAGATCGCGCAATGCTTCGGCAGTGCTGCGGATCAGATCCTGGCAGATCACTCCCGTCACATCGCCGGAATCATAGGCAACACGATAGGCGATTGCCATGGCGCGCACGAAATCCTCGACCAGCCGGAACTCCGGCCGCCGCGGCCCCTGCATCTCCCAGCGCAACAGGCTCAGCAGGCTGGTGATGACCTGGAAATTATTTTTCACGCGGTGGTGCAGTTCGAGCAGCAGCGCGCTCTTGTCGGCAGCGGATTGCCGAAGCAGCTCGACGCGGCTGCCGGCGTCGTTCGCCATCAGGTTCAGCGATTCGCCCAGATCGGCCAGTTCCTTCGGCGCCTCGTCCAGGCGGCGGGCGCGCACCGAATGGTGTCCGCGGCTATGCGCGACCGCGATGCGCCGTAGATAGATCACCCAACGCAGGACAGACCGATCGATCACCCAGAGCGAGCCGCCGACGATTGCCAGCAGAACGGCGCTCAGCTCGATGATGGATGTCCAGAGCCGCCCCCGGTCGATGCCGAGAAACGGCCGCGCCCGCAGTCCGACGAGCTGCAACGAAGCGTCGACCGAAAGCGGGGCGGCGACATAGTCGGCCTGAACGTCGTCGTTTTGCACAGGCGGCCCGTCGGCCGACCACCATGATGCCGAGACCGAAGAGGCATGTCGTTCGGCAACCGGATGCGTGCCGGCGAAAAGCGCGAGGCCGTCCAGGAAAGGTGAGGCTTCCGGATCGAGAACGCGTTCCGTCTCCGCCGAAGAGAGCCGCAATATCAGCCGGCTCGCCGGGTCGCCGGGCAAGCGGGCCTCGAAAGCGAGGGGACCGTCACCACCGCCCACGGCGATCACCGTCAGATCGTCTCCCTGTCGCCGGCTGTCGGCCGGAGCTACCGCGAGCGTCGCGTCCCCGGCCGTACAATGGATCCCGCTGCCCGTCGTCAGCAGGCCGGCGTCGAAACCGGATGTCGGGTTGACCGCAGCGTCGAGCGCCGCACAAGGGCCGGTTCCGGCGACCGCCGCCCGGATCGCGGCGGCGCGATCGGCCAAACGGTCGAAGCGCTCGGCCGCGCCGCCAAGCGCCGCCTCGGCGGCGGCGTAGCGAAACCGCTGCAGATCGCGATCGCTCTCGGCAGACCACAGCATAGCAAGCGCGAAGATCGGCACGACCGCCATGAACAGGACAAGCAGAATGCGGGCGCGCAACCCGCGAAAATAGGCCATGCGACCCCACCGCTAAAGGCTCGGAACACTCGGAAATCGCCGACCTTCGGCGCGGTCAGGACTTCACGCGGGGTTCCGGTCCGGACGGCGTCGGCGACGGGCCTGCGGCGACGTCACCTCCCCTGCTCTCGATTTCCCGCAACAGCTCGAGGAAGCGATCCGGCACCGGCTCGTTCAGAACCGAATCATGCATGACCCTCAGGAGGGAACCGATATGGCTGTTGACTTCCGCCGGACGTGACTCGGAACCCGGCGCCTTGTCGTTCTTGGCTGCCGAAGGTGCCTCGCGCCCATCGCCGCGGTCAGCCGATGCCCGTTTACGCATGAGCCAACTCCGATCCTTTCCGTACGGTCATGTCTATCGACTTCGCCTTCCTTGCGTCAGCCAGCGCGATTGCGCAGGGCCCATCAGACCTTACCGAGTGGATGCAAAACAGATTGCGCGGGGCAAAGTTCCGCCCGCGCGACGCGCCGCCTCGCCCTCACGTTGGAACCTCCGAAGCAAATCGGGGTTTACGCTTCGCCCGGTCAGATATCCTGACTTGCGTTCTACACCACCAAACCTTGCTCGACTGTTGAGGGGTCCGATGTCGATTTCCGCATCAATCGCGCCACACCTGCCCTATTTGCGCCGCTTCGCCAGGGCACTGGCCGGTTCTCAATCGAGCGGCGACGCCTATGCCGTCGCCGCCCTGCAATCCCTCGTCGACGAGCCCTCGTTGCTGCTCGATCCCGAAGATATTCGGGTTTCGCTCTATCATCTCCTGCTCCGGGTCTGGCAGACGGTTCCTGGAAACGATGACGAGCTTCGCACCGAGACGGGCCCGGCGCGCAGCGCCCGGGAAAAGCTGGAACGGATGACCCCACGCCCGCGCGTCGCCTTTCTCCTGGCGGCGATGGAGGGGCTTACGACGCAGCAGGTGGCGCGCGTGCTCGATTGCACGGCCGGACAGGCCGAGGATCTGATCGCCGCAGCCCAGACGGAGTTGCTGGAGCAAATGGCGACCGATGTCCTGATCATCGAGGACGAACCGATCATCGCGATGGATCTCGAGAGCCTGGTCGAAAGCCAGGGGCACCGCGTCATCGGCATCGCGGCGACGCATGCCGACGCGTTGGCGCTGATCGAGAACGAGAAGCCAGGGCTCGTCTTGGCCGATATCCAGCTGGCCGATGGCAGCTCGGGGCTGGACGCGGTGAACGAGATCCTGCGCAGCATCACCGTCCCGGTCATCTTCGTCACGGCCTATCCGGAGCAGCTGCTGACGGGCGAACGGCCGGAACCGGCATTTCTCGTGACCAAGCCGTTCCGCATCGATGCCTTGAAAGCGGTCATCGCGCAGGCGCTGTTCTTCGCCGAAAACCAGGAATAGCGGAGCCGCCTGCGGCGGCGGGAAGCCATGGAAGGAATGCCGCTGTCGCCCGGCTGGGGCGATCTGTCACTCCGTCTCGCGCTCGCCGCCCTGGCCGGCTTTGTCATCGGGCTGAACCGCGGCGAGCACGGCCACGCCGCAGGCCTGCGCACGACCATGCTGGTCGGCCTGGCCGCTGCCATTGCGATGGTCCAGGTGAATCTTCTGCTCGGCATGTCGGGCAAGACGCCGGACTCTTTCGTCACCAACGATCTCATGCGCCTGCCCTTGGGCATCCTGTCCGGCATGGGGTTCATCGGCGGCGGCGCCATCCTGCGGCGTGGCGACGCTATGCACGGGGTGACGACCGCGGCGACGCTCTGGATGATGACGGTGATCGGTCTGTCCTTCGGCGGCGGCCAGATCGGGCTCGGCGGGGCCGGCACCCTCCTGTGTCTCGCCATACTTTGGGGGTTGAAGTATTTCGAGCGGCTGCTGCCGGCCGAAGAGCGGGCGGCGCTCAGCGTCGTCACGACACCCGGTCAGCCGACGGTCGAAACGATCGTCGATCGGCTCGCCCGGGACGGCTTTCGCTCGACGATGACGAATGTTGCCTTCGGGGAAGACGGCCGACGCCGGTTGGAGCTGGATATCCGGTGGAACAGCCGATCGAATGATCCGAAGATACCCGAGTTGGTGAATGAGCTATGCCGCACGGAGGGGATCGTCGGCGTCGAATGGGCAGCGCGCAGCGCCCCGCCGGTCTGAGACGGCACTTGGCCGTATCCCGGACCGGGACGGAGCGCGGCAGGTCACCTGGCGGTCAGTGCCCGCCGGTGGACGGCGTAGCCGGCTCCGAGGTCACGCCGGGCGCGGTCGTCGCACGGTCCTGCGGATAGGTCCGGTTCGGCGTGGAATTGCCAGTGTCGCAGGCGGCCAGGGCGCGGCGCAAGCGATGACGGCGCAGGTCGCCAGAATTCGAATGGTCGAATCGTTCCAGGCATGGATACCTCCAGATCTGATGGGACGAAGCACATTCTCGGGCGACTGCCGTCGAATGCTTCGTTCTCTAACCCGGCGGTCCGTCACTTGGTTGCAGCTTTCCGTCTTGCCACCGCGAGGTATGACCGGCGAACACCTTGGTGAATTCGGCACCGAGCAGGAAAATCTGCGCCGAGTAGTAAGTCCACAGCAGGATGATCAGCAGCGAGCCGGCCGTGCCGTAAGCTGAACTCGGTGCGACGCGACCGAGATAAAACCCGATCAGGAATTTGCCGATCTCGAACAGGAAGGCCGTCACCATGGCTCCGATCAGGGCCGGGTGCCAGGCGATCTCGGTATCGGGCAGGATCTTGTAGATTGCCCCGATCAGCAGCGCGATCACGAGGAAAGAGACCGCGAAGTTCAGCAACTGCCCCAGCCAGACTTCCGCCGCTCCAAGGTCGCCGAGCGACTGGCCGAGCACGGCCAGCCCGGTGCTGATGCCGAGCGACAGCAGCAGCAGACAGCCCAGGCCGGCGACCAGCCCGAGGCTGACCAGCCGCGCGCGCACCAGCCGCCACAGCGTGGTGCCGCGTGGCGCCGCCTTCCAGATCGCATTGAGCGCCGCCTGGATCTCGCCGAACACGCCCGACGCAGTCACGACGAGGGCGACGACGCCGAAGATGCCGGCGAGCGTGCCGGAGCCATGCGTGGCCGCATGGGCGACGACATCCTGCACGAATTTGGCGCTGTCATCCCCCATGACGCCGCCAAGCTGGGCGGCCAGTTCGCCCCGCGCCGCATCCTCGCCGAAGACAAGCCCGCCGATCGCAACGATGATGACCAGCACCGGCGCCATCGAGGTGACGGCGTAGAAGGCAATCGAGGCGCCGCGGCTCAGCGCGTCATCCTCGATGAAGGCGGCAACGCTGTCCTTGATCAAGGCGATCGGATCGACCATTGCCGTTCTCGCTGCGTGGTGGGAGCGCCGGGACAGGGACGGAGCCGGCTGATCGGATCCGTCCATCATGGACCAACACCGAGCCGCGCGGCGAGAGCAGTGGCATTCTGCGGCAGCTTGCGCGGGTAAAAGACGCCGCGCCAGGGCGCGTAGGTCCAACCCGATCTGCCGATGCGGACCGCTCCTGCCTTGCTCATCGATCGAGCCCCTTGCCGCCGCCGACTCACCAACCCCTCGGGCGCGAAAGCGGTTCCGAAGGGAACTATTGGCGCGTCCGGAGAGTTGAAAGCAAAGCGTGCAAACGCTGCGCACGGCCGATCGAGGAGACAGCATGCCCGAGGGTCAAGGATCGGCAACGGGGGAGCGCTCGGCCGAGCACGCCAGGCAGGACGATGACCGGCAGTCCCAATCCAAAGACAATTCTCAATCCAACGACGAGCAGAAGCCGGAAAAACACAGCCGCTGGCCGTTGATCGCGCTCGGCATTGCCATCATCCTGGCCATCATCGGCGGCGTGATCTATTGGCTGTTGACTAAGGATCAGGTCAGCACGGACGACGCCTATACCGATGGCCGGGCCGTCATGATCGCGCCGCAAGTTTCCGGTTATGTGACGAAGCTCGCGATCAACGACAATCAATTCGTCCATGCCGGCGACGTGCTAATCGAGCTCGACGACCGACAATATAAGGCGTCGCGCGATCAGGCCGCCGGCCAGATCGCGGCGACCGAGGCGCAGCTGGCCAATGCGAAGGTGGCGCTGGAGAAGCAGCGCATCACGGCACCGGCCGAGCTGCTGCAGGCCCAGGGCCAGCTCGACGAGGCCCAGGCCCAGCTGACCCAGACCCAGGCCGAGTATCGCCGCCAGCACGCCGTCGACAAGGCCGCGACGACCCAGCAGAACATCGACAAGGCGAATGCCGGGCTGCAGCAGGCGCAGGGCCAGCTCGAAGAGGCCAAGGCCAAGGTGCAGCAGGCCAATCTCGTTTCCCAGACTGTGGCGCAGGCCGAAGCACAGGTCGCGCAGCTCGAAGGCCAGCTGCTCCAATCCAAGGCCAGCCTGGCGCAGGCAGAGATCAATCTCGGCTATACCCATATCACCGCGCCGCAGGATGGCTGGATCACCAAGCGGAATGTCGAGCTGGGCGACTATGCCGAGACCGGCGCGGCCGTGACCGCGATCGTCTCGCCGCAGATCTGGATCACAGCCAATTTCAAGGAGACCGAGCTCAACCGGATGCGGCCCGGCCAGCATGTCGATATTGCAGTCGACGCCTATCCCTCGCTCAAGCTCAGCGGCCATGTCGACAGCGTCCAGCTCGGCTCGGGCTCGCGCTTTTCGGCCTTTCCGGCGGAGAACGCGACCGGGAATTTCGTGAAGATCGTCCAGCGCGTGCCGGTCAAGATCGTGATCGACAGCGGGCTCGATCCCAATCTGCCGCTGCCGCTCGGCGTTTCGGTCGAACCGACCGTGCTGTTCAAATGAGTGCCGAGGCGGAGAAGGCCGGCGGCGACTGGAAGCCGAGGCATAATCCCTGGCTGATCGCGCTCGTCGTGACGATGGGCGCTTTCATGGAAATCCTCGACACGACCATCGTGAACGTGGCGTTGCCGCATATCGCCGGCAGCATGTCGGTCAGCAGCGACGACGCCACGTGGACGCTGACATCCTATCTGGTCGCCAACGGCATCGTGCTGACCATCTCCGGGTGGCTCGGACGGCTGCTCGGGCGCAAGCGCTATTTCCTGATCTGCATCGGCATGTTCTCGGTCTGCAGCTTCCTGTGCGGCATTTCCGGCAGCCTGTGGCAGCTCATCCTGTTCCGCCTGGCTCAGGGCTTCTTCGGCGGCGGGCTGCAGCCGAACCAGCAATCGATCATTCTCGACACTTTCCCGCCGGAACGGCGCAGCGCCGCCTTCGCGGTCACCGCCGTCGCAACCATCGTGGCGCCGGTGCTGGGGCCGTCGCTCGGCGGCTGGATCACCGACAATTACAGCTGGCGCTGGATCTTTTTCATCAACGTGCCCGTCGGCATCGCAACCCTCTTCGGCGTCCTGCATCTGGTCGAGGACCCGCCCTGGGAAAAGCTCAAGAGATCGGCCGGAATCGACGCGATCGGCCTCGGCCTGATCGCGCTCGGCCTGGGTTGCCTGCAGATCGTGGTCGACCGCGGCGAGGACGAAGCCTGGTTCGGCTCGACCTTCATCTGCACGATGGCGGCGCTGTCCGCGATCGGCATCCTGGGCGCGATCGCCTGGCTGCTCTATGCCCAGAAGCCGGTCATCAACATCCGGGTGCTGCGCGACCGCAACCTGGCGATCAGCTGCGTCCTGATCGTCGCCATGGCCTCGATCCTCTATGCCAGCGCCGTGATCATCCCGCAGTTGGCCCAGCAGGTGCTGGGCTATACCGCGACCTGGGCCGGGCTGATCCTGTCGCCGGGCGCGTTTCTCATCTGCCTGCTGATCCCGCTGGTCAGCCAGCTGCAGAAAGTGTTGCCGACCAAATACGTCATCATGATCGGCTTCGGCTGTCTCGGCGTGGCGATGATCTATTCGCACGGACTCACGCCCGATGTCGATTTCCGGACGCTGGCGCTGATGCGCGCGGCCCAGGCCGCCGGCCTCGCCTTCATCTTCGCGCCGCTGAACGGCATGGCGTTTTCCAGCATCGACAAGAAGGACAATGGCGATGCCGCGGCGCTCTTCACGATGTTCCGCAATGTTGCCGGTTCGATCGGCATTTCGCTATCGACGGCCATGACGACGGAGCGAACGCAGGTGCGGCTGGCCCATCTGGCGCCGCATATGACCTTGCTCGATCCGGGCTATGTCACGCTGCTCGGCCAGGTCCGCCGGGCGCTGACGCAGCAGGGGCCAGGCCGTCACCGGCGCCGCCGGTCTGATCTACCAGACTTTCCGGACGCAGGGATCCATCCTGGCCTATACGGATATCTTCGCCATCTGCTCGATCATGGCCTTCTGCGCCATGCCGCTGACCTTGCTGTTGGGCAGCGGTAAGGCGACCAGCCGGGGCGGCCATTGATCCGCCGGCTCTGCCGCCGGGCAGTCCCGGTCACCGTCCTGCTGCTGACCGGCTGCACGCTCGGCCCGGATTTTCAGAAGCCGGACAGTTGGTCGCCGGAGAGCTGGTTCAGCACGCCCCAAGCGCCGCCCGTGCCGAGCGCTCCGGTCGCCGAGCCGGTGCGGGCCGATTGGTGGGCCGTGTTCAAGGACGACGAACTGACCGCGTTGGAGCACCGCGCGGCCGACGCCAATCTCGATGTCCGCACCGCGGCGTTGCGCCTGGCCGAAAGCCGCGCCCAGCGGCGCATCACGGCAGCGGACGAGTTCCCGCAGGTCAATGGCGACGCCTCCTATGTCCGGCAGAAGCCGAGCCCGCTCGGCGAGTTCAGCCTGCTCAGCCCCGGCGGCGGGAGCGGCGGCGCCTCGGCCGGCGGCGGTGCCAGCGGCATCCCGGCATCCGCCCCAATCAAGCCGTTCAACCTCTGGCAATATGGCTTCGATGCCTCTTGGGAGCTCGACCTCTGGGGCAAGGTCCGGCGCGCGATCGAGAGTTCGGATGCCAATATTGAAGCCTCCGCCGAAGCAAAGCGCGATACGCTGCTCTCGGTCATGGCCGAGGTTGCGCGCGATTATCTGCAGCTGCGCCAAGTCCAGGCCGAACTCAAGATCGCCAAGGAAAACGTCGCGACCTCCGAAGACAGCCTGCGCCTGACCCAGGTCCAGGCGCGCAACGGCCTCGCCACCGATCTCGATACGGAGACCGGCGGCGGCCAGCTGTCCAATGTCGCGGCGACCGTGCCCCAATTCGAAGAGCGCGAAGCGGCGGCGATCAACCAGCTGAGCTTCCTGGTCGGCGAGGCGCCACGCACGCTGTCGGCCGAACTGTCGGCCCGGGAGCCGATCCCGCCCGTGCCGCCGCAGGTGCCGATCGGCCTGCCCTCGGAACTGGCCGAACGGCGCCCCGATATCCGCGAGGCCGAGGCGAAGCTGCATGCCGCGACGCCGAGATCGGCGTCGCCAAGGCCGCCTTCTATCCGAGCGTCACGTTGAACGGCAGCGTCGACATCCAGACGATCAAGTTCAGCAACATCGCCAATTGGGCGGCACACACCTATTCGGCCGGGCCGAGCATCCAGATTCCGATCTTCGAAGGCGGCCGGCTATCGGGCAATCTGGAGCTGACCAAGACCGAACAGCAAGAGGCGGCGCTCGCCTTCCAGAAGACCGTGCTGAATGCCTGGCAGGAGGTCGACAACGCGCTAGTCGGCTATGACCGCGAACAGCGGCGGCTGGCACAGCTGCATCAACAGGTCGAGCAGACCCGGCGCGCGCTGGCGCTGGCGCGCCAGCAATATGTTGCCGGCACAATCGATTTCCTGCGCGTGCTCGACACGCAGCGCCAGGTGCTTTCGGCCGAGCAGCAGGAAGCCGACAGCAGCGCCGCCGTCTCGACCAATCTGGTCTCGCTCTATAAGGCACTGGGCGGCGGCTGGGATGCGCCGGTTCAGGCCGCCGCCGACTGAGGCTTGTCATCGGGATAGGCCCGGTCCGCCTCTTCCTGCAGGCGCTCGCCATGCTTGCGCGTCAGATGGATTAGCCCGCCGGCGATGATCAGCGCGATCACGCCCAGGCCGATCGTGACCGGCAGCTCGAGCCGCTTGATCTGCCGGCCAGAAGATAGGCGCCGCCGCCATAGAGCGTCGCCCAGGTGATGCCGCCCAGCGCATTGTAGAGAACGAAGCGTTTCCAATGCATATGGTTGGCGCCGGCGAGAAGTGCCGTGAAGGTGCGCAGGATGGCCACGAACCGGCCGAAGAACACGACCTTGGAGCCATAGCGCTCGAACAGGTAGCGGCCGAGCTTGAGGCGCCGCGGCGTCAGCCCGATATGCTGCCCGAACCGCGCGATCAGGCGGTAGCCGATCTGCCGGCCGATGACATAGCCGATATTGTCGCCGAGGATGGCGCCGCAGGCAGCGGCGGCGATCAACGGCAGGATACCGATCTGATGGGTCTCGGCGGCATAGAGGGCGGCGGCGATGATGGCGCTCTCGCCCGGCGCCGGCACGCCCATGCTTTCAAGCGTGGTAAGGACGCCGATCGCGAGCACCCCGTGCTCGTGAATGAGCTCGGTCAACTCGGCACCGTTGAACATCAAGCCCGCCGGCCGGAGCGTTGGGGATCCGGTTCCACGATCGAGACTTTTCGCGACACTGTAGTGCCCCCTCCAATCCATTCCGGCCGAGCCGGGTTCCGCGACAGGGGTCGAACAGCCGCTTGGAATTCGATACGTTGCTGGCTGGGCTCGCCCTTGATATCTTGGCGGAAGAATATCAAACTTTGATATTGCCTGCCATAGGGAGGCGCATCGATGTCCGGCCGGAATTTCTCCCTGACTCCGCACCTCTCCGACTTCATCACGGCCGAAGTGGCCAGCGGACGCCATCAGAATGCCAGCGAGGTCGTTCGCGAGGCCCTGCGGCGCTACGAGGATGACGTCCTCGTCGAACGAGCCAACCTGGCAGCGATCGAAGCCGTGGCAGAGGAAGGGATCGCCGCCATCGAGCGCGGAGATTACACGTTGGTCAGCGGTCCTGAGGGTTCGCGAGCCCTGCTGGACCGCTTGAACGATCGCACGGCTTCGGGAACTCCTGCTAGCGGCAGCCGACGTGGTTGAATACCGTCTCGCCGTTACGGCAGAGGCCGAGATCAGAAGAATCCTGGACCGGAGCGAAGAACGGTTCGGAAATATCGGAAGGGCGCGATATGCCGCCCTTATCGTTGCGGCGATGGAGGATGTCGCCGGCAATCGCCACCAAGCCCTGGTCGACTGGAGGCGATTGTCCCGTATCGAAATCGGTGTCTACCGAATTGCCCACAGCCGCGATCGCGTGCCGGAACCGTCTGGTCGCGTCGGAGATCCAAAACATGCCATCGTCTTTCGCGTGGCGCAGGACGGCGTGATCGATATCATCGGTATCATTCACGACCGCATGCTCCTCACCCGAGCACTTCGGAAGATCCTCCGTTCGGACCCGGGCGACGCATAGACCAATAGACCGCCAAGTAAGAGCGTCCGGCGGCCGGCCCGGAGCAGCCGGCGCCGTTGGCACGAGGCAGGCCGTCCAGGCGAATGGCAGCCGGCTCGTCAGCTGCTATGCCCCAGTCCTTCAACCTCGGTCAGATGCTGCTGCAATGTCGGCAGCGTATCGATTGCGAACTGCTTCAGCTGTGCGTTCGTCCCGCTGGCCGCTTCCTTCTTGAACAGCGCCACGGCTTCCTTATGCGCGGCCGTCTGATCCTGAACATAGCGCCGGTCGAAGGCGACCCCGTTCAGCTTGCGCAACGTGGCCAGCTGCTTTTCGTCCTTGCTGTCGAGATTGGCCGGGGGGTTGCACGCCATCGGCCTCGGCGATCGACTTCAGCTTGTCATTGGCCGCCGTATGGTCCGCGACCATGTGCCTGCGAAGGTCTTCACATCGTCCGACTGCGCCTTGGTCTGGGCCAGTTGGGCCGCTTCGACTTCGGCCATGCCGGCCGCCGCGGCCTTGTCGACGAAGTCGCGGTCGGCCGCGTCGAGCGGAGCGGGCGCTGCCATGCGGGCCGCGGCGGGATTACCGGGCTGCTCAGACGTCGCGCGCGCCGGGGCGGGCGAAGGACCGGTCATGCCGGCCGGATTGGTCGCCTGAGCGAAAGCCGTACTCGACAGCACCAACGCAAGCCCGGCGGCCAAGGTCGTGGCGCGGGAGGTTATCCTGGACATTCGATTGTCTCCATCTGCTGTTCAGCCGCCGAGCTCCGGCGGCGCTCCCCTTTCCCAACAGATCGGATCCACCGAGGTTGCGTCATCCCGCGGCCCAGGTGGAACTGGGCGACTGGTCGCCGGTTGTCTTCCGATGAAGACCGAATCGGAGGATGATCATGCCCCGCGGAGATAAGTCGAAATACACCGACAAGCAGGAGCGCAAGGCCGACACATCGCCGACAGCTATGAATCACGCGGCGTTTCGGAGGGCGAGGCCGAACGCCGTGCCTGGGCTACGGTCAACAAGGAGAGCGGCGGCGGCAACAAGAGCGGCTCGGGCGGCGGCAACAAGAGCGGCTCGGGCCGCGGCAAGCCGGAAAGCCCATGCCTCGTCGCACAAGGGCGGCAGGATCGGCGGCCAGGCCGCCGCGACACGCTCGGCCGCCGACCGGTCGGCCCTCGGCCAAGAAGGCGGCGGCAACGCGGAAGCGGAATGCCGAAGCCCACGCGCACTGATCCGGCGGAGGACGCATCATGGCCAAATCATCGGAAACCCCGGATCTGGGCAAGGCTCATGGCCGGACGCCGGATCGCGGCCGGCCGAGCGGCCATACCCCGGTCGACCACGCCGATCCGACCCGGAAGTTAACCTCCGCCGAGCAGGATCCGCCCGGCGATGGCGAGCCCAAGCCGACCGAGAAGGCACGGCCGAAGGACACCCATCGCGGCGGCGCCTGACGGGCGGCGGCTGCAACCCTATCGGGCAGCCCCGTGTTAAGACGGAAAGGGCGAGATCGGGTACCGGCCCCGCCCTTCCCCCTCACACGGAGTACCGATCATGCAGGACTGCGACTGAAGCCCGCACCGCGAGCGGTCATACGCGAGTCATCGCCGCCGCGAAGGTGCAAGGCACATCCGTCACCAACCCGGCACGTGAAAATCTGGGCAGCATCCGGGACGTCGTGCTGGACAAGTATGACGGCACGGTGCGCTACGCTGTGCTGCAATTCGGCGGCTTCCTGGGCATGGGCAGCAAGCTCTTCGCCCTGCCCTGGGAATTGCTGCGTTACGACGAGGCCGAGGACGCCTATGTCCTCAACATTCAGAAGGATGTGCTGCAGGCGGCGCCCCGGCTTCGATTCCGACGATTGGCCCGATATGGGCGCCGTCGCCTTCGACACCAGCCTGCGCCGGCATTACGGCCTGGCCGATATCGCCTCGGGCTACACCCCGCCGCTCGTCTGATCGAATGCCATCGAGAGTTGCATCAAGGGTTTTCTTCCCATCCCCATCATCCCCGGGCTTGTCCCGGGGATGACAGTGTTTTGAAATCAAATAGAACTCTGTTCGTGCCGAGGATTTTCGCTGCTGCCCGAAATGGCCGACCCGGAAATATTTGAGTGCACACGGTGGCGCCAAGCGGGCGAGGGTTTTCGGCCATCCTTGCCGCGACATCAAAAAGCGCGATTACTTCCTCCGCCACGACGGTTCGAAATAGGTCGCGCCGCCGCGCGCTTACCGCGGTGCCGTTGATCAACCTCGCCTGCGGGTGAGAATGCCCGACCCACCGCCCAGAATTTGTGCAGGAAGCGCCTGTAAATCAGGCGAAATCTGCTTTTTGTGCGCCGCGACAAAAAAATGATCTTTTCCGACATTATTCTGGCAACCAAAGCGTATGTCATTTGTTGGATTCTCTGGAGCGCATCGTCATCCCCGGGGGTAGATCGTGAAGTATCGTTCGGCGGCCAATGGGTCGAACCGGTTACGGGTGTTGTTTGTCTCCTCCGAAATTTTTCCGCTCGCGAAGACGGGTGGATTGGCCGATGTCTGCAGCTCGCTGCCGATCGCGCTCTCGCAGGAGGGCGACATCGACATGATGCTGATGCTGCCGGGCTATGACAGCGTTTTCGCCGTGGTGCGGGAGTGGGAAGAAATCGCCCGGCTCCCCGACCTGCCGGGTGGTCCAGGCCGGCTGCTGCTCGGCACCATGCCCGAAACCGGGCTGCAGCTCATCGTGCTCGACCAGCCCCAGGCGTTCCGTCGGCCGGGCAATTTCTATCTCGACGAGCAGGGCAAGGATTGGGGCGATAATGCCCAGCGTTTCGCAGCGTTGTGCCACGCCGCGGCGACGATGGCGATGGGCCTGATCCTGCCCTTCTGGCGCGCCGACATCGTCCATTGCAACGATTGCATACCGGACTCATCCCCGCCATCCTCGCCTCCTATCCGGGGCGCAAGCCGCGCACGATCCTGACCGTGCACAACCTGGCATTCCAGGGCCTGTTTCCGGCCGAGCTGCTGGGCCAGCTCGGCCTGCCGGACTCGTCTTTCTCGGTCGAGGGGCTGGAATTCTTCGGTCAGATCTCGTTCCTCAAGGCCGGGCTCAATTACGCCGACAAGCTCACCACGGTCAGCCCCGAGCTATGCCGAGGAGATCACCTCGGCCGAGTTCGGCATGGGGCTGGAAGGAGTGCTGTCGCGGCGGAAGAGCGATCTGACCGGATCCTGAACGGCATCGACGATCACGTCTGGAACCCGGAATCGGACCCGAGCCTGCCCGGCCGCTACAGCGCCGACGATCTGGCCAACAAGACGGAATGCAAGGACCAGCTCCAGAAGGGCTGGGGCCTCGAAACCGACACGACGGCCCCGCTCTTCGTCTTTGCCGCGCGCCTCGAAGCGCAGAAGATGGCCGACACGCTGCTGGAAATCCTGCCCCAGATGATGGCGCGGCCGCGCGTTCAGCTCGCGGTGGTCGGCCAGGGCGCGCGGGCGCTGCAGGATGGTTTCTCGGAATGGACCGCGCGCATGCCGGGCCGCATTTCGGCGCGGATCGGCTACCGCGAAGATTGGGCGCATCAGTTGCTGGCAGGTGGCGACATGCTGGTCCATGGCGCGCGCTTCGAACCCTGCGGACTGACGCCGATGTATGCCATGCGCTACGGCGCCGTGCCGATCGTCCGCGCCGTCGGCGGGTTGAAGGATTCGGTCACGGCCGTCACCGACGAATCGCTCGAGACCGGCAAGGCGAGCGGCTTCCATTTGCTCCGCCGACCGCCGCCGGCCTGCTCGAAGCCGTCGATCGCGCATTGTCGCTGTTCCGGAATAGCCGGCATTGGCAGCGCGTGCAGCAGGCGGGCATGCGCAAGGATTTCTCCTGGCGGCACCCGGCCCGCAATACCGCCAGCTCTATAGCGAACTCGCCGCTGCCTGAGCTTTGGAGCAATCGGGCCGTGTCCCTCGCCGCCGATTTCGAAACCACGCCGCGGAACCGATCGGACCGGCAGGTTTTGTATCAAGGCAGATAGAGGAGATCAGCTATGGACAAAGATCGTATCGAGGGCGCCGGCCACCAGGTCAAGGGCGCCATCAAGGAAGCAGCCGGCAAGGTGACCGGCGACAGCAAGACCCGCGCCGAAGGCGCCGCGGAGAAGGCTGCCGGCAAGGTACAGAACGCCATCGGCGGCGCCAAGGATGCGATCCGCGACGCCACGAAGCGCCACTGATCGCCCGTAAATCTGCGGCCGGCCTCATACGGGGCCGGCTGTTTCTTTAAGCAGGCCCGTGTTTCGAGAAGCCGCCGCAGCGAGCCGGCGCAAGCTGCTTCGCCCCGGCATCGGCGATGGCGCGATCGCCCCACAGCCCACCGAGCATGGAAGGCGTCCGTCGCACGCCAGGAAGCTCTCAGATCCGTTTGCCATCATGCATGCGGCGCCGAAAAGATCGGTACCGGGAGACTATGCCGGGCGCGGTTACACCAGCCGGCTGACCTCCTGCAGGAGCCGATCGATCTCGCGGCGCGTCTCCCGACGACTCGTGTGATAAGCCCTTCCTCGGTCATGCAGGTTACGACCGAGCCGCTGCTGCAGGCTCGTATCGGATAAGATGATTGGGGTCGACGGACAACGGGGTGCGACCCTCATCATTCAACGTCAGTCTGATTTTTGCGCTCATTCGGTTCCTTGATCACGCGATATCGAAGGGAATCGGGAAGATTTCGTCGTTTCGTGTGTAAGCGTCGTTGCTATTGTGCGGAAGATGGGGATGTCGCGGGCGATTTCGAGAGGTCTCACGCGATACATGCCATACTTTTTGCAAGAAATCTATTCTGTCCACCCCCCCGATAAGTGTTGAACGATGACAACGCCGCGCGAAATGTGTAGCGTGATGGCGGATTCAGCGAGGCGGCATGGCGGATAGCGAAGCGGATAAGTGGGTGGCGGGCCCAGACCGCCAGGACTCCGACAATCCGAGCGGCGACCGTCAGGCATTCGTCGCCCGGCTGCAATTCGTCCTGGATCATTGGCCGAGCGCGGATCGGCTGGCGCGTGCGGCCGGGATCTCGCCCTCGGCCCTGCGCAAATGGCTGCGCGGCGAGGCTGAGCCGAGCCGCGAACGGCTGATCGCCTTTGCCGACACCGCAGGAGTGCCGATCGCCTGGCTCGTCCGCGGCGAAGGCGTGCAGCCGGCGCTGCACAAGGAAACCCTCGTCGCACGGCGCCGATCCGGAAGCGGACACCGGCAGCCCGCGATTTGCCCAAGGCCTATGTAGTGCTGCCCCGCCGGGCGAGCGCCGCCGCGGCCGGCGCCGGCGCTCCGGATCCGGACCACACGGTCGAATTCATCGCCATGCGCCATGACTGGCTGCGGACCTGCTTCAATCTTCAGCCGCAGGACGTCCAGATGATCACGGCCATCGGCGATTCGATGGAGCCGGGTATCTGCGACGGCGATCTGCTGCTGGTCGACACGACCCAGACCAGCTTCACGGAATTCGGCGTCTATGTCTTTGAGGCGCGGGGCGAAAAGCTGGTCAAGCGCGTGCAGCGGAAATTCGACGGCACGCTCTATGTGATCAGCGACAATGTCGTCTATCAGCCGGAGATCATCGCCGGCCCCTTGGTTTCGGAGATCACTATCATCGGCAAGGTGGTCTGGCGCGCCGGCCGGATATGATATCAGACGGGGATGCGGCGCCGGTCCGGCGCTCGACGATGGAGATCGCCCGTGACATCAGGAAGCCGAACCGCAGGCACGCTGCTTGCCGCCCGCTACGGCGCCGAGGCGGAGTTGGCATCCAGCGCCTGGAACGAGGTCCTGGCGACGCTGCTCGATCACCGATCAGTGCGTAATTTCCGGCCGGAACCCTTGGCACCATCGATCCTGCCGACCCTGGTCGCTGCCGCGCAATCGGCCTCCAACTCGTCCAATCTGCAGAGCTGGAGCGTCGTCGCGGTGCGAGAATCCGAGCGCAAGGCGCGGCTCGCGGCGCTCGCTGGCAATCAGAGCCATATCCGGGAGGCGCCGCTATTCCTGGTCTGGCTGGCCGATCTTGCCCGGAACGAAAGCATCGGCCGCGCACAGGAGATGACGCTCGACGGGGTGCATTATCTCGAAACCCTGTTCGTCGCGATCATCGACGCGGCGCTGGCGGCACAGAACGCCGTGATCGCGGCGGAATCGCTCGGCCTCGGCACAGTCTATATCGGCGCGATCCGCAATCGGCCGGAACAGGTTGCTGTCGAACTCGGCTTGCCGAAACGTGTCCTGCCGGTGTTCGGCCTGTGCGTCGGCCATCCCAACCCGGCCGTGCCGAGCAGCGCCAAGCCGCGGCTGCCGCAAGCGGCCGTGCTGCATCACGAGACTTATGACGCCGCGAGCCAGGCCGCCGCCGTGCAGACCTATGAGGACCGCATCCGCCGCTTCCAGGCGGAGCAGGGCCAGGAGACGGTCGGCTGGATCAAGCGGACCCTGCAGCGGCTGGGCGAGCAAGGAAGCGCTGAACGGCCGCGACCGGATGCGCGAGGCCATCGCCAATCTGGGTTTTCTTCGAGATCCGGTAGCGCCGCCGCCAAGGATCCGTCCAACCACAAGCGCGCTACTTACTCCATTCCTCCCCAATGGGGCGGAGAGGTTGGGCGAGGTGGAGAACGCTTGTCCTTCGCCAACAATGCTCCCGCGGAACCCGGCCGAATCTCGTTTCGACGAGAACACGGATGACACGGATACCAACGGATGGCACGGATAAGCGCGAAGGGCATCAAATTCCGAGAAATAAGCTTTATACCTATTGCCTCCCGTCGCTTCGCGACCCAGACGCCAAATCCGTGCAATCCGTTGTTATCCGTGCCATCCGTGTTCTTCAAGCTTCGATCCCGGTTGGTAAAGCTCGGATATGACCCGCAAGCAGCCCGTCGCACCAGAAAGCGCCGAGATTAACCTGCTTCATCGAAGCGACTATCTTTGAACAGGCCCCAAGCTCAACGATTGCTGCTCTCGGCGACGGCGCGGGCGATGCCTGCCGTCGTCGCCGTTCCCGCCATGCTGTCGGTCGGCATGGCGACGACGATCGTGCTGTTATGCTCGGCGCCGATCTCCGTCAGGGTCTGCAGCCGGCGCAGTTCGAGCGCGCCGGGCTGGCCGGAGATGGTCTTGGCCGCGGCCGACAGCATCTCGGCCGCCCGGAACTCGCCCTCGGCCTTGATGATGCGGGCACGCTGCTCGCGGATCGCCTCGGCCTCCTTGGCGATGGCACGCTGCATGTTCTCCGGGATGTCGAGATCCTTGATCTCGACGGCGACGATCTCGACGCCCCATTGCGCCACCGTGCGGGACAGATTCTCGCGCAAGAGATCGTTGGCCTTGTCGCGTGCCTTGAGCAGCCCGTCGAGATCGTTCTGGCCGATGATATCGCGCAAGGTCGTCTCGGCGGCCAGGATCACCGCGCTGTCGCGGTTCTCGACCTTGACCACCGCATCGACCGGATCGCGCACCTTGTACCAGAGCACGGCATTGACCCGCACGGCGACGCCGTCGCGCGTCACCGTCTCCTGCGTCGCCAAATTGGCGTCACGGTGCGCAGCCCGACCTTCAGCCCGCGCTCGATATAAGGCACCAGCAGGATCAGCCCCGGCCCGCGCGCGCCGCTCAACCGGCCGAGGCGAAACACGACCAGCCGCTCATATTCCCGCACCACGCGGACCGAGGCGAGCAGCACGAAAATGATGATGACCAGAAGGACGAGCAGGACCTGCATGGAAAACTCCCGGGACGGAACATGCGCGCGGATCAGACGGGAAAAACCGAGGTGGAGTCAACCGACTGACCGAACGGGTCGGCCGGAAGCGGACCCCGCTGCGCGTTCGCGACGCGGGAGCCGTGCCAAACTTCGGCTGGGTTTCCTGTGTGATCTTCGCTATCTACGGAAGCTATGATCGTGATGCTTCTGGTCGTCTTCATCGACCTTCTGGGATTCGGCGTCGTCATCCCGCTGCTGCCCTTCTATGGCGAGCATTTCCATGCCTCGCCGGCGGCGATCACCACGCTGATGTCAATCTATTCCGGCCTGCAGCTCGTGGCGGCGCCGCTCTGGGGCAGGCTGAGCGATCGCATCGGCCGGCGGCCGGTCGTGCTGGTCAGCGTCGCCACCTCGGTGCTGGCCTATCTGTGGCTGAGCTCGGCCGATGCGCTGTGGATGCTGTTTGCGGCGCGCGCGCTGCAGGGCATTTCGGCCGGCAACATCTCGGTCGCGCAGGCTTATATCGCCGACGTCACGACGCCGGAAAACCGGGCCAAGGGCATGGGCGGGCTGGGTGCTGCCCTCGGGCTCGGCTTCGTGCTCGGGCCGGCGCTGGGCGGGCTGCTGGCCGGCGGCGATCCGGCCAATATCCATGTGGCCGTGCCGTCCTATGTCGCGGCCGGGCTGTCCGCCATCGCCCTGGTCGTCGCCCTGTTCCGGCTCAAGGAATCGCTGACCCCGGCGTTGCGGGCCCGCGCCCGCAACGCGCCCAGCGTATCGCGCAGATCCGCGACGCCTTCGGCCGCCCGCGGCTGCGTATCATGATGATCCTGTTCTTCAGCACGACCTTCGCTTTCGCCGGGATGGAAATCGACCTTCGGGCCTCTGGGCCGATCACCGGCTGCATTGGGGCCCGCGCCAGGTCGGCATGGTCTTCGCCGTGGTCGGGATCGTGCTCGTCATCGTGCAAGGCGCCCTGATCGGCCGGATCATCAAGCGTTTTGGCGAGGCGCGCGCCCTGTTCGCGGGCACGATCGGCATCGGCATCGGCCTGGCGCTGCTGGCCGCGGCGCGGGAGCCGGTGCTTGGCGTCGCCGCCTCGTGCTGGCTGGCGCTCGGCATGGGCCTCGCCTCGCCCTCGACCTCGGCGCTGATCTCCAAGGAGGCGGCGGCCGATGAGCAGGGCAGCATCCTCGGCGTCAACCAGTCGGTCGGCAGCTTCGCCCGCATCACCGGCCCGGCCGTCGCGGGCCAGGCCTTCGAGCTGGCCGGACCGAGCGCCCCCTATGTCGTAGGCGCGCTGGTGATGCTGATCTCGGCCTGCATCGCCTGGCAGGTGGTGCGCCAGCGCCACGCGCCGGCAGCGGTCTCCCAGGCGGGCGCGTGACCCGGTCGGAGCGGATTCGTCCGACCGGCGACGGGCACCGCCCGGCCGCTGCCCCGTTTCGCGATCAGGCGCGCGTCGTGTTCCGGCTGATGCCGCTGCTCTGGCCGCGCGGCGAGGCGGCGCTCAAATTGCGCGTCGTGGTCGCCTTATCGCTCATCGTTGCGGCGAAATTGATCAATATCGGCGTGCCTTTGCTCTACAAGCGCGCCGTCGACGCACTGTCCGGCCATCCGGTCGTGATCGTGCCCGCGGCGCTGATCATCGCCTACGGCCTCGCCCGGGTCGGCGCCCAGGCGGCCGGGGAATTGCGCGAGTTGGTCTTCGCCCGCGTCGCCCAGCGCGCCATCCGGCTGATCGCGCTCGACGTGTTCAAGCATCTGCACGCATTGTCGCTGCGCTTCATCTGGAACGCCAGACCGGCGGCTTGTCGCGCGCAGTCGAACGCGGCACGACCGGTATCGAATATCTGCTCGGTTTCGTGCTGTTCAACATCCTGCCGACCCTGCTCGAAATCGGCCTGGTTTTCGGCCGTGCTGTGGCGCTTCTACAGCGCCGGTTTCGCGGTCACGACGCTAGCCACGATCATCCTCTATATCGCCTTCACCATCAGTGTCACGCAGTGGCGCGTGCGTTTCCGGCGCGAGATGAACGAGCGCGACGGCGACGCCAATTACCAAGGCGATCGACAGTCTGTTGAATTACGAGACGGTCAAATACTTCGCCAACGAGGCGCATGAGGCCGCGCGCTTCGATGTCGCCAAACGCGCCTATGAGACGGCGGCAATCCGCAGCCAGTCGACCCTGTCGATGCTCAATATCGGCCAGGGCTCGATCATCGCCTGCGGGCTGATCACGGTCATGGTCATGGCCGGCCAGGGCGTCGCGGCCGGGACGATGACGCTCGGCGATTTCGTGCTGGTGAACTCTTACCTGCTGCAGCTCTACGCGCCGCTCAACATCCTCGGCATGGTCTACCGCAACGTGAAGCAGTCGCTGACCGATGTCGAAGCCATGTACCGGCTGCTGGCCGAGCCGGCCGAGGTCGAGGACAAGCCGGGCGCGCCGGCGCTGGCCGTGCCACGCGGCCGCATCGTGTTCGACCGCGTCTCCTTCGCCTATGACCCGCGCCGGGCCGATCCTGGAAGATGTGTCCTTCGAGGTGCCGCCGGGCCGGACCGTCGCCATCGTCGGCCCGAGCGGCGGCGGCAAATCGACCATCGCGCGGCTGCTGTTCCGCTTCTACGACGTCGGGTCCGGCGCGATCACGATCGACGGCCAGGATCTGCGCGCCGTCACTCAGCACAGCCTGCGCCGGGCAATCGGCGTGGTTCCGCAGGACACGGTGCTGTTCAACGACACGATCTATTACAACATCGCCTATGGCCGGCCCGAAGCGACCAAGGACGAGGTCGAAGAGGCGGCGCGTCTGGCCCGCATCCATGATTTCGTCGAGCGCCTGCCGGACGGCTATCGCAGCCGGGTCGGCGAGCGCGGCCTCAAGCTTTCGGGCGGCGAGAAGCAGCGCGTCGCCATCGCCCGCGTAATCCTGAAGCAGCCTTCGGTGCTGATCTTCGACGAAGCGACCAGCGCGCTCGACAGCCATACCGAGCAGGAGATCCAGACCAGCCTGCGCGCCGTTTCGGCCGAGCGCTCGACCCTGGTCATCGCGCATCGCCTGTCGACCATCGTCGATGCCGACGAGATCCTGGTGCTGGAAGCCGGCCGCATCGTCGAACGCGGCCGCCACGGCGCGCTCCTGGCCCAGGACGGCATCTACGCCGCCATGTGGCAACGCCAGCGCCGGGCCGCCGAACGCGAGGCGGCACTGGCCGAGGTGGCGGAGTGACGGGCCGGCCCGGCACGGCGATCCGAGGCCGATAATGGCTCAGGGCGAGATCATCCTCTATCGCACCGCGGACGGTGTGGCCGAGGTGCAGCTTCGCGCCATGCAGGGAACGGTGTGGCTGAGCCAGGCGGAGATCGCCGCGCTGTTCAATGTGACGCCGCAGAATGTGACGCTGCATATCCGATCCCTCTACGGCTCCGGCGAACTGGCCGGGGACGCAACGTGTAAGGAAGACTTACAAGTTCGATCCGAGGGCACTAGGACAGTGCAGCGAGCCGTCCGGCTCTACAGCCTCGATATGATCCTCGCAATCGGCTACCGGGTCCGGTCGCCGCGCGGCAGCCAGTTCCGACAATGGGCGACCGTCACCTTGCGGGAATATCTGGTCAAGGGCTTCGTCATGAACGACGAGCGCCTGAAGGAGCCGGACGGCTGGGACTATTTCGACGAGCTGCTGGCGCGGATCCGGGACATCCGCGCCTCGGAGAAGCGGTTCTATCAGAAAATCCGGGATCTGCTCGCGCTCAGCGCCGATTACCGGGCCGACGAGCGCGCCGCCCAGGACTTCTTTGCCGAAGTTCAGAACAAGATGCTCTATGCCGTGACGCAGCGCACCGCGGCCGAGCTGATCGTGGAACGGGCCGACGATGCCGTGCCCAATATGAACCTTGACGAGCTGGAAAGGCGATCGGGTCCGCAAGCAGGACGTGACCGTCGCCAAGAACTATCTGCGCGCGGCGGAGCTGACCGGGCTGAACCGGATCGTCACCATGTTCCTCGACTATGCCGAGGACCGGGCGGAGCAGCGCCGCCAGCTTACGCTTGCCGATTGGCGCGGCAATCTCCACCGGTTCCTGGATTTCAACGAGCGGCCGCTCCTGCCGGACAAGGGCAGTATCAGCCACGAGACGATGGTGTCGGTCGTGCATCGGCGCTATGAGGCATTCGATGCGCTGCGCCGCACGGCGGAGGCGCGCGTTGCGGATGCGAACGAGATCGCGGCGCTGGAGGCGCTTGGCAAGAAAGGCGACCGGATGGGTGCGCCCAAGCGGAAAGACCCTGGCGAGGACAGCCGATGACGCGTAACCAGCTTTTGGGCCTTTCCGGGCACTCGAGGGACGCCGCGGCGAATGAGCGTTGAAACCCCTGATCCCCGTATCGACGCCCTGCTGGCCGGTGATCGCCGTGCCCTGGCGCGGGCGATCACCCTCGTCGAATCGACGCGGCCGGATCACCAGGATGCGGCCGAGGCGCTGATCGCGGCGGTGCTGCCGCATGCCGGGAATTCGATCCGGCTCGGGATTTCCGGCGTGCCCGGCGTCGGCAAATCGAGCTTCATCGAGGCGTTCGGACTGCATCTGGTCGCGGGTGGGCGGCGGGTCGCCGTGCTCGCCGTCGATCCGTCCTCGCGCCGGACCGGCGGCTCGATCCTGGGCGACAAGACGCGGATGATCGAACTGTCGCGCCACGAAGCGGCCTTCATCCGGCCGTCGCCGACCGGGGGCACGCTGGGCGGGGTGGCGCGGCGCACGCGCGATTCGATGCTGCTGTGCGAGGCGGCCGGCTTCGACGTGATCCTGGTCGAGACGGTCGGCGTCGGGCAATCCGAGACGGCGGTCGCCGATATGGTCGATCTGTTCTGTCTGTTGCTGCTGCCCTCGGCCGGCGACGAGTTGCAGGGCATCAAGAAGGGCATCGTCGAGCTGGCCGAACTGATCCTGGTCAACAAGGCCGATGGCACGACGAAGCCGGCAGCGCTGCAGGCGGTGGCCGATTATAAGGCGGCGCTGCGCCTGCTGCGGCCGCTGACGCCGCTATGGCAGCCGGATGTGCTGCCCGTCTCGGCCCTGACCGGCGACGGCCTTGTCCAAGTCTGGGACGCGATCCGGCGCCACGAGACGGCCTTGACCGAGGTCGGCGAAAAACAGGCGCGCCGCGCGGCCCAGGCGCAGGCAGCGCTCTGGACGAATCTGGGCGACGGGCTGATTGCCGCGCTGAAGCGCCGCCCGGCGATCACGGCACGGATTCCGGAGATCGAGGCGCGGGTGCGCGACGGCGCGATGACGCCGATGGCCGGTGCCCGACGTCTGCTGGAGCTGTTCCTTGGCGATGCGCCGGCGCAACCCGGCCATTCCGGCTGAAAGGTATACGCACGGCTTGACGGCGTCGCGCCGCTCGCGTAGAAACCCCCACCTTGCTGCGGCCGTACTCGGCACGCGGCTGGGCAACTATTTTTGAGTGAAGAGTTTCGTCATGGCCAGAAAGTGCGAAATCACCGGCAAAGGCGTTCAGACCGGCAACAATGTCAGTCACGCCAACAACAAGACTCGGCGCCGCTTCATGCCGAATCTTCAGGTGACCTCGCTGCTGTCCGACGTGCTCGGTTTTCCTGTGCGTCTGCGCCTCTCGACCAATGCCATCCGGACGGTCGAACACAATGGCGGCATTGACGCCTTCCTGATGTCGACCCCACTCTCGAAGCTGCCGGCCGAGGCGCGCCGCCTCAAAAAGCAGATCGAGTCCGCCGCCGAGAAGAAGGCCGCCAAAACGGCCGCCTGACCGGCAGGCGCCCCGCCCCGGGCGCCGTCTGAAGCCAGTATTGCCAAGACGCTCCGCCGGAACGCAGCCGCGTTTCCGGCGGAGCTGTTTTTGCTGTCCTGAAAATGTCGGTCAGCTGGCAGCCGTTGCCTCGATCTGCGCCACCAGCCACTTATCCAGATATTTCAGCAACAGCTCGCCGCGCGTAGCGGGCGCGCGGAAGCCGACATACCAGTCCGGGCGGATCAAATAGAAGACGGCGTGCCGCACGCCGTAGCGTTCGTGCAGCAGATTGTCCCGATCGTAGAGCGCCGGGCCGGGCCAGTCGGCCGGCACCGTGCCGGGCGTGATCAGGATCGGCGCGACCTGCTCCCGAAACCGGCCCTCGACCTGCCGCGCGATGTCGAGCAGCGGCGCCATGCCGGTTTCGGCCTCGAGCCCGGCGAAGACCAGCAGGCTCCAGCGCGGCCCGGCGATCGCTTCGAGCAGGCGCAGGGTACGCCGGTCGGAGGCGCGCACGATCACCCCGTCGGGCGCGCGGTCGCCGGCGATCGGACCGATTGAGCCGCCATGATCTTCGGCGAGCGCGCTCGGCCGATAGTTGATCGTGACCTCGCCCAGCACCCGGCGCAGCCGGTCCTGCACCGCTTCGAGCGCGATCACGCTGGAACCGAACAGCTTGAAGGCAAAACTGGCCAGATCGTTCGGCTGCACCATCAGATGGAAGCCGCGATCAGTGCCTTTGAGCAGATCCTCGGCGACCGGGTAGCGCTCGCTCTCATAGCTGTCGAGCAAGGTCGGATGCGCCGCGCCCTTGATCACCGCCGCCAGCTTCCAGGCCAGGTTGAAGGCGTCCTGAATGCCGGTATTCATGCCCTGGCCGCCGACCGGGACGTGGATATGGCCGGCATCGCCGGCCAGGAAGACGCGGCCCTGGCGAAACCGTTCGGCGATCCGGTGGGTCGAGCGCCAGCGGGCGAGCCAGCTCGCCTCGGACAACTCCGCCTCGGCATCGCCCGAGACCTCGCGCAGGATCGTCTGCAGCTCCGCCAGCGTGGGTTCGCTGCGGTTCTCGGGGTCCTGGTCGGTGCGCGCGCACAGCACGCGGTACGCCCCGACGCCGTCGAAGGGAAACAGCAGGACCAGCCGGTCCTTGGTGACATAGACGTAGCCGCGCCCGGAGGGGTGCGACCAGCGCAGCTGGGCATCGGCATGGATGAATTCGAAGCCGTCATAGCGCTCGCCCGGAAAGCCGATGCCGAAGCGCTCGCGCACGAAGCTGTGACCGCCGTCGCAGCCGAGCACATAGCCGGCCTGGACCTGCTCTTCCGAACCGTCCGGCCGGCGCAGCGAGAGGGTGAAGCCGTCCCCCGCCTCCGTAATATCCGTGACCTCGGCCGGCCGGTCGATCTCGGCGCCGCGCGCGGCGGCATGCTCGGCCAGGAAGGTCTCGACCTGGCACTGGCTGATCACGCGTGGCCCCGGATAGGGGCCGTCGACGCCGTGGACCCGGATGCCGCCCAACAGCTTGCCGAACGCATTCAGCGAAATGTATTGCAGCGGAAAGCCGGCTGGCACGATGCGCTCGGCCACGCCCATGGCCTCGAAGACTTCCTGGGTGCGGACATGGATGACGGCGGCATGGGAGTGCAGCACCGCAGCGGGCCGCCGGTCGATCAGCCGCACGCTGATGCCGTAGCGGGCGAATTCGGCGGCGGCGGTCAGGCCGACCGGGCCGGCTCCGACGATGGCGACCTCGACGCGGCTGGTTCGGCTCATCGCTTCGATCCCTCAAAAAAGCGGAGCTTAACGCAAGGCATCCCGAAGAGTGGTGCTTTTGCAAAGCGTCGCGGTGACAGGAGCAATGTTAAGATTGAACGTCTCGGTCGCGGATGCGCTCCGCCGGCAGGATCAGGCTTGCGACCGTACCGGAACCGGGCTCGGAACTGAGCGTCACCCGGCCGCCATGAGCCTCGGCGACGGCGCGCGACAGGGTCAGGCCGCGCTCGAGTATCTCGGAAAACCCGATGACTGCGTTCAGCGGCGTGCGCAGCTCATAGCTGATATTGGCCAGGAAATCCGATTTCGCCTTGCTGGCGGCCTCGGCGGCGATGCGCGGCTCATGCTGCTCGGTGATGTCGATCAGCATGCCGTTCCACACCGTACCGCCATTGACGGTGCGATGCGGCTTGGCGCTGCCGCAGATCCAGCGCTGATCCGCGCCACGCCGGCTGCGGAAGACGTGCAGCCAGGGGCCGAGCGTCCGGCGCGACTCCTCGATCGACTGCAGCAGGATCGGGCGCTCCGGCGGATCGACCGCGGCCAGGATCCGGCCATGGCCGCCCGAGGTGATCTCCGCGGCATCGATGCCGAACAACTCGCGGCAGCCCTCGCTGATGAAGCTGTAATAGCGCCGCCCATCGGCCTCGACGACGAATTGATAGACGACGCCAGGCACACCGTTGGCGACGGCCTGCATCAGATCATGGGCGTGCGCGATCTCGGCCAGGTCCTGGCGTTGGCGCGTGATGTCGCGCAGCACGGCAGCATAGAGCCGGCCCGGCATTTCGGCGATCGGGCTGAGCGCAATATCGCCCCAGAAGCCGGCCCCGTTACGGCGACGGGCCAGGATTTCGATCCGCCCGGCACCAGGATCGCCTCGATCCGTCGCCGGGTCTGCGGCGGCACGTCGCGGGCATAGAGCATGGCGAACGGCCGGTCGCGCAGCTCTTCGCTGCAATAGCCGGTCGCGAGGCAGAAGGCGGGATTGGCGAAGCGGATCGAGAAATCGGCGGCGTCGAGCAGCAGGACCATTGCGTCGATCGCCGCATAGGCGGCTTCGACCAGCGGCGGCGAGCCCAAGGCCTCATCCGATACCGTGGACCACCGCAGATTCATTGAATGGTTTGGCCGACGCCACTCTGGCAGCGGGATTTGGTCGGCGCGATCTGCAAGATTCTCTCGTTACATCCGGTCAGCCGGCGACCCTGCCGGCCCGCCTCGCGGCGAGTACAGCATCGTTGTTGCTAAACTGCAATCTGTGCCGAGATGTCCCAGTAGTAATTCGGGACGGAATTCCTACATATCCAAGAGAGACGAGGAGCCGCAACAGAGGCGTTCAACTCTCGCTCGGGTACTCAGGCTGCCGTGTCGCGGTCCGGTTCCCGGGGCACGCCGATTGGTCGGCGGCAGGCGACGAAGGCGGCAGCCAAGCAAGCCGCTAGGTGAAATACAGGGTGGCGACGATGGTCGTGGTCAGGAAGACGAGTCCGAAAAGCACCATTTTAGCCTCCAAACGTTTGACAGCGGGTTCGCCGTCGTTCAAGTTGGCAATGTCAACATAAGACGAGATGTAGGCAGTGTCAACATCAGAAGAAAAAATTTCCGGGAGTCCGTACCATCATGGTGACCTGCGCGCGGCGCTGGTGACCGCCGCGGCGGAGCTGGTGACGTGTTGCGGCCCGGCTGCGGTCAGCCTGCGCGAGGTGGCCCGCATCGTCGGCGTGTCGCATAATGCGCCCTACCGGCACTTCCCGACCCGCCAGGCCTTGCTTGCCGCCGTCGCCGCCTATGGCTTCGAGATGCTGTTCAAGGAAATGAAGCAGTCGAGCTTATCTCCTGATCCTGCTGAACATTTGCAGTTGATCGGGCGCGTCTACATCGGCTTCGCGCTGCGCCATCGCGGCGTCTATCAGCTGATGTTCAGCGACGAGATCCAGAAGAGCGAGTATCCGGAGCTGCGCGCGATCGCCGAAGCGGGGTTCAACTCGCTGCAGGAGCATGTCGTCGCACTCAATCCGAATTTGCATGGCTCGGGTGCAACGGTGACGGTTTGGGGTCTGGTCCATGGCATCGCCCATCTGATTCTCGACAATCAGCTGAAGCAGCATGACGAGAACGATCCGAACCACACCCAGCTGGTCGATCTGGCGACCCGCATCCTCACCGCCGGGCTGATCAATACCAAGTCGCTGGCGGCGGACGCCGCGATGCCGAGCGGCTGCCCGATGGGAGCCGACGCTGAATTAGGATAGTGGCTCGCAAGCCGCTGGTGAAAGCGACCCGGACAGCCGGCCGATAGGCCCCCCGAAGCGCTTAAACGGCAGAACGATCGCCTATGGTTTTGGGGCGCGTAACGGATCGGCTGACCGTCGATCGCCGCGCGGCCGACCCTTTCCGGTCGGCCATATCACTCCACTCACATCCCGAGCGCAGGACTGCTCCCGTATGACCCGGTTCGGCGCTCTTCTGAACTCTCTGCCGTCTAAGCTGTTGGCAAACTCGACGGATGGTGTGACGCAAGGAGTGACGGCATGTACGGCCCCGCAGCCGATCTTGCACAAAGCCCGCCGATCGGTCGCCGTCCTGCCGCGCAAGTCAGCCGGAGGACGTTGTGGATTGCCATTGCAATCGCCGTCGGCCCGATCACCGCATCGCTCGTGTTGTTGATTCTCTGGGCTATTGGGCGATGGGTCGCCCACTGATCTCCGGTGCGCGTTACACCTCAATCCTTCCGGCGCCGAACCCTTCCGCGCTTGCCGCAGGAGAAGGGTTCGGCCGTCGAAGCAGGTCCTGGGATCAGGGGGCGCCGAGCAGCGGGATCGAATAGGTGACCAGCACCTCTTCCTCGCCCGGATTGCGCTGGGTCAGGCCGGCATTGGAGATGTGGTGGAAGCTGGCACCGAGCCGCGAATAATTGTCGAAGCGATAGTCGACTTCGGCGCCGGTGCGGAACTCGACCCAGGAGCCGAGATTCTGCGCGTCGTCGCTGCCGCGCGCCCAGAAACCGACCGCCGCATTCGGCGTCAGCACCCAGTGATTGCCGAAATAGATATCGGCGCCGAAGCCGCCATAGGCATAGGTGCTGCCATCCGTCGTGACTTCGCCGCCGATCATCGGACGCAGGATCCAGAGCAGCTTGGTATCGAAGTCATATTCGCCGCGGAAGATGCCGGCCGTGTGCGAATTCGCGCCGATAATGTCGTAGCCGCCGGCGCCGAGCACGAGCCGGGCACTGTCGGGAGCATCGATACTGATACTTTGCGCCTGGGCCGCCGCGCCGAACAGCATGGCTCCAGCCAGGGCCGCCAATATTCTGGACTTGATCACCGCGTCCCTCCCGAATCGATAAACGTGGCGCGAGTTTAGAAGAGAGCGGCTTCGGCGCCTAGCCTTTCGTCGTGGGATACCGCCCAGCGCGGGACGCAGGCCGAGACCGATGAACTACCCTGCCAGCCGGCGCAGCGCTTGAGCCGTCGCGGCATCGGCCGGAAAGAAGGATTCGACGGCGAGCTGTTCCAGTGCCACGTCGACCGGCGTGCCGAACACGGTCGTCGTACTGATGAAAGTCAGCACCTCGCCATGGAGCTTGATGCGCAGCGGCACGACGAAGCCGGCCGGATCGCCATGGCCGACCGCTTCGTCCGGCGCATCGGGCGGCGCCGGCGCCATATAGCCTTCCAGCTCCTCCAGCAGCGCCATCAGCACAGGGTCGGCGCTGGTCGCGATCTGCCGGCGGAGGCGCTCCAGCACATGGCCGCGCCATTGCGTGAAATTGAGGATGTGCGGCGCAATGCCTTTCGGATGCAGGCTGAGCCGCAGCACATTCACCGGCGGCTCGATCAGCTTCGGATCGGCGCCGGCCATCAGCGGCGCCACGGCCTTGTTGGCCGCGACCAGCGTCCAATGCCGGTCGATGGCAATGGCGGGCGATGGCTCGTGCCCGTCCAGCACCAACCGGATCGCCTCGCGCGCCGCCGAGAGCGCCGGATCGTCCAGGCTGCGTTCGGGGAAGACCGGGGCATAGCCGGCCGCGACCAGGATGGCATTGCGCTCGCGCAGCGGCACGTCGAGCCGTTCGGCCAGATGCAACACCATGTCGCGGCTCGGCTGCGACCGGCCAGTTTCGAGGAAGCTCAAATGCCGGGTCGAGATATCGGCCTCGCAGGCGAGTTCGAGCTGGCTCAGGCGGCGGCGCTGGCGCCACTCGCGCAGATGGTCACCGACAGGGCGTTGGGTCGTAGTCATAACGCGACGATAACGCAGCCCAGCCCGCGGCGCCAATTACCTGCCAGGTAATCGCTTCGCCGCCGCCGGTTGCGGAATGATCCGTCCTGCCAGGCCGCTTCCCGGCCGAAACAGAGGATCGATCCAATGTCCGACGCCGCCGATTTCACCCGCCTCGCCGACCGCTACATCGCCATGTGGAACGAGACCGACGGCGCGCGCCGCCGTGGCCTGATCGCCGAGCTCTGGACCGAGACCGCGCGCTATCGCGACCCGATGCTGACCGGCGACGGCCCGGCCGGCATCGAGACGATGGTCGCCGCCGTGCAGGCGCAATACCCGGCCTGTCGCTTCCACCGCACCGGAGCGGTCGATGCCCATCACCAATCGCTGCGCTTCACCTGGGAGCTCAAGGCCGAGGGCCAGCCGCCCTTCGTCGCCGGCATCGATATCGGCGAGGTCGCCGATGACGGAAGGCTGCAATCGATCACCGGCTTTTTCGACCACGTCGCTCAGGCCGGCTGATGCCCTTCTCCCGCAATGCGGGAGAAGGTAGCGAGCGTCACCGAGCCGGATGAGGGTCAGGCGCGCAAGCGACGCAACGAAAACAAAGATCTCACAAGCTGCTCGACTCTAACCCTACCGCTCACGCGGGTCCTTCCCTCTCCCGCAATGCGGGAGAGGAGCCACAAATCGCCACTCGAAGGGAACGAGATCATGTCCGAGATGTCCACTTCCGCCGGCCTGCGCCGGAAACTTATGGCCGATGCCGTGATGAGAGGCCGTTTGGAAATTCGGTGATTTGGGCTTGCGGCGCCCGTGGCGGCGTGATTCAAGCTGGCGATGTGGACGAAGCAGAGCCGGGGTCGTATGGCCCAGATCGCCAAGAAGACGAAGCGCTATCCGTCGGATTTGACGGATGAGGAATGGGAGCGGGATCGCACCGCTGATGCCGAAGCCTGGTCGGCGAGGACGGCCGCGCGAGGTCGACTTCCGCGAGGTGATGAACGCGGTTCGTTATCTTGTGCGCTCGGGCTGTGGCTGGCGGATGCTGCCGATCCATTTCGGCCCTTGGCAGACGGTCTATAGCTGGTTCCGCGAATTGGCGCGGCGGTTCCTGTTTCAGACCATTCACGATGTGGCGCTGATGGTCGACCGGGAGCGAGCTGGGCGTGAGGCCAGCCCTACAGCGGGGGTGATCGACAGCCAATCCGTCAAGGCTCCGCAAGCTGAAACAAGAGGTTACGACGCGGGCAAGAAGATTGTGGGACGCAAGCGGCACATCGCCGTCGATACGGACGGGCGGTTGCTGATGGTCAACATCACGACTGCCGATATCTCCGACAGCGCTGGTGCCGGGGCGATCCTCGACGCGATCCGCAAGCGCTGGCCCTGGGTGAAGCATCTCTTCGCTGACGGCGCCTATGACCGGCTCAAGCTGATGGACAAGGCCGCCTATCTCGACTTCGTCATCGAGGTCATTCGCCGATCCCATGACCAGGAAGGTTTCAAGGTCCTGCCGCGCAGATGGGTCGGCGAGCGCACCTTCGGCTGGATGATCCGATGGCGCCGCCTCGTGCGAGACTACGAGGAGCGCATCGACGTCTCCCAAGCCATGATCCTCGTCGCGATGGGCGGTAACTTGCTACGTAGAAACGCCCATCCTTGATTTTCCAAACGGACTCTGAGCGGGCTCGGCGGGTTGCTGCTGATCCTGGGTGCCGGGCCGCTGGCGGCACTGCTGCGCATGCCGCGGCCGTTGCTGTTCTGGGCTGGGGTGGCGCTGCTGCCCTTCGCCGCGGCCAATGCCTGGTTGGGCCTGCGCATCCGGCCGCCGCGCCGCGCCGTGCTTGCAATCATCCTGTGCAATGCGTGCTGGGCCGCGGATTCCCTGCTGGCGATGGCGTTCGGCTGGCTGCAGCCCTCCTTCACCGGCATGGCCGTGATGCTGACCCAGGCCCTCGCCGTCGCGGCGCTCGCCGATGCCGAGTATCGGGATCTGCGCGGCCAGGCGCTCGCAAGCTGATGCGGCGCGCTGCCCCCCGGTTCCGCACGGCCCGAATCCACGGGGGCGCCATGCGGAATCGGGGACTCGCCGGGGCGCGCCGCCTCGCGCTATCGTCGCAAGTGACGACCTATAAGCAGCAGCCGGAACCGGTCCCATGCCCGCCTATCGCTCCCGTACCAGCACCCATGGCCGCAACATGGCCGGCGCCCGCGGATTGTGGCGCGCGACCGGCATGAAGGATGGCGATTTCGGCAAGCCGATCATCGCCATCGCCAATTCCTTCACGCAGTTCGTGCCGGGCCATGTCCATCTCAAGGATCTGGGCCAGCTGGTGGCGCGCGAGATCGAGGCGGCCGGCGGCGTCGCCAAGGAATTCAACACCATCGCGATCGATGACGGCATCGCCATGGGCCATGACGGCATGCTCTACAGCCTGCCGTCGCGCGAGCTGATCGCCGACGCCGTCGAATACATGGTCAACGGCCATTGCGCCGATGCGCTGGTCTGCATCTCGAATTGCGACAAGATCACGCCCGGCATGCTGATGGCGTCGCTGCGCCTCAACATCCCGACCGTCTTCGTCTCGGGCGGCCCGATGGAAGCCGGCAAGATCGTGCAGAACGGCAAGAGCCGCGCCGTCGACCTGATCACCGCCATGGTCGCCGCGGCCGATCCGAGCGTCAGCGACGAGGACGCGGCAATCATCGAGCGATCGGCCTGCCCGACTTGCGGCTCCTGTTCCGGCATGTTCACAGCCAATTCGATGAACTGCCTGACCGAAGCGCTCGGCCTGGCGCTGCCCGGCAACGGCACCGTCGTGGCGACCCATGCAGACCGCAAGCGACTCTTCGTCGAGGCCGGCTGGTCGATCGTCGATCTGGCCCGGCGCTTCTACGAGCAGGACGATGCCTCGGTCCTGCCGCGCAACATCGCCAACCGGGCGGCCTTCGAGAACGCCATGACGCTCGACATCTCGATGGGCGGTTCGACCAATACCGTGCTGCATCTGCTCGCCGCGGCGCATGAGGGCGAGGTCGATTTCACCATGGCGGATATCGACCGGCTGTCGCGCCGCGTGCCGGTGCTGTGCAAGGTGTCGCCCTCGGTCGCCGACGTCCATGTCGAGGACGTCCATCACGCCGGGGGCATCCTCGGCATATTGGGTGAGCTCGACCGCGCCGGGCTGCTCAACCGCGATGTCTCGATGATCCATGCCGCGACGCTCGACGCCGCGCTGGCGCGCTGGGACGTGAAGCGCTCGACCGACAGCCAGGTCGCGCAGTTCTTCCGCGCCGCGCCCGGCGGCGTGCGCACGACCGAGGCGTTCAGCCAGGACAAGCGCTACGACGAGCTTGATACCGATCGCAGCAAGGGCGTCATTCGCGATGTCGGGCATGCCTTCAGCCAGGATGGTGGCCTCGCCGTGCTCTACGGCAACATCGCCGAGGATGGCTGCATCGTGAAGACGGCCGGCGTCGATGCAGCCTCGCTGGTCTTCGCCGGCAAGGCGCGCATCTTCGAAAGCCAGGACGCTGCGGTCGAAGGCATCCTGGGCGACAGGATCGAGCCCGGCGACGTCGTGCTGATCCGCTATGAAGGCCCCAAGGGCGGGCCGGGCATGCAGGAGATGCTCTATCCGACCAGCTATCTCAAGTCCAAGGGCCTCGGCAAGGCTTGCGCTCTGGTGACCGATGGCCGCTTCTCGGGCGGCAGCTCGGGCCTGTCGATCGGCCATGTCTCGCCCGAAGCGGCCGAAGGCGGCACGATCGGCCTGGTCGAAGAGGGCGACCGGATCGAGATCGACATCCCGGCGCGCTCGATCCGCGTCGCCGTTGACGACGAGGAACTGGCCCGTCGCCGCGCCCGGATGGACGCGAAAGGCACTGCCGCCTGGCACCCGGAAGCGCGAGAGCGCAAGGTCTCGATCGCACTCCAGGCCTATGCCGCCCTCACCACCAGCGCGTCTCGCGGCGCGGTGCGCGATGTGGCACAGCTGAAGCGGCGGTAGGGAGTGCTATGACCGGTCGCCTGCGATAGGGCGAAACGGCAGCAGCTTGGCAGCTTGCGGCGCGGCGGCGACCGGCAGGCGGATCAAGGACGCGCTGCCGGCCGGCCGGCTCGTCCGGCGCTCGAACAGAGCGACGAAGCGGTCGAGCAATGCCCGATAGACCGTATCGCCGGCCGCGCGGTCTTCCATGCCCAAATCGAGATTGGGGTTGTCATTGATCTCGATGACGAAGACGCCGGCTTCCGTCTCCTTGAGATCGACGCCGTAGAAGCCGTCGCCGATCAGCTTGGCGGCGGCGAGAGCGGTATCACGCACCGCGGCCGGCACGGATTCGATCGGCACGGCCTGGGTGCGGCCTTCGACATGCGAGCCGTCGGCGCCGTGCTGCAGGATCTGCCAATGCGAATCGCACATGAAATAGCGCGCGGCGAAGAGCGGCTGGCCGGCCAGCACGCCGATGCGCCAGTCGAACGGCGTGTACATGAACTCCTGGGCCAGGATGATCTCGGATTGCTGCAGCATCTCGCCGGCGATCCGGGCGAAATCCTCGGCGTCGGCGGCGCGCTTGACGCCCTGGCTGAACGAGCCGTCCGGGATCTTGAGCACGGCCGGCTGGTCGAACAGCGCGACATGCTGCGCCAAGCTGCGCTTGGTCACCAGCGCGGTTCGCGGCGTCGGCAGCCCATGGCCGCGCAGCAGCTCGGCCAGGAACACCTTGTTGGTGCAGCGCAGGATCGAGGCCGGATCGTCGATCACCGGCATGCCGGCCCGTTCCGCCTGCTTGGCGAAGCGGAAGGTGTGATGCGGCACGGCAGTCGTCTCTCGGATGAAGAGCGCGTCGAACTGGGTCAGCCGCTGGAAATCGCGCTTCTCGATCAAATGCGTGCGAATGCCCATCGTCTCGGCGATCTGGCCGAGATGATCGAGCGTCGCGCGTCGGCTGGGCGGCATCTCGTCGGCCGGATCCTGCAGGATGGCAAGGTCGAGCCGCGCGGCATTGCCGGGCCTGGCGCGCCGCCACAGGCGATGGGTGAAGCCTTCGAGCGCATCCTGGAACAGCCGGTCATGGCCGGCCGGCACATCGCGCGGGTCGAGCGGCCGGATCGCGGAGATCTGCCAGTCGGCATCGCCGACCCGCTCGACCGCGATTTCCAGCAACGGGCAGCGGAACAGCTCGAAGGCGCGCGTGGCGAGGCGCGCAAAGGCCTCGTCCTCGACCCGGCCGAAATAGGCATGGATGGCGAAGCGGCCGATCGAGCGCGGCAACTCGGCCGGCGGCTCGATCAGCCGGTTCAGCTCGCCGATCCGATGGGCGTAGTGCCGGCGCTGGCCCAGCTCCAGCAGGTCGTCGAGCCCCGGCGTCACCCGCTCGCCGCGCGCCTCGGCCAGCAGCGAGCAGTAATAGCCTGCGCCCAGATAGGCGTAGTCGCGGCACAGATTGACGATCTTGCGGCGATGCCCGGCGCCATCGAGCCCGGCCTTGAGATAATCCTCCAGGCTCATGACCCGGGCATGCGGATCGGCCCAACGGAAATCGCTACGTTTTTCGACGATGATGACAGGACCTGGCATCGGCTTTCATGCGTCCTTCTGAATCAGGCGGCGAGACGCCGTTCGAGGCGCAGCGCGGCCATGCCGTCCTGGTAATAGCCGGCGGTCCGGCCGGTGACGGCAAAGCCCAGGCGCCGGAACAGCGCCTGGGCCGGGTGATTGTCGAGCCGGGTTTCGAGACGAAGGCGGGTGCAGCCGCGGCCGGCCGCTTCCCGGCCCGCGCGGTCGATGAGCGCATAACCGAGGCCGCCGCCACGCTTGCCTGCGGCGACGGCAACGGAATAGATCCGGGCAACCCGCGAGCCGTTGCGGAACAGCAGGACAAGCGCACCGGCCAACGCGCCCGTCTCCTCGGCGACCAGCACCACCGCGCTTGGCCGCTGCAGCAGCCGGTGCCAGCTGCGCCGGGCGATCCGGTCCTGGGCGAAACTCGCCTGCTCCAGTGCGACCAATTGCGCCAGATCGGTTGGCGATGCCTGGCGCAGCCTCGGCTGTGCCGCGCCCGATTGCAGATCGGTCGGTCGCTCTTCCATCAAGGCCCGCGGCATCGCCTTTCGGCACTCCAGTCACAAAATCTTTCGCGCTATAGAGTCGGTACCGGGCCATAAAGAAACAAGCATGGTTAAACTTCGGCGGTATCAAAAGAACATAAAGACGCCGCGCGGCTGGCGCGGCGCGGATACCACCCGTTTTCATACGCCTTTCATGCGCCGATCAATCGATCCCGATTGCTTTTCAATGGCTGTCCGGATTTCGATAGAGGCGGCAACGGGATGCGGAGGCGATCATGGCGGAAACTCGGGCGGCGCGGGCCGGTAGAGGCTGCGCAATCGTTGCCGAGGATGCAGCGGGGCGCTGGGTCGCACGGGGCGACGGACGCCGGCCCCGGTCGTCCGACAGCGCCACGGCGGCCATTCTGCAGGCGCTGTACGGCGAGCGCCCGGCCCGTGCGGTGGTGTTGCTGCCACCGAGAGGCAGATCAACATAGGGGGAGGGCGAGGGGGCGGAGCCGGGATGCGCGTTGCGGGGCGTCCCGGCTCCCTATTCAAGCCGCCGGCTTGGCCAGCAGGATGAACCAATGGCCGTTGAGTATGCCTTCGAGAGGACGGCAAAACGCGCAGGATGTCGGCGAGCCCTTCTCCTGCATTGCGGGAGCGTGCCGAGCGGCCGGCGCCGCCCAGCTGGCCGACCGTATGCGCGCGATGTTCCGGCCCGGGTGGGATCGTCAATGCGCTTGACGGGGCGCCAACGAAGCCAATGTAGGAAGGGACTAGATCAAAACGGCACACAGCGATCGTCGATAGAAATTTTTGGTCTCGTCGGGTAGTCTTCGAGAAGCGACAAAAGATCCGTCATGCTAACGGTCGCACTGCCTGATGTTCTACAAGCTGCCGTCCTGGAGGCGGCGAGGCGCTCCGGTCAATCCGTCAGCGAATATCTGACAGCAGTCTGCGCCGAAACGCTTGCTCTGGAGATCGATCGAGCACGGCTCGACTCGTATCTTTCCCTTTAGACGACGTTGCTCGACTTTATGATTTCCTTGCCTCGGTAAGCCCATCGGCCGCTCGACGTGCGGCAGCCGCATTCTTCAGGCGGCCGATCAGATCGGCGAGCATCCCCATATCGATGCTCCCCGGTCTGAGTTCCGCGAATGGTCAGCGAAATTCGGTCGGCGCGCGTATGTCCTTCGATACGCTGTGCTTCCAGCCGATGAAGTCTTGATCATCCGTGTCTGGCACAGCCGCGAAACGAGGGCGGATTAAGCCCTCGCGCGTCTACGACACCGCGTATTGCAAGGCCGGTTCGTGCGAGTGCCCCAGCAGCACGAGGTATTTCTCGACGATGGCGCGCAGAGCCTGTCCGGCACGCCGGCCGTCGCCGGCGCGCAGCGCACCCAGGATTTCGATATGGGCGCAGGCGTAGCCCGGCAGAGTCGTGCCGGCCTGGCGGATGGCCACGCGCGAGCGGACCTGCCAGTGCAGCGCGTCCCAGGCACGCAGGAAGGAACGGTTGCCGGACATGAGCACGATGGTGCGATGGAACGACAGCGCGGCCACGGCATAGGCTTCAAAATCGAGCCGGGCGGAGGTTTCCTGCAACTGCTCCAGATCGGCTTGGAGTGCGTCCAACACGTCCGCGGGGCAGGGCACGGCGAGTTCGGCGGCGCGTTCCTCGATGAGCGCCTTCAACTCATAGGCCTCGCGCAGCTCATCGACGTCGATGCCCAGCACGCGCGTGCCGCAATAGGGCTCCGAGACGGCGAGGCCCGAGACTTCGAGCTCGCGCAACGCCTCGCGCACCGGAGCCTGGCTGACGCCGAATTCGGTTGCGAGCGCCATTTCCTTGAGCCGCGTGCCCGGCGGATAGGTGCCGTCGATGATGCGTGCGATCACCGCATCGCGGATCCGGGCACGCCGGCAGTTGCGCTGCCCGTTCATTCGACCTTGGCCGCGGCGGCCGCCCCGGTCCCGTCCATGCCGCCGGCGATCTCCAGATCAAGACCGGTATCGCGGCTCCAGCCGCCGCCCAACGCCTTGATCAGCTGGACGGTCGAGGTCATGCGGCGGGTCTCGATATCGGCATCGGAAAGCTGTGCCTGCAGCGCCAGATTTTGGGTATCGACCACTTCGATATAGGTGACGAGCCCGGCATTGTAGCGCAGCCGGGCCTGGTCGAGCGCCTGTTGGGTCGCGGTGACCGCGGCGTTCTCAGTCTTGATCTCCTGGTCGAGCTGACGCAACGCCACGAGATCGTCTTCGACCTCGCCATTGGCATTGAGTACCGTCTGGCGATAATCCGCCACGGTCTGGTCGAAAGCGGCGCGGGCCTGATCATTCATCGCATCACGGCGCCCGCCGTCGATCAGCGCCACCGCGGCGGTCGGACCGAACGACCAGATGGTGCTGGACGCGCTGAACAGTTTCGCCGGGATCGCACTGTCGACGCCGAGCAGCCCTTCCAGATTGAAGACCGGGTAATAGGCTGCACGGGCGACGCCGATATTAGCATTCGCCGAGGCGACGCGCCGCTCGGCCGCGGCAACGTCCGGCCGGCGTTCGATCAGCGACGAGGGCAGCCCTGTCGCGATCGCCGGCGGCGTCTGCTGCTCAAGCGGCATGACTGGCAGGCTGAACTCCGAGGGCGGAACGCCAACCAGGATGGCGACAGCATGTTCCATCTGCTGCCGGTGGATGTGATTGTCGCTTGCCTGAGTCTTGGCCGTCTCCAGCTGACCCTGGGCCTGTGCGACATCTGCGATCGGCTGAACGCCCCCGGTATGGCGCCGGCTGATCAGGTCGAGGGCGGCGGCATAAGCTGCAACGGTTTCGTCCAGGATACGCTGTTGCGTGTCGAAGCCGCGCAGGCTGAAATAATCCGCTGCAAGTTCAGCCCGCAGATCCAGATCGGTCGTGGCCAGATCGCCTTCGGTCGCCTGCGCTTGGTCTTTGGACGATTCGACGCTGTTACGCACGCGGCCCCAGAGATCGACCTCATAGGACACATTGATGGAGGTCGCGTAATCGGAAAAATTCGTCGGCTTGAATAGCGGAATCGCGTTCTCGGACCGGCGCGTCCGGGTCGCCGAGCCGTTCAGGCCGACCTGCGGCGAGAGGTCGGCGCTGGTAATGCCGAGCTGCGCGCGCGCCTGCAGGAATTTTTCATAAGCCGATTTCAGATCCTGGTTGGAACTGCCGACCTTCTCTTCGAGCGCGTCGAGCTGCGGATCGCCCAGGCTCTTCCACCACTCGCCCTTGGGCACCTCGTCGGCCGGCTGTGCCGTCTTCCAGCCATCCGATTCCTTGTAGGCGACCGGGGCCGGCGTCTCGGGAACATTGTAGTCGGGCGCCAGATCGCAGGCGGCGAGCGGAACGGTTGCCGCCATGACCCAGGCGGCGATGCCCCTGGCGGAGAAATGCTTCATTTCTGTGTGCCACCCGTCTGGCTATTGGCCGCGTCCGCGATCTGCGGCGCCGGTGCCGCGATAACTCGCACGGGCTGCCCCTCGCGCAGGGAATCCGGCGGATTCAGCACGACCGACTCGCCCGGCGCAACACCCTCGACGATCTCGACCTCGGTGCCGAAGTCGCGGCCGAGCGTGACCGGCGCGAGCGTGACATTGCCGCTGCCGTCGACCTTGGCGACCCGCAGGCCCTCGGCCCGGAACAGCAGCGTGTTGATCGGCAGCCGCGCGATGCTCGCCGACGGCGTCGCGGCCAGATGCACCTCGGTATAGCCGCCGGGCAGCAGCTCATGCTTGGAATTGTCGACCTGCAACTCGACCAGCAGCGTGCGGGCTGTCGGATCCATCGCCTCGGCCGTCCGCGCCACCTTGGCCGGGAAATCGCGGCCGGGGAATTCGACGAAGCGCAGATTGGCCGTCGTGCCGGTCTTGATCACGGGGACATAGGCCTGCGGCACCTGGACATAGATGCGCAGCTTGCTGGTGTCGGCGACGCGGAACAGCTCCGGCCCGACACCGCTGCCGGCATTGATCAGGGCGCCGACATCGGTCCGGCGCGCGGTAACGACGCCGTCGAAGGGCGCCACGACGCGCTTGAAGGATTCGAGCTGCTCCAGCCGCGAGACATTGGCCTTGGCGGCGGCGACGACCGCGGCCTTGGCGGAGGCGTCGGCCGCCTTCTCGTCGTTTTCCTGCTTGGACACCGAATCCGTGGTGGCGAGCGTCTGCCAGCGCTTGGCCGTGCTGTCGGCCAGCTTGCCATTGGCCTCGGCGGTGTTGAGATCGGCCTGGGCCTGGCGCAGCTGGTCATCGACTTCCGGCGTGTCGATCTCGGCGAGCAACTGGCCCTTGGTCACCTGGGCGCCGATATCGGTGTACCAGGCCTTCACATAGCCGCTGGTCCGGGCAAAGATCGGCGCATCGACGAAGGACTGCACCGTACCGGGCAGCACGACGTCCTCGCCGCGCGGGCCGTTCACGGCCTTGGTCAGCACGACGCTGGTAATCGCTTGCTTGGCGGTCTGCGTCTCGAGCGCGGCCTGCGCGCTCGATCGTGCTCCGAGGCCCCAGCCGGCGGCGCCGACCATGGCAGCAAGCAGGATGAATCCGGCCAGACGCAACGCGCCGGGTGTCGGTCGGCTGGGGCGTTTCGGTTTAACTGGGGTTGGCGACATGCGGAGCTCCGGTCATCAGCGCTGCCGCGCGGAATGGCGGCCGTGGATCATGCAGAAAACAGTCGGGACGAAGAACAAGGTGGCGGTGGTGGCGAACAGCAGGCCGCCGATGACGGCGCGGCCGAGCGGCGCGTTCTGCTCGCCGCCTTCGCCCATTCCCAGCGCCATCGGCACCATGCCGATGATCATGGCGAGAGCGGTCATCAGCACCGGGCGGAAGCGGCCGAAGCCCGCTTCGAGCGCCGCGCTGAAGGCGTCGCGGCCGTGGTCCAGCCGCTCCCGGGCGAAATTCACCACCAGGATGCTGTTCGCCGTGGCGACGCCCATGCAACATGATGGCACCGGTCAGCGCCGGCACGCTCAGCGTCGTATGAGTCAGGAACAGCATCCAGACGATGCCGGCGAGGGCCGCGGGCAGGGCCGTGATGATGATGAAACGGGTCGATCCAGGATTGGAAATTGACCACGATCAGCAGATAGACCAGCACGATGGCAAAGGCGAGGCCGCCATAGAGGCCGATGAAGGAGCTTTGCATCGTCTCGGTCTGGCCGCGCATGACGACCGTGCCGCCCTTCGGCACCTGGCCCGCCGTCTCGGCCAGGATGCGCTTCACATCGGCGCTGACGCCGCCCAGATCGCGGTCCTGCACCGCAGCGTAGATATCGATGACCGGCTGCACGTTGTAATGCGTCTCGACCACCGGCCCGACGGCCCGCTTGACGCTGGCCAGCGCGCCCAGGATCTGCGGCTGCTGTCCGGCACTGCCGGTGACCGGCAGGTTCTTCAGCGCCTGCAGCGAGTCGAGCTGATATTGCGGCGTCTGGGTCACGATGTTGTAGGACACGCCGTTCTTCGGGTTGAGCCAGAAGGTCGGCGCGGTCTGGAAGCTGCCGCTGAGCGAGATCAGCATGTTGTTGGCGACGTCGCGCTGGGTCAGGCCCAGTTCGTCGGCACGGCTGCGATCGACCGTGAGGTCGAGCTCCGGCGTGTCGGCCGCCTGCTGGATGCGCAGATCCGCGATGCCCGGCACATGCTTCAGCTTCTCATAGACCATGTTGGCATAGGTCCGGTTGGCCGCCGCGTTGAAGCCGACGACCTGGATGTCGATCGGCGCCGGCAATCCGAAATTCAGGATCTGGCTGACGATGTCGGCTGGCAGGAAGGCAAAGTCGACGCCGGGAAACTGCTCCGGCAGCTGCGAACGCAGCGAACGGACGTAATCCGCCGTCGGCCCATGGCCTTCCTTCAGCGTGATCATGATGTCGGCATCGGCCGTGCCGGTCGGTGCCGAGTTGCTGTAGGACAAATTGATGCCGCTATTGGGCAGGCCGATATTGTCGACCACGTTCTGCAGTTCGGCGGTCGGGATGCTCTGCCGGATCTGCGTCTCGACCTCGTCGCAAATGCGCGCAGTCTCCTCGATGCGGGTCCCGGAATGGGCCCGCAGATGCAGCTTGATCTGGCCGCCATCGACCGCCGGGAAGAAATCCTCGCCGAGCTGTGGCGCCAGCGCGAAGGACGCCAGCACCAGCAGCATGAAGCCGGCCGCGAAGATGCCGCGGTTCATCAGCGCCAGGCCGAGTAGCGCTCGGTAGCGCTGGCGCAGCGCCTTGAAGCGCCGTTCGAAGCCGTGCTGGAACCGCCCGAAGAAGCCGCGCGGCGCCTCGTGCTCGGCATGCAGATCGTGCTGGCGCAGCCAGAACTTCGCCAGCGTCGGAACCAGGGTGCGCGACAGCACATAGGAGGCGAGCATCGCGAAGCACACGGCTTCCGCCAGCGGCACGAACAGGAAGCGCGCAACGCCGTCCAGGAAGAACATCGGCACAAAGACAATGCAGATGCACAGCGTCGCGACCAGGGCCGGCACCGCAATCTGCTGCGCGCCGTCCAGGATGGCGGGCTCGACCGGCTTGCCCAGTTCGAGATGCGAGTTGATGTTCTCGATCGCCACCGTCGCATCATCGACCAGGATGCCGACGGCGAGCGCCAACCCGCCCAGCGTCATGATGTTGATGGTCTGGCCGAGCGCCGAAAGCGCGATGATCGAGGCCAGCACCGACAGTGGGATCGAGATCGTGATGATCAGCGTCGAACGCCAGCTGCCCAGGAACAGCAGGATCATCAAGCCGGTCAGCGCCGCCGCGATGATGCCTTCGCGCACCACGCCTTCGACCGCTGCGCCGACGAAGACCGACTGATCGCCGACCGCGTCGATGTTCAGCTCGGGTGGCGAGGAAGCGCGCACCAGCGGCAGTCGGTCCTTGATGCGCTGGATGATGTCGAGCGTTGAGGCGTTGCCGGTCTTCTGGATCGTCATCAGCACGGCGCGCTTGCCGTCGACGCGCACGATGTTGGTCTGCGGCGCATAGCCGTCCCGGACATGGGCGACGTCACGGACATAGAGTGTGGTGCCGTTGACGGTCTTGACCGGCAGGTCGTTCAGTTCTTCGATGGTCTTCGGACTTGCGTTGAGCTTCACGTTATATTCGTAGACGCCGATTTTCTGGGTGCCGGCCGGCAGGATCAGGTTCTGCGCGCCGATCGCATTGCCGACATCCTGCGCCGATACGCCCTTGGCCTGCATCGCGCGCTGGTCGAGATCGACCTGCACCTGCCGCTGCTTGCCACCATAGGGGAAGGGAATGGCGGCGCCCTGCACGGTCGCCAGCTGGGTGCGGATGAAGCTGTTGCCGAAGTCGAACAACTCCTGCTCGGACAGCTTGTCGGAGGACAGGCCGAGCTGGATGACGGGCACGCTGGACGCGTTGTAGCTGATCACCAGCGGCGGCGTGGTGCCGGGCGGCATCTGGCGCAGCAGCGTCTGCGAGATGGCGGTGACCTGGGCCAGCGCCACGTCGATATTGACGTTCGGCTGGAAGAAGATCTTGACCACGCCGACGCCGAGCAGCGATTGCGATTCGATATGTTCGATGTCGTTGACCGTGGTGGTCAGCGCGCGCTCGAAATTCGCATCGATCCGTTGCCCCATCTCGTCGGGCGGCAGGCCGTTATACTGCCAGACGACGCTGACGACCGGGATACCGATATTCGGGAAGATGTCAGTCGGCGTGCGCAGGATCGTCAGCGGCCCGAAGATTATGAGCAGCAGGGCCAGCACAATGAAGGTATAGGGTCGCTCCAGGGCGACTCTGACGATCCACATAGACTTCTCCAGACGAGCTGATAACGGGTGACGCGGTTGGCCTGGAGACGGCTTCCAAATCGTTCAGCCCGATACGCAAGGGGAAATTATCGATAATCGAGGATATGTAAAGGGGCCCGCGCACAAGACAGGCCATGCCGAACAACCGCAGCGTCGGCGAAGCGGTGCCGGCGCTGGCTGGAGAGTTCCTCTAACTATTTAGTTTTATTGATACTGCGTACGGCGTGCATCGACCATCCGCCCGATTGGGCAACGATGTCGCATGCATTCCAGGAATGGCGCCAAACGTCCTGATCGAACCAGCCTAGGTAGCCACGTACGCAAATCTTCCCGCCTAGGCCGCGGGTGCGCCCCGGCGGCGTGGCCGGCGGGCGGCATCTTCGCGGATCGCGCTCGGCGGCGGGGCGGTCAGCGGCCCGATCGCCGCGACGATCCTGTCGAGGTCCGGCCGGTCGCCGCGACGATAACCGTCGAGCGCCCGGCGCATGGCCAGGACATGGCCCGGCGTCGTGCCGCAGCAGCCGCCCAGGATGCGGGCGCCGGCATCGAGCGCCAGCCGCGCGTAGTCGCCCATCAACGACGGTGTGCCGGTATAAATGATCTTGTCGCCGTCGACCTGAGGGACGCCGCAATTGCCTTTGGCGATCACGGTCGCGCCCGGCCGGGCTTCGGTCATCTGCAGGATGGATGCGAGGAGATCGGCCGCGCCGACGCCGCAATTGGCACCGATCGCGCGCGGCGCCGGGTCGAGCGCGGTCACCGTCTCGATCAGCGAAACCGGCGAGATGCCCATCATGGTGCTGCCGGCCGTGTCGAAGCTCGCCGTCACGGCATAAGGCATGCCGACCCGCGCCGCGGCACGAGCCGCGGCACGGATCTCCTCGAAGGAGGACATGGTCTCGATCCAGAGGATGTCCGCGCCGCCCGCCTTCAGCCCTTCCATCTGCTCGACGAAGACCTCGACCGCGACATCCTCGGTCAACTCGCCGAGCGGCACGTAGAGATCGCCGGTCGGCCCGACCGAACCGGCGACGAAGACCCTGCGATCGGCCGCATCGACCACGGCGCGGGCGTGGGACGCGGCAAGACGGTTCAGCTCATGCGTCTGCCCTTCCAGCTTATGCAGGGCAAGCCGGCGGCGGTTGCAGCCGAAACTGTTGGTCAGGACGATGTCCGAGCCGGCATCGACGAAGGATTGATGCAGCCGCCGCACGCGATCCGGATGTTCGGTGTTCCAGATCTCCGGCGCCTCGCCGGCGACGAGGCCCATTGCGAACAGATTGGTCCCGGTGGCGCCATCGGCCAGCAGCCAGTCGCGTGTCCGCAATGCCTCGTCGATCATGAAACCGTCCTTAATCTACCCTCCAAAATCCACGCCGGCAGAGGAGGGCCGCAAGCCGTAGAAGAAGGCCGGCCTGTCGTCAAGGCTTCGGTGGGATGCCGGAGACTGGTGCGCCTCCGCCTTCGACTCTCACTTCAGCGTGGAGAGGTAGGCGATCACGTCCTGTCGGTCCTTCGCGTCCTTGAGGCCGGGGAAGATCATTTTGGTGCCCGGCACGGTGGCGCGCGGGTCGGTCAGATAGGTGTCGAGCAGGGCCGCGTCCCAGACCTTGTCGAAAGACTTCATCGCCGGCGAATAGGTGTAGCTGTCGATACTGCCTGAATGGCGGCCGACGATGCCGTGCAGGCTCGGCCCGAGCTTGTTCACGTCGGCATCGGGCGAATGGCAGACCGTGCATTTCTTGAAGATGGCGGCTCCGGCCGTGGCGTCACCATCGGCCCGAGCGGCGCCTGTCGCGAACACGGCCAAGGCAGCGGCGGCGATTGCGATCGAGCGACACTTCATTGCCCGTTTCTCTCTTCTAAGGGGGGTGGATCTATTCGACGTGCCGGACGAACAGATAGGCGCTGGACAGATCCCGGCGGTTCGCCGATTTCGCCAACTCGCTTTCGAGCGCGATATCCAACTGATCGACCGTCGTCTGATTGAGCGCCCCCAACGCGTCCAGCGCGCGCGGCGAGACGACCAGCAGCGCCATACTCCAGCCGGGCGCCTTGACGGTATTGGAGGTCGACAGGTTGACGAAGGAATGGCTGACCCGATGGTCGACCACGGCGCTGCCGGTCGCGCCGTCGACCATGATCCAATAGAGGTGATGGTCGGCGTTGAGCGAGGCCGTCGCGCTGAGATTGACCGTTTCGCCGACCCGGAACAAGGCGGGGATCTTCTGCACCGACAGGATCGGGCGATTGGCGCCGGTCGTGGCGTTGACCTTGCCCAACTGATTCAGCAGCTGCAGCGCCTGGCAGGCGGATCGCGAGGTGACGAGCTGATTGTCCAGCGTGTAGCCGAGCCCTTCCACCGCGCCTTTCACGCGATCGGCATCGGCCTGGGTTCCGACCAGCCCGTTGACCTGAACCCGGCCGGAATCGAGCGGCGAAACCGTAAGCGGAACGCAGGCGCCCGGCGAGGCGGCAACGGCCTGTTTGACGGCGTCGATCGACGCTGTCGGCTGCAGCACCGACTTCGTCACTTGCGGACTGGTGGTCGCGCCGCCCGTCGGCCCGGCAATTGTCCCCACCGTCCCCGTCGCGGGCGCGCCCGTCGTTCCCGCCCCTGTCGTTCCCGTCCCCGCTGGTCCGAGGCTCGACCCCGCCGTCCCCGTTCCGGGGCTGGCGACGGGCCCGGTGTTGATCCTGGGCGGAGTCGGCGGAATGACCGGGGGCTGCAGCTTCAGCCAGGCAACGCCCCCGCCGCCGGCGATGATGACCACGACGGCGACGAGGCCGAGCCAGAGCCCGACGCGACCGCCCTTCTTTCTCCCGCCGACCGGTGCCAGCTGGACGACCAGATCGGCCGCGGTCGGCCGCCGCGTCGGGTCGGGATCGAGCATGCGGGTCAGCATCGGGCGCATTGCCACGGGGACCACGCTGAGATCCGGGACGCGCAACCGGGCGGTGGCACCCGACAGCTCGTCCTTGCCCATCTCGAGGGGCTTGCCGGCTGCGGCCGCGGCAACCACAAGTCCGAGAGAATAGATATCGGACCTCTGGTCGATCGGCGCATCCGAGCTGAAATGCTCCGGCGAAGCGTAGCGGTATTTTCCGACGAAGCTGCTGCGGAATGTCGTGAAATCACCGGTTGAAGCAACTTTTGCGATACCGAAGTCGATAATCTTTGCCTGGGCTAGGTCGGAATTGCCCAGAAGGATATTATCCGGCGAGATATCGCGATGGACGATCCCGCAATGATGTGCGTCCTGCAACCCCAGCGCCAAATGGTGGCACAGCATTCGTGCTGCACCTGCCGAGATCGCGCCGCGCTCCTTCACGTATTCGCCGAGCGTCGGCCCGTCGACATACTCCATCTGGATGTAGAACCGCTCGGACTCCGGATCGCGCCGGACACCGTAGTACCGAACGACGGCCGGGTTGTTCAACTGCCGGAGCGCCTCGTCCTCCTGAATAAATTTACTGACAAGGTCCGGGTCATGCGAGAGATCGTGACGAATCATCTTGATCGCGAACGCGGTATTATTGATTATGTTGATGGCCTTATAGACCTCTCCCATGCCCCCGCGCTTGACGATGCTTTGAGAGATGCGGAAGTCGCCATGGAATATACTGCCGGGCGCTAATGTATCGTCTTGCAGTGCGACGGGCTGGGACGGGGTAGCCGTCCGCGGCGCCGGGGCGTCTATACTCTTCGCAATCGCCGTTTCATCCGCCGTATCGACTCGCGCTATCGCGGTCTGATCCGCCGGATTGAGTCTAGCGATCGCCGTTTCGTCTGTCGGATCGATCTGGTTGTCTGATGAAGGCATGCTCGCAACTCATTCACAATCCGGCAAAGGCAGCGATCCGGCAGTGAGTACCATAATAATGCCGTAACTTGACACTCCCGCAACCGAAGAGTTAAAAAATAGAGCGGTAACCAAAATGGACCAGTGGCGGGCCCTGCCGGGCGTCGTATCGGCGATACGCAAATTTTGAAAAGGTGTTGTCTCGGATGGCGCGATTCGAACCGGCTCTCCCCAACATACCTTCGATTTGGTCTTCGCGGATGCCGTCATGCGCTCATCGCCCTTTGCGTGTAATTGCTCTGTTCGCGCTTGCGTTGATCGTGCAATCGACTGCGGCGCGGGCCGATGGCCCTCTCGCCTGCCGGCAGCTCGGACTGGCCGCCAGCATGCCGGTCCCGCTTTACAGCCCCGATTCGAGCGATATTCAGCTCCTCGTCGGCGACCATTATTGGGCCTGTCCTTGCGGTACGCCGCGACGCCTTGTCGGCGATAGCGAGCAGCGAAAGATCGTCGGCGACAGCGAACAGCGCAAGATCGTCGGCGACAGTGAACAGCGCAAAATCGTCGGGGACAGCGAACAGCGCAAGATCGTCGGCGACAGCGAACAGCGGAAGATCGTCGGGGACAGCGAGCAACGGAAGATCGTCGGGGACAGCGAGCAACGGAAGATCGTCGGCGACAGCGAACAGCGCAAATTTGTGGGCGATGCCGGTACGCTGCAATGTCAGATGGTCCCTGGCTGCGGTGGCTTTGCCCTGCTGGGCGCCAATGTATCCGGCCTCAAGGTCGCGGCCCATGACGGTCTGCGACCGGCCCGAGCGTCATGCATCATACCATAGTGAGATCCTACACCGTTTAACGGAATCGGGGGCAGCTAGAATGGGACGACGTCGCACCTTCAAGGGCTTCAAGGCCTTTTCGTTCGTCGCGGGGACAATGCTGGCGCTGGCTGGCTGCCAACCGCCTCCGGCCGGCGGGGATTTTCATCCGCTGGCGAGCGGCTCGCTGGAAAATGTCGGGGCGGTCATCGAAGAGCCCGGCGTGTTCCGCATCGTGGGCGGCCAGAGCTTCACGACCCCGTTCTCGGTCGGATGCACGAAGCTGGATGCCTCGGCCAATGGCTGGCAGGCGGCGCTGGCTGCCGGCGCGCATCGCGTCGCGATCTACCTGCCCGGCCATCCGCGGATCTATGGCGGCGTCCTCGCGCTGTGCACGATCCACAAAACCGCGTCCGGCCCGTCGTCGCGCTCCTATCAGTTGGTCATTCCCGAAAGCAAGGTTCAGGACGCCCAGGACGGCCTGATCTCGAGCGTGGCCGAACAGGTCAGCGTGAACCGGCAGGAAATGCCCGAGATGACCGCGCTCCAAATGATGCAGCAGGGCCTGACCCTGTCGCAGCAGGGCGCCGCGGCAGCCTTGCAGCAGACGCCGCAACCAACGGCCATTACCGACGACTATGCCTGGATGCTCTGGTTTACCGATCGCCCGGCGATCCTGGGCGTGAACTTCCAGCCGAGCGGCGTCAATGCCCCCCCCACCCCCGCCGCCGTCGTCGGCTCCGGTGCACGCGGCACCGCCGCTGGTCAAGGGCGCGACGTATACCGTCGGCACGGCGCTCAACCTCCGCTCCGGTCCGGGCACCGGCTCGCCGGTCGTCGCGCATCTCAGCCCCGGCGACAGCGTCATCGCGGCTGGCGAGGAAAAGGGCGGCTTCTGGTCGGTCACCACGGCGGGCGGCCAGTCCGGCTGGGTGTCGGCAAGGAGCCTGAAACCCAACTGAGCGAGTCAGGCCGGCGGATGGCAGCCTCTCATCCGCCGGCCCGATAGACGACTAGACCGAGAGTCCGGCAGAGACGGCTTATCTCCGCTTGCCGTTTCGTCAAACCGGACTACCTTGTCAGAGGTTGCGACTCGTGAGGAAGATCATGGATCGGTTGCCGATTTGGGGCGCGGTTGCCTGCGTGGGTCTGTTGGCATTTACGGCGCCCCTCGCGATGGCGAACAACAACAACAAATCGGCTCCGTCCAAGCCCGCCCCGGCCGCGAGAGCGGCCCCGGCCAGGGCGCCTGCAGCTCAACCGCAACGCGGCGGTGCAGCCTTCGGCGCCGCGCAGCAGCATCCCGGCGGAATGGGCGGAGCCAGGCCTCTCACCGGCGCCGCGGCCAGTCCGGGCCGGCCCGGTACCGGTCCGCGGCCGATCACGGGAGCTTCGCCCGGCATGCCGGGCGGAGGCGCACATCCCTTCACGAGCCCAGCGGCCGCCGGCGGCCATCCCCTGACGAGCCCGGCGGCCGGGGGGCGGCCACCGGCACCCATTCATGCCGGCGGCGCTCCGGGACCGGGGGCTCATGGCCCCGAGCCTGCTCTGCATGGCGGTCCGGTTGGCGAACCGCATCGGCCGGGCGTAACCGAGGCGCAGGCGCATGGTGGCTTGGAACGCCCCGGCGCCGCTCCAGGGCATGGCGGTTTCGATCATCCCGACGGCGCACCGGGGCATGGTGGCTTCGATCATCCCCGGCGCCCCGGGGCATGGCGGCTTCGATCACGGCGCCGACCATGGTCTCGTCGGACATGCCGGGCCCGACCGGCGCAATTTCGCGCCGGCGGCGCATGTCGCCATGGCGGGCAATGCGCATGCCATGGCGCCGCATGAATTCGCCGAACATCGCCGCGAAGTCGCGCGGACTTTCGGACCCGGACACGACGCAGCGCGCGACCGCGAGTTCGTCCACGCCCATGAGCATGATTTCCAGACCCGCAGCGTGCGCGATTTCGACGAGCGGGAACGGGCGCATTGGGGCGGAGGCCGCTGGCACCAGGATTGGCATTACGGCCGCTGGGGCTATTGGTACGATGTCGACAATGTCTGGTACCCGTACGACACGCCGGTCTACCCCTATCCGCTGACGGTTTCCGAGATCGTCGTGCCCGATACCGTGGTCGTGGAGACGCGGCCCGACATGGTTGCCGTAGTCGGCGCGGATCCGGTCGCGGTCGCGACGCCGCTGGCCGTCGTGACCACCACGCCGGAAGGCGCCGAAACCGTGGTCCGGCCGCTGCCCATTGCGCCGGTGGTGACCTACAACTGCACCACCTACGAGAACGTCTATCCTGCGGTTCGGCTGTGCCCGATCTCCTGGGCGGTGGTCGTGCAGTAAGCCGGGGGCGGTCGCTGCAAAGCGACCACGGCAATCGTGAATTCGGGTCCGAGGGCGGGTGCGGATAGCAAAATGCGTAATATCATCATCTCAGTCGTCTTGGCTGTTCTGGTCATCGGCGGCGGCGCGGCCGCCTACTTCTTTGTCTTCAACGCGCCGTCGGCGCCGAAGATCGTCGAATTCATCGGCCAGCCGCAGCGGGTCCTGGCGGAAGGCGACGCGGTCGACGCGCCGCATGACGGTGCCGCCGTCGTGGCACGGCTGCCGAAAGACATGATGGTCGATGCCGTCGGCGTGGTCGAAGGCGGCAAATGGGCGCAAGTCACGCTGCCGGACAAGCGGACAGCGTATTTCGCTGCCTCCGGCCTGGGGGCCAAGCCGGCCGATGCTGCGCCGTCGATGCAGATGGCGGCACAGCCGCAATCAACCTCGACGGCAACGACACCGACGTCGTCGCCGACCGATAGCGGATCGCCGGCTACCTCACCGCCCGCGGCGCAGCCGGCCGCACCGCCCGTGCTCGAGGATAGCGGCACGGTGGAGTTCGATGCCATCGCCAGCGTCTATACCGTGGCGAAGACCGTTCCGGTCTATATCGAACCGAATACCCATGCCCCGCAGAAATACCAGATCGAGGCCGGGACGAGCGTGCCGGCGATCCAGCGCTCGAAGGACGGCGTCTGGGTGATGGCCTCGACCGAGGATGGCGACCCGGCCTATCTGCTCGTGGCCGACCTCGGTCCCGAGCAGCCCGGCAAGCCAACGGCCAGCGCAGGGGCCGGAGATGCTGCGGCCGGCGGCGGCGACCAGCCCGACACGGTCGACGGCGCCGCGACAGTGGTCACGACCTCGGATCTGCAGATCAACGGTCAGGACGTAGTCCTGGCCGGTATCACCGGCGAAAGCGGCAGCTATGCCGAACAGCTGCAGAATCTGATCGCCGCTCAGGGCGGGACGGTGCATTGCGTGCGCCAGGATACAGGCTATCAGTGCAAGCTGGCCAACGGCCTCGATCTCGCTTTGTCGGCGCTTTACAACGGCGGCGCCCGCCCGACACCCGACGCGCCGGACACCTATCAGAACCAGGCCAAGGCCGCTCAAGCCGCACGGCGCGGCGTCTGGGCGCATTGAGAGACGGCGCGGCGCGGCTCCCGGATCGGGAGCGGCCGCCTTTCTGACTGGCCGTTAGAGCGCAAAGGCTGCGCGGCCGAACTGTTTTGAAATCACTGGCTGGGGCGGGAGGGATCGAACCTCCGAATGGCGGAATCAAAATGCCATGCAACCCTAGCGTTTCTGCGGCTTCCCGGCTGCGATGTTGCATCCGTGTTGCGTTCAGCCCAGAAGCCGCGCTTCCATCTGCGCCATAGCCTCGGCATCATCCTCCGCATTCGCCCAGAGATGGCCGTATGTGTCGAATGTCACCTGAATGGACGCGTGGCCCATGACGGTCTGAACCTTCTTTGGCGTCCAGCCCTGTTCGATGAACATGCTCGCCGCGGCGTGCCGGAGAGAGTGGAAGGTGAAACGCGGTCGTTCGATCGGATTGCCGTCGGCATCCTGTCCGACCGTCTTGACGATGCCGAGCTTTCGCTGGAGCGGGCGCCAGCAATGTTGATGAACATTGCTGTTGGTGTGGATCGTCCCGGCCTCGGTCGGAAAGACAAGGTTCAAAGGGGTGTCCGGGCAAACGAGGCGCCACGCCTTCAGCGTGTTCGCCACCATAGGCGCCATAGGAATATCGCGGTTGCCGGCCTCGGTCTTGGGTGACCCCATCACGTTTTGGAAATCAGCGCGCTGGCGGATCTGGATCACCTTCTTGTCCAGGTCGACGTGCTCCCAAGTGAGGCCGCGAAGCTCCGAGCATCGCATTCCGGTGAATATCGCAGTGACCATGAAGGGGCGCCAGGAGACGGCAACGGTCCTGCGTTCGCCCTTGTGCGGCACACGGATTCGAGTGTGAGGCCAGAGTTCGGCCGTAAGCGCCAGGATTGCCCGAATCTCAGCCTTGGTCGGGATCTCGACCTTACGACGATCCCGCCTCGAAACATCGACTGTCGTCTCGGCCGCAGCGTTGTGGCTGGCAAGCCCTAGCCGGTGCGCCTCCTTCAAGACACCCTTGAGGCTCGCGAGGACGGCGCGGGCCATCGGACGGGATAGCTTCTTGACCAGTCCATCTCGGAAAGCCTCGACCCGCGCCCGAGTTAGCCGGGTGAGCTTCATCGTGCCCAGCTCTGGAACGATGTGGTGCTTCAGGTGCTGCCTGTACTGCCGGATGGTTGAGGCCTCAAGCCCCTCCCGTACCGCTCGCTCGATCCAAAGCTCACCCGCATGGTCGAGTGTGATCGTTGCAGAGTCCGCTACATGGGTGCCGGAGGCGACTTCGTGTCGAGCCTGAACCATGAAGGCATCCGCCGTGCCCTTCGTCTTGAACTGCTTCGACCGCCGCGAGCCGCCCGAATCGCGGTAGTCCGCCTGCCATACGACCTTGCCGCTCGGCAGGGTGCGTTTTCGGATGCTTGCCATCGGTCGATCCCGTGAAATTCATCGTAACGGATCGAACCATATGTTACCTGCAACGGGATATGCAAGATATTACTTGCAACGTCAGTTGCGGGTTTGTATGGATGGAGAATGGAAGCGATGGCAACCACCGGTACGACGTTTACCGACGCCCAGATAGAGGAAGCATGCGGTCTCCATGTCGACTATCTGAGGCGTTTGATCACATGGCGCGCAGTAAAGCCGGTCCAAGCAGGCGGGGGCAGGGGGCGCGTCCGTCTTTGGACTATGAGGCAGGCGCTTCGCATCGCCGTCACGGCGGAATTTGTACGGGCCGGGTTCAGCCTACAGATGGCGCACACGATCACGTATTGCTTGCCAATAGACGATATGTTGACCCTGTATCAGGAAGATTTCGCGGCAAAGTTCGCAGAGATAGGCTACCCAGATCTAATAGATCCAGAGGCCGTTAATCCAATGCCGCATATGGATACTGTAGGAACAGAGACTTATATCGTCAACGGCCGATATATTTATTCAGATGCGTTGGCTGATACACCTACGCTCTTTGCGGTTATCGATCCCGAGCGAAACAGGGTAATTCCGACTTGGTCGGATCCAAAAAAGGCGCCGTGGGGTCTGATTTTCAATAATAATCCAGAGTACTACCGGGAACCTGACTTTGTAGAAATAGATCATAAGTCGCTATTAATTGACGACGAGTATTTACAATCGTACAGCTTAGATGACCGTGAGGAATATGAAAAGAGATGGAAAAAATTTAGAGAACTAAGTGATTACGTTGATACACAGATCATCGCAAGGGAGTGGTTTAATTTCAGATCATTCCTCCAGATAAATCTGAACATTGGACTCTATGTAGCTTATCGCAAGCTAATGGGCTTGCCAGTGGATTACCATTTTCGTGAGCGCCCGAAGCAGGCTCCCGAAGTGAGCGCCGATACGCCAAGCGCAGCAAGCTCCGAGCAAACGAAACCGGATGAGGGATCATGACCAACAGCGAAATAGCCCTGACCTCTGCCCTTTCGGCGGACTTACTTCATGGAGCGGAGGCCATTGCCCTCTTCATGTTCGGAAGCGAAAAGGAGCGTCGGAAAGTCTACCACATGGCGGACAAGCACGGCCTGCCGGTCTTCCGGATGGGTTCGACCATCTGCGGCCGGAAATCGACGCTCCTGAGGTGGATCGAGGAGCAGGAGAAGGGCCGGGGCAGCCAATCGGACGCTGCCTGATCATGGCCGGCTACCGCCGCCGCCGCCAGCCAGCTGCGCAGCGCTGCCCCGTAGCGCCGCAACGCGCCAGGCCCATACCACCCGGCCCACTCCCTGCCCTGTCCGTAGAGCAGCGCGAATGCCTCGCCATCGCCTGCAGTGGCGGCGGGATGGCGGAGCCGGATGACAGTCTCGTGCTCGAGCTGGCCGAACTTCGCCTGGTCACGGTGATCCGACAGAGCGACGAATGCCGCTTCACGGCCTCGGCCGAGGGCCGGCGGGTGGCGGCAGCGCTCGCCGCCAGCGGCAAGCCGGTCGCGGCATGAGCGCCCGCCCCCTGCCGCAAGAGGGGGGCATTTTACCCCCCTCTTGGCGCTATGGCGAATCGGCGACCCGGCTCCTGGATCTCGGCTACAGCCCCCTCCCGATTAAGCCGGGCACGAAGTCCGCGCTGGTGAAGGGCTGGAACGAATTCGGGGCGCGCCGGCCGTCACTTCGCACGGTCGAGGGATGGTCGCGGAGATTCGGCGACTGGGGTATCGGCGCTGCGACCGGCGACCTTGTGGGCATTGATATCGACATCCTCGACCCGGCCGAGGCCGAGCGCATGCACCGGAGCGCGGTCGAGGCGTTCGGCGACACGCCTCTCGTCCGGATCGGCCAATCGCCAAAGGTGATGCTGTTCTATCGCGCCGCCGCGCCCTTCCCGAGCTTCGACGTGGGCAAGGTGCAGATCATGGCACTCGGCCGGCAAGCGGTTCTGTTCGCGGTTCACCCGGATACTGGCCGGCCATATTCCTGGATCGACGAGACCCCGCTTGACGTGCCCGTCTCGGCGCTGCCGGAGATCGGCGAGGCATATATCCGGCAATGGCTCAATCCGACACCTCAGAGGGGGGAGATGTTGCCCCCCTCTGAGGGGGGGGATGCCGCCCCCCTCTTGCCTATGGGGCGCGTGGCGTTCGACGGCGAGCGAGGGGTGGCGCTGTTCTCCGTGGCGATAGCTGCCGCTCGAACGGCTCCCGATTATGAATTCGTGCTCGCCGCGGTTCGGGAGTTCAACGCCGTCAAATGCTTTCCTTCGGCCGAGGACTTCAGGGCTGTCTCGGCCGCGAGATCGGCGTGGCATTACCGGGTGACCGGACGACTGTACCCCGCCAGCGGACAGCAATGGGGGGCGGTCTCCGCCATCGAGCTGTTGGACCTGGTCGGCAACCCCGCCGCCCTCTGCCTTCTGATCCTGCTACGACAGGCGCACGGCTTGAATGCCAGATCCGGCGTTGTCGTCTCGCCCGGAGCGATCGAGAAATCCGCTCTGCTCGGCAAATGGGACAAAAAGCGGATCGCGCCGCCCGCGACTTATCTTGTGATGAAGGGCTATCTGCTGCTCGAAAAGCAGGGCACGGGAGAGTGCCACCCGAATGAATATCGCCTCACTGGGCCGAAGCTCGGGACGCCGCAAGAGGGGGGCGAAACGCCCCTCTATGTAATAGAACACCCTTCCTCCGTCTCTCTGCCTCTTGATGGTCCTGAATCTGAGGGTCTCAACACGACACCGGCCACCGACAACTCGGCCGGGCCGCCGGTCGAAACCGCCGCCGATCAGCTGAAATCCGACCAAAAGAATCAAACAGGATCTCTTTTCAAAAATCGGACGCCGATCGCGTCGAAATCGACGGGGTCGTGTATCTGCCGCGGCCCCGGAACCAGAAGACGCGCTCGCAGCGCGACCCGAACCAGCACGACATCGAAGACCATCTTGGCGGCATCCGTCACCATAGCCGGCAGGGGCGCGTCCGGTCGGCGCTGACGACATGGCTGGAGATGCAGCCTCGTGGCGCGTTGGCGCGACTGGCCGAAGAGCTGCACCTGGAACCGTTCAGCCTCTCCAATTTCCTCGCCGATCGGGACGCTTTGAATTGGCCGGTCATTGCCTTGCTGGAAATCAAGCTCGGGATCAGGGCCGCATGAGCGCGCATCCGATTGGCCTTGGCGATCTGTTCGGCGAGCCGCCCTCGCCGCCTGCCACCGTCAACACCTTGCAGCAGGATTTCCGGGAGTGGTATCGGGTCTTCCCGAGGAAGAAGAAGCCGGCCGATGCCGAGAGAGCATATCGGCAGGCGCGCAAGCTGGCGACCGCCGCCGAGCTTCTCGCTGGTGCCGAACGGTATGCCGCAGAGCGCCAAGGCAAAGACCCGGAATTTACGAGCTACCCAGGGACCTGGCTGCGCGCGCGGCGATGGCAAGATGAACCGGACGCGCCTCCGGTGTCGGCGCCAAAGCCAGAGCTAAGCCCGGAGTTTCCTGGAAAGGCTGCGCCGGGCCGCCGGATATTATCCGCCGCCTGTCCCGTCGCCTGAACAAGTGGCAAAGGAGGAGGCCGAGAAGCAAGAGCGCCTCGAAAGCGCGCGCGCCTTCCGGGCCAGAATTGAGGCCGATGCGCAGGCAATCGAGGCCGGGCGCCGGGATTTCGCCGACTGGTGCGAACGTCGCCGCGCCGCCGGCCTGAGTGATTCCTATCGCCAATACCTCACCGAGGATGAAGGCCGAGCACGATGAGCGCTGTCGAAATCCTAGCTCCTGTGGGCTTCTGGCCGGGGGAATGCATCGCCAATTCACAGGCCGGAAAACGCTGTACGCAAGAGGCAGTACGCAGCCCGGTACGCACTCACGAGGCAGGGTGCGTACTCTGCGACAAGCGGCGGTTGGCAGCGATTGGTACGCAGCGAGGTACGCGCAAAACTCTCGCGCGCGAGCAGCCCGCGCCTCTGGTCGATCGGGAAAGCAACGCAACAGCGCGGAGGCCGAAAGCAACAGGGGCGCAGGGCAACGGGCGGAACGCAACAGCGCGTCAAGAATCCTGACGTCGGTGCCGGCAATAGCCTGTGCGGGACTCAGCTTCCCCAGATGCCCGAGGATGTCCCCGCCGCCGAATTCGATTGGCCTACCGTGCAAGAGGTTTGCGGTTTTGCGCCCATGTTTGCGGCCTCTACGCGCACGGGCTCAGGCGTGCTGCCCTTCCGAAGGCGCAGGGCGGTGCAAGGCGAGCCTCCAGGTTCGCAGTTCGCAACCAGGTTCGCGCCAAATCTCTCTCGCGGAGAGCCGGCTGGCAAAAGGCGCCGGGAATGCGCAGGACAATGCGCAGGCTGAACCATTGGCGCCGGCCCGGTTTCAAGGCGCTCCTGAAACATGGCAAACTCGGCCATCGGCGCTACGCAATGCAATACACGGCTGAATGCCAGAAAGCAGCGAGGCTAAGGACCTCGGGAACCCCTTAAAGCCCGGCCGGATCACGCCCCTTCAAAGCAGCATCCCCACTAAGACGCAGGTTGCAGGGGGTTGCGGGGCGCCAGACAAAAAAGCCGCTACCAACCACGAGTGCGGCGGGGTTGCGGTTCCGGCTACGGGGTTGCTGACAAAAAAAGAAGGGCTACGGGTCGTGTCGGTGCTGAATGGGAGGGGCCGCGGAGTTGAGCCGAATTTTCAGGCAACGCGCAGAATGCGCCGCCACAGCGTCATCTATGCGTTGGCCGGTGCCGCCGGAATGCGCCAATGCAACGGTAATGCAACAGCTGAACGCGCCAGCGTTGCGTTGTCCGCGGGAACAGCTAAAGCGTTCACTTCAGCCGCTTCGCGCCAATGCACCACCGGAAAGCACCAGCCAAAACACCATCTGAACGCACCACCTCGCTGTGCCGCGTAGGTGGCCGGCATCAAGACGGTACGAGGAATAGTGCGAGTGAAAACCGCCCCCCTCGTACCATTCTCAGGTACGAAGCAATTGGACCTAGCAACTGGCCAGCCGAGAAAGTCACGGGGCATGTCACGGCGCTATAGACTAAAAAGCGACAGCGTTCCGGGCCGGCAATTGCGGGGCTGCCGGCAGGGACATTGCGCGACGGCACTCCGCACCGCCAACGCGCGCGCGAGGGGCAGTATTGCGCAACACGCGTAATTCAACAGAGCCCTGCGGGTGGCCGCTGTCTTGGTCGAGAACAGGACAATGCACAACAGGCGCACATCTGCCGGCCGCGCCCCCGGTTTCAATGCATCGCTGTTAACAGTGAAACATGGCAAATCTGAATATCGGCCCATGGAATGCAACGGCTGAATGCCAGAATGCAACGGGGGTAAAGCCTATCGCGAGCATTCGTGTGACGTGATGCCGGCCTTCGAATGCGACACCGCACCGAGCCGCAGGTAGCAGGTGGTAGCGGGCTCCAGAACAAAAAAAGCGAGGGAGGGCGCTACCAGCCAATTTCGAGCCGCGTGCCGCAGGGTTGCGGTTGTCGGTTGGCGGACGAAAAAGCGAGGCCGTGTCTCTATTCGACGTCGAGATGAAACGCACCGCGAACCCTGCTTAAATGCGCAGCTAGTCCGAAGAATGCGCAGTCGAATATCCCATCTGCACAATGACGAACATCGTCGGAATGCGCCAACGTCCCAGCAATGCACCACCTGAACGCACCAGGAAAAACACCACCGCGCCGCGCCGCGCGCGAGACCGGCATCAAGTCGGTACGAGGGATAGTGCGGGGGATAGTGCGACGGAAAAGGCCGCCCCTCGCACCATTCCCGATCACGACGGACTTGACCCTGCCGAGCTGGCCGGCTGAGAAAGTCGCGGGGAAAGTCACGGGGCTACAAACAAAAAAAGCGACAGCGATTCCAGCCGGCAACGGTGGCACTTTTTGACGCGACACTGCGCAGGCTACGCACTGAACTCCGCACCGCCTACGCGCGCCCGCGAAAGGGGCGGGCGTTACCGCGCGGCTGGTTACCGATCAGGTTACCGCTGCCATCGCGCGGGGCAGGCAGTGTTGCGCCGCAAGCCGGATACTCGGCGCCTCACTTGTCGACCGGGCTCCGATGTATGCAGCCGGGATCGGAATGCGCGGCAGAAAAGACACAGGCGGGGCGTACCGCCGGAAAAGGCTGCCCAGTAGATCACGAGAGAGGGCAGCAGTGACAGGCGCAGCCGGGCGCGCCCCGCAGGCGGACACGCACCAGCAGCGAGGCTAGTGCGGTATAGAGTGCGCACGAATCGCATCGAATGCGCACTATTGGCGGGCGAGCCCCGAACCGCGGATCACCCTGCATGCGCCGGCCCGCGATCAGGTTTCAGAGTGGTTTCAGCGTAAACAGCCGAATGTTGAGAAATGTCGAGGTAATCCGTGGGCTTGATGTGAACGGCGGCGAATTTCGATGTTAACAAATGTTAAAGTCAACCGCGGTTCCGAGCGGTTCGGTCGACGCCATGCTCTAACCCGGCTCGGCGGCGCGGGCTCAGCTAAAAGTCAGGGAAAGGGGCGATGAATTCCATTGATATAAAATCAAGACGGTCATATAGTTTCTATATCAGCTCGATAGAGGCTATGACCTTGTCCCAGGCAATCGCTTATCTCCGCGTCTCGACCCAGCAGCAAGGCAACTCCGGGCTTGGCATCGAAGCGCAGCGCCAGGCGCTCGCGCGCTTTGCCGAGGCAGAAGGTATCGAGATCGCTGCCGAGCATGTCGAGACGGAAAGCGGCAAGGGCGCGGACGCGCTCGACCGGCGACCCGTTCTAGCTGCCGCCCTCGCCGAGGCTCGGCGACTTCGGTGCCCGGTCGTTGTCGCTAAGCTCGACCGGCTGAGCCGCGATGTGCATTTCATCTCGGGCCTCATGGCGCATCGGGTGCCGTTCATCGTGGCCGAGCTGGGCGCCGAGGCGGATCCGTTCATGCTTCACCTGTATGCCGCACTGGCCGAGAAAGAGCGTGCGCTGATCTCGACCCGCACCAAGGCGGCGCTGGCTGCCAAGAAGGCGCAGGGTGCCCGTGCTGGGCAATCGGACCAACCTCGCCATCGCGCAGGCCAAGGGCACGGAGACGGTCAAGGCGCGGGCCGATCAGTTCGCCGGCAATGTGCTGCCGATCGTCGAGAAAATTCGCGCCAGCGGCGTCACGACCCTCGCCGGGATCGCCGAGGCGCTCAACGAGCGCGGTGTCCGGACGGCACGTGGCGGTGCCTGGTACGCGATGACCGTCAAGAACCTGATCGACCGGCAAGCCGCATAGCTTACCTGCCAAAGAGCCCGGCCGAGGCCGCCCGATAGGTTTCTCGGCCCACCGCCTCGCACCATCGCGCCGAAGTAATCCGCGCGCGATCGAGCGCGGAGGCCAGTCAGTCTTGAGTGCCCACCCGGAGAGCCGCGACCGCCAGCGGGCCAATCCCTGCAGCCTGCGGGCTGCACCCCCATCAACCTGAGGAGGACCCTTTGTCCGACCTGGCAGGCCTATCTCACTTCTGGAGCAACGATCTCGACCTCGGCCCGACCGGCGATATCGCGCTACCGTCGGCTTCGAACATGCTCCAGGCTCGCAAAATGCGAGTTCCAGATCGATATAGAAACCTGTACGGAATTGGGCTACGTTCCGCGGCATGAGTGATTCAGCATCTTCTGAACCATCGGTTGCATCAGCGCCTATCGCAGTTTCGTCGATGGGCGCATCGTCAGCCTCGCCAAGCATCGGAAGATTTCGAGAATTCTCCGATGACGCTGAGCTGCTGGCGCAGGATTGGGATAAAGCGCCAAAGTCGTCACTGCCGTGGGTGATGGATCCGGCGATGCGGCTCGAGAAAGGCGTTGAGGGGGGCTTCTGGCTGGTTGCTCCGCCGTACAGAGGTTATGCGAAGCCAAGGAGCGCGGATGCGGTCGATACGGCCGTCCGTCCCGTAGCAGCGCTCGAAAAGATCGCTGCGGATCTTGCCTACGCTCTTCGGCTACCCGTTCCGCCAGTCACGCTATTCGAGGAGAACGGATGCGCCTGCTGGTGAGCCGAAATATCATTCAATATCCGCCGTGCCGTTCAGATCGGTCGCAAAGTGGGAGCAGGTCGCAGCCCATCCCATGGGCGCCTTTTTGGTGCGATCCCAAGGCGGCCCGGCTATGTCAGCTATTCGGGGTGTTCGACACCTGGGTTCAGAACGTGGACCACTTCAACCATCCCGGAAACATGCTTGTCCGCGTGGAACCCGGCACGCCCCATGTCATTAGGTTGGCGTTCATCGACTATGCGTGGTCGTTCCTTCACCAGTGGCGCGCGCACGGCTATAAGACGCCATTCGTCGCTCCCATGTACGATCCGCGCACGTTGACAGATTTTGCCACGATCGGTCAGGCTATAGCGGCGGTTGAGGGCGTGCAAGATTCTACGATCGAGAGTATAGTGAATCGAATTCCCGACGAATTTCTGACCGCCGCCGACAAAAAAGCCATCATCGAGGGGCTGGTATGGCGGCGCGACAACATCCGGCCGTTGATCAAAAGCGGGGTCCCTGGGGTATCATGACCAAGATCCACGAAGCCCGAATCTCCAAAATCACTTACCGGACCGATGTCGGACGATCGGATGCCGAGGTGTTGCCGCTCGGTGCGTTCCTGATGATCGACACGCCAAGGGGCGCTATGTTTATGCTTCTCGGAAAAGAGAAGCTGACCGAAGAGGAAAAAGTTAAGGTCGACTGGCTATCGCAGGAGGCTCTGGCCAATCCGATCGAGTTTTTCCGTGCTGCGGTCGATGAAGCCATGACGGCCGGCGCGGACGATCTTCTCCGCGAGCTCGCCAACAAGTTTCCGTGGTCGATCCATGTGTCCGAGCCAACAACTGTTGCTTTGCCTGATGAGGTCTGCCGAGCCATTGAGGCCGCGGTCAACCCCAAGCCGTCCGCATCTCGCAAGCGGTCAAAAGCGGCGGTTGGCAAAGCGAAGAGCCACAAGCAGAAGAAGGCGACTGAGATCTGGGGCGGCAAGAGCGCCCTGGTTCCGCCTGAGTTAGTTGAATTAGCTGGCCCCGAATTCCGCCAGGATGAACCAATTGCTGCCTACACATTGCCGCCTCCCTGGATGATGAACAGCGGGCCTGCCGAACGCGTGCATGCGGGCTGCTGAGAAACCAGACCGCTCGGCAATGCAGCGTTCCTGTGGAGGGTGCGCACGATATGCGCACCCTCTCGGCCGCTCATTCGACGATAGGCAGTTGGTCCAGGCGCGTCAGGGGGGTGTGGTCGTGCCAGAAGGTCGCTTCCCCAGCGATCACAAGTCTGCCTGCGTCGTAGATCGAGATCACTTCTCGCGTCGTGACAAACCACCAAGGAACCGGCACCCCGCCGCCGTTGATTGTGGTTCGCAAGCCGAGCACATTGAAATTAAGCATGTTCTAGATCCATCCTACGGATAGTGGCGCCTACAGGCGGCGGCGAACAGCATAGGACGGAAGCCGACCGATGGCCATCTCGCGATACCCGGTGCGCGCCGCGCCGCACAGACAGCGGAAAGCGCAGATGTTCCCTCAGCGGGCTCCCGCGGGCTTCCGAACATGTCGATAGAGCGCGGTCGATAACCAACTCAGCAGTTTGGCGGGGAGAGGGGGCACAAGACGCCTGCCGCAGCCGGCGGGCTCTTTTCGACGTGCGCTAGATTGTCCAGAAGATGCGGGGAGACGCGTCGCCGAGCTTAAGCTATCAAAAGTCGGGTCTGTGCAGCGAGAGGACGAGTAGGACATGTTGAGAAGCGCTCTCACCTGCGGAGAGGATCTAGCCACCCCCGTGCGGGGCCATGCCCGACAAATGACGCCAGCGCAGTTCATCGCTAAGTGGCGCGCCAATGTCAGGCATGAGCGCTCGGCTTCTCAGGAGCATTTCATCGATCTATGTGCCTTGCTCGATGAGCCGACACCTAACTCCGATCCAATCGGCGCCGCTTACGCTTTTGAGAAGGGCGCGACCAAAGCCAGCGGCGGCGACGGCTGGGCCGATGTCTGGCGACGCGGCCGATTTGCGTGGGAATATAAGGGGAAGCACAAAGACTTGGAGGGCGCGCATAGGCAACTCCTGCAGTACGCGGGCGCCTTGGAAAACCCTCCTCTTCTGGTTACGTGCGACATTAACCGCGTCATCATCCGAACCAACTGGACGAACGCCGTATCTGAGCGGCATGAGGTGCATCTGGACGAGATGGCCGATCCGGCTCGGCTGGCGGTGCTCAAAGCGGTATTTGCCGACCCTGATCGGCTTCGGCCCACCAAGACGCGCACCGCACTCACGGCTGAGGCTGCGGCTGAATTTGCAGAGCTGGCGCAGCGGCTGCGCGCGCGCGGAAACGACCCTCAGACCGTCGCGCATTTCGTCAATCGGCTTGTGTTTTGCCTATTTGCCGACGACGTTGGGCTTCTGCCGAGCGGCTTATTCGGGCGCATGCTGGACGCCGCGCGCAAAGCGCCATCACGTTTCGAGGGCTATGCGCGCCGGCTGTTCGCTGCGATGGCCGAGCGCGGCGGCGAAGTGGATTTTACCCCCGTCGCTTGGTTCAATGGCGGGCTGTTCGAGGATAGCTCAGCGCTGCCGCTCGATTCCGACGATATCGCGCAGCTGCAGCGGGCGGCGGAGCTGGACTGGGCTGAGATCGACCCCAGCATTCTCGGTACGTTATTCGAGCGCGGCCTTGACCCCGATAAGCGCAGCCAACTCGGCGCGCACTACACGTCTCGCGATATGATCGAGCGGTTGATTGATCCGGTCGTTCGTCAGCCGCTTCTTAGAGAGTGGGCTGCAGTACGCGAAGGGATCGAGGCCACCTTAGCCAAGGCCGCCGCGGCGAAGGTTGGCACTAAGGCGAAGCGCGAAGCTCCCACCCACGCAGTCAGTCAGCTTCGCAGATTCCTTGACCGGCTACGCGCATTTCGCGTGCTCGATCCGGCTTGCGGCTCGGGAAATTTCCTGTACCTCGCACTGCTCGCCCTGAAGGATTTGGAACACCAAGCGATGGTGGAGGCCGAAGCCCTCGGGCTGCAGCGAGAGTTTCCGATCGTAGGGCCAGAGGCTGTGTTAGGTCTGGAGGTCAACCCTTATGCGGCTGAGCTGGCGCGCGTCTCGGTATGGATCGGACATATACAGTGGGCGCGTCGGCATGGCTTTCCAGCGCCGTCCAATCCGGTGCTACGGAACCTCGATACAATTGCCTGCAGAGATGCGATATTGGCCGATGATGGAACGCCGACGCAGTGGCCTAAAGCTGATGCGATCGTTGGAAATCCTCCTTTTCTTGGCGGCAACCGCATTCGTAGCGTATTGGGAGACAACTACTGCGCGCGGTTGTTCGCTACGTATTCTGGACACGTTCCGGCCGAAGCAGATTTAGTTTGCTATTGGCTATTTCGGGCGCAGCAGCAGGTGGGCGCGGGATTCGCGGAAGGCGTGGGCCTTGTGACAACACAAAGCGTCCGAAATGGTGCCAACCGAACAGTCTTGGCGCCAATCGCAAACGCCGGCGCAATTTCGGTAGCATGGGCGGACGAACCCTGGACGTTAGACGGCGCGGCCGTACGTGTGTCGCTCGTATGCTGGGCTGGGAAACGTGCGACGGCACCAATACTCGACGGGCGCTCGGTCCAAACTATCCACTCCGACCTTACCGCGGGCAGCGCAAATCTGACGACGTCGCGTCGGCTTCCGGAGAACGTCGGAACGGCTTTCCAAGGATCCAAGAAGGTCGGTCCGTTCGAAGTGTGGGGAAGCGTTGCCCGATCGTGGCTCCTGATGCCGAGCAATCCAAATGGTCTTTCCAACGCTGAGGTTCTAAAGCCGAGCTGGATTGGTATCGATGTCGCGCGGCGTTTGCGCGACTTGTGGATCGTCGATTTTACCGGGCTGACGGAGGAGGAGGCAGCATTCTTTGCTGCGCCGTTCGCCTACGTGTCGGAACATGTAAAGCCTCTCCGAGCGACGAATGCCCGGGATGTCCGGCGAACGAAGTGGTGGTTGCACGGTGATGCGCAACCGAAAATGCGAGCAGCAATCAAACATCTCTCCCGGTACATCGTTACACCAGAGGTCTCAAAGCATCGTATCTTCGCTTGGGCACCTAAACCGGTGCTTCCGGACTGTAAGCTTATGGTGATCGCGCGGGACGATGACACGACTTTCGGTATCGTCCACAGCCGGTATCACGAACTTTGGGCGCTAGCTAAGGGATCATGGCACGGCGTAGGAAACGACCCCCGCTACACACCCTCGACTACGTTCGAAACCTTTCCATTTCCGGCAGATCTCACGCCGGATCATTCGTCGGATTTCTACGCCGCTGATCCGCGCGCGCGGGCGATAGCGCAGGCAGCCGCAAAGTTGGTTGCAGCGCGTGACCATTGGCTGAATCCGCCCGAATTAGTGAACCGAGTTCCGGAGGTTGTCGCAGGTTTCCCCGATCGCACGCTCCCGCAGAATCCGGGCGCGGCCGAAGTCCTGAAGAGCCGCACGCTCACCAATCTCTACAATCAGCGTGGAAGGCCAGAGGGGACATGGCTCGATTCGTTGCACCGCACGCTTGATGAGGCGGTAGCTAGCGCCTACGGCTGGCCTGCCGATATCAGCGACGACGAAGCATTATCGAGATTGCTGGCGCTGAATTTGGAGCGATCTAGTATCCGGTCGGATGACCAGGCTTCAGAAGCTGGGCGATCCGGGAAGCGGACTGGAGCAACCTGCGCGGCCCTTGAGCCTGCTGGCGTCGAGTTCTTCGCCGAAAGCGGGGCCAACCCAGAGGTCAGCCTGCCAAAGCGGGGCTGTCATGACTGACCTGGCGTTCCTGCCGCTCGACATAGACCTTGAAACCAAGCCCGTTCTAAAAAAGCTTTCCGGCGCCCATCGGGCGCTGGCAGAGCTGAAGGGTGTGGCGGGACTGATGCCGAATGAAGCCATTCTGATCAATACGCTATCTCTGCAGGAGGCTAAGGACAGTTCGGCCATCGAGAATATCATAACCACCCACGACGACCTGTTCCGGAGCGACGCGCTGGCCAATCAATTCACGAGCCTGGCTGCTAAGGAAGTGTACAATTACGCTCGCGCGCTGCGCGAAGGATTTCAGACCGTCCGGCGAACCGGCCTGATCACTAACAACGATATTCTGATGATCCAGGCGACGTTAGAAGGAAACCGAGCCGGCTTTCGTAAACTGCCTGGAACAGCGCTTAAGAACGATCAGACTGGCGAGACCGTCTACACGCCGCCACAGAATCCGAACGATATCATAGAATTGATGAGAAACCTGGAAGCCTTTGTCAATGATCCTGAACTCATTGACCTTGATCCTCTGATCAAAATGGCCGTGATTCATCATCGATTTGAGACAATTCACCCGTTTTACGATGGAAATGGCCGTACAGGACGGATCCTCAATATCCTTTATCTCGTGCAGCAGGGCTTGCTAGGGGCACCGGTACTGTATTTATCGCGTTATATAAATCAAACGAAACAAGAATACTATCGCTTATTACAAGAAGTTCGTATCGCGGGGAGCTGGCAGGATTGGATCCTCTATATTCTGCAAGGCGTCGAGGAAACCGCAGGGCAAACGACCGTGCTAGTACATGCCATCCGCCGGCTGATGCAAGATACCAAAGTGAGGATTCGCAGCGAACTGCCGAGAATTTATAGCCAGGACTTGCTTAATAATATTTTCAGCCACCCATACAGCAAGATTGCTCTCGTAGAGCACGATTTGAATGTCAGTCGCATCACCGCCACCCGCTATTTAGACGAACTCACACGCATAGGCTTAATGGATAAGCTCAAGCTCGGACGTGAGAGCTACTACCTTAATAGGACTCTCGTTGACCTACTGGCCAATGTGCAAAGCCTTTGGACAGAGGGGCAGGTAGGATCCGCGCAACCGAGCGAACGTGCATAGGAAATGGCAGTTTTCTATACATATCTTCCGGGACCTATATAGGGATCCGGGAGTTTGCGTACATGACAGGGCAAAACGGGAACATTGAGCCCGCCTCGTGTTGCATCTGTGTTGCGTGGAGCTTGCCGTAATGGATCGTAACGCTAGGAAAATCGCGGCTTTCTCGGAAATGCCCTTGCAACACGATGTGCCACCCGTACAGCCGACAATCGCCTGGCTAACATATTGAAATATCTTGGCTCTAAGGTGGCTGGGGCGGGAGGGATCGAACCTCCGAATGGCGGAATCAAAATCCGCTGCCTTACCGCTTGGCTACGCCCCACCGATGCTCAGGGGGCGGCACCATAGCGGGATCGTCGAGCGGCTTCAAGCCGGCCGGGTTGGCATTTGCCGCAAGGCTCTCACGCGCCTTTGAGGCGAGTGGCGACCGCCCACCAGCCGGGCTGGGCGCTGCCGATCGCCGTGGCGGCAGCGCCGGCATCCGTGTCTTCGGCGAAGAGGGCGAAGCAGGTGGCGCCGCTGCCGCTCATGCGCGCCAGCAGGCAGTGGGGCGCCGCCTGGAGCGCCGCCAGCACCTCGGCGATCACGGGGAGCAGCGCGATGGCGGGCGCGGCCAGGTCGTTGCCATAGCCGGCAAGCGCGGCGGCGAGGCCGCGCGCATCCGCCGGGCTGGTGGCGAGCACGCCTTGCGGCCCGGCGCCGGCCGAGAATTCACCGTGCCGGGCGCGGAACACCTGCGGCGTCGCCAGGCCGATGCCGGGATTGACCAGCACGATCGGCGCGGGCGGCAGGGACGGCGCCGGGCCGATCCGCTCGCCGATGCCTTCGAGCCGCGCCGGCCGGCCGGCCAGACAGACCGGGACATCGGCGCCGAGCTGCAGCCCGAGCCGGGCCAGATCCTCCGGCGCCGGCGCCAGGCGCCATAATTCGGCAAGTGCGGCCAGCGTGGCGGCAGCGTCGCTCGACCCGCCACCGATGCCCGAGGCGATCGGCAGGCGCTTGGTCAGGCGCAATGCTGCGTGAGGTGCCACGCCGGCTTCGGCCGCCAGCAGCCGCGCCGCGCGCAGCACGAGATTCTCGGCCGGGTCGACCGCCAGACGGGCCCCGAACGGCCCGTCCATGACCAGGCTCAACCTCTCCGCAGCGGCGGCCTCGACCGTATCGCCGTATTCAGTGAAGGCAACCAGGCTGTCGAGCAGATGATAGCCGTCGGCCCGCCGGCCGACCACTTCCAGGGTCAGGTTGAGCTTGGCCGGAGCGGCCCGTTGCACACCGGTCATCGGGGATAGATCGCCTCAGCTGCCGTGGGTCGCTGGCGCACTTCCGGGGCGCTGCAGCCGCGGCGGGTGGTCGAGCTTGGCCGTGATCGCCTTGGCCAGCTCGGCCGCCGGGTTCAGGTCGAGCGCCCGGCGCCATTGCAACCGCGCCTCTGCACGCCGGCCGCCCTGCCAATAGGCATCGCCCAGATGGCTGGTGATCTCGGCATCGGCCGGCTGCAGCTCGACGGCGCGCTCCAGCGTCGTCTGGGCATTCTTGTAGTCGCCGAGCCGGTAATAGGCCCAGCCCAGGCTGTCGACGATGAAGCCGTCGGTCGGGCGCAGATCGACCGCCTCCTTGATCAGCTTCAGCGCCTCGGGCAGCCGCTCGTTGCGGTCGACCAGCGAATATCCCAGATAGTTCAGCACCGAAGGCTCGTTCGGCCGAAGCTCCAGCGCCTTGCGCAGATCGATCTCGGCCTGCTTCCAGGCGCTCGACCGTTCCTCGGCAATGCCGCGACTGAACAGGATCGACCAGTCGCGCGCCGGCGGATCGCCGCCGATGCGGGCCAGCGCCTCGTTATAGGTGCCAACCGCCTTGGCGAATTCGTCGTGGCTGCGCTGCAGATCGGCCAGCTCGATCAGCGGCTCCGGCCGCTGCCGGCGTTCATCGGCCATCGCGGCCAATTCGGCCTCGGCCCCGGCCGTATCGCCCGTCTGGTCGCGCAGGCTCGCCTCACGCAGTCTGGCCGACCAGGCGAAGGGCGAGGCGGGGTCGATCGCGCGATAGACGGCAAGCGCCTCGGGCAGCCGGTGCTCGGTCTCCAGCACGTCACCCAGCACCAGCTGGGCCAGCGGAAAATTCGGTTCGAGCTCGAGGGCGAGGCGGACATTCAGCATCGCCACATCCGGCGATTCGGCTTGGCCCGCCAGGCTCGCCATGTCGAACATCGCCTCGGCCAGGCCCTGGCGCGGCGTGGCGATGATGCGCGCCGGCGGCCCGCCGCTCGACACTGCCAGATCGACGCCGGAGGCGCCGTCGGTTTCCGCGGCGAAACGCAGATAGAGCGCCCCGGCTTCTTCCGGCTGGCCATGGCGTTCGAGGAAATTCCCGGCCAGCTCGACCATGCGCAGCGGCGCGGTACCGCCGCCGCTGCCGAAAGCCGCGCGGTAATTCGCAGCAGCATTGGCGGCATCGCCGGTCAGATCCTGGACCAGCGCCGTCTGCAACGCCTTGAGCGGCGCAGGCGACGAGGCCTGCAGATCATCGAGCTCCGCCGCAGCAGCCGTGGCATGGTCCGGATCGGCGGCAAGCGCCCAGGCCCGGGCGAAGCCGCCGACAAGACGGTAGAAGCCCTCCTTGGGCAAATGCCGCGCCGCGTCCAGCGCTTCCGTGTAATGCCCGGCCTTGGCCTGCTCGACCGTCACGACCAGTTGCGCCAGCCCGGCGCCGTCCGGATCCGCCTTGGCGAGCTTAGCCGCGACCGGCCCGGCAATATCGAAACGGCCTTCGGTGACCGACAGGACCAGCACGTGATTGGCGAGTTCGACGCTGTTCGGCGAGCGGGCCAGCGCGTCGCGGTAAAAGCCCAGCGCGTCACCGAATTTGCGGTCTTCCTGGGCGACCCGGCCGGCCAGGAACGCGCCCATCGCCGTCATCGGCGCCGCCTCGCCCGAAGCCGCCGCCGCGTCGGCGGCGAGCGCATCGTCGGCGAAGCGCGTATCCTCGACATTGCCGGCATCGGCGCACCCCACCAGACCCAGCAGCGCACTCGACACCGCAACCGTCGCCAGCAGACCGGAGCGCCATCTCGGCACCGTGCCCCAGCTGCTATTTCGCCTCTCTTCCATCCAGCTTTCCTAACCGCCACCGCCGACATCGACGGGGGCCGGCATCGATCCTAACAGCTCGATCGGCGCCTTCCTACCCGCGGGGACGTCACATGTTCGGGTAATTGGGCCCACCGCCGCCCTCCGGCACCACCCAATTGATGTTCTGGGTCGGATCCTTAATGTCGCAGGTCTTGCAATGCACGCAGTTCTGCGCGTTGATCTGCAGCCTCGGGCTCGTGCCGTCATCGTTGCGCACGATCTCGTAAACGCCGGCCGGACAATAGCGTTGCTCCGGCGCGTCGTATTCCGCCAGGTTGATCGCGATCGGGACCGACGGGTCTTTCAGCGTCAGATGGATCGGCTGGTCCTCCTCGTGGTTGGTGTTCGAGATGAACACCGAGGACAGCTTGTCGAAGCTGATCTTGCCGTCGGGCTTGGGGTATTCGATCTTTTTGCAGTCGCGCGCCGGCTTGATGCATTCATTGTCCGGCTTCTTGTGATGCAGGGTCCAGCCGACCAGGAAGCCCAGGCCCAGGCTGTTCAGCCACATATGGACGGCGCCGTGCGCCATGCCGAGCAGCGGCCCGAACTTCAGGCCGGGCTTGACGTTGCGCACCTTGTAGAGGTCCTGATAGACCCAGGAATTCCGATAGGCCGCCTCATAGGCGGTCAGCTCGTCATGCCCCTCCGAGCCACCCTGCAGCGCCGCAAAGGCTGCCTCGGCCGCCATCATCCCGGTCTTCATCGCATTATGCGAGCCCTTGATGCGCGGCACGTTGACGAAGCCGGCCGAGCAGCCGATCAGCACGCCGCCCGGGAAGGCCAGCTTGGGCACGGATTGCAGGCCGCCCTCGTTGATCGCGCGGGCGCCATAGGCGATGCGCTTGCCTCCTTCGAAGGTGCCGCGGATCGCCGGATGCGTCTTGAAGCGCTGGAACTCGTCATAGGGCGACAGGAACGGATTCTCGTAGTTCAGGTTGACCACGAAGCCGACCGCGACCTGATTGTCCTCCAGATGATACAGGAACGAGCCGCCATCGGCATTGCTGCCGAGCGGCCAGTTCATCGTGTGGACGACCTTGCCCGGCTTGTGCTTGGCCGGATCGACCTGCCACAGCTCCTTGATGCCGATGCCGAATTTCTGCGGGTCGACGCCCTCGCGCAGCTTGAAGCGCTCCATCAGCCCCTTGCTGAGCGAGCCGCGCACGCCTTCGGCAAGAAGGTGTATTTGGCATGCAGCTCCATGCCTTGTGTGTAGCTGTCCTTGTGATGGCCGTCGCGCGCGATGCCCATGTCGCCGGTCGCGACGCCCTTGACGCTGCCGTCCTCATGATAGAGCACTTCGGCCGCGGCGAAGCCCGGGAAGATCTCGACGCCGAGCGCCTCGGCCTGCTGTGCCAGCCAGCGGCAGACATTGCCCAGGCTGACGATGTAGGCGCCGTGGTTGCTCATCAGCGGCGGCATGCCGAACGGGATGCGGAAGCTGCCAGTCTCGGTCAAATAGAGGAAATTGTCGTCGGTGACCGGTGTATTGAGCGGCGCGCCCTTTTCTTTCCAGTCGGGGATCAGCTCGTTGAGCGCGATCGGGTCGATCACGGCACCGGATAGAATATGCGCGCCGATCTCCGAACCCTTTTCCAGGATACAGACGGAAACCTCGGCGCCCGCTTCTGCGGCGAGCTGCTTCAGCCGGATCGCGGCGCTCAGGCCCGATGGCCCACCGCCGACGATGACGACGTCATACTCCATGCTCTCGCGATCCAT
>JBBCHB010000045.1:0-127160 GCA_037200015.1 Aliidongia sp. | reverse complement strand
GTGCAGGTGAAGCGTATCGTACGGCCCCCGGAAGAGGCACCGGGCTGCGCGCCGGGCTCGGTGACGTGCACCATTCCGGGCGTCGCAACGCCGTCATGAATCAGTTTGCCGTCGATGTGCAAAGAGAGCTTCGTCGCGCGAAGGACGATCTTCACGAGGTGGGTGCCGCCGGCGGTCTTTGCCTCGACGTCTCGCGTTTCATTCTCAAGCGCCTGCCACCGCGACGCCGTAACTTTCATCGTCGTCGACGCCTCCTGGCCACGCTCCAGAGAACGCCACGCGCGTTCCGTCGAGATGATCGGACCGGCCTCGCGGAGGCCTCGCCGGACCTCGGCGAGCAGCGGCGGCAGATCTGTTGCACCCAGGTCGAATGTGCCGGCCTGAACGCAGTCGTAGGCGTCAGGAGAAGTCTTTCCATCGTGCGGTCCCGACGGCGCCGATATCTCTGATTGTTTCGAGTTCACGGTGGTCCTCCTGCGAGTAGCGGATAGGCTGCCGTCCAGGGACTTGGTCAATCCGATCATGTCGTGTTGACCAGTCGGTGCTTCTCTACTGATGGCTCAAGCGTTCGAACTCTGGATAATTATCGAATACAAGCCGGGCGTTGCCGAGGAAGAAGCCGTTAGTTCTGGTTAGCAAGCCGGTGCCGGACGCCGTTCATAGTACGGCGACAAGAAAGAGGCCGCAGGCAACCCGGCGGTGCCAGCCTTACGGCGACCTCGGTCGGCCAGTGCGCAGTATAAAGAATGCATGTCTGGAGCAACGAACGGCCTGATGTATGCGGAAACGGCCCTGTCGCCGCTCGCTCAGCATGCCGTCCGGACGCTTTCGGTCCTCGGCCGCGTGCCGAACTTCGTTGCACGCGGCGGCCTCGCACCGGTGGTTCTCCGCCGTGTCTGTCAGTACATGGAAGCACATACGCATGAGGACATCGCGTTGCGCGAGCTTGCCGCCCTTGCCGGCGTGACGCCCAACGATGAAGCGCGCTGATGCCGTTCCAAGATTGCGAACTAACGAAATAACACGCCGTTTCACGGAGATAAACGCGCGTCCATGCGGGGTAATTTGCCACAATCCCAATGCGAAAGCGTTCTTTGCTATCGCGCGGCAGCCGCTTCATGAGCAAGCCAATCCATCGTCCTGGCTGTACGGAAAGACCGAAAAGCGGCCCGCCTTCATTTTGCCGCGGCTATCTGGGCCGCAGCAGCGCGTCACGCTCGGTTGGCCAGGGCGGCACCCCGCTCGGCTCGGCCTGTCCGAAATGAATGGGAGACAATAAAATGGATTGGGACAAGCTCCGCTCCTTCAGCGCAGCGGCCGAAGCGGGCAGTTTCACGAACGCCGGGAGATGTGCTGAATCTCAGCCAATCGGCGGTCAGCCGCCAGATCACTGCCCTCGAAGAGGATCTGAGGACATCGCTGTTCCATCGCCATGCCCGGGGCCTGAAGCTGACCGAGCAGGGCGAGACGCTGCTTATCGCGGTCAAGGAAGTCTCGGCATGCCTTTCGAGAGCCGAAGCGCGGCTGGCAGAGCACGGTTCGGTCCCGCGCGGGTCGCTGAAGATCAGTGCCGATCTCGCCTTCGGGACCTTCTGGTTGGCGCCGCGCCTGAAGGAGTTCCACGAACTATATCCCGACATCACCGTGACGCTGATGCTGGATGGCGGTGATGCCGACCTGTCCATGCGGGAAGCCGATATTGCCATCCGCATGTCGCCCCCGACCAAGAACGATCTGGTGCAGCGTCGGATCCTGAGTGTCCAGTGCCATGCCTATGCGGCGCCGGAGTATCTGAGACGGCACGGCATTCCCAGCCGGGCGGCGGAGCTCGACCAGCATCGGCTCGTCGTATTAGCGGGGGACGAGCGGCGGTTCGGATCCGATGACACGTGGCTTCTCAAGCTCGGCGTGGCTGGAAACGATATGCGGCGGCCGATCGCGGCGCTGGACAATATCTATGGCCTGTATCAGGCGGTCAAAAGCGGGCTGGGCATCGGGGCGTTGCCGCATTTCGTCGAGCCGGAGGCGTTTGGGCTGGTGCGGGTTCTGACCGATGCCGCTTCGCCCCGGCGCGAGGGTTATCTCGTATATCCGGGCGAGCTCCGCCATTCGAAGCGCGTCACCGTTTTTCGGGATTTCCTGCTGGCCAAGATCGCGGAAGCCGGCCTGCAGCGCGATCCCTTTCAGCGCCTCGCAAGACCGCTTTGCATCGACGGTCCGCCGCCCCTGCCGATTCACGCCGCGGCGGAGGAAGTCCAGGAGGTCGCCTATGCCTAGAACCCTCGCGGGGGGCTATGTCGGACTGGTCATATCCAGCCTCCGGTTGGGCCCGGAAAATAGGCCGCTTCGGTGCGGACCGATCTCCGAGCACTGAGCGAGGCGAGCCATGGCGGGTAATCCCCCTGTCGTCGGCATGGACATACGCATGATGATGCGTTCGGGAACGGTGGTGGCGCGCGCGGCCACGCGTAGGCCGTGCGCTCTCCGGGATCGGGGGGAACGACAATGTTTAGCCAGGCAGGGTCGCAACTGCAGGCCTCATCCCGTCCGGACAGAGATGAGTTCGCTTTGCCGTTGCCTCATGCCCTCGGTCCGGATATGAGCGGGGCGCCCTGCTGTTTTGCTGGTCGAGAACGACAAGCACATGGCCGCGGAGATCCTCGACAATCTGAGACAGGAGCGATATGCGTCGACCCATGTCGAGAGTGGTCCCGAGGGGTTGGCAGCATGCATAACTGCGCCACCCGACCTTGTGATCGCAGATTGGGCCTTGCCGAGCTTCGACGGACTTTCCCTGATCAAGGCGCTGCGATCCGAGCGCATTCGCGTGCCCGTCCTGGTCTTGAGTGCGAACTCGACGGTCGATGAGCGCATTAGGGGACTGAAAGCCGGCGCCGATGACTATCTGACCAAGCCTTTCGCCATGGGCGAACTCTTGGCCCGCGTCGAGGCGCTCTTGCGGCGGCCCGTCGAAACCAGAGAATCGATCCTCTCGGTCGGCGCGCTGAAGATGGATCTGATCGAGCGCACGGTCCGGCGCGGCACGCGTGACGTCGCGTTGCTTCCGAGGGAATTCAAGCTGCTCGAATATATGATGCGTTGCGCGGACCGGGTTGTGACTCGCGCCAAGCTGTTCGAAGATATCTGGGGCTACCGTTTCACGCCGTGCAGCAATGTCATCGATGTTCATATGGGGCACTTGCGCCGTAAGGTCGATGAGCCGCAGGAGGTCCCGATGATCCGATCGGTGCATGGCGTCGGATTCGTCCTCGATACCATCTCCCGGACGCATCCGGATGCCGCCGCTTCGTCTGGCGCTCGCCTTCGCCAGGATATGTGAGGCGAATCCCGTTCCCGGTCAGAAAAGAGATAGCTTACACCTATCCTACGGCTTCAGTTTGCCGCGCGAATGCTCCGGCGAAACAAGATGGTCAAAAGCAAAATCCACCGCTTGCTGCTCACTCATCTGGGCACCGTCCGCTAGCGCTGCCTGAAGATCCGGCGCCGGAAGACGTGCTTTGAGCAGTTTGATGGTGCGGTCATAAATTTCTTGTTCAGTCGGGTCACGGTCGGCGCCGGACATGACAAAAAGAGCATCGGTAAACCCGATAAGCCGTGCCGCCTGACTATACCGCCCCTCGAGCGTTCCCAGGAGAGCCCACCGTTCCAGACAGCCCTTCAGCAATAACCCGCCATGCGTCCTTACCAGCGCGAACGCTTCCTCGGCCGCTGCCCTGCAATCATGCAGATTGTTTTCAAACATCAGGTACCAAACGAGATTTAACAACGCCGTCGCGAGGAGATATTCACGATCGAGCCGTCTCAAATTTTGTACGGCTGCAGATGCATGGTCGATCGCGCGATGAGCATCGCCTTGCAGGAACTCCAGCTCGGCCAGATTCACCAAACATATATTTGCAGTTACATCGAGTTTCATTCTCGATGACAAATTGAGCGCGCGAGTAAACCAGTATAAAGCCTGGGCGGTTTCCTGCGTTTTCGCCGACAGAATGCCAAGATTGATCGCGACGTTGGGCAGCAGCTTCTCGACGCCGCTTGCTGTCAGGGTCTCGTATACTTCTTGGAGTATCGTTTTCGCCTCGGCGGTCCGGCCCAGGATCGCGTAGGAACCGCCAACAATATCCAACGCCTGCGCCAACCCCAACCGATCACCGAGCGCGCGATACAAGTCGGCTGACCGTTCCGCCAATTGCAGCGCCCGCATGCGATCGAAGTTGACATGCAGCTTCGCAGCCGCCCTCAGAACACTGGCCGCGGCCGCTGTGGGGAAGTCTTCATCGATGAACTCGACCGCCCGGTCGAGGTAGGCCCTTCCTTCGGCTTGCTGGCTGGACAAGTCCCAAAGGCGAGCCGCGGTGCCGGCCAGGGTGGCGGCGATGCGCGGCCGTGTTGGATCGGCAAACGTCCAATCCAGTGCCGCCCGGACATTGTCAATCTCCGGCCAATGGGTCTTGAGCCAATCCCCAACCGGCGTCGTCTCCCACACGGCATCGGCATGCTCGAACAATTCGGTGAAGAACCGGGCATGGTGTTCGGCGATTGCCTCGGCCTCGTCGTTTGCGGCCAGTTGCTCCGCCGCATAGAACCGCAAGGTTTCGAGCAGCCGGTAGCGCGGCGGCTCGCCGCTCTCAACCTTCACCAGCGACTTGTCGATCAGCCTTCCAAGCGCGTCGACGGTGTCCCACCGATCGGCCGCCGTTCCGGCCACGGCAACAGCCGCGTCGAGCGAGAAACTGCCGGCGAACACTGCAAGGCGTCGGAAGACCCGCTGGTCCGCGGGGTCGAGCAACCCGTGGCTCCATTCCACCATATTGCGCAGCGTTTGATGGCGCCCGCCCGCGGTGCGCGGCCCGGTCTTCAGCATGCGCAGCCTTTCATCGAGCCCAGCCCGCAGCCCCTCGACCCCCAGCAGCGGCAGGCGGGCCGCGGCCATTTCCAGGGCGAGCGGAACGCCGTCGAGCCGCCGACAGATCTCGGCAACTCCGGCGGCGTTGTCGGCATCGAGCACGAAGCCCCGATCGGCCGCCCGCGCCCGTTCAAGGAACAGGGCGACAGCCCCGAAGCCGGCGATCTCGCCGAGACCCGGCGGCGGCAAGGCGAGCGGGTTCAGGCGGTAGATCTGCTCGGCCGGGATGCGCAGAGTCTCCTGGCTGGTCGCCAAGACCGACAGGCCGGGCGCCAGTGCCAGCAGGGTTGCGATCAAGGGAGCGGCCGCATTGATCAGATGTTCGCAATTGTCGACGATCAACAGCCGCCTCTGCCGGCCGATCGCCGCAGCGATGGCCTCGACCGCCGCGTCGCTGCTCGAGAGCGCCACGCCCAGCACCGTCGCCGTTGCGCTGATCACCACGGCCGGATCCGTCAGCGGTGCCAGGTCGATCAGCCACACCCCGTCCGGAAAGCGGCCCATGATCTGCCAGCCGAGTTCGATGGCCAGCCGTGTCTTCCCGACGCCGCTCGTGCCGACCAGCGTCACCAGCCGACGCCGGCCGATGCTGTCGCGCAATTCGGCCAACTCCACCTCGCGGCCGATCAGCGCTCCCAGATGCCGCGGCAGATTGGTCTCGGGCATGGCCGGCGCGGGTTCGGCCGGCGCCGATGCTGCCCCGCCCTCGGCCGTCGCGGCCGCGCCGGCGGCAGAGACCGGGGCCACGAAGCAATAGCCCCGGCCCGTGATATTGGCGACATAGCGCATGCCGCCCCGACCATCGGCCAGCACCTTGCGCAGGGCCGCTACCTGGACTCGAAGGGTGCTTTCGCTAATCTCGATATTTGGCCAGGCGGGCATAGAGGTCCTTGTGGCTGACCCACTTCGCCGGCCCGCTCGACCAGGGCAATGAGAATGTCGAGCGCACGGCCCGCCCAAGCAGACGGGTTCGCCCGCCCGTTCCAGCAGCCGCTCCGCCGGACGAAGGTGAAAGGGGCCGAACGAAATAGAGGCCTTCATCCTCGAATCAGTACCCATTTTGCCCCCTTTCGGTCGGGGGGAAGATTAGCTTGGGCCTATCCGACGGCTTCAGCTCGCCGCTGGAGTGCCGCCGGGTGCCGCGCACGATGTTGCCGAACCTGGCCGGCTTCGTGAGGCGCCGACGAGTCCTGGGCGTGAGGGGAACGCCGTCCAAAGAGCACCTGCCGGCCCGCTCGACGCGAACGCACGCGCTGCGCCCAAACACTACTTTTAGCGCTTCTATATAACTCCATATGGCATCGAGCGCGGAAGCAGAGTCGATTGGCGCTCAGGCTGGAGCGACCAGAACACACAGCGGCGTGCCGCGATCGAGGATACGGGAAGGCTGAGCCGGCATCCCGGTCCGGAGATGATCGAGGACGGCGTAACCGACATGGCGCCGTCTTCGGCCAGGTCGTCGTGAAGCCGTCTTCGGCCAGGTCGTCGTGAACCCGGAAGGGGCGCTTGTCGAACGGCGTGTCGACCCCCTCGACGATTGAGATAAGTGACGCGGGGCACAATCTATGTGGCGCGCTGCAGCGTCAGAGGGAAACGCGACCTGAGGCGAGTCCCAAATGCAAGCAGGGCGCCGGCAGGTTCATTTGAACCTGGGCGCCCTAGCTTACAGTCGTGGTAAGTCTTTGATCGAATTGGAGCGGGCGAAGGGATTCGAACCCTCGACCCCAACCTTGGCAAGGTGCCCGAGGGGCTTACGCTAAGGTGACCGGCGGCCCGCTAGAAGCCGATAATATTTGACAGATCAGTTAGTTATTGATACCCTGTACCGTCGTCAGTATCCGGTAGGAGGCCGGCGACTTGCTTCCAAATGCTTGGAATCTGCTTCGAGGAGGGGTATAATAGCCATATTCTAATCAAAGTTCCAGTAGGTAATTGATATGGCTGGAGAAAAGCTCACAAAGCGGGGTTATCGACGCCTTGAAGGCTCCCGAACCTTCGAAGGTTGGGGTCAAGGTTCGGGAGAGTTTCCTGTGGGATCGCGAGCTCCGGAGGCTTCGGCGTGCAGGTCATGCCGTCGGGCCTCAAGAGCTTCGTCATCCAGTATCGCAACGCCCGAAGGCCGCCCCCGGCGGGTGGTCATCGGGCGCTATGGGCTGATGACCGTCGAGGAGGCCCGCGGCCTCGCCCATGAGAAGCTCGTCGCCGTGTCCAAGGGTGTCGATCCGGTTTGCGGAAGAGGCCAAGGCGGCCGGCCTCCTGACCGTCGCCGAGATCTGCGACTGGTACATCACCGAGGCCGAGGCCGGCCGGATCCTTGGACGGCGCCGGCGCGCCATTAAGGCTTCGACGTTGGCGATGGATCGCAGCCGGATCGACTCCACATCAAACCGCTGCTCGGCAGACGGCAAATCGCCTCGCTCAAGCTCGGCGACATCGAAGGTGCCCAGGCCGACATCGCAGCCGGCAAGACGTCGAAGGGCGCGCGTCGGCAGCCGTGGCGGCGCCACCACTGGCGGCGAAGGGCGTCGCGGCCCGGACGATTTTCGACGCTGCATTCGATATTCGAGCATGCCGTGCGCTTGGGAACAGATCGAAGCCAATCCGGCCAAGGGGTGTCCGAAGGCTGGCCGCCCCGCCCCGCGAGCGGCGGCTCAGTCGTGCCGAAATCGAGCGGCTGGGAAAGACGCTTCGCGCTGTCGCAGGCGAAGGCGAGCACCCGACGGGGCTTACCGCCATCCGCTTCCTGCTGCTCACCGGCTTCCGGCGCATGGAAGCCCTGGGGCTCGAACGGGCATGGCTCGACGAGGAAGAAGAGGCGATCCGTTTTCCCGATACCAAAAGCGGTGCGCAAACGCGTGTGATCGGGCGGGCTGCCATCGATCTGCTGCTCGATCAGCCGAAGTCTCGAAATCGCCCTTCTTCTTCCCGGCCGATTGGGGCGAGGGCCATTTTTGTCGGCGTGGTACGCGTGCTGGATCGCCGTGTGTGAGAAGGCGCGGCTGGCCGACATCACGCCGCACACCTTGCGTCACACCTTCGCCAGCCTGGCCGGCGATCTCGGCTTCTCGGAGCTGACGATCGCGGCGCTGCTCGGACACTCCGCGCGCGGCGTCACCCAGCGCTACATCCACATTGACGAAGCGCTCAGAATGACCGCCGACCGCGTGGCCGCAGAGATGGGCCGACATCCTTGACGGCCGGGCGACGCCCAGCGCGCGCCCGCGTGCGTCGCACCGATCAATCCGAACGGGTGCCGGAAGCCGTCGGGCCGGAATCATAATGTGCCGGAAGCATCGATCGCCTTGGCGGGCGACCTGCATTGGACTTTTGCCCGAGATGATCGGGCTATATGTGCGAAACTTGGGATAATTGCAGGTCTTTGCCAAAGCTTGGCCCGACCGGGAGATTGTGCAGCGGCTTGTTGCACAATTATCCTGGGCAACCTCCGCCAATGCGCGTATCTCCCGCCGCGTGCCCGCCTCGCGGCATCGGGAATGCCCGCTCATGAATGGAGATTATATACTTTACTCCCCGACCTAAACCCCTACATTTGCCCCTACGATCCAGTGCATAACAAAAAGGATCAGGAATATTTGCGCGACTAGCCCCATACCCGTCAACAAGGGCCTAAAACTCTTTCCCCCCATGGGCTCTTAGAAAGAGATTTCCCACGGCGACGGACGGCCAACTAGAATCATCCTCGGATTCTTGCCAAGATTTGGCCTTCTGGAGCGGTGGATTGGTATTGGGGCGGTTTGTTAGCGGAAGTAATAATCGCATACGCCAATCCTGAGTACGGCACTTTCTGGGAACGATGGGGATCTGTATTTTCCGACGCATTTGTTTTTGCTGGCGTTTTTCGGAGAGATACTGTTCAGCCGCATGGGACATTGGTGCGATGGCGAGTTGCAGCAGCGAACAAAGAAACTGCTAGCTGACGCAAAAAGACAGGTGGGCGAAGCAAACAAGGCTGCGGGTGAAGCCAATGAGCGTGCCGCTAAGGCTGTTGAGAGTGCAGAGAGACTTAAGGCGGTCGCAGCCTGGCGTTCACTCACCAATGATGAAATTGGCGCAGTGAAATTATCTCTAGATGGAAGCGGCGCTCCTGCTTCTATTAGGCTTGTCCTTATGGCCAACGACCCGGAATCGCTATATTTTGCACAGCAATTCTCTATCCCATTTAAGGCAGCAGGGTGGAATGTTGGGCTTCGGTTTGAGGTCATATACCGCAGGTATAATGACCGGCATATTTCTTCCAGAGAGCGGAGATAATTGGTTAGAAGAAATGACCGTGGTAAATAATCGCGGTAAAGACGCTTTAATTTTCCGCTGACATTAGATTTGTTTGGGGATGGCCGCCGCCTCCATATTCTAGCACTGAATCGAACGATATGCTGGTCGCCCCAATTGCTTGGTTATACATTGGTCCAAAACCAATGCCGCAGCTATAAACCGCCAGAAAGGCCGCACTGCTACTCCAAGGGAGCCAAGTATATAAATTCGCCAAGAATGTCAGGAAACAAGACGCTCCATTTGTCCGAAGTTTGTAGCAAGCTTCGGACTATCGGTTTGCCATATAGCGTCCTGATGTCCGAAGAAGGTGGCAATTTTCGGTCAACCCTTCCCCCGTCCGAAAAATGCCGTATCCTTCGGACATGATGGATGCTGGCCTTAATACAGACCTTCGCTCCCGGTTGCTCGACCGGATTCGCGTCAGACCCCGAGGAGGTTTTGGACGCCAAGCGACTTCGTCGATCTCGGCAGTCGCGCCGCCGTAGATAAGACGCCTGCAGCGCCTCGTCCCGGCCGGAGAGCTTCGTCGCATCGATCGGGGGCTCTACGATCGGCCCCCGCAAAAGCGGCCTGACCGGCCGCACAACCGTGCCCGATTATCGGGGCCGTCATCCGCGCCGTCACGCGTCGCGACCAAGGCCCGCGCCGTGGTGGACGGCATGACCGCTGCCAACGACCTCGGCCTCACCACCGCCGTGCCGGCGCGCATAGAGGTTCTCGTCGATGCGCGCCTGAAGCCCATCAAGCTCGGCAATCAGGAGATCCATTTCAAACACGCGGCACCCAGCCGCCTCTACTGGGCCGGTCGGCACTGCTATGCGGGTCGTTCAGGCTCTGCATTGGTTGCAGGACATGCTGGTCAACGACGATGAGCGCGCGCGGGTGAGCGCCGCGCTGCGCCTTCTATTTGCCGATCCCAGCCACGGACAAGCGATCCGCGATGACCTGCGGTCCGGCTTGCCGGCCTTGCCGATCTGGATGCAGGAAATTCCTCCGCGATCTTCTCGGTCCGACCGGCGCGGAAGGCGTGCACCAATGACGACCGCCGCCTATCGGCAAATTATTTCCGCGCCGCTCCGTGACCGTCTCGATCTGTTTCTCACCACCGCCAATCGGCTCGGCACGCCGATCGGCAATGTCGAGAAGGATTTCTGGGTCTGCTGGACGTTGAATGCGCTCTATCACGAGCGACCGACAGCGGGACCGCGCCTCCTTTTTCAAGGGCGGCACATCGCTGTCGAAAGCCTATGGTCTGATCGAGCGTTTCTCCGAAGACATCGATGTCACCGTCTTTCGGGACGATCTCGATGAGGCCGTCTCGCTTGAAGACCTCGAGGCCCTGTCGAACAAGAAACGTCGAGCGCGGCTCGATGCATCCGAGACGCATGCCGGGCCTATATCACGGGGCCGCTCTATGAGTTCCTGAGCGCTCAGCTCGCGGATACCACGAGCGGCGGCGGTCGGGTGGAAATCGACCCCGCCGACCCGGACGGTCAGACGTTGCTCCTCTGGTATCCCGAAGTCGAACCGCGTGACGACGCCTATGTCCGCCCCGTCGTGCGGATCGAGTCTGGCGCCAAGTCCGCCCTCGACCCGCACCAGCCCGTCCAAATCAACCCCTACATCGCCAACGACGCGCCAGATCTGGATCTTCTGGTCGCAAATGTCAGCACGATCGAAGCCGGCCGCACTTTCTGGGACAAGGTGGTGATCGCGCACGGCTTACGGCGGTGGTAATGAACGGCGCGCCCTCCTTCGGCAGGCGGGCCAGCGTGTATCGCGGCACTACTACGACCTGCATTGCCTCCTTGCTTCGGCCGTTGGACGCGCTGCGCTTGCGCAACCCGCCCTTGGGATGGACTGCGTGCGGCACGCCCGCATGTTCTTTGACCGGCCGGATTATGATCTGGCCTCCGCCGCTCCCGGCTCATTTGCCATCGCCCCTATCGACGGGATGATCGAGGCACTCAACCGGGACTACGACAACACAAAGGCTATGATTTTCGGCGGCGCTCCGGATTTCGCGGGAAATCCTGGCATCGCTCGACGAAATCGAGCGGATCGCAAATGCGGCAACCTTGCCGCATGACTAAATGCTCGGGACACCACCTACCGCCGACGACTACGGATCACCATTCCCCGGCGATGTTCCTCGGGCACCATCCTGTCGTAGGTATCCGCTTCAGGCTCAGCATCGAACGATCCGAAGGGCGGGGCGTCATCGAGCAGCAGCAGCGAAATTGCAAAGTCATATTGCTCCGCAAATACAGTCATTTCGCGGACCGGTTCTCTGAACCAGACGCCCGCGTCGTGATCGACGCATGCCCGGCCGTCGACCTGGAGATCCTGTCTGACCGGCAACGACACGGCCGGGATTTCGATCGTACCGGCCGATGTCCTGAAGAACGCTCCGGTCTTTGCCGCCGCAGTGCTAGACCGGGCCCACAGAACGAAGCCGTCGCGGGACACGACGAGCACGGCCCGTTTCTCCGTATAACCAAGCCAACGCAACACCGTAGCGATGAGCGACACGCGGTAACGGTCGGCGCAATGCGAAATCATGTCGAGATCGACCTTCGCCTTCGCATCGATCTGCCGGCGAAAATCATCCAGCGGCATCAGAATAATTGGCAGCGAACACGTTCGCTTGATGCTCGATCTGGCCATACGCAGAATCCCATCGGACCACATCCTGCTCCCCGCATCGGATCCCATTTGGATGGGCTAGGCGGTGGAGAAGAAAATGGCCGAACTCGTGCGCGAGGGTGAAGTTGATCGTCCTCTCGAACTGAGCGCATTGTTATAGATGATCCCCCAACCCTTGCGCCCGGCCGGCGCACGGAAAAGCGCGCCGTCAAAGTTCGGAAGATCGGCGCCGGCCACACTGATGATTGCGTCATCCGGGAATCTCTGGGCGGTATAGTCCCCTCGCTACCATCGGAATATCGATCGGAAACCGATCCGCGCCGAAGACCGCATTGAGCACATGCGTAATCTCGAACGCCCAGCGCTCTGGAGTGAAGGCGGCGATCATTCATCCTCTCCCATGAGGTCGACCATCCGGCGGATCTTATCTTTGGTCGTCGCATCATTTTTTCGATATTTCCGGAAGAAGGCAGTGTCGGTTGCATCCTCGACTTTGACTCGTCTCGGTCGGATCGATCAGGTAGTCGGCTGTAACGCCAAGCACAGCGGCAATCTTAGCGACCTTGTCCGCCGATGGCCGGGGCGGGTTCTTGTTCTCAAGCTCCCATATATAGCTCTTGCTGGATTCCGCGAGGTCGGCGAGCTTTTCGAGCGTATAGCCCTTCGCCCTGCGCAACTCGCGGATCTTATCGCCTAGCGGCGTCGACACGTCATGCATCCCTCCTGAATCGCGTGTTCAGAGTAGCGTTATAACTGGTCCTTGACAACGCGCATATCGGCCTCCATCTTTGTTCGGAGTAGCGATATTTTAAATCTGGGTTTCCGGAGATCGATCAAGATACGGTAGGACGATGCACGGTCAACCGCTCATTATGTGGTGCGAACACGAGCGACGGTAATAGACGGGTCCGATCGACCCACTGGTTAGAAATTACAACCGCGCCATCCCGCGTGGCCTATCACACCTCCGGTCGAATGAGCGCCGGACTAGACACGAAAGCCAGCGACGATGCGACACCCGGCAGCGATACAGCCGAAGACCAGAACCTCCCCAAGGGCATTCAACGGAGCCGTTCTCTCCCGGACCCAAAGCTCGGGGCGTTGTGGGACTCGATCATCCTCGACGAGCGGCTGAAGTCGCAGCTCCTGTCGCAGGCAATGTTGAATTTCACCCTGCGCGGCAGGGTCGATCGCAGCGTCATCCCGTTGCATGGCGTCATCTTGCTCGTCGGGCCTCCAGGGACGGGCAAGACCTCGCTCGCTCGTGGCCTGGCGCATCGCACCGCCGAGTCGTTCAAAAGGCGGCGGCTTCCGCATGCTGGAAGTCGAGCCGCACGCGTTGACGAGTTCCGCCATGGGCAAGACCCAGAGAGCAGTGTCCGATCTGTTTTCTCAGTCGATAGCTGAGGCGGCCACAGGCGGGCCAATTATCGTTTTGCTCGATGAAGTCGAGACGCTAGCCGCCGACCGTTCGAAGATGAGTCTGGAAGCCAACCCGATCGATATCCACCGCGCTACCGACGCCGTGTTGGTGCAAACTCGACATTCTGGCGGACCAGTATCCCAACCTCCTGTTCATCGCGACCAGTAACTTCCCGCAGGCGGTCGACACCGCATTCACATCGCGCTGCGATTTGGTCATGCACGTGCCTCTGCCCGACCGCGAGGCTTGCAGTCGTATCTTGAAAGACTGCTTGAACGGACTCAGCCGGACCTATCCAGCGATCGGCCAGCTGGCTGGCTCGCCGCAGTTCGACGGCTGTGCGGCCGAGTGTGTCGGCCTCGACGGCAGAGCGATCAGAAAGATGGTGGCTAACGCTCTCGCCAGCAGCCCGCAAACTGCGATGAACCCGGAACAGGTCACGATCGAGGATCTGTTCGCCGCCGCAAAGGCTGCCAAGTCGAGCCGGGTCCAGGGAGACAAGCTCAAATGACTACTGTCGCTAGACGCACCTTCCGGAGCAGCCCTCAGCGGGACGCATTCCAGACCTGGACTGCCATCATCGACCTCCTGACGCAGGGTAGAGAGAGTGCCGCCCGGACCGAATTGCTCGCGGTAGGGGCGTCGCCGCGAGCGTTATCGCCGAGAAGGCCCCGAAGGACGCGCCGATTGTCGTCACCTGCGACGGCCCGCGCACGCGTGTGTATTGCCTCTATGACGACGACGCAATCGAAGGCTCCGACGCCAATGAAGACACCCTCGGCTTCGACCCCCTAACGGGCGACTGGCGTGTGTCGCTGCCTTGCCCGGCCGAGGATCTCGGTTGGGTGGAAGGCGCGCTAAAGAAGCACAGCACCCGCATCACTGCCCGCGATCGCGATAGCGCCGTCTCAGAGGACGCGGCCACGGCGAAAACGCAGGGCCTCGTCCTCGATCCCAAGGGATTTCTCGGGTCATGACCAGCGTCGGTGTCAACACCTATACCCATTCTGTCACGTATGTGGCGGACAACATCATGAAGAGCTTTAAGGACATCATCCGGTTGAGCGGGCTCGATCCCAGCAAATCTAGTCGCTAGCTGGGAAAGCAAGATGCGAGCGCTACGCACCTGGCTCGATACTGGTGATTTGGAGCGGGTCGTGCTCGAGGTGTTCAATCCCGAGACAGGTGCGCTGATCGTCCGCTGGGACATCGATGTCGTCTACAATTGGGGCGTCAGGCGACGCAGCTTTTGGACTGATACAGACCAGCTCAGATATCACATCCGTAAGGCAGGATTGGCGCCCAGCGACGCCAGCTATGAGATGCTGCTGCACACCAAGCCCGGTCGGCCGGATGTCGAGGGTTGGTCAAAAGGAGCCTATCGTTCCACCGACGGCATGGTGCGCCACAGCCTCGGCTCGACCATTGAACATAGCGGCTTGGGTGGCAATGCGGCCTATTGGAGGAAGACGTGATGTTGACCGTCGATGAGGCATTCCGAAAATTCAAGAGCCGGCTCGAACTGAACGACCGGGAGCGGAAGAACGCCGTGGCAAGGCAAACCGAGGTCCGCAACTACCTGGTCACGAAGTTCGCCATCGATAGGAGCTTCCTGACGGGCTCATACGCACGCTACACCAAAACGAAGCCGCTCAAGGACATCGACCATATTCTTCGTGCTGATGGAGTCCGAAAAAAGACTATCGATCTAAAGTCCCTTCCGTGGTGATCGGCGATTTCTACGATGCACTGGTCGAGAAATACGGTGAAGCGGCGGTGCGCAAGCAGAGCCGCTCGGTTAACGTCGACTTTGGGGTGGTGATCGACGCCGAAGGACAATACCGACTACCGGATTGTGAGTGTCGATGTGGTGCCGGCCTTCGCAGAGGGTGACGACTACGAGATCCCCGATGATGACACCGGCACGTGGATCAAGACCAATCCGGAAATCCATGCAAGCAAGGCGACTGCCGCGCACCAAGCCTATTCCAACGAATGGAAAGGGTTGGTGCGGATGACGAAATATTGGAACAACAACGCGCGCCATTGGCGAGAAACCCGTCAAGCCCTCCTTCCTGATCGAGGTCATGGCACTCCAGTGCCTCCATGGCGGCTGGCAAGGCCGCTTCGACTATGAGATTCAAGGATTTTTCTCTACGCTGGCCCGACCGCATCTTCGATGAGTGGTCGGATCCAGCAGGGCTTGGCCCCCCCAATCAGCAATGGCATGGATGCTGCCCGCAAGCAGCGCGCCCGCGATTTGCTTATGACCGCAAGCCGGAATGCGACGATCGCGATCGACCATGCTCGCCGAGGGCGCAATGGCGATGCGCTGAAAGCGTGGCGGGCGCTGTTCGGTCCGAAATTTCCGCTCTCATAACAGGCGGCAAAGAGCCGACAGCGACTTTCGTGGAGGCTGATTATGGTTGAAGCGGTGACGGCGCGCTGGCACGGCGATAACTATCAGGCGCGCATCTTCTGGGAGAAACGCGTTCAATCTGCTGCTTCCGCATTCCTGTGTGGTCGAAGTGACGTTTGAGGCGAATGGTCCGAAAGCCTTCGACGACGTAGTCCGTCAAATACGATCCGCCGGTTGCGCGGTCCGGCCCCAAACGAGTCTCTGCCGAGTATCATCAAGTCAAATGGCATGTTCAGACTGGCGGCCGGTTCGGATATGAGGATTTTGTCTCCCCCGACTTCATCGGCGCCCAGACCTTCTCATTGCTGGAGCGCCTGCAACAGGCTCGCCTGACGGCGCCGGAATCGGCGCATTTCGCGTTCTTGACGACCTATCGCATCAAGGACGGAGATCCACTGGCCGAACTGGTCTCAGGTCACGACCGGACCCTTCTCATCGAGAGGCTCTTCGACGGCACCACCGACCGAAGCCGTATGGGCAAGGTGCGGAAGTGCTGGCGCCAGCATTTGAAGCTGGCGACCGATGATGATCTCAAGGCAGTCGTGGGCGGCCTGCGTGTGATCGATGGCCATCGCACGCTCGAAGAGCTTCGGTCCGAGATCAATCTAAAGGCAAGCGTAGTCGGGGTGCTGGCCTGCAGCGCCGCCGAATCGGATTTTCGATACGACGAGTTGGCCCGGCAGTTAAAAGTTCGGCAACTTAGTGCGCTCAATCGCGAGGCCTTCCTCCAGCTCTGCCCGTGACGAAGGACTGCTTGTCGAACGGACAACCGAGCCCGACCCCGTTCTTGCCGATCGCAATCCGGAGCTTTCTCGGGCCTGCAGCCGACATCGTGGGCGCGACGCCCGAAAACACACTGCTGCTCACGGATCATTTTCGGCAACGCTATTTGCAGGACAACCGCGAATGGCAGCGGGATATTCGGCCGATGGTCGAAGCCTTTCTGCGGGCCTCGGTGACGAGGTCCGCTAACCTGCGGCTCATCGTGGATGCGCACGCTTCGATCGCGTTCCTCGCCGGCGCGGTACTCGACCTTAAATCCGGGGTCCAAACACATCTTGTCCAGAAGGGTCGCGTCGGAGCGAGGACTTGGCGAGCTGATGACGGCACTGCCGCCAAGGGCGCGCGCCTCGATATCGTCGCCGAGTCCATGGGCGCCAAGCACGAGATCGCGATCGCGATCAGTATTTCGCAACTCGCCCGCAGCGCAGGCCCGAGCTTACGTCCGGATGCGACTGCCGAACGTGGGGACACTGATTTCCTTCGGTATGCCGACCGGACCCGGTCAACAAAGTGTCGCCGGCGGCGAGCATGCCGCCGCACTCGCGGAACAGATCTCCAATCATTTGCGGATGGCGAAAGCCGACGACCCGGACGCGGTGGTCCATATTTTCGCGGCGTGCCCGAACAGCGTCCTATTTTTCCATCGGCCAACATCACCAAGGTATCGCGCCCTGCATTGTTTACGAATTCGATTTTGACCGCCGGGCGCACAAGACCTACCAACCTTCGTTCGTCATCGACTGAGCAGCTATGCGGCCCGCGACCGCGACCGCGTCGCGCGATACAGCGCTGCATACTTGAGTCCAGCATGGGGTCGAGGACCGCCAAGAGAATTATATACGCTATCGGCGACCAGCCGTTTTACGCATCCTGCTGGAGCGTCGAAAGGCATGCAGCTTCGCCCATTCGCGTTTGGCCATGTGACGAGATGGGGGGAATGCCTTCCCCCTGGCCGGCGCCGAGGTCGCCGGCACACCCCCTTCTGCGGGGAGACCCCGCAACGCCCCCTTAGAGTGAGAGTGCGGACCGGATTTTACGTGACGGGTTGAGGGTCGGGAGAAAGGCTCCTGCGCCCGTCGCGGAGATCCGCGATGTCCAGACACACTGCAGGCACCCAATCCGGCCAGGACCGGACCAGCCTCTATTCGAAATCACCGACAAGATCATCGCTGAGCTGGAAGCCGGCCGCATCCCATGGGTCCAGCCCTGGGGGACGGAGGCGGCGAAGGCGCCGCTCGCCATGCCGCGGAATGCCTCGACCCACCGCCGCTACTCAGGGATCAATGTGTTGATCCTCTGGGGCGCCGTCATCGAGTGCGGCTTCACCGGGCCAGAGCTGCTCACTTTCCGTCAGGCCCTTGGTCTCGGCGGCAACGTCAGGAAGGGCGAGCGCGGCACGACCGTCGTCTATGCCGACCGCTTCACGCCCGAGGACGAACGTCGGCGAGCCCGGGAGACCGGCGAAGAGCCCGGCGTGATCCCGTTCCTCAAGCGCTTCACCGTCTTCAACACGGACCAGTGCGAGGGCTTGCCCGAAGAGAATCGCCACTTTGGCGCCACCTCCGCCGCCGGGCTTGATCGAGCCGCAGGCCGAGGCGCTGATCGCCGCCACAGGCGCTGATTTCCGCATCGGCGGGGCGCGAGCCTTCTATAGTCCGACGCATGATTTCGTTCAGGTGCCGGCCTCCGCAAGCCTATTTCGAGCCGATAAATTGGCACCGGACGGCCTGCCAATCGCATAATGCCGCGATCCGGATTATGCCGCGTGCCGCCGAAAAGGTACGGCTGGCAGCGTGATCACGCCCAGCCCATTCGGCATAATCTTTGCCGCTCCGACAACACGGAGCACCAAGATTATGTCCGAAAATCTGGAAACCTGCGTCGAGCCGTACCTGCACTCGTTCGAGCAGAGCTATGCCGCCGAGAATTACACGGCGAGGACGATCGTAACTTACCGGTGCCTGACGAGGAGGTTCGGCGCATTGCTGGACGAGGCGGGTATCGCGCCATCGTCCCTGACCTTCGAATGCGTTGAGCGACTGGCGCGGGACCTCCCGAAGGGGCCGCCAAACAGGATACGCCTCGTCACGATCGCGCGGCGGTTTGCCAAGCATCTGATCGATATCGGCGTGGCGCAGCCTGTGCCGCTGACCGCGGCTGAGATCGCGCGTGCGGCGTTGCTGGCGGACTTCGAGACGTATCTCGTCAAACATCGTGGCCTCAGCGCGCGTAGCATCCCCCACACGGTGGGCTTTGCTCGCCGCTTCCTCGACCATCGCTTCGGCGAGGCGATGCCCGATCCGGGCCGCCTGCTTCCCGCTGACGCAATCGGCTTCATGGAGCATGTGCTGGCCAGCGCCCGTCGCGACAAGACGGTGGCGACCCATGTCCGCATCTTCCTTCAATATCTGTTCGGGTGCGGGGGCTACAGCGACCAATCTGGCGCTGAGCGTGCCGAAGACGGCCAAGCGCTGGGCCGCGAGACTGCCGCGCCACCTGTCGCCCGATGGCGTCGAGGCCGTGCTCGCGTCTGTCCGCGACAATCACCGGCACGGTGCGCGGGACTATGCGATGCTGCTGCTCATGGCCCGGCTCGGCCTCCGCGCGGCCGAGGTCATCGCGATCCAGCTCGACGACATCGACTGGCGCGCGGGCGAGCTGCTGGTGCGCGGCAAGGGCAAGCTGCACGACCGCCTGCCGATCACGGTGGAGGTTGGCGACGCGCTGAGCCGCTATCTTCGTGAGGAACGAGGACCGGCGACCTGCCGCACGATGTTCGTCACCCATCGTGCGCCGCATCGACCGTTCAAGGACGGGCAGATCGTCAATGCCATCCTCAAGGATGCCTTGAAGGCGACCGGCCAGAAGCCGGTGACGCCTTATGTAGGATCGCACCTGCTGCGTCATAGCCTTGCGACCCAGCTGGTGAACACGGGCGCTTCGCTCGACGAGGTGGCCGACGTGTTGCGACACCGCGCGCGATCATCGACGATGATATACGCACGGCTCGACATTGACGGGCTGCGGTCGATCGCGCAGCCCTGGCCGGTGGCGGGAGGCGCGCTATGAGCCTCACTTCCCAGCTCGACCGCTATCTGAGCGTCCGGCGCAACCTCGGCTACGATCTTGGCACCAGCGAGCGCATCCTTCGCCGCTTCGCCCGGTTCGCCGAGCGCGAAGGCGCCGCCCACATCGACACGGCGCTGTTCTTGCGCTGGCACGCCACGCTGGCTGAGGCCTGTGCCGGGACCCGAGCGACCAGGCTCAGCGTCGTGCGCCTGTTCGCGCAATGGCTGAGCAGCTTCGATCCGGCGCATGAAGTGCCGCCGCGAGGCCTGCTGCCGGGTTCCATCCAGCGGTCGCGTCCGCATATCTACAGCGAGGCCGAGATCGGATCGATCATCGTGGCGGCAAAGGAATTGCCATCCATCTACGGTTTGCGTGGGCTGACCTGCTCGACGCTGTTCGGGCTTATCGCAGTCACCGGGCTCAGGATCAGCGAGGCACTGGCCGTCGATCGTGACGACCTCGACACCGAGCATGGCGTGTTGCGCGTCAGACAAGGTAAGCTCGGCAAAGAGCGGCTGCTGCCGCTCGATCCGAGCGTCGTCACGCAGCTGATCGACTATCTTGCCGAACGCGATCGGCTGATCGGCCATCCGGCCAAGCCGCTGTTCGTCACGGACAAGGCCACACGCCTCACCGACTGTGCTGCCCGATACAACTTTGCGCGGGCCTGCCAGCAGATCGGGCTCCGGATCCATCAGCCATACTGCAAGCATGGCCGGGGACCGCGCATCCACGATCTTCGCCATAATTCCGGGTCCCGGATTATTCCGAGTGCCGTCACCATCGCCGTGTAATTCCCGCACGATTACAAAGGTTTCGATCAGCGCGGTGGTTGATGGCTCGGCATAATTCGGTTGTCGTCTCTGAGCGTGGACTTGTCCACGCGGTGAGGAGACAGACGATGACTGATCTGAACGACGGCACGACGGTGCCGGCCAAAAGCCGTTACGTAGGTCGATTGGCAGCGTATCTCGATGGGTTCACGGCATTACTCGATGGCCAGGGTTATGCCGCGGCGACTGTTCGGCACAAGATTGACCTCCTGGCAGATTTCAGCGTTTGGCTGGCGGAACGGGATGTTCCGCTGGATATCTTCGGAAGGGACCACGCCGGTCAATTCCTGACTGAACGTCGATGCCGCGTCAGGCGAGGCGATGCATGGACCATTTGGCAGTTGATCGAATATCTGCGCGACATCGGCTGCGTTCCGATGCCGGAGCGCTTGGCCGATTCGAGCGCGGTGGGCGAACTGGTCCGCACATTTGGAGAATTCCTGCGGTCTGAGCGTGGTCTTTCCTCGGCAACATTGGTCAACTATCTGCCGATCGTTCGAAGTTTTCTGGATGAGCAGTTTGGCGGCAAGGTGCTGCATTTCGATGATTTGCGGGCGGTCGATATTCATCGGTTCATCGTGCGCCGAGCCCAGGCCGGATCCCGTGGCCGTGCGAAGTTGGTGGTCACGGCGCTGCGTTCGTTTCTGCGCTTCCTGATGCAACGCGGATTGCTGGCGACCGATCTCGCCGCCGCGGTGCCTGGTGTCGCCGGCTGGCGTTTGGCGAACCTGCCGAAAGCGCTGCCTGCCGAACAGGTCGAACGTCTGCTGGCGTCTTGTGATCGTGGGAAGCCGGCGGGTCGTCGCGATTACGCCGTCTTGATGCTGCTCGCGCGGCTCGGCCTGCGCGGCGGCGAGGTCGCCGCCATGACCCTGGACGATCTCGATTGGGAATGCGGCGAGATCGTTGTGCACGGCAAAGGTCAACGGCTGGCAAGGCTGCCGCTGCCGGCGGATGTCGGGACAGCCTTGGTCGACTATCTGCGTCAAGACCGGCCGGCTTGTTCGACACGCCGCGTCTTCGTTCGGACCCGTGCGCCCAGGCGAGGCTTCATCAGCCCTTCGTCCATCTGCTGTATCGTTCGCCGCGCGCTCGGGCGGGCCGGCCTGGTTCCGGAGTTCAAGGGCGCGCACCTGCTGCGCCATTCGCTCGCCACCGACCTGCTGCGCCGCGGCGCCTCGCTCGTCGAGATCGGCCAGCTCCTCCGCCACAGCCAGCCGAACACAACGCAGATCTATGCCAAAGTCGACATTGTGGCGCTGCGGGCCATCGGGCTGCCTTGGCAGGAGCCGCGTCATGAGCCCGTTGCAAGCGGCACTCGATGAGTATTTGGCTACTCGCCGCGCCCTCGGCCACAAGCTGCGCCTACCCGGGCGGCTTCTACAGCGATTTGTGACCTTTGCTGAATCTTCCGGCACCGACTGCATCACCACCGACATTGCCATGGCCTGGGCCATGCAGCCGGCAAAGGCGCAACCCGCCCAGTGGGCCAATCGTCTGGCGATGGTTCGCCGGTTTGCGCGCTTTTGCAGTGCCATCGACCCGAGGACCATCGTACCGCCGATTGACCTTCTCCCCCACCGCTATCGCCGGCCGTCGTCTCCATACATCTATCGCGACGAGGAGATCATCCGACTGATCGACGCGGCGAGCCGACTGCCTTCGACGATCGGTCTGCGACCGCAGACCTTTGCCACGCTCTTCGGCTTGTACGCGGCGACCGGCATGCGCTGCAACGAACCGCTGCGGCTCAATTGCGGCGACACCGATCTCGTCAATGGCGTGCTGACGGTTCGCGACACGAAGTTCGGCAAGTCGCGCTATGTACCGCTCCACCCATCGACGCAATACGCCTTGCAAGCCTATGCGGTCTGCCGCGACCGGTTGTGCCCGAATCCGGTCAGCCCGAGCTTCTTCCTTTCCGAGCGCGGCACGCGCCTGACCGAATGGGCCGTCCGATGGACGTTCGTCAAGCTGTCCCGCCAGATCGGTTTGCGCGGGGCCGAAGATTCCCGCGGGCCGCGCCTGCATGACCTTCGCCATCGACTGGCCGTGAACACGTTGCTGCGCTGGTATCGCGATGGTGTCGATGTCGAACGGCACTTGCCCGAACTGGCGACCTATCTCGGCCACGGCCATATCACCGATACCTATTGGTATCTGACGGCAACACCACAGTTGCTGCAGCAAGCACTTCTACGGGTGGAGCAATCCCAGTCGGAAACCCTCCCATGAGCGCCGCCCGCACGTTCCCCGTTCTCCTGGAGTCGTTCTTCACCGATCGTCTTATCAGGCAGCGACAGGCGAGCCCGCATACTCTGGCGAGCTACAGGGACACCTTCTGCCTGCTGTTAACCCATGCCCAACGACTGCTGCGCAAGGCGCCGACGGACATCGATTTTGTCGACCTCGACACCGCTTTCCTCGGCGCTTTCCTCGACCATCTCGAACAGGAACGCGACAACAGCGCCCGCAGCCGGAATGTTCGTCTTGCCGCCATCCACTCCTTTTTCCGCTATGTGGCGTTGCATTCGCCGGAGCACAGCGCATTAGCGCAGCGGGTGCTCGCCATGCCGAGCAAACGATATGTTCGTCGGCCCGTCGCATTCCTCAACGACACCGAAGTGGCCGCCTTGCTCGCCGCTCCCGATCTCGGCAGTTGGATCGGACGCCGCGATCGGGCCATGCTGCTGCTGGCGGTGCAGACCGGCCTGCGCGCCGCCGAACTCGTCGGCCTTCATTGCGAGGACATCACGCTCGGTCCGGCGGCATATGTGCGGTGCCAAGGAAAAGGTCGAAAGCTCCGCAACACCCCGCTTCGTAAGGACACCGTCGCAGTCGTGCGGGCTTGGATGACCGAACGCAAAGGTCAACCCGCCGACCCCGCCTTTCCGACGATATTCGGCACCCAGCTGAGCCATGACGCGCTGCAATATCTGCTCGACAAGCATTTCGCCGTAGCCTGTCGCAAATGCCTCTCACTGGCAGACAAACGCGTCACCCCACATGTGCTTCGGCACAGCCTTGCCATGAACCTGCTTCACCATGGCGTCGACCGCTCTGTCATCGCCCTCTGGCTTGGCCACGAATCTGTCGAGACCACCGCCATGTACCTGCAGGCCGACATGCAACTCAAGGAGCAGGCGCTCGCCAAGACCGACGCAGCCGACGTCAGGGCAAGCCGATATAAGCCAGATGACCGCCTCTTGGCTTTCCTGAAGAACCTCTGATTATGCCGATTGATTGGCCAGAAATCGTCCGAATCCTACGCCCTCCAGACCGGCACTCGGAATAATCCGGGACCCGGAATTATGGCGCTAATTCCGAACTCGGAATTATCGCCACAGCTTCGCGGTGAAGACGATGATCGACTGGTACCGCACCGGCAAAGACCCGGCGCGCGAGATGATCCGGTTGACGACCTATCTGGGCCATAGCGATCCCTCCAACACGTATTGGTATCTGGAAGCGGTTCCGGAGCTGCTCGACCTGGCGATGGCGCGAGCGACCGCCGATGGCCGGGAGGTAGTCCAATGACTGCTACCGCCTTGCCCGCGCTGATCCAGCGCTTCTTCACCGACCGGCTGTGCGTCCAGATGGAAGCGAGCCGACATACGGTCGCTGGCTATCGCGACACGTTCCGGCTGCTGTTGCGGTATGCGAGTGCTCGACACGGCAAGCCGCCGGTCAAGCTGACGATCGAAGACATCGACACCGAACTGGTCGCCGACTTCCTCGTCCACACCGAGACGGCGCGGGGGAACAGCGCACGTAGCCGCAACACCCGGCTTGCCGCGATCCGATCGTTCTTCCGCTACGTCGCGATGAGCGATCCGACCTGGCTGCTGCAATGCCAGCGCATCCTCGCCATGCCGAACAAGCGCTATGTGAAACGGACGGTGACGTTCCTCGACGCCGACGAGATCGCGGCGTTGCTGGCAGCGCCGGACCGCACGACGTGGGCGGGACGGCGGGATCACGCGCTGCTGCTGCTCGCGGTCCAGACCGGCCTTCGGGCATCCGAACTGGTCGGCCTCAGGTGCGGCGATGTTGTGCTCGGGAGCGGTGCGCATATCCGTTGCATGGGTAAGGGCCGGAAGGAGCGTGCCACGCCGCTTCGCCGCGAGACGGCCAAACTGCTGGCGGCATGGATCGGCAACGACAAGGATGAGAGCAGGCCGCTGTTCCCATCGATCCGGGGTGAACGGCTGAGTCGCGATGCTCTTGAGCATCTGGTCCGCAAGCACTGTCTGACAGCAGCGCGCACGTGCCCCAGCATCGGCGCCAAGCGGGTCACGCCACATACGCTTCGCCACAGCACTGCGATGGACCTGCTCCACCACGGCGTCGATCCAGCGGTGATCGCGCTCTGGCTTGGTCACGAGAACGTCGAGACCACCCAGATCTACATCCACGCCGACATGCGGCTGAAGGAAAAGGCCCTGGCTCGCGTCGCTGCTCCGGCGATACCGACGGGCCGGTTCCGGCCCGACGACCAACTCCTCGCGTTCCTCGAAGGGCTCTGATTATGCCGAACTGCTGCATGGCCAAAGCCCGGCAAACAGGCCTCCCGCTGAGGCCATGCGGCATAATCCGGATCGCGGCATTATGGCCATTATGCCGATATCGGCATAAATCGCACTGGAGTGGATCGGCTTCCAGGCTCGGCCGGGATCTCTCCGGTTCCTTCGGCTCCAAATCCTATGCGCGCGAGGAGCTGGTCGCCGAGATGGCGGGCGCCTTCATCTGCGCCTCGCTCGGCATCCTGCCCACCGTCCGGCATGCCGACTATATCGGCTCCTGGCTAGAGGTGCTGCGCGAGGACAATCGCGCCGTGGTGCGCGCGGCCAGCGCCGCGTCCAAGGCCGCGGACTATATCCTCGGCTTCCTGCCCGGCGCCGCCCCGGCTACCGAAGCCGCCTCGGCCGACGCCGAGCGGGAGGCGGCCTGAATGCGGTTCCGCCGCTGGCCCCGTGTCACGACCTATGTGGACACGACCCGCAAGCGCGCCGCCCTGGCTCGCTCCCTGCGCCTTCAGCGCGAGAAGCTCCCCCTGCTCGCCGATTTCATCGCGGCCAGGCAGCCAAGCGAAGACGAGGAGATGGCAAGACGGACTGGATGGTGGCCGCGCCAGCAGCAGGAGAAGCGTGACGAACGCGCCCGGGCCTGGCGGCGGGCTCGCGCGCGGCTTGCCGCGTTCGATAACCAGCTCCGCCCGACCATCATCGTTCTCTGGCGGACCTGTCCCTATCCGGCCGACCCCCGGTCTGTCTGCTCGATCTCTTGCATCAGATCACGGTCGGCCGTGTCGATCCGAATCGGCCTCCTTGGAAGTTCCACAGGGCGGTCGATGCATCGACAACGCCGAACCCAACGAGTTTTGGCGAGGCGTTCCGCCAGATCGGCCGCAAGCAGGTCGGCGGCGGCCCGAAGACCGCGCCGGCCGACGAGTTCCTGTTCTGCGGCAATCTGGGCTCGGGCATCATCTTCCTCACCTCGCGGGTTCGCCTCCTCGAGCCGAACGAGAGTTTCTACACCTCGTCGAACCACCGCTTGAGCAGCTCCCATGCCGGCCGTTCCGGCCATTGGGTCGATATTCAGGTTCGTGGCGAGTGTACCGACGCCGACCTCGCGGCGATCGAACGGCTGGCCCAGGCCGCCGACACCCGTCCCGTGCTCGTGACCCGCGTCCGGTCGCTCCGTGATGCCGGAGGCTAAACATGAGCCAGCCCGACGACCGGGGAGCCGCCGATACGCGAACGCGCAAATCCGGGCTTCCGCCTTTCCGGCTTTCCGGATCGGCAGCTGCCGAGAGTGAGAGGGCTGCGCCGGTTTCCGTGACGGGTTGGAGGTCGAGAGAGAGTCTCCCGCCGCCCGTCGAGGAGAATTCGACATGGCTACCGCCGTCCAGAAGATCACCCTCAGCGCTTCGCGCGACATCCCTTTCAACAAGCTGGTTCTGTCCCAGTCGAATGTCCGGCGCGTGAAGGAAGGCATCTCGATCGAGGAGCTGGCCGAGGACATCGCCCGGCGCACACTCCTGCACGGCCTCAGCGTCCGGGCGGTCCTCGATGCCGAAGGCAATGAGACCGGCATGTTCGAGGTACCGGCCGGCGGCCGCCGCTTCCGCGCGCTCGAACTGCTGGTCAAGCAGAAGCGAATGGCCAAGACGCAGCCGGTGCCGTGCGTAGTGCGCGAGGATGGCCTCGGCGAAGAGGATTCGCTTGCCGAGAATGTCCAGCGCGTTGCCCCACCCGCTCGACCAGTTCCGCGCCTTCCAGGCCCTGCGCGAGAAGGGGCTGAGCGAGGATGACATCGCGGCCCGGTTCTTCCTGAACCCGGCCGTGGTGAAGCAGCGCCTGCGCCTCGCTGCCGTCTGCGGCAAGCTGCTCGACGTCTATGCCGAGGACGGCATGACGCTGGAGCAGTTGATGGCGTTCACGGTCACCAACGACCACGTTCGCCAGGAGCAGGTTTGGGAGGCCGTATCGCGCTCCTATAATAAGGAGCCGTACCTGATCCGCCGCCACCTCACCGAGGGCGCGGTCCGGGCCTCCGACCGTCGCGCCCAATTCGTCGGTATCGAAGCCTATGAGGCCACGGGCGGCGTGATCATGCGTGACCTCTTCCAGCACGACGATGGCGGCTGGCTGCAGGACCCAGCGCTGCTCGATCGACTGGTGACCGAGAAGCTCCAGGTCGAAGCCGAGACGCTGCGCGACGAGGGCTGGAAGTGGATCGCGGTCGCGATCGACTTCCCCTACGGCCACGCCGCAGGCCTGCGCCGTCTCACCGGCGAGACGGCCGAGTTGACCGAAGAGGAGAGGGCCAGCCTCGAAGCACTGCAGGCCGAACAGAATGCGCTCGAGCAGCAATATTGTCAGGCGGATGAACTGCCCGACGAAGTCGACCAGCGCTTCTGCGAGATCGAGACCGCCATCGCGGCGTTCGAGGACCGGCCTGTCCGCTACGATCCGGCGGAGATCGCCCGCGCCGGCATCTTCGTCAGCATCGACAGCGAAGGAGCGCTGCATATCGAGCGCGGCTTCGTCCGCCGCGAAGACGAAGCGCCGGCCGAGCCGGTCGAGCCGGCCCAGGGCGGCGACGGCGATGCGCCGGAGCCAGCCAGTGCTGCCAGCACAATCCAGCGGGCCGTCATCACCATTGGCGGCGCGCCGACGGGTTCCGAGACGGATGCGCCGGAGGAAGACGAAACCATCCGTCCGCTCTCCGATCGGCTGGTGACCGAGCTGACCGCCCATCGCACCCTGGCGCTGCGGGATGCGCTGGCGAACGATCCGCATGTGGCATTCCAGGCAGTGCTGCATGCTCTCTGCCTCCACGCGTTCTATCGCTATGCCTCGAATACCTGCCTGGAGATCACGGCGAAGAGTTCGGGCTTCTCCGCCCAGGCGCCGGGGTTGGCGGAAAGCGCCTCGGCCAGGGCGATCGAGGCGCGGCATGCGCAATGGGCGAAGCAGTTGCCGGAAGCGCCGTCCGCGCTGTGGGATGCGCTGACGGCATTCGACGGCGACAGCCAGGCGGCGCTCTTCGCCCATTGCGCCGGGCTCACCGTCAATGTCGTGAAGGAGCCGTGGAACAGGCGTCCGGACGCCTTCGCGCATGGCGACCTGCTTGCCCGAACCGTCGAACTCGACATGGCCACCGCGGGCTGGGTGCCGGGCGTCGACAATTATCTCGGTCGGGTTCCGAAGGTGCGCATTCTCGAAGCGGTGCGCGAGGCCAAGGGCGAGCAGTCGGCCCAGCTCATCGACCACCTCAAGAAAGCCGACATGGCCAAGGGAGGCCGAGCGGCTGCTGGAGGCACGTGCTGGTTGCCCGAGCCGCTGCGCCTGGCCAAAGCCGAGGCGAGCGCGGATCTATCGGGTGAAGTTGAGAGCGAGGGCGAAGCGCTGCCGGCCTTTCTCGCCGGCGATGCCGACGAGCCGCACGCCATTGCCGCTGAATGAAGCTACTAGCGGGGCGGCATCTACCGTCCCGCTTCCTTCGTCATGTTCCGACCATCCGACAGCCCGGCCGCCGCGCCGGGCTGTTGCATTTCTGGAGGCGCATCATGCCCCAATTCACCGTTGAGACCACCTATCGCCTGCCGGTCTATCGGCATCGCACCTACGAGGCGAATACGCTCGACCAGGCGTGTCAGCTCGCCATCGAAGACGACGACTGGTCGAACGAGAAGTCCGACACGGATTCATCGGGCGAGGCCTATGTTTCCGGCGCCTGGCCAGGAATCGACGCCGCCTACGCCGGATCGGCCCTGCCGATCCCGTCGCGGTTCACGGAGACAATCCAGCGCAAGGCGGATCATTTCGAGATGCTGCTCGGCGTGCTGAAAATCCTGGCTCATGTCGAGGATCTGGGGGCTGCCGATCTTCCGATCTGGCTGCCCAAGGCGCAGGCCGCGATCGCGAAAGCCGAGCCATCCTCGCGGGCGAGCCCGATCCCGACGGCGAGTCCGCCGGCATGGCAGGCCGGGTTCACATGCTCATGCAGTTGGAGGAAGGCCGGGTGCGGGCCGAAATCGCTTCAATCATCGAGATCGATCCGGCGCCACGGGTGACGACAGACGTCATCACGGACGCCGACATTCATGCGGCCTGCCTTGCCGTGGCAGCAAGCACCAACCTGTCAGAGGAGCAGGGCGCCGCCAATTCCGGGCAGCGCTCGCCGCGATCCGCGAAGCGGAACGCCGTCTCGGCATTTCCGCCTGATTTTTCTCATCATCCAATCCCGACGAAGCCCGGCCATAGCGCCGGGCTTCGTCGTTTCAGGAGCATGCCATGGCCGATTTCTTCACCCGTTTCTCTGCCTGCTCGACGTCGGCAGCGCGGACAACGCTGCCCGCGCGCTCGACCTCTACCAGGCCTTCATGGAAGAGGCCGCTCGGGAGGAGCCGCCATCCGACGGCTTTCTCCTGTCGATACAACCTGAGCATGGCGCGACCAAGCTCTGGATCCGTGACGACGCCACCGGCGATCCGCAGCAGGCGATCGATTTCCTGCTGCGCTGCGCGGAGGCCTTTGGGCTTGACGGACGCTGGGGCTTCCAATGGGCGAGCACCTGTTCGCACCCGCGCATCAACGCCTTCGGCGGTGGCGCCCATGTCCTCGATCTGAAGGACCGGACGACTGTCGCGTGGACCGGTACCAATGGCTGGCTGGCGCGAACGCTGGCGCCTGGACGCGGGAAAGGAGGTGCGCGATGAGCATCCCGGATCACGCTCGCGCCAATTTCAACACGCTGCTGCAGGCGGCAGCGGACGGCAATCTGGCGCTCATGGAATGCGGTGACGCGGTGACGGGCGAACCCCGCTACGTGATTTGTGCGGTCGGCAGGGCCGGTACGGATTTCGTGTTTACCCCCTTTGGCCACCTTGCCGACGGCAATCCCTTCGACGCCTATCTGCCACCAACCCTGCCTGACCAATCCCCCTCCTGATCCTGTCGCGACCGACCTGTCTGGGCGCGGCGTTTCACGCGTCAACGGGCAAGCCGTTCCCGCATCGTCTGCCGCCGATGCGTGACCCGTGAAACCTGAACCGCGCCCGCCTGCCGATCCGCCGCGACACGAGGGATCAGGAGGGGAAGCGATGTGCAGGGTCTTGAACAGGCACAAGGCGGGCGTGCCGGCGGAAGCGGTCTATATCGGCCGCGGCAGCAAATGGGGCAATCCGTTCCGGATCGGCCCGGACGGCGACCGCGCCGCCGTCATCGCGAAGTACGAGCACTGGCTGCGCGACCAGCATCATCTGCTGCGCGCCCTCGACGAGCTGCGCGGTCGCGATCTCGTCTGCTGGTGCGCGCCGCTTGCCTGCCACAGCGATTTGCTGCTGTGGCTCGCCAACGCCACGCGCGATGAGCGGATCGCTTGGTGGCGCCGCCTCGCCGATCGCGGCAGTCCGGCGCGCGGGTAGATCGGCTTCGCCGAGAGGAAGAGGCCGGCCGGAAGGGGTTTGAGCGGGCGGGTTCGAGAGAGAGCGCCCCCGGCTCGAATCCTTCTCCGCTCTCCCGAGGCTTCCCATGATGTCCGTCGCCACCGCCGAAGCTGCACATGCTGCTGCGCCGCTCGCCGTCAAGCCCATCAGCGCTGCCATCGCTCAAGCCGCGCGCCTTCTTCTCCCCGATCTCGAACTCGGCCGCCGCATCGATGCGGCCACGCTCCGCGCTGCGATGGAGCATGCCTTCGGCGGCTCCGATGCGGCCGGCGCCTGGGACTGGAAGACCGCCTACGATTCATGCGAGGCGGCAACGATCCTGTTTCTCCGCAAATACGGAATGGCGCTTCTCCGCAAAGCCGGATCTCCGGCCGCCATGCTGCCGATGCTGGGCAGGATCGCGAGCCTTCTCCCGACGCATACGCGCCGGTCCGAGGAGAGCCAGACGCTCCAGCAATTCTCGACGCCGATCGCCCTCGGCCTCGCGGCCAGCACCGCCGCGGCAATCACGCCGGCCGATGTCGTGCTGGAGCCTTCCGCCGGGACCGGCTTGCTCGCCATCCTCGCCGAGCTTGCCGGCGGCGCGCTCGTGCTGAATGAACTGGCCGAGGCCCGCGCCGGGCTGCTGGGCCATCTGTTCCCCGGCATCGCCGTCACCCGGTTCGACGCGGCGCAGATCGACGATCATCTCGACGCCGGCATCGCGCCGAGCGTCGTGCTGATGAACCCGCCCTTCTCGGCAATGGCCCATGTCGACCGGCGCATGGCCGACGCCGCCCTTCGTCACATCGCTTCGGCGCTGGCGCGCCTCACGGAGGGCGGTCGCCTGGTCGCCATCACCGGGGCGAGCTTCGCTCCGGACAACCCCGTGTGGGCGGACTCCTTCGTCCGGCTGCAGGAGCGCGGGCAGCTCGTCTTTTCGGCGGAGATCGACGGCTCGGTCTATACAAAGCACGGCACGACCATCGACACGCGCTTGACCGTGATCGACAAACGGCCGGCCGATGACCCGGCGGTTTTCCCGACTTCGCCCGGGATAGCGCCCGATGCCGCCACGCTGCTCTCCTGGGTGACGCAGCACGTTCCGGCGAGGCTGCCGATCGCCGCATCCGCCATCGTTCCCACCCTTCCGCGCTCGGCCATTCCCCGGACAGTCCGCGTCTTCGCGATGCGGCCTTCCTCCGTCCCGGCCAGCCCGCCGCCGCTCGAGACGATCGAACTTGCCTATGAGACCGTGGAGTGGCAGCCGGTCGAGGGCGGCCGCATCACCGAAGCGCTCTATGAGGGATACGGACTGCAGTCGATCCGTATTCCCGGTTCTCAGGCTCACCCGACCAAGCTGGTGCAATCGGCAGCGATGGCTTCGGTGGCGCCACCCAAGCCGAGCTATCGGCCGCATCTCCCCGCCAATGTCGTTGCGGACGGGTTGCTGTCCGATGCCCAGCTCGAAAGCGTGATCAATGCCGGCGAGGCCCACTCCGGCCACCTGGCCGGATCCTGGACCGTGGACGAGACCTTCGACATCGTCTCGGCTGCAGCTGACGATGCCGAGCAAGCCATCCGCTTCCGCAGAGGCTGGTTTCTCGGCGACGGCACCGGTGCAGGCAAGGGCCGCCAGGTCGCCGGTATCCTGCTCGACAACTGGCTGAAGGGCCGCCACTGCGCGGTCTGGGTCTCCAAATCCGACAAGCTGATCGAGGACGCCCAGCGCGACTGGTCGGCGCTCGGTCAGGAGCGGCTTCTGGTAACGCCGCTGTCGCGCTTCCGTCAGGGGACGCCGATCCGTCTGGCGGAAGGCATCCTATTTACGACCTATGCCACGCTGCGCTCCGACGAGCGTGGCGACAAGGCTTCCCGTGTCCAGCAGATCGTTGAATGGTTGGGCTCCGATTTCGACGGAGTGATCATTTTCGACGAGAGCCATGCCATGCAGAACGCCGCTGGCGGCAAGGGAGACCGGGGCGACCAAGCCGCTTCGCAACAGGGCCGTGCCGGGCTTCGCCTCCAGCACGCACTGCCGAACGCATGCGTCGTCTACGTCTCGGCGACAGGCGCTACCACCGTCCATAACCTCGCCTATGCCCAGCGGCTGGGTCTCTGGGGCGGCGAGGATTTCCCCTTCGCCACGCGGGCCGAGTTCGTCGAGGCGATCGAGGCCGGCGGGGGTCGCAGCCATGGAGGTGCTGGCGCGCGACATGAAGGCCCTCGGCCTCTATGCCGCGCGCTCGCTTTCCTACGAAGGCGTCGAATACGAGCTGGTCGAGCATCAGCTCACCGATGAGCAGGTCCGGATCTACGACGCCTACGCCGGCGCGTTCAGCGTCATCCACAACAATCTCGACGAGGCGATGCGGGCCGCGAACGTCACCGGCTCGACCGGCACGCTGAACGCCCAGGCGAAGTCCGCCGCGCGCTCGGCCTTCGAGAGCGCCAAGCAGCGATTCTTCAATCATCTCATCACCGCGATGAAGACGCCCTCGCTGATCGCGGCTGTCGAGCACGATTTGGCGGCCGGCCATGCCGCCGTGATCCAGATCGTCTCGACCGGCGAGGCGCTGATGGAGCGCCGCCTGGCCGAGATCCCGACCGAGGAATGGAACGACGTCCAGGTCGACATCACGCCCAGGGAGTACGTTTTATCCCGATTTCGGGATAAGACGTAATATGCCGCGTCAGCATTATGCAAAGCACGGCGTTTCAAGTCTTTGATCTGCTGTTCCATTTCGCGATCTCCGCTTGGCATAATCATGATGCCTCTGCTCTCAACAGCAGAAGGACATCCCTCATGACTCCCTCCACCAACTCTCGCTCCCGCGGCGACATTGGCAGCGCCGCTCCGGTTGACCGCGCGCTCATCGAAGGCTATCTGGAGCAGCACCCCAAACTCTCCGCCAACGCCTTGAGTGCAGCGCGGCATTTTCTGAAGTGGGCAGGCGCCGGCGGAATTGCCCACAAGGATCTTGACGCGGCAGCGGTGGATCGTTTCGCGCGGCATCGCTGTCGTTGCGGGCGCTATAGCCCCAGCCAGATTCGTGACCCGGTCTACATGACCGATGTCCGTCGGTTTCTCCGTTATCTGGAGAATGCGAAGGTCGTAACCATCCCCGACGGTGTCGAACGGCTAGATAAGTATCTGACAGCATTCGCCGTCAGGCTCCGAGAGATCGGCTATAGCAAACCGGCTTATGCCAGGCGAGTAAGCCAGGCACAGCATTTCGCCGAGTGGATCTTGCAGTCGCGCATTCCCGCGCAGGAGATCACCGACACCACCATCGAACAGTTCGCCCTGCATCATTGTCGGTGCGGTATCCGGACCAAGCGGGGAAGACGGGTGGCTGGCACGGGAACCGCAGATCGCCGCTGTGGCGCACGCGGCTTCGTCGATTTCCTTCGCGAACAGCATGTGATCCAGCTCTCTGCGCCATCCGATGGCCCCGAGGCCGATCCGCGCTTGGAAGGTTTTGCCCAATGGCTTCGCCGTGAACGTGGAGCAACAGCCGAGACCGTCCGACGCTATCGTCAGGAAGCAGGACGGTGGATCGGCGCCCTCGGCACGGATCCAGCGCACTATGATGTGTCGGCCATCCGTTCGATCGTTCTGGATCAGGGCCCGGAACGCTCGCGCTCTTCCATCCGCATGACAGTGACCGTGCTGCGCGCTTTCCTGCGGTGCACGGTCAGCCAGAGTTTCTGCGCGCCATCGCTCCTGCATGCCGTGCCGCCAGCAGTTCGACGCAAGCTCTCAATCGTTCCGCGCACCATCCCGGCCAGGACAATTGAAGATATCATCGCATCCTGTGAGGCGGTGACGCCCATCGAGATCCGTGATCGCGCCATCCTCCTCCTGCTCGCGCGGATGGGGTTGCGGGCCGGCGATGTGTGGCAACTGCGCCTTTCGGATATCGATTGGCGCGTCAGCCGGTTGCGATTGCACGGCAAGAGCCGACGCGGAACGATGCTGCCGTTGCCACAGGACGCTGGAGACGCACTTCTTGCGTACATCGAGGATGCGCGCCCTGCCGTCCCCACGGACCGGGTCTTTCTGCGAGCACAGGCGCCGTTCACGCCGCTGCGTTCTTCGGCCGAGATCGCAGGTATTGTCGCCCGCATCCTGAAGCGAGGCGGATTTTCCGATCTGCCGACAGGGGCGCATGTGTTCCGTCATTCGCTGGCCTCCGCCTGGCTGCGTGACGGAGCCGACCTTGATCAGATCGGTGTCGCGCTCCGGCACGCCTCCCGTGACACGACCGCGATCTACGCGAAGGTGGATGTTGAGATGCTGGCGGGCGTTGCCCAGCCCTGGCCGGGAGCAGCGTCATGATCCACCACCATGTCGACCGCTATGTCCTGTTGCATCGCGCCCTTGGCAAGAAGTTCGATGCGCAGGAGAAGTCACTGCACCAGTTCGCAGCATTCGCCGATGAAAGAGCTACGCCCTATATAACCGCCGGGCTGATATTGGAATGGGCAGGAGAGGCCCCTACGCCGAACGCCGCCCGGATCCGCTTTGATTGCGTGCGCGCCCTGGCCAAGTTCCTGCACAGCGAAGACCCACGGCATGAGGCTCCTGCCGCAGGGCTTTTGGGACGTGGCCGACGGCGGCGGCCAGCGCCATACATTCTGATGCCGGACCAGATCGCAGGCATCATGGCAGAGGCCTTGCGGGTGCCAGGCCGAGCTCCAATTAGCTCGCTTACATATCACCATCTGTTTGGATTGCTTGCCTCGACAGGTCTCCGCATTTCTGAGGCTCTTTCCGTCTGCTGCGATGACCTGACGGATGATGGCCTCTTGGTCCGCAGCGGCAAATTCGGCAAAAGTCGCCTGGTGCCGTTGCATGCCTCGACCCGCGCTGCGCTTGAACAGTATCTCGCAACCCGGCGCGAGGTCCGCGGCGCGAGCAACGATCTCTTCGTGCTGGGTCACGGTCGCGCCCCGACCACGACGAGAGCCCATGTGGTCTTCGTCCGGATCGTCCGGCAGCTCGGCTATCGCAACCAGAGGGGGCCAGGCCCCAGACTGCACGACCTGCGCCATAATTCCGGGTCCCGGATTATTCCGAGTGCCGGTCTGGAGGGCGTAGGATTCGGACGATTTCTGGCCAATCAATCGGCATAATCAGAGGTTCTTCAGGAAAGCCAAGAGGCGGTCATCTGGCTTATATCGGCTTGCCCTGACGTCGGCTGCGTCGGTCTTGGCGAGCGCCTGCTCCTTGAGTTGCATGTCGGCCTGCAGGTACATGGCGGTGGTCTCGACAGATTCGTGGCCAAGCCAGAGGGCGATGACAGAGCGGTCGACGCCATGGTGAAGCAGGTTCATGGCAAGGCTGTGCCGAAGCACATGTGGGGTGACGCGTTTGTCTGCCAGTGAGAGGCATTTGCGACAGGCTACGGCGAAATGCTTGTCGAGCAGATATTGCAGCGCGTCATGGCTCAGCTGGGTGCCGAATATCGTCGGAAAGGCGGGGTCGGCGGGTTGACCTTTGCGTTCGGTCATCCAAGCCCGCACGACTGCGACGGTGTCCTTACGAAGCGGGGTGTTGCGGAGCTTTCGACCTTTTCCTTGGCACCGCACATATGCCGCCGGACCGAGCGTGATGTCCTCGCAATGAAGGCCGACGAGTTCGGCGGCGCGCAGGCCGGTCTGCACCGCCAGCAGCAGCATGGCCCGATCGCGGCGTCCGATCCAACTGCCGAGATCGGGAGCGGCGAGCAAGGCGGCCACTTCGGTGTCGTTGAGGAATGCGACGGGCCGACGAACATATCGTTTGCTCGGCATGGCGAGCACCCGCTGCGCTAATGCGCTGTGCTCCGGCGAATGCAACGCCACATAGCGGAAAAAGGAGTGGATGGCGGCAAGACGAACATTCCGGCTGCGGGCGCTGTTGTCGCGTTCCTGTTCGAGATGGTCGAGGAAAGCGCCGAGGAAAGCGGTGTCGAGGTCGACAAAATCGATGTCCGTCGGCGCCTTGCGCAGCAGTCGTTGGGCATGGGTTAACAGCAGGCAGAAGGTGTCCCTGTAGCTCGCCAGAGTATGCGGGCTCGCCTGTCGCTGCCTGATAAGACGATCGGTGAAGAACGACTCCAGGAGAACGGGGAACGTGCGGGCGGCGCTCATGGGAGGGTTTCCGACTGGGATTGCTCCACCCGTAGAAGTGCTTGCTGCAGCAACTGTGGTGTTGCCGTCAGATACCAATAGGTATCGGTGATATGGCCGTGGCCGAGATAGGTCGCCAGTTCGGGCAAGTGCCGTTCGACATCGACACCATCGCGATACCAGCGCAGCAACGTGTTCACGGCCAGTCGATGGCGAAGGTCATGCAGGCGCGGCCCGCGGGAATCTTCGGCCCCGCGCAAACCGATCTGGCGGGACAGCTTGACGAACGTCCATCGGACGGCCCATTCGGTCAGGCGCGTGCCGCGCTCGGAAAGGAAGAAGCTCGGGCTGACCGGATTCGGGCACAACCGGTCGCGGCAGACCGCATAGGCTTGCAAGGCGTATTGCGTCGATGGGTGGAGCGGTACATAGCGCGACTTGCCGAACTTCGTGTCGCGAACCGTCAGCACGCCATTGACGAGATCGGTGTCGCCGCAATTGAGCCGCAGCGGTTCGTTGCAGCGCATGCCGGTCGCCGCGTACAAGCCGAAGAGCGTGGCAAAGGTCTGCGGTCGCAGACCGATCGTCGAAGGCAGTCGGCTCGCCGCGTCGATCAGTCGGATGATCTCCTCGTCGCGATAGATGTATGGAGACGACGGCCGGCGATAGCGGTGGGGGAGAAGGTCAATCGGCGGTACGATGGTCCTCGGGTCGATGGCACTGCAAAAGCGCGCAAACCGGCGAACCATCGCCAGACGATTGGCCCACTGGGCGGGTTGCGCCTTTGCCGGCTGCATGGCCCAGGCCATGGCAATGTCGGTGGTGATGCAGTCGGTGCCGGAAGATTCAGCAAAGGTCACAAATCGCTGTAGAAGCCGCCCGGGTAGGCGCAGCTTGTGGCCGAGGGCGCGGCGAGTAGCCAAATACTCATCGAGTGCCGCTTGCAACGGGCTCATGACGCGGCTCCTGGCCAAGGCAGCCCGATGGCCCGCAGCGCCACAATGTCGACTTTGGCATAGATCTGCATTGTGTTCGGCTGGCTGTGGCGGAGGAGCTGGCCGATCTCGACGAGCGAGGCGCCGCGGCGCAGCAGGTCGGTGCGAGCGAATGGCGCAGCAGGTGCGCGCCCTTGAACTCCGGAACCAGGCCGGCCCGCCCGAGCGCGCGGCGAACGATACAGCAGATGGACGAAGGGCTGATGAAGCCTCGCCTGGGCGCACGGGTCCGAACGAAGACGCGGCGTGTCGAACAAGCCGGCCGGTCTTGACGCAGATAGTCGACCAAGGCTGTCCCGACATCCGCCGGCAGCGGCAGCCTTGCCAGCCGTTGACCTTTGCCGTGCACAACGATCTCGCCGCATTCCCAATCGAGATCGTCCAGGGTCATGGCGGCGACCTCGCCGCCGCGCAGGCCGAGCCGCGCGAGCAGCATCAAGACGGCGTAATCGCGACGACCCGCCGGCTTCCCACGATCACAAGACGCCAGCAGACGTTCGACCTGTTCGGCAGGCAGCGCTTTCGGCAGGTTCGCCAAACGCCAGCCGGCGACACCAGGCACCGCGGCGGCGAGATCGGTCGCCAGCAATCCGCGTTGCATCAGGAAGCGCAGAAACGAACGCAGCGCCGTGACCACCAACTTCGCACGGCCACGGGATCCGGCCTGGGCTCGGCGCACGATGAACCGATGAATATCGACCGCCCGCAAATCATCGAAATGCAGCACCTTGCCGCCAAACTGCTCATCCAGAAAACTTCGAACGATCGGCAGATAGTTGACCAATGTTGCCGAGGAAAGACCACGCTCAGACCGCAGGAATTCTCCAAATGTGCGGACCAGTTCGCCCACCGCGCTCGAATCGGCCAAGCGCTCCGGCATCGGAACGCAGCCGATGTCGCGCAGATATTCGATCAACTGCCAAATGGTCCATGCATCGCCTCGCCTGACGCGGCATCGACGTTCAGTCAGGAATTGACCGGCGTGGTCCCTTCCGAAGATATCCAGCGGAACATCCCGTTCCGCCAGCCAAACGCTGAAATCTGCCAGGAGGTCAATCTTGTGCCGAACAGTCGCCGCGGCATAACCCTGGCCATCGAGTAATGCCGTGAACCCATCGAGATACGCTGCCAATCGACCTACGTAACGGCTTTTGGCCGGCACCGTCGTGCCGTCGTTCAGATCAGTCATCGTCTGTCTCCTCACCGCGTGGACAAGTCCACGCTCAGAGACGACAACCGAATTATGCCGAGCCATCAACCACCGGCGCTGATCGAAACCTTTGTAATCGTGCGGGAATTACACGGCGATGGTGACGGCACTCGGAATAATCCGGGACCCGGAATTATGGCGATAATTCCGAGTTCGGAATTACCGGCACACGTTCGCGGTGCGTTCTCTTGGAAGCCTGCGGGAACGATCCGCAGGCTGTTCTTCGACATATGCAGGCCCTGAGCACCTATCTCGGCCATGTCGACGTTGCCAATACCTACTGGTATCTTGAGGCAACGCCCGTCCTGTTACGCACGATCGCCTCGGCGGCCGAGGATGCTTACCTCGGAGGTGTGGCATGACTCCGCTCGCTCCGGACCTTTCGGCATTCCTGCAGACCCACCTCCCGAACGAACGCGGTGCAAGCCCCCACACCATTGCCAGTTACGCGCATGCATTCACGCTCTTGCTGCGTTTCGCCGCCGCCCGGCTCAGGCAGCAGCCTTCCGAACTCGCAATCGAGCATCTCGACGTCGGACTGGTGAGGGCATTCCTGGAGCATGTGGAGGAAGGACGGGCCAATACGGCCCGTTCGCGCAATGCCCGGCTCGCGGCGATCAAGGCGTTCTTTTCGCTTTGTCGAGCATCGGCGGGCCGACGTGCCTCGAACAGGCAATGATGATCCGTTCGCTGCCAGTCAAGCGGACGGATATCCGGCTCATCGACTACCTGACAAGGGAAGAGATCCGGGCGTTGCTTGCGGCACCAGACACCCGAACGCCAGGTGGTTTGCGCGATCGCGCAATGCTGCATCTGGCCTATGCCGCGGGTTTGCGGGCTTCCGAACTGCTGGCGATGCGGATGGCGGACTTCCCCGACAGGTCGCTTTCCAGCGTGCGTGTCCTTGGAAAGGGGCGGCGGGAACGCGTCCTGCCGCTCTGGAAAGAGACCCAGGGCACGCTGCGCGCCTGGCTGGCCGTTCGCCCAAGCGATCACGGCCCAGAACTGTTCCTGAGCCGGGACGGTCGCCGCATGAGCAGAGACGGGTTCGCCTACAGGCTCCAGATGCATGTGGCCGCCGCAGCAAAAACAGTTCCGTCGATTGCTGGCAAGCATGTCACGCCACATGTGCTGCGGCACAGTTGTGCGATGCATACGCTTCAGGCGACGGGCGACGTCCGTAAGGTGGCACTCTGGCTCGGCCACGCCAGCATCCAGACCACCGAGATGTATCTGCGCGCCGACCCTACGGAAAAGCTCGCACTTCTCGACGCGCATCATCCCCCGCTGATCAAGCCGGGGCGTTTTCGGGAGCCATCGGACAAGCTGATGGCCGTGCTGGCCGCCCGCAACCAACCCCCGAAATCGGCAAGTCTGAACGGCCACAATTGACAGCACGGTGCCGGGCGGAGTCCGCCCGGCACTCTATAATTATGCCAAGTGGAGATCGCAAAATGGAACAGCAGATCAAAGGCTTGAAACGCCGTGCTCTGCATAATGCTGACGCGGCATATTACGTACTCGATTATCTCGCCCATTCCTTCCCGGTGCAGCTCTACGAACCCTTCACCGACAGTGAGGGCAATCTCTTCTCGCGGCCGGTCTATCGCGACGGCCAGCCGGTGGAGTGCCGGGAGGCCGTCGCGCGGCGCGATCGGCTGATCGAGAGGCTCGCCTCGTTGCCGCCGGTCCATGGCGCGCTCGACCAGATCGTCCAGCGCTTCGGCACGGACATCGTTGCCGAGGTGACAGGCCGCTCGCGCCGAATCATCCGCAAGAGCGGATCGGACGGTATCGATCGCCTTGCCGTCGAGAACCGCGCCGGCTCCGCCAATCTCGGCGAGACCCAGGCCTTCATGGATGATTTGAAGCGCATCCTGGTTTTCTCCGACGCCGGCGGCACCGGTCGCTCCTATCACGCCGAGCTGTCCGCGAAGAACCGGCGGCTGCGCGTCCACTATCTGCTCGAAGCCGGATGGAAGGCCGACGCCGCCATCCAGGGGCTCGGCCGGACCAACCGCACCAATCAGGCCCAGCCGCCGCTGTTCCGGCCGATCGCGACCAATGTGAAAGCCGAGAAGCGCTTCCTTTCCACCATTGCCCGCCGGCTCGGACACACTCGGCGCCATCACCAAGGGCCAGCGCCAGACCGGCGGCCAGGGCCTGTTCCGCCCCCGAGGACAATCTGGAGAGCCACTACGCGCGGGATGCGCTGCGCCAGCTCTATCTCCTGCTGGTCATGGGCAAGGTCGAGGGATGCTCGCTCGCCGCGTTCGAGGATGCGACTGGGCTGAAGCTCATGGACAGCAATGGTATCCGGGACGAACTGCCGCCGATTACCACCTTCCTCAACCGGCTGCTGGCGCTCACCATCGATCTGCAGAACATCCTATTCACGGCGTTCGAGCAGTTGCTGGCCGCCCGCATTGAGGGCGCGATCGCCAGCGGCACCTATGATCTTGGGCTGGAGACGCTGACGGCGGAAAGCTTCACCGTCACGGATCGTAGAGCGATCTATACCCATCCCGGCACCGGTGCCGAGACCCGGTTGCTTACCATCATGCAGCGCCAGCGCAACCGGCCGGTGACGCTCAACGAAGCCTTGGATCGCCTCTCCGACCAGCGCGCCGTGCTGCTGGTCAACGAGCGGTCTGGCCGCGCGGCCGTGCAGGTCCCGGCACCGAGCCTGATGTTTGACGATGGCGAGGTCGAGCGCCGCGTGCGGCTCATCCGGCCGATGGAAGCGCACTCGATCCCGCTGAAGATGATGGCGGAAAGCCATTGGGCCGAGGCGGACCGCGATGCCTTCGCCACCGCCTGGCAGGCCGAGCTTGCCGGGGTGCCCGAGTTCACCAACACCGAGATCCACATCGTTGCCGGCTTGCTCCTGCCGATCTGGAAGCGGTTGCCGAACGAGTCGACGCGGGTCTATCGGCTCCAGACCGATGCGGGCGAGCGCATCGTCGGCCGCAAGGTCTCACCGGCATGGGTGGCCGGCGCACTCGAAACCGGTCTGTCGACCCTCTCGGCCGACGATGCCTTCACCGCGCTGATGGATGGCAGGACCACCCTCGATCTGGCCGAAGGGCTCCAGCTCCGCCGCGTCCGCGTCATGGGCGCCAATCGCATCGAACTGACCGGCTTTACCGACACCATGCGCGACCGGCTGCGGGCCTATGGTCTTTTCCATGAGATCATCTCGTGGAAGCTCAGAATGTTCCTGCCGACCGATGCCACCGGACCGGCCATCCTGGCGAAGGTGCTGGAGCGCTATCCGCTCTCGCGCATCGCGGACCGGGCAGCGGCATGACCATGATCCGCCCAGCCGCCGAACTGGCGCACCGTCTCGCGCGCGATGCCGAGGCGGTGTGCCGTCACTATCTCTCCAACGGCTGCCGCCAGGGCCGCTACTGGTTGGTCGGCGACGTCAGGAACACTCCCGGTCGCTCTCTCTTTGTCCGGCTGATAGGACCGGAATCCGGCAAAGGTGCTGCCGGGAAATGGACGGATGCCGCCAGCACAGAGCATGGCGATCTGCTCGACGTCATCCGCGAAAGCTGCGGTCTGGTCGATTTCCGCGACGTCGCCGATGAGGCCCGGCGCTTTCCTCGCCATGCCGAGACCGGAGCCGGAGCCAGACCATCCGAGGCTTCCGTCCTCTGCACCTGCAGGATCGCCGGAATCGGCACGCCGGCTCTTTGCCATGGCACAGCCGACTACGGGCACTCTCGTGGAAACGTATTTGCGTAGACGCGGGATCACGGCGTTGCACGGGACCGGAAACCTCCGCTTCCATCCCCGCTGCTATTACCGGCCGGATCGGCATACCCCGACCGAGACCTGGCCGGCGATGATCGCAGCCGTAACCGATCTCGATGGCAAAATCACCGGGGCGCATCGCACCTGGCTCGATCCTTCCGGACGCGACAAGGCCCCGATCGACACGCCGAGACGGGCGATGGGCGACCTCCTCGGCAATGCCGTCCGTTTCGGCATGGCGCAGGATGTCATGGCGGCCGGTGAAGGCATCGAGACCGTGCTGTCGCTGCGATGCGTCCTGCGCACCATGCCGATGATGGCGGCACTCTCGGCAGCACACCTCGCAGCCGTCCTCTTCCCGGCAACGCTGCGCCGCCTCTATGTCGCCCGTGATGCTGACTCGGCCGGGGATGGCGCGATGGCGACCCTGATCGACCGGGCGAACCAGGCCGAGATCGAAGCGATACCTCTGTCGCCACGGCTGGGCGACTTCAACGAGGATCTGCGCACGTTCGGCATCGATGCGCTGCGGGCGACGTTGCGGGCGCAGATCGCGCCTGAGGATGTCGCCCGCTTCATGGAATTGCCGTCATGGATCGGGACGGAGGGATGATCTCAGCGGCGGTGCCGGGTCTCATGCGGTGTTCGGCGTAGCGCTTCCCAGTTTGCCGGAGAGGACCGCGTCCACGGCCTTCCGAGAGGGCGACCCTTGCGGCAAACGGCCCGGCCCGGCAATGGTAGAGGACCGGTTATTTTCCGTCGGCGGGCAAGCCCGCCTTTACATCGCGAGGCAAAATAGCCGGCCTCCGCCATCCTTCGCTTCGCTTCGGCCCTCCGCTTCCACCTACGCCCTGCAGGCTTCGGTGGACGAGACGCTCCGGGTGCAGGACCGTCCGCCCGCCGCCTTTCGTCGCCATGAAGGCCGCGATGGGCGCGGTCGATCCGACGAAGGGCAGTACCATGACGACCGAACACGACGACACCGGCTTCGAACCGCCGCACGCCTCATCCCCGACCGATCAAATCCTCGCCGAACTCCAGCTTCACGGCTATCGACCCTTCCAGGACGAACCCGACCCGAGACCTCTGCCCGAAGCGGCGGCCGTCGCCGGCGCCGTCTCCGACATCTTCGACGCCCTTGTCGTGGCGCTCACCGACACGCGCCTGGAACCCGACCTTGAGGATCTGCTCTGGTCGACCGTCAATCTCTTCCACCGTACCGTCGACCGGGTCACGACCTTGAGGATCTGCTCTGGTCGACCGTCAATCTCTTCCACCGTACCGTCGACCGGGTCACCCGTGAACTCGACGACAATGAGCAGGCGCAGCGGCGCAGTCAGAAGGAGCAGGACGGCACCGAGATCCGCTCGGTGGAACTGGAACGCCTCATCGCCGAGGGCATGACACTGATCGAACGCCGCAACAGCATGGAATTCTTCCGCGACCAGGCCGCCGAGCACTTCGAGCGTCACACCCACTCGGCCTGGCGGCCACGCTCGGGCTCGATGGTCAACCATCGCACGCTGACCTCCGCCATGATTGACAGGCCGCGACTTCCTCGCCGCCAGGCGCCGGTCCGAAAACGAGGTGCTGTTGCCCACCGGGCCGAAGATCGCCATCACCGGCGGCCTCGACTTCAACGACCATCACCTGATCTGGGACAAGCTGGACAAGGTTCACGCCAAGCATCCCGACATGGTGCTGCTGCACGGCGGTTCGCCCAAGGGTGCCGAACGCATCGCCGCAAGCTGGGCCGATCACCGCAAGGTGCCGCAGATCGCCTTCAAGCCCGACTGGACCAAACACGCCAAAGGCAGCGCCATTCAAACGCAACGACCAGCTGCTGGAGGTACTGCCGATCGGGCGTGATGGTGTTCCCCGGCACCGGCATTTCAGGACAATTTCGCCGACAAGGCCCGGAAGCTCGGCATCCCGGTCTGGCGGTGCGGGAACGGCGGCGCATAAGCTCCGCCCGAGCGACTCGGATTTCCAGTTCTCGCGGACAAAGTCCGATTTGGTGGCACCCAGATCGCGAGGCCGATTGGGCGGGCGACTCTGAAGGCGACCTTAGCCGTTCTCCCATCAATGACCGCATCGCGCTCACTACGGCCATTCGCCTCATTGGGCTTGGCGCTCAAGAGCAGCCGTTTGCGGCGCCGACAAGTAGCGCGGCCGTCAGACCTGGGCGACTTCCACCGAGACCTTCGCGACATTGTAGAGCGCGACCGCGCCACCCGTAGCCTTGCCCGGGTCGAACAACGCGAGATTAATCCCGTCGCTCACCGAGCTGCGATAGACAACGCCATCGAAGGGGCTCTTCTTGATGAACTCACACAGATACTGGCTCGGGATGTAGTCGATCGCGGCCCCCGAGGGCAGTAACTGGCCTGGTAAGCTCCTCACCAAGGCGTTCCAGAAACGGGAGGTCGGCACGAAGCTGGCCGATAGCGTTCGCATCCCCGAGGAGGAACGGCGACACCAGCTTGCGCGGGTTGCGCAGGTCTGACCGCCTGAATCTGAGGGATGGTGAAGTCGGCCACGCAAGCGACGTCCGCCTGTATGCGGCCTGATCTCGGCGGCCGCGGTCTCGGGTTTCGAGCCCAGATAGAGATAGGGAATCCCCGCGGGATTTTGCGCGGCCATTCGATGCCAGCCGCTTGGGCGGAGCGCCCATTCTGTCGATCGCATAGGTCTCGTCGCCAGATCGAAATCCGCGCGCGATACCAGGTGCGCGGAAGGTCCGCAGCCTTCACATAGCCGAGCAATTTCTTTGAGGCCGGTCGGTATCGAGGTTCATGTCCAGGAACCAGCGATTCCGGTACATCATCTCGTCGCGCAGAGTCTCCCACTGCACCAAGCCCTCACTCTTATAGCTCGGCGACGGAAATGAAACGATCCCCGCACGATCTCGCCATTGTCGAGAATATCGGCGAGTAGTTTCCTTGGCGTGCGCGACGTCCATCGCGGGAGATGTGAGAAGAGCTGCCAGTCCTCTTTCATCCATTCAACAAGCGACTGGCCCTCATTACTCCGTTCGTAGGACATTGACGACTGGCTCGAAATAGAACGCCGCCAGCGCCTGAGGTTCGAGCAGATCGACGTCGCGGGTGCCGCAATAGCTGCACGTTCCGTGTCCGGGCCTGAGAAACGGGGAAAAATCTCTTCGCGCAGGCCGCCGATCATCGAAACATTCCGGGCAGCACCGCCGCTTCGGCATAGCTGTCTCAGCTCAGATAGTCGGCAAGCGTCTCGATATGATGCTTCATCGAGAGCTTCTTCACATAGCCAAGGCCTGGGAAATGGCCCTTGGCATGGAGGTCACGGAACTCCTTGATCGCGCTGGATTCGAGCAACATCGAGGTGCCACTGTCGAGCGTGTCGATGAGCTTCTTGAGCGCCTGCGCGAACTTGCCGGCCGGATCAGTGGGCGTGTCATTCGTCGTCGAGACGAAGTGATAGATGAACATCACATCGTCCTTGTCAGGATCAATGAAGGTAAGGTGGATCGCGACCGCATAAGCCGGGCCGCCGCCTTCGGAGTAGCTGTCGCCGACGATCAGAAAATCGCCGAACCCGTTCAGGTTCATGTCGCGGTAGGTGAGGTGCAGCTCGGAGAATTGCTCGACCGGGTTCTTCGCATATTCAGAGTTCTTTAGTCGTTTTGAACCCGTCCCGGACAAGGACACGGGTGCTGCCATCATAATACTTGCGGTAGAGTGTGTTCGCGTAATCCTCAATGAACACGTGGCGCGATACTGGCATATCGGCGCCAAGACAGTCGGCAAGCCCTCTCTGCACCGTGAATCCAGCATGGACGAAAGTCGGGTTGTAGTCCTTGTGCGCTTCAAAGGCGGTGGTCGCCGCCGCAAGGCTGGTTTCTGCGCGAAGCAGGATGCCGGCCGAGATCGCATCGTTACCGATATAGTCGGCCTGCAGCAGATTGGTGATGCTGGACCCGTTCTTCCCTGATGATCCCCATGATAGGGATTGACGATCACGATCACGCGACCGCCGGCGTTGCTAGATCGCCTTAATCGTCTTTTCCAGGCCGCCCAGCGCTTCCTTCACCGGTTCGATGATCGGCACGAAGCCCGCCTCTGCCATCAGTGCGGCGGTCTCACGAATTGTGATGAGTTCGGAACTGTTTGCCGCGAAAATAGGGATGGTACATCGCGCTACACCCAGGCCATCGCCGCATCGAGCGGTTGTCGCGACGGCCTCGACAAGCCGGCCATGATCGACGCGGCGCACTGGGATCGACAGAGCCGCAGCATGAAGCGACGCCGGCAGTTGGTCGACGAGATCACTCAGCGGCGCGAGGTTGCGAGTCCGCTTGAGCGTCCGGACAAATTCATGATGGAGCGCACCGGGCTCGAGGTCGGCAAATTGCTCGCGCATTGCTCCGTGGCGCTGCGTGTTCGGCAGGTGCGGGACGGCGACGCCGAGCGCCTCGAGAATGGGCAGCGGCTTCGGCCGACCGCAGGGATTCAAAGACCGTCACTGGGCAGATGCGTTCGGGGCAGTCGAGCGCGTCTCGCACCTCTGATATCTGATAGCGCTTTGGACAGGCACAAGATGCCGACATCATCCGGCACGACCTGTCGAACGCTTTCGACATGGCTTTCGCTTACGATGACGTTCACCGTCGCGAAACACGCGCATGTAGTTCGCGACCTAGGTTGGCGAGCCGCGTAAGCGAGTCCCGCTCGGACTTGATCTCGTAGACCGTGGCGGTGCCGTTGAGGATCACGAGATCCGCTTTGCACGAGCCCGCCCGAAACTCGTTGAGCATCGAGGCAGTGCGCAGTGAATGCTTGCCCATAAGGATCTTTTGGGTGACCGACGGCGCGATAAATATATTCGTCGCGCAGCCCGGCAACCTGCAGCACCCTGAATGCCGAGTTCGAACGCGTCGCCGACGGTCGCGTCCGAAGTCGCAGCGCCCACACGACTCCCGTTTGCTCAAGTAACCGCTTGAATAGCGCAGAGCGGCCCTTCTTGGCCATTTCCTGGAAAACAGCCGAAGAAAACAGGCGCGTCAGCGCTGACAGTTCAGATGCACTCGGCGTCAACTCATCCCCCCGTGCGCCGCGCGTCCGAGACCGCGCTACCGCTTGCATGCTTAACGCAGATAGCGCCGCGAGGGAATCGAACAATACAAAAATTGTCGCCTTGGTAATGTGCGCAGCTCGATCCGCTCGCGTTTCGACGTCGCTCTCAACGCGACGAACTGTCTGAGTTAATCGGTGCGTCGCACCGGCGCCTCTTGTTCGGATAGCGCTTTACCGCCGCCGCGCGCGGTTCTCCCACTGTCCCGCTGCGATCCTGGGATAACGCCGCAGACTTTTCGAGAGAACGGCTGTCGCCCTCAGGAGACATGAGGATTCTCACTGTCGAAAAGCCATGGCTCGGGCTATCAGCGTCAACTCTTCTCAACTTCCGCTGCACAGCGGACAACCCGCTTCCGGCCCAGCTTAGTCACGGCGGATACGCGCGGTAAGCAGCCGGCAGGCAAGCTCCCTTTCGCCCCAACGGGTCGAAAAGGTATCAGATACCTCGAACCAACTGCCGTCGTTACCGGCGCCATGATGGAGCCCCATACAGGAACACTGGCATTCGTGCCCTGTAGCATTCTGGCACGCAGGTGCACATTTCTCCTGCTCGCGGTAGGGCTGAATTATGCAGACCTTGTTATAGCGGAGCAATGACCGATCAACGAAGTCGTTGAACCAAGCCTTCGGAAATTCCCAGTAAGCTTCCGTAGAGATCCACTCGGGAGCAGTGGAGCCATTGTCGGTTGTCGTCGGCATAAGGAAGTCGCGCGCGCAGGCGTTCGCCCTTCCCGATCCGGCGCAGTACGACGGGAATCTGCTTCTGATTCCAAACATATGGGAGGGTCAGTCTGTCCATAGGGTCCGTTGATCACCTATCGAAGGCCCATAACCGGCGACATAGTTTCGCGCTACTGCCCGGCCTCAAATTCACGAGTTTAGCGGGACGGGGACAGCGACAAGTTGAAACCATACACTGGAATCTGCCGGCCCCAATACTGCCCCGAACGACGCGCTTTCGGAGCAGCAGAGATCGGCGTTAACGGTGCACAAGAAACTCGTTAACACGCCCGCATGTCGGCATCCGGCTGTCTCGCGGCCGAAAACGGACCGTCTGCTATCGGCCCAGGGACCGCCCATCCATGTGCCGAGCTCGACAACCGCCATTGGCGCATTCCACCGCGCGATCCGGGTTGCCCGGGACTCGCTGAACGTCACCAACTGTCAGATTTTTGCCGCTAGCACTGATGGGTTGCGACGTGATGCTCAAGGGCAAGCCGCGCCAGTTCGGACTTCAGGCGCGCTTCCCTCGGTCGTGCGCTGATGCTGCTGGTACTCGACCAGGGACGATGTGCCCATCCTCCTGTGCAACTCGTCGACCGAGGCGGCAAAGGCGCGTGTCGTGGCCTGGTACTCTTTGAGCAACGCTCTTTTTCTTCGCAAGACATTCGTCAACCGTCGCCTTCGGCCCCACCAGACAATGAACGCTGCACGATCGGTTTCCAATCCTCGTCCAAATCATTTATTCTCCAGGGCAACGCCGTGGTGGTGGTGGCAGGCGAGCCCGTTTGACCCTTTGTCACGGAGGTCTTCACCATGCTTATCGTCGGCATCATTTTCAGCGTCTTCGGAATCGGCTTCTTCTGCTGGCTTCTGTTCACGCTCGCGGTTTATGCGCTCCCCTTCTTCGCCGGCCTGTCCGCCGGCTTCGCCGCCTATCACAGCGGTGCTGGTGTGATCGGTGCGCTCATCGTCGGCGTCTTCGCCGGCGGTGCGACGCTTGCCATCGGACAAGGTCGCTTTCGCGATGATCAGCTCGCCGCTCATCCGCGCCGCGATTGCGCTTCTCTATGCCGTCCCGGCCACTATTGCCGGCTATCACGCGACTCTTGGGCTCGCCCATATCGGCGTGCCGTCCGAGGCTTGGCGCGAGGTGTTCGCCGTCATCGGTGCTGTTCTTGTCGGCGGCACGGCCTGGGCGCGGATGTCGCTGTACAATCCGATGTTTGCCGAGGAGCCGTTGCCGAAGGTCCAGCTCAGGCGCGGCCGCTGGCGGGCGCCGCCACGGAAGGGTAAGCCGGCACTTCCTCGTCGGCCGGTTGGATGTCGTTGCGATGACGGCCCGTCCGGATGATCTGGAACGCTATCGCCCTTGTCGGAACGCTCGGGACGCCCATCACCTGCGGACCGACAGAGATACGATGCCGCAGCAGCGTCGCCATCCGCACGGATCGTTGGGTCGTGGCGCAGTCCTTTCTTTCCACTAGGGTTTCTATTTCTACGCCCGGAAAGCCGGGCCTCTTGTGCGCGGCAATCGACGTCCGCCAAATCTTCTCCCGGGAATGCTGTGCGATGCGCGGACCACTCGGGCCTCTCCATGGCTTGATCTGGCCGAAGGACGGCTCCGCCTCGATCGCCTGAGCCGCAACGGCGGACGGATCGACTTTCTTCCCCTGGGCTTTCCACCCCTCGGGGCAAGCCCCGTGGGGACCCCGGTTCGCCCATTCCTCGCGAGGCAAGAAAGTCTCCCCGCCGCCATCCTCCGCTGCGCTCCGGCCCGCGGGGCGGGTGCGTCGTCGATCGCCTCCGGCTTCCCGATCGCCAACGAGGCCGCGGTGGTCGCGGGCTCGAAACAGCCAGGAGAAGTAACATGGCCAACATCGGTTCCTTCAAGAAGTCCGGCAACGAGTTCCAGGGCGAGATCGTCACCTTCAGCGTCCAGACCAAGGGCGTCCGCATCATCCCCGAGACCAACCGGTCCAACGACAACGCCCCCAGCCACCGCGTCTACGTTGGTCGAGCGGAGATAGGTTGCCTGCTGGGCGAAGCGCTCCGAAGAGGGCCGCGACTACCTCTCGGTCAAGCTGGACGATCCTTCGTTCACCGCGCCGATCTACGCCAACCTCTTCGACGACGAGGACGGCGAAGGCTACACCCTCATCTGGTCGCGGCCAGCCAAGCGCAACGGCAACTGAGCCGAACTCGCCTCAACGCCCCCGCTCGGCGTCCCCGGGCGGGGCATTTTCTTGGCGCAGGCTCAAACGGAGGGAGCAGGTTCCGTCTGCACGGGGACTTCCGCGCCGCACGAGCCCATTTTGTCGTAGAGCCGCCTTTGCGGATTGTCGCCAATCCGCTTTCGCTCATCGGCGGCTTTACGACTTTACGGCTTCGTGCGCTTCCGCTTCGGCGCCTTTACGACGAGATCTGATCCGCCGCCCCTGCCAGGCGGCCGCGCCGAATCAGTGGACCGGGCGAGCGCGCCCGACCCGGAAGTCCGACAAAAGCGGCGCCCGAACGGCATTGATTGAGCCTAAAGCGACTATTATAGTCGTATTCCTGGTGCGCGCAGGCCGCCTGACGGAGGTGATCATGGATGATCACCGGCCGACAAGTTTCGGGCTGCGCGAGCGTTGCTGAACTGGAAGCAAGAGATGCTTGCAGAGAAGGCCCTCGTGGCGTTGACCGCGTTGAAGCGCCTGGAGTCCGAACGCGGACTCCAGGTGCATGAGAACACGCGCGATCAAGTGCATCGTGCGCTTGAGGCTGCTGGTGTACTCTTCATCGATTCCGATCGCGGTCGCGGCGTCATGCTCCTCAACGAGAGGCAGGCCCCGACGGGTCGCGGCATCTCAGGCGCCCCACTCTGACTCAGGGGATCGATGCATGCAAACGCCGGAACTTGAACCACCCGTTGCCGACTTGGCCCCGAACTCCAGCGTTCTGACTGGTTACGACGAGCAGCATCTTGTGACATATTTGAGGCTGCTCGACGCGGACGCCGAAGGAGCGGATTGGCAAGAGGTCGCACAGATCGTCCTTCATATCGACCCGGCTCTCGAGCCGGACAGGGCGCGCGGGCTTGGGATTCTCATCTGGCGCGGGCTCGCTGGATGACCGAAAACGGCTATCGGCATCTGCTGCACGGCGGTGCTCCCCACTAATCAGCGCGCCAATTCCATGCACCGGCCGGAATGAACGTTGCCAGGCCGAGCAGTATGCCCCGCTATATCCGTCTGTATCCTCCCGTGCACGCCGAGTAGTCGGCGCTTTTGCAATGGAGAGGACACCCATGATCCGCGCAGACTGGCGTTCGCCAGGCGCGTATGAGGACCTGCGGTCGCTCGACGCGCCCAGCTTCGCCTGGGAATATCTTCGCCGGAACCCGGAATTCCAGCGGCACTGCAAGAAACTCGAACGAGCCGCCCGAGAGCGCGCTTTGGACCAAGCCGAGGCGGATGTGTTCGCCCGGCGCTGGGGGTTACAATTTCGAGAGCATTACCAAGATAAGCCGGCCCCCGCTGATTATCTGGTCGGCACCCGCCCTGCCAAGCGTGATCGCCCTGACGAAACTTCCGGCCGATCTCGCCGATCCCCAGTTTCGGCTTCCGCCGCTGGCTCTCGGCTTCGCGGCAATGGCACCGAACATCTCGTCGAATGTCGCGGCGCCGTGCTTCGCGTCCATATCGACGAGAGCGGCATCGAACCGCCTTCGGTTCTCCTGCCGCTGGATCAGTTGTTCGAGATCCGTGCCATCGCTGCAATCCGGCTGTGGCGCTGCCTGACCGGCCGCAGCCTCGGCCCCAATCCCGCCGCACTGTCGAAAGCACGGCGAGACCGCTCATCCTCGCCTTACGCGCCCTCGACGGACGGCTTTCAGACGGGACCTATCGCGAGATTGCCGCTGGGCTTTTTCGGCGCCGGCAACGTGTCCGAGCGCGGCTGGAAAAGCCACGATCTGCGTGATCGCACGATGCGCCTCGTGCGCTTCGGGCGCGGCATGATGCAGGGCGATTATCGGCATCTGCTGCTCCATCCCTATCGCCGCCGATCGTAGCCTGCATCAGAAGGAGGGGGTGGCGATCTCGATACCCAGTGAGATCGCCATCCCCCTGAGCGGCCCCTCTTCGCCACCGTGATCTCCGACAGCCGCCCGTCTCCGGCGGCCTTCAACAGGATCACGGAGCTCTCTCATGCCCTCAAACCCCCGCCGGCCTGCCCAGCGCTATCTCCGCACGCCCGAGGCCGCCACCTTCGTCGGGTTGTCCACCCGCACCCTCGAAAAGCACCGGATCTACGGGACGGGCCCCCGCTATTCCAAACTCGGCGGACGCGTCGTCTACCGCCTCGAAGACCTCCAGGCCTGGGTGGATCGCGGCGCCAAGGCATCGACCTCCGATCCCGGCCTCGGCACCGTGCTTCCGGCCAAGCCCCAGAGTCCCGCCGTCCCGCCCAAAGCCGGCCTGGCGCGTCGCTGAGCGACACTGGCCATGTCACCACGCCATATCACCCGCATCGAGCGCGAACAGCTCGAACTCTTCCGGGCGCTTCCGGGCGATCTGGCGCCCCGGGACGCTCAGGACCTCATGGCCTACCCGTTCTTCAGCCTCGCCAAGAGCCATCGGACCATCCCGATCGACTTCCACATGAACGATGTCGCCATCCGCGTCGAGGCGGTCGCCGAATACGGCATGGCAAACGATCTGGGATGCCGACGTGCTGATCTGGGCGGCGAGCCAGATCGTCGAGGCGCGCGATGCCGGGTTACGCACCTCGCGTCTGATGGCAGCAACCCCGCGCGAGATCCTGACCTTCATCGGCCGCGGTACCAGCGTGCGAGACTACCACCGCCTGAAAGCCGCCCTCGACCGGCTGCAATCGACGACGGTGGCAACCACTTTGCGCCAGACCAGCGAGCGGCGCATGCACCGCTTCTCCTGGATCAACGAATGGACCGAGCGCGCCGACGCAAGCGGCCGGTCCGACGGCATTGCTCTCATCCTACCGGATTGGTTCTATCGCGCAGTCCTCGACGACGCCTCTGGTGCTGACCATCGACCGGGAATATTTCCGGCTGACGGGCGGGTTGGAGCGCTGGCTCTATCGCTTGGTCCGCAAGCATGCCGGCCAACAGCGCCGCGGCTGGCGGTTCGATTTCCAGAACCTCTACGTCAAGTCGGCGAGCCTCTCGCCCTTCAAGCGCTTCGCCTTCGAACTGCGCGGCCTGGCCCATCGCCAAGCCCTGCCAGGGTTTTGCCTGGTCGTCGAACGCGAGACCGGCGGGCGCGAATTGCTCGCCTTTTCGAGGGCCCGCTTTTCCACAGGCCCCTGTGGACAGGCTGTTAGTCCGGGCGTGCCTTCGGGAACTAATTACAGCGTGCGTTCAGGAACCGGGGTAGCGTGCCAACAGGAACCAAAATGGTCAAATTCATCAATCGGCTCAGATGCTTCCGAGCCCTCTAACTTAGAATCTAACCTTAAAGAATCTAACCTTTCTGTGTTGGTGACCGCCGGAACCGGTGGAAAACCTCGAGGAGCGCGCCATGATCGTGGCGCTCCTCAACCAGAAGGGCGGCGTCGGCAAGACGACGCTGGCCCTGCATCTCGCTGGCGAATGGGCCCGCAAGGGAAAGCGCGTCCTCCTCGTCGACGCCGATCCGCAGGGCTCGGCACTCGATTGGTCGGAGCAGCGCGCAAAGGAGACCTTTCCCCGGCTGTTCGGCGTCATCGGGCTCGCCCGCGACACGCTGCATCGGGAAATACCTGAACTCGCCCGCAACGCCGATCATGTCGTCATTGATGGGCCGCCCCGTGTGGCCGGGCTGATGCGCTCGGCATTGCTCGCCGCCGATCTGGCGCTGATCCCGGTCCAACCCTCGCCGTTCGATGGCTGGGCGTCTGCCGAGATGCTGAAGCTCCTCGGCGAAGCGCTCATCTTCCGGCCTCAGCTTGTCGCGCGCTTCGTGCTCAACCGCTGCCCGATCGGCACCGTCATCGCTCGCGAGACTGCACGGGCGCTCGCCGGTCATGAACCGCCGGCACTCGCCGCCCGGATCGGCCAGCGTGTCGCTTTTGCCGATGCAGCTCGGTCGGGCCGCCTCGCCGCCGAATTCCATAGCGGCAGCCGGGCAGCACGCGAAATCGTGGCACTCGCGGCAGAAATCGCCGGGATCGTGCCATGACGGCGCGCTCGCCCAAGCACGGCTTCGCAGCCCGTCCCGGCGATGAGGAGTCCTGGGTCCGAAGGCCGGAGCCTCCGGCGGGCCGCGCGCCGGGTGCCGAATTCACCGCACGCCTGACGATCGACGTGACACCAGCGCTGCGCGGCCGGATCAAGATCGCCGCCTTCCAGCGCGGCATGACCGTGGCCGACATGCTGCGCGCCTTGCTCGACCGCGAGTTTCCCGATGATGGCGGAGCGGCGCCATGACCGCGCCCATCTCCGACGATCTCACCCATGTCGAACTGGTCTGGTACGAGGAGAAGATCGAGCAGTGGATCCGCTTCGGCCGTGATGTCGCCGAGCAGATTCTGGATCGTCGTCGCCGCATCCTGAGCTTCGCGCCCGGCAGCATCCTCGCCTATGTCCGCTGGGCCTCCAACGATTTCGGCACGGTCGTCTCGCGGATCGACATCCTGCGCGCCGTCATGCCCGGTGAAGCCTATTCGACCGTGCCCTATGTGCGGCCTGGCGGCGAGATCCTGCTGCGCATCTCCGGCTGGCCGAAGGTCGAGCGCGTGCTGCAGGCGATCGACGATGTCGAGCAGCTCGGCATCGATCCGGCCGACGCCTGCCCCGATCACTGGCGACACATCCAGAACCGGCTCGCAGCTGGCGAGGCGCCACGACCCTACACCCAAGAACGCCATCGCGCGTGGCTTCTGCGCCGGGAGATCGGCGCATGACCCGCTTTGCCACCATCGTGATGGCGTCGATCGCTGTGTTCGGCATCGGATCGCCCGCATTGCTGCATCCGGCACCGCGGCTGATCTGGAATGCCAGCGCCAGCGTCCCGATTGGGCTCTACGCCGTGCATCCCGCCGGCGCGCCGCAAGTTGGCGAACTGGTAGTCGTCACGCCACCGGACCCGCTCGCCGATTTCCTCGACGAGCGCACTACCTGCCGCGGGGGCGTACCGCTGCTGAAGCGCATCCTCGCCATAGCCGGACAGACCGTGTGCCGCACCGGCCGCGCCATCACGGTCGACGGTGATGCTATGGGCGAAGCACTCGACCGCGACCACCTTGGCCGTCCTTTGCCGGTCTGGCAGGGCTGCCACCGCGTCGCCGATGGTGAGGCCTTCCTGATGAACCGCCAGCCCGCGGACTCCCTCGACGGCCGGTACTTCGGGGCGCTGCCCGCCGCCGCGATCGTTGGCCGCGCCGAGCCTCTCTGGACACTCACGGAGCCATGACGATGCCGATGCCCGGTTCGCACCGAGCCGCCGCGGGGGAACCCGCGCCGCTCGCCCCTTCCTCCTTTCCGGCCATTCCACCTGTCGCTGTTCGTCGGTCGATGGCGTGGCGTCTGTCGAGAGCGGGCCTGGTTCTCGTCACCGAGATCGCGGCGATATTGCTGGTTGGCACCCCGGCTGTCCGCGCCGAGCGGGTCGCCCAGATGCCGGAGAATCGTTCGACCATCGCCGAGCCGTTCGCCGCCTTTGTCGCCGAAGCCGAACAGCGTTTCCGCATTCCAGCAGCCTGGATCAGCGCCGTGATGCAGGCCGAGAGTGCCGGCAATGCGCGTGCCGTCTCCTCTGCCGGCGCGATGGGCCTGATGCAGATCATGCCGGAAACCTGGGCCGTGCTGCGCGACCGTTACGGCCTCGGTCCCGATCCCTACGACGCGCACGATAACATCATGGCCGGTGCCGCCTATCTGCGGGACCTGCACGACCGTTACGGCGCTCCGGGCTTTCTTGCCGCCTACAATGCCGGGGCTGCGCGGTACGAAGATCACCTCGCAACCGGCCGACCGCTGCCTGCCAAGACCTTGGCCTATGTCGAGGCACTTGCGCCGCTGATCGGTGGCGTGTCGATCGACGGCACAGCCCCTGTCGACAGAACGCTTCGCCCGTGGACGGAAGCACCGCTCTTCGCCGCGCATTTCGCCAGCAGCACAATGGCATTCGCGCTGTCCCATCCGCATTCCGGCCAGCCGCCGGCAGGTCGGCCAATTCAGGAGCCGTCAGCACTCGTTCTGCGGCCGGGAGACTTGTTCGTGCGGCTCGGCAGCAGGTCGGAGCAAGTGCCGTGACCCGGATGCGGCACGGTCGGCAGCGTCCCGAGAGGGGAGGCCTTGTCTCGGTCTGCCCATGCTACCAGCCGGACCGAAGCATCCGTCAAGGATGCGCGGTGCCCCCAAAATGCTGCGCATTTTGGCTCCCCCGCGCCCCGCTGCACGGCGCCTTCGGCGTCCCTGACGGCCGCTTCGCCGGCCGATCGGCAGGGCCTGTCCTCGATCAGGAGGACGGCAACCCTGGAGGACCCCATGACCACCGAAACATCACGTCCTGTGCCTGGCACCGATGCCTATTGGCGCGACCGCAAGCAAGCTTTCGCTCATATCCGCACGATCGAGGAGGCCATCAGGCAGCGCGATGCGGCACCGCATTATCGAGCCACGTCGTACTGCAACGAGGATGGAGAATACGACGACGTGATCGAGAATATCGGGCCTTGGGATCGTGTCGTGGCGCTGCAGGATCAGGGCGCTGCCAATCCGACTGTCGTCGAGATTCTGACGGCGCAGGGACGCCTGGCACTGCTCAGCAAATAGCGGCCAGGCGTTCGGAGCGGCGTTCACCGGCGCCGCTTCTGCTTGCTGACGGGTTGCCCGCGCAGAGGCCGGATCGCCGCTCCGCCCGCACGCCGAGGGCGTGCTTGACGCTCCGCGGCGACCGAGGGGCTGTCGTCCCGGCGGGACGCCCCTCGGGCTCCCGGAGCACACCCTCTCTCTCAGACAGGGCAGCTTACCAGACAGGCCGCCACGCGCTTCAAGGCTCCACGGTCCCCCCAAAATTCACCGGCGCCCCAGCCACCGAGCGTCACCCGATGCGTCCGTGCGCGCCGGAGAATTTCGGTTCCCCCGTGGCCCGGCTGCGCCGGCGCTGCGCGGCCTTGACCCGCTCCGACCGTCTGATCCCGGGAGGGATGTCTTCGATCAAGGAGACGGAAAGCAGAGGAGAATCCAAGCCATGGGCACCTATCAGCAGATCGCCGAACTCACTGCCGAACTGCAGGACGCACGCCTCACCAAGGCAGAGCGCCAGGCCGCCATCCGTCAGCTTCACGAACTCCAGCACGACCTCGAACTCGAGGAAATCGACGCCGTCGATAGCGGTAACAGCGCAGTGGCGGATGCGCTCTTCGCCCAGTGGAGCCGCATCGAAAACGTCCTCGCGGCGTAGATCCGAACCCTCGCCGGCTCTGGTTCGCCCAGGGCCGGCCAGCCCGACAGTGCAGGAGATTCATCATGACCACGATCAGCACCGAGCAGTTTCAATCCTTTACGGCGGCGCGTCATGCGCTCTTCACCGCCATCATGGACGCGGCTGTGCTGAACACGTCGCGCGGCGATGCAATTCGCATCGAACCGGTCACGGTCACCATCATCCCCGACACCGAACCAGCTCCGGTAGCGATACCGGAGCTGCCGAAAGAGTGGACCGAGCGGGCGGCGAAATATTCCCCGAGCGATCCGATCCTTCACGCCGCGGAAGTCGCCGAACTCGAATGGCACGAGCATCTGTGGTTCATCGAGGCGCTGGTTCACAGCCTTCGGGATGGCGTCCCCGGCGAGCCGCAGATCATCGTCACCGCGCCCGATATCGTCATCTACGTGACGCACACGCCGAACCTATCGGACCCATTTCTCGACGTCTGAACCCCCCGTCCTCCTGCTGCCAACACGCGGCGGGAGGACCATCCAGACCGCACAACACCGCCAGCGAACCAGCAGCCGACACCGCAATCCGGCTGCCTGTTTGTCACGGCTTCCGATCGAACTCCGCCATCGTCAGCCGGATCGGGCTTGATCGCAGGCTGGAGGGGTTTGGGGGTCATTTGAGCGCGGGGGGACGGGAGCACAGGAACACGACCAACGGACGGCAAGATAAAAGCGCCGACCTGGGTCGGGCGCATGTGGTTGGTTGGATTGAGCTTTTCGGGAATTCAGGCAGTACCCCTGCCGGCGCTTCACGCCAATTCCTCAACGATTTCAACGCTTCGGGCGCCGTCGCCCATCTATTTTAGGAGGACACCCCCGATGACCGCTCGCGACGACGAGCTTCACATCCGCCCCGGCCGCATCCGCCACGGCAACCAGGGCGCCAAGCGTCCGAAGAGCTTTGTCGGCGAGGTAATGCGGGCCGCGAGGAAGGCAGGACATACCGGGCGGAACTTCGGTAGCGCCGGCGGCACCAAGGGGCGATCAACCTTCGGCCGAGGCCGGCGCGCAGCGCTCTCCCTTTCGTCACGTTCGCCCGGGCGGCGCGTCGTCATCATGACTCGGATCGTGCGACATCAGGGCAAGCGGTTCACCGCGGCGCCACTCGCCCGGCACGTGGCCTATCTGAGGCGCGAGGGTGTCACTCGTGACGGGCAGGATGCACGCATGTTCGACGCCACCTCGGACAGCGCCGATGCCAAGGCTTTCGCCGAGCGCTGCGAGGAAGACCGGCATCACTTCCGGTTCACGGTCTCGCCCGAGGATGCCACCCAGATGACGGACCTGCACGGTTTCACCCGCGAGCTGATGGCGGACGCCGAGCGCGATCTCGGCACCAAACTGGATTGGGTCGCCGTCGATCACTGGAACACCGACAATCCGCACATCCATGTGCTGGTGCGCGGCAGGGCCGATGACGGCAAGGATCTCGTCATCAGCCGCGACTATATCAGCCATGGCTTTCGCCAGCGCGCCGCCGAACGGGTCACGCTGGAACTCGGCCCCCGCAGCGAGCAGGAGATCCGCTCCGGCCTGGAGAAGGAAGTCGGGGCGGAGCGCTGGACCAGCCTGGACCGGGCGCTGCAGGATATATCGGACGAAGGCGGCGGTATCGCCGATCTGCGCCCCGGCGATACCGGTGAAGACCCGGAGCTGCGCCGCCTGATGCTTGGCCGCGCGGCGAAGCTCGAACGGCTCGGCCTCGCCGAACCGGTCGGTGTGGCGTGCTGGACGCTGAAGCCGAGCTTGGAACCGGCCTTGCGCGACCTCGGCATCCGCGGCGACATCATCAAGACCATGCACCGGGCAATGAGCGATGCCGGGCGTGAGCCCGACGTGACGGGATTCGCCCTCCATGGCGATGACCCCGGTAACTCTGTGCTCGGCCGTTTGGTCGAGCGCGCCTGGATGACGAGTTGAAGGGCACCGCCTACGCGATCGTCGAAGGTGTTGACGGCCGGACCCATCACCTGCGCTTCTCCGATCTCGACATGACCGGCGACGCCAGACCCGGCTCGATCGTCGAGGCACGCGCCTATGAAGACTCCGCCGGCCGCAGCCGACTGTCGCTTGCCACGCGATCGGATTTCAGCATCGAGGCGCAGGTGACCGCATCGGGCGCGACCTGGATCGACCGCCAGCTTCTCGCGCGGGAGCCGGCGGTCGGCGGCGGCGGGTTCGGCGCTGAAGTGCGCGAGGCGATGGCGCGGCGTGTCGATCATCTGGTCGAGGAGGGGCTGGCCCAGCGACAGGGGCAGAGGGTCGTCTTCGCGCGCGATCTCCTGAACACCTTACGCGGGCGCGAGCTGGACAATGTTATCGCCAAGCTCTCGACCGAGACGGGGCTTGCCCATCATCCGTCGGCCGAAGGCGAATACGTCACCGGCACCTACCGGCAGCGTGTGACGCTGGCATCGGGTCGGTTCGCCATGATCGATGACGGGCTCGGTTTCCAGCTGGTGCCGTGGCGGCCCGCCCTGGAGCAGGAGCTTGGCCAGCATGTGTCGGGCACCATGACACCAGGCGGCGGCGTTGAATGGGCTTTCGGACGTAGACGTGGGTTGGGGCTCTGAAGCGCGGCGCTGACCCTCGCCGCCCTGGCCTATCCGATTCCCGCGATCGTCGGGCCACTTGTCCGTAAACCCGTCCGACAATCAATTTGTCCGGAAACCCATCGCCCCAATGGATGGCGGACTGATTCGGAATTGGCCGTCAGACGGCGGGTTTGCGGACCGCCATCTGGCGGGTTGAGCGCTTCGAAGCGCCTCCTTATCGACCGAAGCCACGTCGCCCATTCGCCCCACCGCTCAAGCTCGACGGCTAGCATGCCTATCAGATGGCCGACGGCAAGACGCGGTCCGGCTGTCGCTTACGAAAGCGGCATTCGCGGCGGAAGACGATGGACACGCCTGAACAGTCGTCGCTTCGGACACGGTGCAGGATCGGGCATGACCGATGGTGGGCGGCGCGAAGACCCGGCATATCGCAGCGACGCCCGCTATCGTGCGGTATCGCCGCACCCTTATTTCTCGTCGTTAATATAGACGAAATGGCCTCAATTCTCCCCTGGCAGAAGAGGCAGCCCAAGCTCCTTCAAAAACGTGTTGTGCTTCGTTGTTGACATTCGGATCTGCGCCTCGATCGTGACCAATTGCTCGCGCGTGGCCGACAAATCGATTTCTTCCTCGCCCACGGCGGTGCTGATGTAGCGAGAGATGTTGAGGTTGTAGCCCTCTTCAGCGATGCGCTCCATGCTGACCCGCTCGGAGTAGCGGTCCTCTTCCTTGCGGAACTGGTATGTCTTGATGATCTTGTCGATATGCTCGTCCGTGAGCTGGTTCTGGCGTTTGCCCTTCGCAAAGTGCTCCGCCGCGTTGATGAAAAGCACATCATCCGGCTTCTTGCATTTCTTCAGCACAAGGATGCAGACTGGGATGCCGGTCGAATAGAACAGGTTCGCGGGAAGGCCGATGACCGTGTCGATATGACCGTCCTTCAAGAGCTTCGTGCGGATGCGTTCCTCCGTCCCGCCTCTGAACAGCACGCCGTGCGGCAGATGATGGCCATCACGCCTTCATCCTTCAGGTAGTGGAAACCGTGCAGCAGGAAGGCGAAGTCTGCGGCCGACTTTGGCGCCAGCCCGTAGTTCTTGAACCGCACATCCTCGCCCATTGCCTCGGTCGGCTCCCACCGCAAGCTGAAGGGCGGGTTGGCCACGATGGCATCGAAGGCAGGCTTCTTGGCGGGGTTCAGCTCGCGCAGGATGTCCCAGTCATTGGCTAGGGTATTGCCGTGGTAGATTTCGAACTCGGTGTCCTTCACCCCGTGCAGCAGCATGTTCATGCGAGCGAGGTTGTAGGTCGTGATGTTGCTTTCCTGACCGAAAATCTTGCCGATGCCGTGCGGTCCCATGCGCTTGCGCACGTTGAGCAACAGCGAACCCGATCCGCAGGCAAAGTCCAGTACGCTCGCCAGGCGGTCCTTTTTGCCCGTGGCGGGTTCCTGGCTGTCCAGGGTCACGATCCCCGACAGAATGTCGGAAATCTGCTGTGGCGTGTAAAACTCGCCCGCCTTCTTGCCCGAACCGGCGGCGAATTCGCCAATCAGATATTCATAGGCATCGCCCAGATGATCCACCTCGGACGAGAATTCGGCCAGTCCCCGGTCGATCTCGGCGATAATAGAACAGAGCTTCTTGTTCTTGTGCGCCTGCGTCTTACCCAGCTTTTCCGAATAAAGATTGATCTCCGAGAACAACCCGGCGAACGTGCTTTGAAAAGACTCGTTCTCGATGTACTTGAAGCCTTCGTAGAGCGTTAGCAGCAATTCATCGCTCTGCCTGCGGGCCAGCTTGGCGATGTTGTTCCACAGATAGGCGGCTGGATCACATAATGCACCTTGCGGCGCATCTGTTTTTCGAACTCGGCCACGTCGTTCGGATTGTCCTCGTACCAAGCCTGCAGGGGCGTGCTCGCGCCTGAGCGTTCCAGCACGTCTTCCGGCAAATCGGGGTAATCCGCTCCCAATTCCCTTTTCGCCGCCGCCTCGTAGTTGTCCGAGAGGTAACGCAGAAACAGGAATGACAGCATGTAATCGCGGAAATCGTCCGCGTTCATCGCGTCGCGAAGCGTATCGGCGATGTTCCAGAGCGTTTTGCCCAGTTGCTTTTGGGTTTGGTCGTTCATTGTGCAGGTGTTTCCTGGGGGGCGGGCGCTGGCGGCGGGGCTGCGGGCTGGGCCGGAACAACGCCTGGCAGGGCGAACTCGAACCGCGTGACGAATTCGCGAAGGATGCGGCGGAACAGTGCCTTGTTGTCCTCGCCCATTTCCGTGGGTTCATGGATGGCATAGGCGCCGTGGCTCAGCAGGTTCAGGGCCCGGTTGAACAGCGCCCGGTCTTCCTCGTTGTCCAGCGCCTTCAGGCAGAAGGCCATGCTCGGATGACCGAAGAAAGAGGCTGTCTTCTCCATGACGCTGCGCAAGGCGTTGAAGTGAAAGGTATAGAGCTTCCCCTTGTCGGGATCGGCGGCACGCTGCAAACTCGGCTAAAGTGGCGACGTGGTGGAAGAAGGGCGTATCCTCGGTCGCCTGGAGTATGTAGCGGTCATCGCCATTCGGCGGTGCAGGAAATAGCGCTTGTGGGTGATCTTCGGTTCGCCATCGGTCCGCCTGCCCATTTCATTGCACATGACGTTGAAGAACAGCGCATGGTGCGAAGAGAAGATCACCCTGATCGGGGCGGGCTCACCGGTGGCGGTCTTCCGCGTGGCCGCCCGGCGGAGGAGCTTCGCCAGGTCGCAGGCGACGGAAATCGCGTTGTTGTCATCGAGCGACGAGACCGGGTCGTCGACATAGAGGTACTTCTTCCCCTGATAGGACTGATGCCCATCCAGCATCCGTTCGCAGATGGCCATGAAGATACACCAGATGAAGATATTTTGTTCGCCTCGCGACACCTTGATGTTGGACTGATTACCCTTTCGGAAGCTCACGAAATCCGGCTTGGAGACGGTCTCATTGCCCTGCTGAACTTCCTTGTAGGTGAAGTCGAAATCGAAGTCGGCGTATCGGGAAAGATAACCGTCAATCGTTTCCTCCAGCGCGAGTTCCGTCATCGCGTTGAAGAAGGACGATTTTTCGTTCAGTTGCAGGCGGCGCACGCTGTCGCCGTCGAGGTCGTTTTCCCAGACGAACAGGTCCTCGGTGAAGGCATTGAAATAGAGCGTGTCGGGCGTGCCGGTCGGGTTTTTCTTGGTCTTGCGTTTGCCCGCGTCTTTGAACTCCATCGATAGGCGGGTCTTGCCGGTGCGGTTGTAAGCGGAGCAGGAGGACATCGCCGAGGTCGCGCTGAATTCGGCGATCGACGGGCTGATCATCGCCAATACCACGATCGCGCGGCCGGCCGATCTCAGGAGCTCCGACGCGCCGGAGCCAGGCGGCTTGTCCGGTGCGCCGCTGTTCCAGCCTTCGACCCGGCTGCTGGCCGATATGTACCGGCTGACCCGCGGCGCCCTGCCGCTGATCGGCGTCGGCGGCATCGGCTCCGGTGCCGACGCCTATGCCAAGATCCGCGCCGGCGCCTCGCTGGTCCAGCTCTACACCGCCCTCGCCTATCACGGCCCGGCGCTGGTCGGGCGGATCAAGCGCGAGTTGGCCGAGCTGCTGCGCCGCGATGGCTTCGGCTCGGTCGCGGAAGCCGTCGGCAGCGGCAACCGGCTGGTGCCCTCGGGGCTGGACAGGCAGGGAGCGTGACAATGGCGCTGGTGGACGACGAACAGCCGCAGCATCGCAAGCTGCCACCCAAGGATCTGACGCCGCTCTCCATTGCCGAGCTGACCGACTACATCGCCGGGCTCGAAGCGGAGATCACCCGCGCCAAGGCCGCGATCTCTGCTAAGCAGAGCCACCGGGCCGGCGTCGAGGGCTGTTCAAACGATGAGTCGGACGATCCGCCCGCTTGGGCCGGCGGATGTTGACCTGTTCCGCGAGATCCGGCTGGAGGCACTCCGCCTCAGCCCGGAGGCCTTCGGCAGCACCTACGACATCGAAAGCCGGCGTCCGCCCGAAGTCTTCGCCGAGCGCCTGGCCGGCTCGACCGTGTTCGGCGGCTTCGATGGCGGAGCGCTGCTCGGACTCGCCGGCTTCAAGCAGGAGGACGGGCTGAAGGAGCGGCACAAGGCCATGCTCTGGGGCCTGTATGTCCGGCCGGCCGGCCGCGGCACCGGTCTCGCCGCGCAGCTGGTCGCAGCCGTGCTCGATCATGCGCGCGGCCGGGTCGAGCAGGTCATGCTGGCCGTGGTCGCCGACAACGAAGCCGCGCGGCGCCTCTACGCCGCCGCCGGCTTCGTCGAATACGGGCTGGAGCGGGATTCGCTCAAATTCGACGGGCGTTACTATGACGAGCGGCTGATGGCGGTGAAGCTTTCAACGCGCCGGTAAAATGACGACCGACACTGAAGTTTATGATCTATGCGCGGTTCGAAATCGGTCGAGCGGGTGACATCTTCCCAAGCGGCGATCTCGGCACCGAGGGCATCGAGCTTCGCCCGCACCAGTTTCAGCGCGTCGGTCCCGAGCAGCAGATGCACCGGCGGCTTTTCCATCGCGACGAGTTGCAGCAGAACCTGGGCGGCCTTGGCCGGATCGCCGTTTTGCCGGCCGCTCTTGTCCTCGCGGGCCCTGCGGACCGGATCAAACAAAGCATCGTAGTCGGCGATGCTGCGATCGGACCGCACCATGGAGCGGCCAGCCCAATCCGTCCGAAACGAGCCGGGCTCGACGGCGGTCACCTTGATGCCGAAACCTTTCACCTCCTGGGCCAGGGTTTCGGAAATACCTTCGAGCGCGAACTTGCTGCCGCAGTAATAGGCGATGCCCGGCATAGTGATGAAGCCGCCCATCGAGGTGACGTTGATGATATGGCCGGAGCGGCGCTTCCGCATCGACGGCAGGACCGCCTTGATCATCGCGACGGCGCCGAAGACGTTGACGTCGAACTGACGCCGCATCTCATCCAACGGCGACTCCTCCAATATGCCTTCATGGCCATATCCGGCATTGTTTACAAGCACATCGATCGGCCGATCCTGCGTTCGACGGCGGCGACTGCCCCATCGATGGCGCTGAAATCGGTCACATCCAGAAGAAGGGCATGCGCGCGGCCCGGTTCGCGCGCTTCGAAGGCTTGCCTGTCCGCTTCACCCCTGACCGTCCCGACGACAATGTGCCCCGCCTTCAACGCGGCGGCCGAAAAAGCTTGTCCGAAGCCGGAGCTTACGCCGGTGATAAGGAAAATCATTTGCTGGTTCCATTTCGGCTGGCAACGAGATGATTGCGATATAGGTGCCGCCGAGCCAGTGGCCCAAGACATTGCGCAGCGTTTTCTTCAGTGGTATAAACACTGGCCTATGGAGCTGCGTCATCTCCGCTACTTCCTCGCCGTGGCCGAGGAGCTGAATTTCACCCGAGCGGCTCAGCGGGTTGGTATTGGCCAATCCCCACTCAGCCAGCAGATCCGCGCTCTGGAGCAAGAGCTGGGGCGCGCTGCTACTCCGCCGCGTGCCGCAGGGTGCCGAGCTGACAGCGGCAGGCCTGGCCTTTCTTCCGGAGGCCCGCGCGACCCTGGCGCAGGGCGGAACGCGCCGCGGTGAGCGCCCGCCGCGGGGCCAAGGGCACGCTCGGCCGCCTGAGATTGGGCTATACGAGTTCTGCTGCCTTCGTGCCGATCGTGCCGACCGCTCTGCGCGCTTTCCGACAAGCCTATCCGGACGTCGATCTGACTCTGGAGGAAGCCAATACGGTGCACCTGCTCGAACGCCTGGCCGCAGCCGAAATCGACGCCGCCCTGATCCGGCCGGGGCGTGCCGACCCGGAGGGGTTTCGTATCGTGCAGCTACTCGACGAGCCGATGATGGTCGCCCTGCCGAGCGGCCATCGCAATGCCGCAATTGCTGCCCTGGCACTCGGCGCGCTTAGGGACGAAACCTTCGTGCTCTTCCCCCGCGCCGCCGGTCCCAGCCTGTTCGAGGAAATCATCGCCGGCTGCCGACGCGTCGGCTTCGAGCCGATCCTGGGACAGGTCGCGCCCGAGATTTCCTCCGTCGGCAATCTTGTCGCGGCCGGTTTCGGCGTCTCGATCGTCCCGGCCTCGATCGCCCAGATCCGCGTCGCCGGGGCCGTCTATGTTCCGATCGAAGGCGAACCGCTTATCGCGCGCCTGGCACTCGCCAGCCGACCGGACGGGCATTCGCCGGTCGTCGCGAATTTCGCCGCTCTGGTGGCGAAGGTCGCGCGGCAAAGCGCGACGCGATAGCCCGCCTACAGATGCAGCGCATGCCCGAGCGCCTTCAGCGCCGATTCCTGGAACGCCTCGCCCAGGGTGGGGTGGGCATGGATCGTGCCGGCGATATCTTCCAACCGGGCGCCCATCTCCAACGCCAGGCCGAAGGCGGTCGAGAGTTCCGAGATCTCCTGGCCGACCGCCTGATGCCAAGCACCAGATGATTGTCGGCGCGGGCGACGATGCGGATGAAGCCGTCCTCGCCGCGCCGGGTCATGGCGCGGCCATTGGCGGTGAAGGGGAACAACCCGACCTTCAGCTCATGGCCGAGTTTGCGCGCATCGTCCGGCGAAAGGCCGGCCGTAACGATTTCCGGATCGGTGAAGCAGACTGCGGGGACCGTCACCTTGTCGAAGGCGCGGCGCTGGCCGGCGATGATCTCGGCCACCATCTCGCCTTGCGCCATGGCGCGATGCGCCAGCATCGGCTCGCCGGTCACGTCGCCGATCGCCCAGACATTGCGCATCGACGTGGCGCAGCGCTCGTCGATCCGATGAACCGGCCATTCATGGTCAGGTCGAGCCGCTCCAGCCCGAAATCCCGGCGTGCGCGGCCGGCGGCCGATCGCGACCAGGATTCGGTCGGCCGGGATGCTGCGCGCCTCGCCGCCGCCGGCCTGGACGATCAGCGCGTCGCCGGCCGGCGACAAGCCCTGCGCCTTGGTCGCCGTCAGGATTTCGATGCCGAGCTTGTCGAGCCGCTTCGACACCGGTCGGGTCAGCTCCGCATCGTAGAGCGGCAGGATACGGTCTTCCGCCTCGACGATGGTGACCTTGGAGCCGAGCTTGGCATAGGCGGTGCCGAGCTCGAGCCCGATATAGCCGGCGCCGACCACGACCAGCCGCGCCGGCACCTCAGGCAGCGACAGGGCGCCGGTCGAGGAGATCACCCGGCCGCCGAACGGCACGGTCTTGAGGTCCATCGGCTCCGAACCGGTCGCCAGCACGACATGCTCGGCACGGACGATTTGCGGCCCGGTGTCGGTCTCGACGCGGCAGCTCTTGCCGTCGATCATCACGGCATGGCCGCGCAGGGTCTTGACCTTGCTCTTCTTCAGCAGCGCCGCGACGCCGCGGTCAGCCGGCCGACGATGCCGCCCATCCAGTCGGTCGTCTTGCCGAAGTCGAGGCTCGGCCGCTCGACCCGGAGGCCGAAGGGCGCGTCCTGCGCTTGCTCGACCGCATGGTGATAGGCCTCGGCGGCGTGGATCAGCGCCTTGGACGGGATGCAGCCGATATTGAGGCAAGTGCCACCGAGCGCGCTTTCCTCCACCAGCAGCGTGTCGATGCCGAGCTGTCCGGCCCGGATCGCGGTGACGTAGCCGCCGGGGCCGCCGCCCAGCACCAGCAGTTTCGCGGTGATCTCGCCCATGGTCAGGCCTCGATGAAGATGGTCGCGGGCGCTTCGATCAGGCCCTTGATGCGCTGGATGAACGAGGCGGCGTCATAGCCGTCGATCACCCGATGATCGAAGGAGGAGGACAGGTTCATGATCTTGCGCGGCACGAAGCCACCCTCCTGCCAGACCGGGCGGATCGCGATCTTGTTGACGCCGATGATGGCGACTTCCGGCCGGTTTATGACCGGCGTGCTGACGATGCCGCCCAGCGTGCCCAGGCTGGTGATGGTGATGGTCGAGCCGGTCAGCTCCTCGCGCGACGCGGGAATTGTCGCGCGCGGCATCGGCCAGGCGTTTGACCTCGGCAGCACAATCCCACAGGCTGCGCGCCTCGGCATGGCGCACGACCGGCACCATCAGCCGTTCGGCGTCTGGGTCGCGATGCCGAGATGCACGCCGCCGAAGCGCTGGATGATGTCGGCCTCGTCGTCATAGAGCGCGTTCATCTGCGGGAAAGCCGCGATCGCCTTGACCACCGCCTGCATCAGGAACGGCAGGATGGTGAGCTTCGGCTTGTCGGGTCCGGCCCCCGTGTTCAACGTCGCGCGCAGCTCTTCAAGCGCCGTGACGTCGACCTCCTCGACATAGGAGAAATGGGCGATCCGGCGCTTGGCCTCGGCCATCTTCTGGGCGATGCGACGCGCAGCCCGATCACCTTGACCTCTTCGACCTGGGTGTTGGCGACGCGTCCAACCGCAGGCGCCGGGGCCGTGCCGCCGCGCAGGAAGGCTTCGAGATCCTCATGCTGGATCCGGCCCGCCGGACCGGTGCCGCGCAGCTGGCGCAGATCGATCCCGGCATCGCGGGCGCGCCGGCGGACGGCCGGCGAAGCGATCGGCTTCTCGCCTGCGGCGCGCGGCGGCCCGACTGGCTGCAGCGTGGCGCGGATCGGGGGTAGGCCGGGCTTGGCTGCCGGCGGTGCCGGAACCGGGCGCGAGCGCCGGCGCTTCGGCGACGATCGTCTCGGGCCCGGTCGGCGGCGGCGAGGCCGGCGGCTCCTCGACGGGTGCGTCGGCGCCGCCGGCTACCTCGATGCGGATCAATTCGCTGCCGACCGCGACAGCGACGCCGATCTCGGCGCCGAGCGACAGCACCTTGCCGTCGACCGGCGAGGGAATCTCGACCGTCGCCTTGTCGGTCATGACCGCGGCCAGGATCTGGTCCTCGCGGACCAGATCGCCCGGCTTCACATGCCATTCGACCAGCTCGGCCTCGGCCACGCCCTCGCCGACATCGGGGAGCTTGATTGATGCGGATCGCCATCTCAGGCCTCCATGACGGCAGTAAGCGCGCGTGCGACCCGCGCCGGCCCCGGGAAATATTCCCATTCCTGGGCGTGGGGATAGGGCGTGTCGTAGCCGGCGACGCGGATGATCGGCGCTTCGAGATGATAGAAGCAGCTCTCCTGGACCAGCGTCGCCAGCTCGCCGCCGAAGCCCGAGGTCAGCGTCGCCTCGTGCACGATGACGCAGCGCCCGGTCTTGCGCACCGAGGCCTCGATCGTCGCAGGTCGAGCGGCACCAGCGTGCGCAGATCGATGATCTCGGCATCGACACCGATCTCGGCCGCGGCGGCTTCCGCGACATAGACCATGGTGCCATAGGCCAGCACCGTCACCGCCGAACCGTCCCGGCGGATCGCGGCCTGGCCGAGCGGCACCGTGTAGCGCCCATCCGGCACCTCGCCCAGCGCATGCTTGGACCAGGGCGTCACCGGTCGGTCGTGATGGCCGTCGAACGGGCCGTTATAGAGCCGCTTCGGCTCGAGGAAGATGACCGGGTCGTCATCCTCGATCGCACTGATCAGCAGGCCCTTGGCGTCATAGGGATTGGACGGCACCACCGTCTTCAGCCCGGCGACATGGGTGAACAGCGCTTCGGGGCTCTGGCTGTGGGTCTGGCCGCCGAAGATGCCGCCGCCGGTCGGCATGCGCACGACGAGCGGGCAGGTGAAATCGCCGGCCGAACGGTATCTGAGCCGCGCCGCTTCCGAGACGATCTGGTCGTAGCCCGGATACATATAGTCGGCGAATTGGATTTCGACGCAGGGCCGCAAGCCATAGGCCGCCATGCCGACTGCGGCGCCGACGATGCCGAGCTCGCTGATCGGCGCGTCGAAGCAGCGGCTGGTGCCGTATTTCTGCTGCAGCCCCTGGGTACAGCGGAACACGCCGCCGAAATAGCCGACATCCTCGCCGAACACGACGACACTGTCGTCGCGCGCCATCGATACATCCATGGCGTCGCGGATCGCCTCGATCATGGTCCGTCTGGGCATGGTCAGAACCCCGCCTCCTGCCGCTGGCGCCGGAGATGCGGCGGCATCTCGGCATAGACGCCTTCGAAGATGTCGCGGGCCGAGGGCGCGCCGCCGCCATGCAGCGTGCCGTAGCTCTCTGCCTTCTTCTGCGCGCTTATCACCTCGTCGAGGATCTCGGCCTCGCCCTGCTTGTGGCGCTCCTCACTCCAGACGCCGCGCGCGATCAGGTGGTTCTTCAGCCGGATCACCGGGTCGCCGAGCGGCCAGGCGTCGGATTCGGTCTTGGGACGATAGGCCGACGGATCGTCCGAGGTCGAATGCGCGCCGACGCGGTAGGTGACGTATTCGATCAGAGTCGGTCCGAGATTGCGCCGCGCACGCTCGATCGCCCATTGGCGACGGCATAGACCGCGAGATAGTCATTGCCGTCGACCCTGAGCGCCGGGGATGCCGAAGCCATGGCCGCGTGCCGCGAACGTCGCCGAACCGCCGCGGCGATGCCTGGAAGGTCGAGATCGCCCACTGATTGTTCACGATATTGAGCACGACCGGCGCCTTGTAGGTCGAGGCGAAGACCAGTGCGGCATGGAAATCCGATTCGGCGGTCGAACCGTCGCGATCCAGGCCGCGGCGATCTTGGTATCGTGCTTGATCGCCGACGCCATGGCCCAGCCCACTGCCTGGATGTATTGCGTCGCCAGATTGCCCGAGATCGAAAAGAAGCCATAGTCGCGCGCCGAATACATCACCGGCAGCTGATGGCCTTTGATCGGATCGTGCTCGTTCGAATAGATCTGGCACATTCATGTCGACCATCGGATAGCCGGCGGCGATGAGCAACCCGGCCTGGCGATAGGTCGGGGAAGTTCATGTCGCCCGGGCTGAGCGCGGTGCGAAGGCGCAGCTGACCGCCTCTTCGCCGAGATGCTGCATATAGAACGAGGTCTTGCCCTGGCGCTGCGCCATCTGCATGCGGGTATCGAAAGCGCGCAAAGTCATCATGTGGCGCAGGCCGGCGATCAGCTGATCGTCGCTCAGCAGCCCGGCCCAGGGCCCGACTGCCTCGCCGTTGCGGTTCAGCACCCGGATGATCGAATAGGCCAGGTCGCGGATATGCTGCGGATCGACATCGACCGGCGGCCGGTCGACGCTGCCGGCCTCGGCGATGCTGACATGGCTGAAATCCGGCGTGCCGCCGGGCCGCACTTCCGGCTCCGGCACGAACAGCGACAGCGGTTTCGGATCGGGCATGGAAAACTCCGTGTTCGGGGAAAGGTCCGGGGCGATCCGATCGGGCGCAAGGCTGCGCATGACGGGTTGCTCTCCGTCCCTTCTGTCTCTGGGGGCACACCTAGCATCTTCGGACGTTGTTTGAACCCGTCACGGCTCGACCGGCTGCGGGCTCAGCAATTTGCGCTGCTCGCGAAGCGCTCGATCAGCAGGTCGATGAAGCAGCGCACCTTGCTCGACAGATGGTGCCGGTGCGGATAGATCGCGCTGATCGCCAGTTCGATCGTCTCATGGTCTTCCAGCACGCGGACGAGTCCGCCGGCGGCCAGATCCTCGGCGACGATGAAGCTGGGCGCCAGGAACACGCCCTGGCCGTCGAGCGCGCCCGGCGCAGCGTCTCGCCACTGGTCGTAACGAGATTACCGCCGATTTTGACCGAGATTTGCTCTCCGCCGGCGCGATCAGCCGCCAGTCGTCGCCGAACGGTAATAGGCGTAGCGCAGGCAATTGTGCCGGGCCAGATCGGCGGCCGTCGCGCGGCGCCCGTGACGGTCCAGATAGGCCGGCGACAGCACAGCACATGCCGCCATGGGCTGAGAGTCCGCACGATCAGGCTGGAATCGGGCGGCGTCATGGTCCAGATCGCGAGATCGAAGCCCTCCTCGACCAAATCGACCAGCCGCTCCCCCGTGGTCATCGCGATCGAAGCGTCCGGATAGAGGCCGAGATATTCCGATACGACCGGAGCGATGAAGCGCACGATATGGCTGCCGCAATAGAGCCGCAGCGTGCCGCGCGGCGTCGAATGCAGCGCCTCGGCGATCCGGTCGGCATCCTCCAGCTCGCCGAGGATCTGCACGCAGCGTTCGTAATAGGCCTTGCCGATCTCGGTCAGCCCGACCTTGCGCGTCGTCCGGTTCAGCAGCCGCGCGCCGAGCCGGTCTTCGAGCGACTGGACATGGTTGCTGACCATGGTCACCGACATGTTCAGCCGCGGGCCGCGGCCGAAAAGCCGCCGCTATCCACGACCCGAACGAAAACCTCCAAACTGGTCAGCCGATCCATTATCCGCTCTCACTGGATAATCCTTTCCAATCTTCCTCGATTATCACATCGGGGGCGCAACCGCATTCTCTCTTCATCAGAACGCATGAGAGATGGAGAAGGACATGCCGAGGTCACGCAGGATGCCGTCGCCGGATCGTCCACCGGCGGCTTTTTGAGCCGCAAGACGCTGAAGCGCGCCGTTTCCGCCCTGGCGCTCGCCGCCGCATCGCGGCCGCCGCCTGGTACGGCAACTACTATTGGAAAATCGGCAGTATCTGCAATCGACGGACGACGCCTATGTCAATGCCGACTACACACGGTCGCGCCCAAGGTGTCGGCTACATCACCGAGGTGCTGGTCGAAGACAATCAGGCGATCAAGGCCGCCAGATCCTGGCACGGATCGACGATCGTGATTTCCGCGCCGCGCTTGATCAGGCCAAGGCCGATGTCGCCGCCGCCGACGCGGCGATCCGCAACATCGATGCGCAGACCGTGCTGCAGCAATCCATCATCGATCACGGCAAGGCCGATATCGCCGGGACGGATGCGACGCTGCGCTTTGCCCAGCAGGACAGCGTTCGCTATGCCGATCTGGCCCGGTCGGGCGCCGGCTCCGTGCAGCATGCCCAGCAGGCCGACGCGCTGATGCACCAGAAGCAGGCGCAGCTCGAAGGCGATCGCGCCGGGCTGGTCGCCGCGCAGAAGAAGCTCGACGTGCTGGCCAGCGACCGCGTCTCGGCCGAAGCGCAGCGCGCCCACAACGCCGCCGTCGAGCACCAGGCCGAGCTGAACCTGTCCTACACGGTGCTGACCGCGCCGGTCGACGGCTCGGTCGGCGCCCGCACGCTGCGCGTCGGCCAATATGTCCAGGCCGGCACGCAGCTGATGGCGGTGGTACCGCTGCAGGCGGTCTACATCGTGGCGAATTTCAAGGAAACCCAGCTGACCGATGTGCGCAACGGCCAGCGGTCAAGATCGCGATCGACAGCTTCCGGATGTGGCCCTGACCGGCCATGTCGACAGCCTGGCGCCGGCGAGCGGGCTCGAATTCGCCCTGCTGCCGCCCGACAACGCGACCGGCAACTTCACCAAGATCGTCCAGCGCATCCCGGTGAAGATCCTGGGTCGACCGGAGCGACCTCGCCGGATTGCTGCGGCCCGGCATGTCGGTCGAGCCGACCATCGACACCAAGGCCGCCGCCCAGGCGTCCCGCGCCGCTGCGGCCCATACCGGCTCGGCCCAAGGCTGATCCGCTGCACGATCCGAGGAACTCCGATCATGGCCGCAGCCGCCGCAACCCTCTCCGCACCCGCCGCCGGCCCGAAGGCGATAGCCGCGGATCACGTCTCCTTCAAAACCTGGATCGCCGTCATCGGCTCGACGCTCGCGCCTTCATGGCCGTGCTCAACATCCAGATCGTCAATGCGTCGCTGGCCGATATCCAGGGCGCGATCGGCGCCGGCATCGATGATGGCGGCTGGATCTCGACCTCTTATCTGATCGCGGAGATCATCGTCATCCCGCTGAGCGCCTGGCTCGCGCGGGTATTCTCGGTCCGGCGCTATCTGCTGACCAACGCGATCCTGTTCCTGATCTTCTCGGCGGCCTGTGCGCTCGCCCAGAATCTCGGCCAGATGATCGTGCTGCGCGCCATTCAGGGCTTCAGCGGCGGCGTGCTGATCCCGATGGCCTTCACCATCATCATCACGCTGCTGCCCCGGTCGAAGCAGCCGATCGGTCTGGCGCTGTTCGCAGTCTCCGCCACCTTCGCGCCGGCGATCGGCCCGACCATCGGCGGCTATCTGACGGAAAATTACGGCTGGCAATACATCTTCTACGTCAATCTGGTGCCCGGCCTGCTGATGCTCGGCATGCTCTGGGTCTCGCTCGAACGCGCCCCGATGCAGCTCGGCCTGCTGAAGCAGGGCGACTGGTTCGGCATCGCGACCATGTCGGTCGGGCTGGGCGCGCTGCAGACCGTGCTCGAAGAGGGCAACAAGGACGATTGGTTCGGCTCGACCTTCATCCTCCGGCTCTCGGTCATCGCGGCCGTGTCGCTGACCCTGTTCCTCGGCATCGAGCTGATCGTCAAGAAGCCCCTGCTGAACCTGCGCCTGTTCCTGCGCCGCAATTTCGGCTTCGGCAGCCTGGCCAATTTCCTGATGGGCATCGCGCTTTACGGCTCGGTCTTCATCCTGCCGCAGTATCTCGCCCGCATCCAAGGCTACAATTCCGAGCAGATCGGCATGGTGCTGGCCTGGACCGGCTTGCCGCAGCTCGTGCTGATCCCGCTGGTGCCAAGGCTGCTGAAGATCTTCGATGCCCGGCTGGTCATCGGCGTCGGCTTCGCGCTCTTCGCCGTCAGCAATTTCATGAACATCTACATGACCGCCGATTATGCTTCCGACCAGTTGCTCTGGCCGAACGTAGTCCGCGCCATCGGTCAGGCCCTCGCCTTCGCGCCGCTGACCGCCGTCGCCACGGCCGGCATCGAGGCCGAGAATGCCGGCTCCGCCTCGGCCCTGTTCAACATGCTGCGCAATCTGGGCGGCGCGATCGGCATCGCCGCGCTGCAAACCTTCCTGACCAAGCGCGAGCAGTACCATTCCAACGTGCTGTCGCAATCCGCCTCGCTGCTGCTCGATGCGACGCGGGCCAGGATCGACCGGCTGACCCACTATTTCATGGCGCATGGCGTGACCGACCCGGCCCATGCCTATGGCCAGGCGACAACCGCGATCGGCAATGTCCTGCGCCGCCAGGCCTTCATCATGGCGTTCAGCGACACCTTCTTCCTGCTCGGCGCCGCGCTGATCCTGGCCCTGCTCGCCGGGCTGATGCTGAAGAAGGCCGGCCATCTCGACACCGGCGGGGCGCATTGAGCCCGCGCCAGGGAGAGTGAAATGCGCACGATCCCGCCACCAGCACGAAAGCCGGAAACGGCCGAAGCCACGATCCTCGAATGGCTGTCCGGCGAGGAATGCCGCGCGCTCGACGAAGCCGGGCTGATCGCCGGGCTGGGCCGGCGCCTTCGGAACGCCGGATTGCCGATCGATCGGCTGGTCTTGCTGCGCTGGACCCTGCATCCGGGCGTTCTCGGCGGGACCGCCGCCTGGTCGCCGAACCGGCCCGTTGAGATCTGCGATCGGGACCATGGCATCGAGCCGGCCGCCGCCTTCGCCGGCAGCCGCCTGCACGATGCGATCGCCGAGGGCCGAACGGTCACGCTGCGCGGGGACGATCCGGCTCTGGCGGCGATCGACGCGTTTTGCGGTCGCGACCTGATCGAACTCGTCATCGTGCCGCTCGCCGCCGCCGGCGCAATCCGCGCAATCTCCTTCGCACGGCGCGGAAGGGCGGCTTCGCCGCGGCGGAGTGCCGGGCGCTCGACCGCATCGCGCCCGCGCTTGCCTCGCGTCTCGGCACAACCGGCCGCCCCCCAGCGCGGCGTCGCGGCGCGCGAGCGGATATGTGACATGGCTTCGATCGGCAAACCCGCAGGCGACAAGGATCGCCGCAAAAAGCCGCGACCGACCTCCGGGGGGATGGGGCCGGCCGCGCACTGGCCCGGCGCGGAGGGCTGGCTGGGCCGGTCAGTTGGCGACTGACGGCATCAATCTATCCCCGTTAGATCCTCGTTTCTTGAAGGTCCGTGCGGCGGCCTTGCACTTTCCTGCTCTTTTCCCGGGCCGCACGCGATGCGATGCGACTATCCCTTCCGGTCGCGCTGCCACGCGCCCGGCGTCGTGCCGACGATTCGCGAAAAGACCCGGGTGAAATGACTTTGGTCCGCGAAGCCGCAAGCAGCCGCAATCGCCGAGAGCGACGTCGTCGTGCCGAGCAGCAGCTCCTTGGCCCGTTCCACGCGCTGCGCCATCAGCCAGCGATGCGGCGGCAGTCCGGCGGTCCGCTTGAATGCGCGCAGGAAATGACTGCGCGACAGGCCGCATTCGCGAGCGATCTCTTCCAGGGCGATGTCTTCATCGAGCCGCGCGATCATCACCTGCTTCGCCCGGCGCTCCAGCGCCGTGGTCAGCCCGCCGCGGACGGCCGCGGCAGGCGCGCGTCATCCCGCCATAGCGCTGCGCGGACATGGGTACGGAAGGCGAGCGAGCATCTGTTCGACGAACAGCATGCTGATCTCTTGGGGCCGATCGAGCGCCGCGAGCAGGCAGGCGCCGAGATGGCGGATGATCGGATCGTCATAGGCGACGCCGTGGCGGAAATATCAGCCCGCGATCGGCCTCGACCCGGCCTCGTCCGCCAACTCGTCGAGCGCAGCCCGCGGCAGATAAAATTGCAGGCAGTGGAACGGGCTTTCATGTTGCGATCGGATTGCGCGACAGATCATAGAGCGAGGGTCGTGCCGGCCGGGAACGGATCGACCGGAACCGGCCTGCCGTCGACCCAGAGCAGATGGTCGAAGCAGTCGCGCAACTGCAACCCGACGAGAAACCCATCCTCCGGCGGGATCGGCGAGGTCTTGCCGAAACCAGTCCGGTCGCAGCGTAGCTCGGTCGCCGCCAGCTGCGCCCGGCGCGGCGTCCGTACCACCAGGGTGGGCGGATGAGCCTGGCGGAAGCTCCGCCCAGTCGATCGCCATAAGCCCCCTGTTCGCCTCATATCCCTGCGCTCCCCGCCGGTGTGAAGGCGTCCCGTCCGACCGATGCCGCGACCTGCTGCTGCTACGATGGTGTATGTCGCTATCGAGACGGAGACAACGGCATCGGCCGTCCGCCTTAAACAGCCGCAGTCGCAGAGAACACAGTGCGGATGTTCCAGAGCCGGCACCGCCGTTCAATCCACCTGCACTCTTCGGGTGCTACTTTGCCGGGAGCCCCGGATCAATCCGGGGCTGGCCGTTCCATGGAGAGCAATCATATCATGAAACCCAGACTGAACCCGTATCAGCTCGCGCCCGACCTGATGAAATCGATGATGGCGCTGGAAGAGGCGGTGGCAAATAGCGGCCTCGAACCGTCGCTGATCGAATTGGTCAAGACCCGCGCCTCCCAGATCAATGGCTGCGCCTTCTGTCTCCACATGCATACGCGCGACGCCCGGGCACGCGGCGAAACCGAGGAACGCCTCTATCTGCTCGACGCTTGGCGCGAATCGCCGCTCTACTACCGATCGGGAACGGGCCGCGTTGGGTTGGACCGAAGCGGTCACGCTGGTCGCCCAGACACATGTGGCGGATGCCGCCTACGAGGCAGTCCGCGCGCATTTCGCCGAAGCGGAGCTGGTCAAGCTGACCATGCTGGTCGTTGCGATCAACGGTTGGAACCGGATCGCCATCAGTTTCCGCTCGCTCCATCCGGTGAAGTCCGGCGCGATGGCGGCCTGAAGGCAGAAGCGGGAACGAGTTCCAAGCGTTAAGCACGGCGGCCCGCCCCGCGCTTTCGCCCTGGCGCTCACTCGCCTGAAAGTAATACCGCCCGAGCCGGGGTCGCTCGGATCGGTACGTCCAAATCATAATCCGCCTGCATGAAATCGATCCGCAAACGGCATCAAGCTTCGACTGTAATCGCTTCCCCTATCACGGCCGATTGTCATGGGGATCCAGTGTTGTCGAAGCTTACGTTCCGCAACCGGGCGCGACCGCACGCGAAATTGAAGTGACTGCGGGGAGAAAACGCGCCATCTTCGGATCAGCCGCTCCTCGTCGGACGCACCCGGCATGAAACGGCCTCCCGCGGCGTCTCGGCAAGATTGGCATGGGCCGGCCTCGACGAGGTCGCGTAGGACGGATTCGGCTGGTGCAGCCGAAGGGGTGAGGAGGTGCGACAGGACAGTGGTAAGAAACCCGCATGGAGCTTCATCAGGTTCGCTATTTTCTAGCGCTCGCCAACACCCTGAACTTCACGCGGGCGGCAGAGCAGTGCAATGTCAGCCAACCGGCGCTCACCAATGCGGTGCAGAGAAGCTCGAGAGGAGTGGGCGGGCGCTCTTATCTATCGCGAGCGGCAGCTCACTCAGCTTACGGATCTGGGCAAGCTGGTCTTGCCGCTGCTCTCCAGGACGTTCGCCGAGGCCGAATCCGTCCGGCGTCTCGCGCATAGCTATCGGTGGCGAGAAGTCGCTCCGCTTGAAGATCGGCCTGGCGCCCGTCCGTCTCCGCGGCAATCGTCGTGAAGCCGGCTTGGCGAGATCTCGCAGATGATCGGCGGGCTCAGCGTCGAGATCGTCGACGATACGACTGAACAGCTCATGGAGATGCGCTGGACGGGCAAATCAATGTTGCCCTGGCGTGCGGCGGGGCGGAACTGCGCGACCGGATCGATCACTGGCGGCTCTTCGAGGAGCGTTACGTCGTTCTTGCGCCCCGTCGCACCCGCTCTCCGCACATGCCAAGATACCGCTCGAGGCTTTCGCCGAAGCCGTTTGGCTCGAACCGGTCGGCTGCGATCTTGCGCGCCGGTTCCGGACTGTATGTCTCAGGCGCGGCATAGAACCCAAGGCGAGACATCGAGGGCGGCAGATGCGGCTGCTGCAACAGATGGCCGCCGCCGGACTCGGTGTCATGTTGGCGCCCGAGCATGGACCGCGGCTTTCTTCGCTCCGCGCAATCCCCCTCGAGGAGATCCGCTGCGCCAAGAGGTCCAGCTTCTCGACTGTTTCAGGACGGTGCTATTCGCCCGCGCTCGACGCCTTCGTCAAGATTGCTCGGCGAAGGATTGGACGGCGGATATCGCCCATTCGACGCTGACGATTTCTCGGGCGCGTGCTTGGAAACGCCGAGACGATACGCCCGAGCAGGCACGCGGTCCGGCTGCCGCAAGAAGCCGAACTCTGAGCCGATGGGCCCGAAGCCCTCTGCCACGCGGCCATCGTCGCTCACCGCCCGCCAAGCCCTGACGGCGTATCGTCGAAAGCCCGGGCAAAAGCCTCGGTCCATCGCTAGGCACCGGGGTTCATCGGCGAAATCATGAGCGAGCAGGGGTCCTCCGGCGAGCGCGGATGGAGCAGCAGCGGGATCAGGCCGGTCCATCCCGTCTGATGCGAAGCACCGAAGCACGTCCGTATCGCCATGAAAATACTCATAAAACAACAAAATGGTCGCTGAAATGGGGATCGTGCTGCGCGACCGGATGATCGCCGAGGACGGCCCGCCGGCCCTCTGCATCGCGCAGGAAGATCTTGCAGAGCCGATTGCTGATCTCGGTCGCCACTTCGCACTGGGTCAGATACTGCCTGATCCGGTCGGACATTCGACCTTGAACTCGTCGCCGTAGTAGCGATGGAACTCGTAGAGTGATTCGATCAGCAGAAATTCACCGGCATCCAGATCGGCCCGCGCCAATTCGAGTTGCCGCCGAACAGTTTCGTCGTCGATTCGCCGGGGACATAGTCGACGCTGAACTTATGTCCTCACATTCGAAGACATAGGGCGTCCCGGCATGCACCCGAGACAGGGCGCGAATCCCGTAGTCGGACAGGAACTCCGTCTCGTCGAGGGCGCGTTTCGCGTTTTCAGCAACTTCTTCATCCGATGGCCGCGCAGCAGCGAGAGCAGATGCACCTCGCCCTGTGCAGGCTGGGTCCAGCGCGAAACGAGCTTTGCCAGATTCGGGCGATGGTCCAGGAACCAGCGCAGTCGAGCAGTAAAGGCCGGCAGCTGCTCGAATATCTCCGCTTGCAGCACTTCGACTGCATAGAGCGGGATCAGCCCGACCATGGAGCGGACCCTGAGCGGAATGCTCCGGTCGCCCGGCAGGTTCAGCACGTCGTAGAAGAACTCGTCCTGCTCGTCCCACAGCCCGTGCTCGCCGCCCATCCGGGTCATGGCGTCGGCGATATAGAGGAAATGCTCGAAGAATTTCGTCGCGAGATCCTCATAGACGTGGTTCTCGATCGCCAGCTCAAGCGCGATGCGCATCAGGTTGAGCGCATACATCGCCATCCAGGCCGTGCCGTCCGACTGGCTGATATAGCCGCCGGTCGGCAAGGGCGCGGAACGGTCGAACAGACCGATATTGTCGAGGCCGAGGAAGCCGCCTTCGAAGACGTTCCGGCCGCACATGTCCTTGCGATTGACCCACCAGTTGAAATTCAGGATCAGCTTGTGGAAGACGCCTTCGAGAAAGGCGCGATCGCCCTTGCCCTTGAGCGCCTTGTCCATCTGGTAGACGCGCCAGCTTGCCCAGGCATGGACCGGCGGATTGACGTCGTCGAACGCCCATTCATAGGCCGGCAGCTGGCCGTTCGGGTGCATGTACCATTCGCGGGTCATCAGCACGAGCTGCGACTTGGCGAATTCCGGATCGATCAGCGCGAAGGTCACGCAGTGGAAGGCGAGATCCCAAGCCGCGTACCATGGGTATTCCCATTTGTCCGGCATCGCGATGATGTCGGAATTGTTGAGATGCAGCCAGGCGGCGTTCCGCCCGCGGCGGCGGCTCTCCGGCGGGGTCGGCTGTGTCGGATCGCCGGCCAACCATTGCGGAATGTCGAAGTAGTAGAACTGTTTCGACCAGAGCATGCCGGCCAGGGCCTGGCGCTGCACCAGCCGCGCATCGGGTCCGCAATGCCCTGCTGCAGCGAAGCGTAGAATTCGTCGGCCTCCGCGATGCGGTCGGCGAAGATGCGGTCGAAATCGGCGAAAGGCCGGCCGGCGGAGTCGGGCGAGCGGAACCGCAGGGCAGATCGTCCGGCGCTCCCCAGGCTCCAGCTCCATCTGGAAATGCGCGGCGCATTTGGTGCCGCGGCCTTCTGCGCCGACCGCGCCCCGGTCGCCATGAACCACATAGGAATCGATGCCGTCCTTGAACGGGCCGGACCCCGAGAAGCCGAACAGGCGGTTGCCGTTGGTCTCGTTCTCGCAGAACAGCAGCACCGGGGCGCCGTCGATATCAAGCTGCATCGGGCCGAATTTCGGATGCGCGGCTTCGATGGTCGCCGGACCGACGGCTTTCAGCAAGGGCCGCTCGATGGCGCCCGACCAGCTCCAGTTATTGCGGGCCCAGAGCTGCGGCAAAAGATGCAACGGCGCCGTATCCGGTCCGCGATTTTTCGCGGTGATGCGCATCAGGATGTCGTCGGGACCGCCCTTGGCGTATTCGATGGTGACGTCGAAATACCGCTGCTCCGCGAAGGCGCCGGTATCGACCAGCTCGAATTCCGGATCGAAACACTCCGCGGCGGCGATTCTCCGCGACAAGCTGCGCATAGGGAAAGGCGCGCTGCGGGTATTTGTACAGCATGCGCATATAGGCGTGGCTGGGCAGCCCGTCGCAGTAGAAATAGACTTCCTTGACGTCCTCGCCGTGATTGCCCTCGGAATTGGTCAGGCCGAACAGGCGTTCCTTGAGGATCGGGTCGCGCTCGTTCCAAAGAGCAAGGGCGAGGCACCAGCGCAGATGCTCGTCGCCGAACCCCCCGATGCCGTCTTCGCCCCAGCGATAGGCGCGGCTGCGGGCATGGTCATGCGGCAGATATTCCCAGGCATTGCCATAGGGGACTGTAATCCTCGCGGACGGTACCCCATTGGCGTTCGCTCAGATAAGGCCCCCCAGTGCCGCCACTCGGCCACACCTCCGGCCACGCCGATGCGCCGGCCCTCCGCAGTCTCGAGCAGATGCGGTGGCCGTCGTGTTCGTCGTTGCACCATGTTCGATACTCTGTTCCGCTGCGGCGCAGGTTAACATTCGGCACCGTAAGTCGGCGCTGAAACGGCTTCATGGCGAACCCATCACGTTTTCATCACCTGCATCCGTGTGATGAATATGTGATGGATCTCTTAAACTCGAGGCAATGCTGCGGCGGCTCCATGCCGGCGCTCCATCCCGCGAGAGTACGGACCCCGTTCAAATGCGCAAGACTGCCTCGACTCCTTCCCCGACCAGGTTGCCGATCTCGGCGACGAGCGCGGCCCTGGGGAGCCGAGTGGCTTGAGGCGGACGGGCTCGGCGGCTTCGCATCCGGCCCGGTCCTCGGACCGCGGACGCGACGTTACCACGCGCTGTTGCTGACGGCGACGACTCCGCCGACCGGGCGCATCGTCCAGGTCAACGGCATCGAGGCCTGGATCGAGACCGAAGCCGGCACGGTGTCGCTGTCGACCAATCTCTATCTGCCGGACGTGCTTCATCCGGCGGGTTGGCAGCAGCTCACGGCGTTCGAAGCCGCGCCCTGGCCGAGCTGGACCTTCCGCGTCTCGCCCGAAGCGACGGTCCGACAGGAGATCCTGGTGGCGCGCGACAGCTGCGAGACGGTACTGCGCTGGCGCCTGTCCGGTGCCGGGCCAACCTGCCGCCTTCATGTCCGCCCACTGCTGTCCGGCGGGACTACCACGCGCTGCATCGTGAGAATGGCGCCTTCGATTTCACGCCGAGCCGCCAATCCGGCAATGTGAGCTGGCAGCCCTATCGCGATCTGCCGGCGATCAGCGCCTTTTCGAACGGCACCTATCGCCATGAGCCGGCCTGGTTCCGCAATTTCCTCTACAGTGCGGAACGGGATCGCGGCCTGGATCATGTCGAAGACCTCGCCTCGCCGGGCAGCTTCGTCTGGGAGCTGAAGACCAGCCAGGACGCCGTGCTGGTCTTGCGGTCGGGCTCGGGCCTCAACCTCCGAGCAGAGGCCCATGCCGAGCAGCTGATCGAGATCGAAACGGCGCGCCGCAGCCGGGCCGGCACGGCGATCGATGTCGCGGCGGACAGCTATCTGGTCGACCGCGGTAGCGGCAGCACCCTGCTCGCAGGCTTTCCCTGGTTCACCGACTGGGGTCGCGACACCCTCATCGCGATGCGCGGCCTCGTCATCGCGCGTGGCCGGCTCAAGGAAGCCGGGGCGATCCTGGCAGCCTGGGCGGACACGCTCAGCGAAGGCATGCTGCCCAACCGGTTCCTCGATGGCGTGGACACGGCGGAGTATAATTCGGTCGACAGCTCGCTCTGGTTCGTCGTGGCCGTCCACGACTTCCTCGACGCAGCGCAGAGGGCCGACCATGCCATCGATCCGGGCAAGCGGACCCAGCTGGTTTCGGCCGTCGGCCTGATCCTGACCTGCTATGCCGCGGGCACGCGCCACGGCATCGCGGCCGACGAAGACGGGCTGCTCCGCGCCGGCGTGCCTGGTGTCCAGCTGACCTGGATGGATGCGAAGATCGGCGATCGGGTCGTCACGCCGCGCATCGGCAAACCGGTCGAGATCCAGGCGCTCTGGATCAATGCATTGCATATCGGCAGCCTTCATTCCGACCGCTGGACCGATCTGGAAAAACGCGCCCGCCACGCCTTCGCAGCGCGCTTTCCCGACCCGAATACCGGCGGCCTATACGATGTCGTGGATGCCGATCATGTCGCCGGAAAAATCGATGCGCAGATCCGGCCCAACCAGATCCTCGCCATCGGCGGCCTGCCGTTTCCGGTGATCGAGGGCGAGGTTGCCCGCCGCGTCGTGCAGCTCGTCGAGGCACACCTCCTGACACCGCTCGGCCTGCGCTCGCTCAGCCCGGATGATCCCGCCTATTGTCCGCGCTATACCGGCACACCGTTCGAGCGCGATTCCGCCTATCACCAGGGCACGGTCTGGCCCTGGCTGATCGGGCCGTTCATCGAGGCCTGGCTGAGGGTCAATGCCGGCAAGCGCAATGCCGCCGCTACGGCGAGAGCCCGTTTCTTGGCCCCCCCTTCAGGCCCATCTCGAAGCCGCCGGGATCGGCCATATTTCCGAGATCGCCGATGGCGATCCGCCCCATACGCCGCGCGGGCTGCCCGTTTCAGGCCTGGTCGCTCGGCGAGTTCATCCGGCTGCGCGCTCTGATCGAGGCCCCCCGCGCCAAGCCGTCTTGACCGGAGGAAGCATGGGCTTCGGTCGACAAGGACCGTAACCCTGCCGCCAATCGGGACGAACGAGGTTGCGAGCGGCACGAAAGGCGAGGCGTCGTCCTTCGTGCCGGCAGAAGGCGAACAGGCAATCTGTCGCCGCTCGGGCAGTGCGGATGAGATGAGCTACAAGGTCCTGATCGTCGAGGATCAGCGCGACATCGCCGATCTGGTAAAGCTGCATTTGCAGGATATCGACTGCCGGAGCAAATTGCTCTTCGACGGCAGCACGGCCCTGGCCGATGCCGCGGCCAATAATTACGATCTGATCATCCTCGATTTGATGCTGCCGGGCGAGAACGGGCTGGAGATCTGCCGTCGCCTGCGCGCCCGTGACGATTACACGCCGATCCTGATGCTGAGTTCGCGGACCTCCGAACTGGATCGCGTGCTCGGCCTCGAACTGGGCGCCGACGACTATCTGACGAAGCCCTTCAGCATGCTCGAGCTACAGGCCCGGGTCAAAGCGATCTTCCGGCGCATCAAGGCGGTTTCGAGCGGCAGCATGCGTTCCAACGCCATTGTCCGCGCCGGCAATTTGTCCATCGACGCCGATAAGCGTTCCGTCACCATGTCCGGCAAAGGCGTCGATCTGACGGCAAAGGAGTTCGACCTGCTTCTGCATCTGGCACTCAACCCCGGCCGCGCCTATACGCGCGGTCAGCTTTTGGACTTCGTCTGGGGCTACAACCACACCGGCTACCAGCACACCGTGAATTCCCACATCAACCGGCTGCGCTCGAAGATCGAGAAAGACCCGGCCAATCCGCTCTACATCCGGACCGTCTGGGGAGTCGGCTACAAATTCGCCGAGGCGACGGCGCGCGGCGGCTAGGAAGTGTGCGGCGGCTGGAGACGACATCCGCTCGGCAAGTGTTCGCGCGACATAATGGATGTGATACTGACCTTGGCGACCAACACTGCGCCCGCCGACGGCGTCGTACCGGACATGGTCCGGACGCGTGAGGAGTTCCCCTATTTCGGATCGCCCTACATGAGCAGCGAACACGCTGAAATCGTCCCCGCCCGGCCCACAGGAAAGACGTAGGGAACCATCGTACTCATGCTCAACACCAAGGGAAGATAATGGACACAGCCATCCTTGCAGCGCTTGTGCCCGTGATTCTGCTGCTGGCGCTTGGCGTCGTCGCGGTGATCGCCAGCCGCGCCAGTCGGCTCAGCCCGATCGTCGGCTATCTCGTCCTCGGTGTGGCGCTGAAGGCGAGCGGCGCCGCGGCCGTGTTCGACGACGGCATCGTGGGGCTGCTGGCCGAACTCGGTGTCGTCTTTCTGCTGTTCGATATCGGCCTGCATTTCTCTTTGACGCAGGTCCGGCGGCAAGCCTCCGATATTTTCGGCTTCGGCCCGGTGCAGATCCTTTTCGGCGCCGTCGCGCTCGGCCTGATCGCATTCGCGAGCGGGTTGGCGCCGTTCCCTGCTTTCCTGCTCGGTGCGATCCTGGCGCTGAGCTCCACGGCGGCCGTGGCACCGGTGATCGCCGAACGGCACCAGCAGAACTGCCCGGTCGGGCTCACGGCCACGGCGATCCTGATCTTCCAGGATGTCGCTGCGATCTTTTTCCTGATCATCGCCGGCTCGATCGGCGGCGAATCGGTGCTGCCGGTCGCCGCCATGGCGCTGGCAAAGGCGATCGGCGCCTTTGCCGTTGCCGTGGTCGCCGCACGCATCCTTGTGCGGCCGCTGTTCCGCCTGGTCGCGCGCGGCGGGCAGGAGGAAATCTTCACCGCCATGGCGCTGCTGATCGCGCTGGCGGCAGGCTGGGCGACCGGGCAGATCGGATTGTCGCTGACCCTTGGCGCCTTCCTCGGCGGCATGACCGTAGCGGAGACGCCGTACCGCGCCGTCATTCGGACCGAAATCAAGCCGTTTCGCGGATTGCTGCTCGGATTCTTCTTCATTTCGGTCGGGCTGTCGCTCGATCTGACGACGCTGTTGCAGCAATGGCCGATGACGATCGTGATCACCCTGCTGCTGATCGCGACGAAAGTCGTCACCAACGCCGCCGCAAGCCTCGCCTTCCGCTGGTCGGTGCCGGGCTCGCTGCAGCTCGGTTTCCTGTTGGCCCAGGGGTCGGAATTCAGCTTCGTGATCCTGAGCCTGCCGATGGTCCGCGATATGCTCGGCGCCGGACGCATCTCGATTGTCGCGACCGCCGTGGCGCTCAGCATCGCCTTGACGCCGACCCTCGCGACCATTGGCCGAAAGACGGCCGGCCGGCTGCGGATGCGCGCCGCGAAGTCGCGCGACCCGGAACTGGAGATAAGGGAACTCGCAGCGCCCGTGCTCATCGTCGGCATGGGCAGGATCGGCAGGACGCTCGCGGATGCCCTGCGCGCCTTCGGCGTCGAGCACATCGCCATCGAACGCGACCAGCGCCGTCTCAGGGAGGCTTTGGCGGACGGCTACTCCGTCTTGCTCGGCGACACGGCCGACCCGCGGCTTTGGGAGACGATCTCCATGCATGGCAGGAAGATCCTCGCCTTGAGCGCGCCGGCCTATGACGTGTCGAACGAACTCACTCCGCTGGTGCAGCAACGCTACCCCGGTCTGCTGCGCTATGCCGCTGTGACCGACGACGCCGATGTCCAGCGGTTTCATGCGCTCGGCGTGCGCGCGGTTCTCGATCGCGGCGCGCCGCCCGGCCTCGATCTTGCCGTTGCCATACTCGGCGAGCTCGGGATTCACGACGATGCACTGTCCGAGTGGATGCAGGTGCAGCAGGATCGCGCATCGGGCGCGGAGGGAAGGGTGTTCGTCGATGCTTGAGCGGTCTCCTTCGGTCTCAGCCCGATCGGGCCGGCGGCACCGATGAGTGCAGGTTTTCTGAGCGCCATCGGGATGGATGGCAGCGGCGACGTCGCCCATCTCATCCAGACCGCTTTGACTCCGGTCTTTCTGCTGTCGGGCATCGGTTCGCTGCTGAACGTGTTCAATACGCGGCTGAGCCGGGTTTCCGACCATATCGGCCATGCGGCCGATCTGCTGAGGGGCGAGACGGCTCCGCAGGAGGAAGCCTGGCTGCGGCGCCATTTTGCGCACCTCGCGCGACGCATGTGGCTGCTCGATGCGGCCATCGCGCTTGCCGCCGTCGGCGGAGCTTCGGCCTGCGGCTCGGCTTTCGTCCTGTTCCTGGGGAGCGTCGGGAATGCCGCGTTTGCCGGCTGGTTGATCGGCTTGTTTTCGCTGTCATTGGGCTGCACCGTCTGCTCGCTCGTCATGTTCCTGGGCGACAGCGTGCTGGCCTGGCACGGGCTTCGGCGCGAGGGGCCGCTGCCGCGCTCCATGAACGGGCCCCAGAAGTAACGACGCCGCAGCCCGCCGGGCCAGCGGGCGCGAAACCATAGGTGCGGTGCCGAATCCGTCCGGCGGGCAAGAACCTCTCGACTGAAACAGAGCCCGCGCCCGGTAGCCGATGAACGGCGAATGCGAACCGGCTGCGGCCGTAAGCGCCGGAACCTTCGAAGCCCAGCCGGTGCTGTCTTCGATCTTCATCGCCTGACTCGATCCGGCGGTCAAACGCACGACGCTCCCTCCTTCTGCACGAGGTGCCAAATGACCCAGTCCTGTTCCCCGATCTCCGGAGCCGCAGCATGAGTGCCGTTCGCGTCCCGCCGGCGCCGCCGGTCACTCTCGTCCTGTTCGGTGCAATGGGAGATCTCACGCGGCGGCTGCTGGTGCCGGCGATGATCAACATGACGCGCCTCGGCCTCGCGGGCGATGACCTCCATATTCTCGGCGTCGGCATCGATGCCGGCGATAGCGCGACCCTGCGCAAGGCGCTCGACGATTTCCAGTCGGAAGCCGGCGGCGAAGGCGCGGTCGAGAAGGGTGCGGCCTGGAACCGGCTGCGGCCGCGCATCGACTACCTGCAGGGCGATTTCACCAAGGATGAGGTCTACGGCCAGATCGCCGAACGGATCACGCAGACGGGCGCCGGCAATGCCGCCTTTTACCTGGCCGTCCAGCCGCGCTTCTTCGGCGACATCGTCGAGAAGCTGGCCGATCACAAGCTGATGGACGAGGCGGAAGGCGTGTTCCGCCGCGTGGCGATCGAGAAACCGTTCGGCCATGATCTGCAATCGGCCAAGCAGCTCAATGCGCGCATCCTGAAGCGGATCTCCGAGAGCCAAGTCTACCGGATAGATCATTTTCTCGGCAAAGAGACCGTGCAGAACATCATGACGGCGCGCTTCGCCAATATGATGGTCGAGCGGCTCTGGACGAGCGACTGCATCGACCACGTCCAGATCACCGCGGCGGGAAACGGTCGGTGTCGGGACGCGCGGTAAATTCTACGACGCGACCGGCGCGCTGCGCGACATGGTGCCGAACCATTTGTTCCAGCTGCTGGCCATGGTCGCCATGGAGCCGCCCCACAGCTTCGATGCCGAGGCAATCCGGGACGAGAAGGGCAAGGTGTTGCGCTCCATCCGGGTCTACACGCCGGAAGAGGCGGCGCGGAACGGCGTGCGCGGCGCCTATTCCGCCGGGACGCTCGAAGGCAAAGCGGTGCCGGCCTATACCGACGTACCGGATGTCGCCAAGGACAGCAGCACCGAGACCTATGTCGCGCTGAAGCTGACGCTTGACACCTGGCGCTGGGCTGGCGTGCCGTTCTATCTGCGCACCGGCAAGGTCATGGCGGTGCGCGATACGGAAGTCGTCATCGCCTTCAAGCCGGTGCCCTTCGCGCAATTCGCCAAGACTCCGGCGAACAGCCTGCCGCCGAACCGGCTGGTCATCCATATCCAGCCCGATGAAGGGCTGCGCATGGACATCCTGATCAAGCAGCCGGGGCTGGCCGTCGATGCCGTGCCGGTCAGCCTCGATTTCCATTATGCCGACCATTTCGACATCGCCGATCTCGTCGGCTACGAATCGCTTCTCTACGATCTGTTCATCGGCGACCAGACCCTGTTCCAGCGCGCCGATGCGATCGAGGCCGGCTGGGCGGCGGTGCAGCCCTTCCTCGATGTCTGGGCAGCCGGGGGCAAGCCCGATCCCTATGCGCCGGGCAGTTTGGGGCCGGCGGCGGCGGATGAGCTGCTCGCCCGGGACGGCCGTGCCTGGCACGAACTCGCGGCCGAGGAGAAGAAGGAATGAACCCCGCCCGGCAATCGCTCACCGCGCCGGTGCGCGATATCCGGCCTCGCCCTGCCAGCTGCGCAGCCGCGCGATTTTGACCAATGCATCGAGCGCGGGCGAGTAGCGTCGCCCCGCGACGACCAGAAGATCGACTTCATGCCGGAACAGATCGCCCTCGACCGGGATTGCCGCGAGAGAAGAGAGCCGCGGCGCGTGCTCCGGCGCCAGCATGACGCCCAGGCCCGCGACCGCCATATATTGGAGGTGGGTTTCCTCTCTGCCATGGTGCCCAATCTTCGGGGCGGTTCCGGGACCGAAATACACCTGCCAGAGCCGGTTCGTGAGATCGCATCCCATCCGCTCGAGCCAAACGCTGTCCTTCAGCGCTTCGCACGGAATTTCGGCATAACCCGCCAACGGATGGGATTGCGCGGCGAGGACGACATAGCGTCCTTCGAACAGCCGCCAGCGATTGATCCGCTCGGGCACCTCCTCCAGAGTGTTGACCAGAGCCGCGTTGATCGTCCCGTCGAGCAGCATGTCGACGAGACGCTCGCCCGCCTCTTCCATCATCTCGATCTGTAATCCGGGAATCATGTCGGCGATCTGCGACAGCGCCGCCATGATGACGGTCGGGCAGATCGACGGCGCCAAGCCGATATTGAGCGGCGCGATATCCCGTCGGATATAGTCCTGGGCCTGCATGTGCACGAGGTCGACGGAGGACAATATAGTCTCGAAGGTCGGCAGCACGATCTTGCCGAGTTCGGTCAATTGCGTCAGATGCCGTTCACGATAGATCAGCGGGCCGCCAAATTCCTGCTCGAGCTTCTGAATGGCCCTGGTCAACGCCGGCTGGCTGATATTGCAGTGGTCGGCGGCGCGCGTGAAATTCAACAAACGGGCGAGAGCAAGGAAATAGCGGACTTGATCGATCTCCATGCCGCACAACCTCCTTGTCCTTTGGGCGTGCCGGCAATTTCCACGCAACGAAATCTACGAGCGGGCGATCAATTGCTATTCCGGCAATGCAGTACGATCACCGCACCGATTGTGGGATGTTTCGGTCTGCGCTGGTGTTACCTTAAGTAACCGGCGGGCCGTTATGGTGGCCAATACTTTTTCCTTATCGCCTCAATAACATTGGCGTTGCGAAGACTCCGAAGCAGCCCGATTTCTTTGATCGATCTGCTCGCTAATAAGGCGGGGCCGTTTTCGCATGTTGGGTCTTTGCCGCTTCGGTCCACCAAAGAAGATCATCGGCAAATCGGTCGAAGGCGTCGTCCAATGTCTGCCCGGCATTGCCCTGCGGCACTCCCTGCTCGTCCAGGACATGTCTGATCGATCCGACCGTCAGGCTGCTGGAAATGACGACCATGCCCATTTCCGACAGGATATTGTGCCATGCGGCGTTCGCCCGTGCGCCGGCGTACCGTCCGGCCGAATAACTGGCAATTGCCGCAGGCCGCCAGAACCATTCTTCCAGAAAATGATCGGTCAAATTCTTGAGACCCGGCTGAACGCCCCAATTATATTCGCCCGCCACGAAGACGAAAGCATCAGCCGCCTTGATCTTGCCGGCCAGGACCTCCAAGGCTTCGGGAGCAGTACCCTTCGGATATTCTTTGTACATTCGATCCAGCATCGGCAGGCCGATGGCCTTGGCATCGATCAATTCCACGGCCATCCCGCGCGCGGCGAGGCGAGCGACGAGGTAGTCGGCCAGGCGAATACCGGTTCGATCCGATCGATAGGATCCGTAGAACACGAGAATGGAGAACATGGTCCTGCTCCTGGATTGCCGGGGACTCGTGCCGTCAGCCCACGATTTGCCGCGGCAATCCGCGAGACGGACGGATGCGGGACGGATTGACTATAGATTAGACGCCTGTGCCGGTAATCCGATTCTGACAGGTAATAGCAGAAAGGCAATGCGGCCGGGCTCGTCCGCCGCCACGACCACAATGGGATTGAGCGTCATCGACGTTGATAATGGTCGAGCGAGTAAATTTTTCACTGAGCAACAATACCTTTTTCTTATGATATTGATAACCCGAAAGAGAAACTCGCAGAGAGCGTCGCTTTTTCTGCTGACACTTGTAGTCGTAGATCACCGACATGCTATAGTCGCAAACTCCGCAGCGCCGGGGCAAAGTAAGTCGACGGCACGGGCGAGCAAATGGCAGGCGTGGAACTTGGCCGGAGGGCGTGCCAGGCCAGCGCTGAGCCGGTCATCGCCGCCTGTTTCTCGAAGAGGCGGCCTGTGCCTCGAGGCAGACAAGCACATTGCAGTGGCAAACAGCCGGAGCATTGTGAGATGTGGAAGAGTTCATTCCGGAGAGGCGGAAGGACAATGGCGCTTGCCGCGCTGACGGTCGCCCTGCCTGTCTTGGTATCGGGTTCGGCGCCGGCCGTAATCCCAGGCACGGTGTATTCCGGCCAACCTCTTGGCACCATCCCGGATCGCTGGATCCCGGAGGCGCTCGGGGCCTTCGTCCTGCTCGGCGCCCTGGGCTGGCATTGGAGGGTGAGACAGGAGGCGCGTCGTCACCGGTTGGTTTGCCTGGCCGGGCAGCATGCGTTGCAGCTCGAACGATCGGCCGAGGAGCGGCGCGCGCTCATCGAGAATGTCGCCCATGATTTGCGGACCCCGCTCGCATCGCTGCGCGGTCATCTGGAGACCGCGATCCTCAAGGAACAGGCCTTGTCGGCGGACGACCGGCGAAGATATCTGGGCATCGCGCTGCGCCAGAGCGATTGCCTGATGCGGCTGGTCGATGAGCTGTTCGATCTGGTGAGGCTCGAAGAGGCAAATATCGGGAATTCCCGCGAGCCGCTCCAACTGGGCGAACTCGTACAGGATGTCGTGCAGAAATTCGGCTTGATGGCCCGGGACCGGCAGATCGCCGTCTCGGCGCCGCCGGCGCCCGGTCTTCCGCTGCTGACCGGCGACATCAATCTCCTGGAAAGGCTGATCGACAACATGCTGGAGAATGCCCTGCGCGCGACACCGCCGGGCGGCCTCGTCACCGTGACCGTGGCTGCCGAGGCGCGATGCGTCCGGCTCGAGATCAGCGATACCGGGCACGGCATCCACGGCAACGACATCGTCAGGATCTTCGAGCGGTTCCAGCGCGGCGATGATGACCAGCGCAGCGCCGGCGCTGGACTGGGCCTGGCCATCGTGAAGCGGATCGTGGATCTGCATGACGGCGAGATCGCAGTGCGCAGCGAGGTCGGGATCGGAACCTGCTTTTCGATCCGTTTTCCGATCCAGGATCGGGATATGAAACTGCCGAACCCGAACCTGCTTGCGCATTCGGCTTGAGCCGCGACAATGTCGGAACTGCCTCCGGCTCGGTGCCGGGCGCCGCCTTGGCGACTAGGACGTAGATGGAAGCTCCGAAGCCCGTGCGTCTGCGCGATCTGCCCTCCGTCACCGCCGTCCTGAATGCGGCGGCGGCTGCCGTATTGCTGGAACGGTTCGGTCGCCCGGCCTCCGCCGACGCTATCCGGGCCGCGCTCGGCGACGCTCGGACGGCAGTTCAGGCAGGCACCTCCGGGGTTCCGAGCGCGGAGGAAATCGCGCTGCAGGCGCTCGCCCGGCTCGATGCCGAAGACCGCTCCGATCTGCGCCCCTTGTTCAATCTGACCGGCACGGTGCTGCACACCAATCTCGGCCGGGCAATCCTGGCCGAAGCGGCGATCGAGGCGGCCGTGGCGACGATGCGCGATCCGGTCGCGCTCGAATTCGATATCGCGGCCGGCAAGCGCGGCGAGCGGGACGATCATGTCCGGAGCCTTCTTTGCGCCCTCACCGGTGCCGAGGATGCGACCGTGGTCAACAACAACGCCGCGGCGGTGCTGCTTGCCTTGAACACGCTGGCCGACGGCCGCGAGGCCATCGTGTCGCGCGGCGAGCTGATCGAGATCGGCGGCGCATTCCGCATGCCGGATATCATGGCGCGGGCCGGCGCCCGGCTGGTCGAAGTGGGCACGACCAACCGCACCCATGCTAAGGATTACCGCGCGGCCCTGCGCGCCGAGACCGGGGTGATCCTCAAGGTCCATACCTCGAATTACCGCATCCAGGGCTTCACCGCGGAAGTCGGCGCCGCGGAGCTGGCCGCGATCGCCGATGCGGCGACTGTGCCGCTGATGCACGATCTCGGCTCCGGCACGCTGGTCGACCTAGCGCAGTACGGGCTGCAGCAGGAGCCAACCGTGCGCGAGGCGGTCGCGCAGGGCGCCGGGCTGGTGACCTTCTCCGGCGACAAGCTGCTGGGCGGCCCGCAGGCGGGCTTCATCGTCGGCCGGCGCGCGCTGATCGCGGCGATCAACCGCAACCCGATGAAACGGGCTTTGCGGGTCGACAAGATCCGGCTGGCGGCGATCGAGGCGACGCTGAAGCTCTATCGCGACCCGGACCGCCTGGCCGAACGCCTGCCGACCTTACGGCTGCTGGCGCGCCCCCTAGCGGAGATCGAAGCCCAGGCCAGGCGTCTGTCGCCGGTCATGGCCCAGGCGGTCGGCGCCGCCTTCACGGTCGCGCCATGCGATTGCCGCAGCCAGATCGGCTCCGGCGCCTTGCCGCTCGACACCATCGCCAGCGCCGGCCTGGTCATTCGCCCGCGCGCGGGAGCCTCGCTCGACCGGCTGGCGGCGGCCTTGCACAGCCTTGCCTGGCCGGTGATCGGCCGGATCGAGGAGGGCGGGTTGACGCTCGACCTGCGCTGCCTGAGCAATGAAGCAGTCTTTCTGTCGGTGCTGTCCGGGCTGGACGGTCATGCGCTGGCTTGAACGGCTGGCGGGCCGGCAGCCGCCGGCGCGTGATCCGATGGCCGCGGCGCGGGCAGCATCGGATGCCGGCGACTACGCCCACGGCGCTGACGCTGTGGCAGCCACTCGCTCAAGCCGGCGTGCCGCGCGCGCAGAACAATATCGGCGCCTGCTTTTCCGAGGGGGCTGGGGGTCGAGCGCGACCCGGCCCTGGCTGTCCGCTGGCTGTCGCTGGCGGCCGAGGGCGGCGACCCGGTCGGGCAACGCAATCTGGCGACGGCTTATTTCAAAGGCTTGGGTGTCGCAATTGACGCCGCCCGCGCCGTCGAGCTCTATCGGCTGGCGGCCGAGCAGGGCGACGGTCCGGCGCAGGACATGCTGAGCTGGCTCCTGCTCGACGGCGAAATCATGCCGGCCGATCTCGGCGAAGCGCATCGCTGGGCGTTGGCTGCCGCGGAGAACGGTGTCGCAGCCGCCATGACCCGGTTGGGCATGCTCCATCACAATGCGATCGGCGTGCCGCGCGATCCGGCCGTCGCAGCGCAGTGGTGGCGCCGCGGCGCCGCGTTGGGCGACCCCGATGCGCAGGCCATGCTGGGCGCCGCCTATCATCTCGGCAGCGGCGTGCCGCACGACGAGTCCATTGCGCTGACCTGGCTGCTGCGCGGTCGCGCCGGCGGCAGCACCCTGGCCGCGCCGTTTCTCGGACCGGTCCGTGCCGCGCTGCCGCCCGAGGCGATCGCCGAAGCCGAGCACAGGGCCAAGACCCCGCTGCCGGATGCGGCGCCATGATCATCGGCACCGCCGGCCATATCGATCATGGCAAGACAGCGCTGGTCAAGGCGCTGACCGGGATCGACGGCGACCGGCTGAAGGAGGAGAAGGCGCGGGGCATTACCATCGATCTGGGCTTCGCCTATCTGCCGATCGAAGGCGGCGAAATCCTGGGTGTCGTCGATGTCCCGGGCCATGAGCGCTTCGTGCACACCATGCTGGCCGGGGCGAGCGGCATCGATTTCGCCCTGCTGGTCGTGGCCGCCGATGACGGCATCAAGCCGCAGACGCTCGAACATCTGGCGATCATCGACCTGCTCGGCATCGAACGCGGCCTCGTGGTCCTGAGCAAGACCGATATCGTCCCGCCCGAGCGGCTGGCCGACGCGGCGGCCGAGATCAGGCGTGCGACTGCCGGGACGGTGCTGGCCGGCGCCGAGATCGTGCCGGTTTCAGCGTTGACCGGGCACGGCATCGACGGGCTGCGAACCCGCCTCGCGGCCGCCGCCGGCGCCGCAGCGCCACGGTCGTCGGTCGGCCGGTTTCGCCTCGCGGTCGATCGATCCTTCACCCTCTCCGGCATCGGTGTCGTGGTCACCGGGACGGTGCTGTCGGGCACGGTGCAGGTCGGCGACCAGGTGTTGATCAGCCCATCGGGCCTGCCGGCGCGGGGTCCGCTCGCTGCATGCCCAGAACAACCCGGCCCAGATCGGGCAGGCCGGCGATCGCTGCGCGCTCAACCTGGCAGGCCAGGGCATTTCCAAGGAAGCGATCCGGCGCGGCGATCTCGTGCTCGATCCGGAGCTGCATGCGCCGACGGATCGGATCGATGCCACGCTGCGCGTATTGCCCCGGAGCGGCCAAACGGATCGGCCAATGGTTCCCGGTCCGGCTGCATCATGCCGCGACCGAGATCGGCGCGCGGATCGTCCTGCTCGGTGACGAGCCGATCGAACCGGGCGGCTCTGCAGATATTCAGCTCGTGCTCGACCGGCCGATCGCGGCCACGGTGCCGGATCGCTTCGTGATCCGGGACGTCTCGGCGCAGCACACGATCGGCGGCGGCCGGCTCCTCGATCTGCGTCCGCCCGCCCGGCGCCGGCGGACGCCCGAGCGGCAGGCGCAGCGCGCCGCCCTGGCTATCGCCGATCCAGCCGACGCCTTCCTGGCCCTGCTGGCCGCACCGGCCTTCTCGGCAGATCTCGCGGTCTTCGCCCGGGATCATGCCTTGTCCGCCGCGCAGACGGAGCGGCTGACCGCCGATGCCGGGCTGGTGCTGCTGGAGGCCGGCGGCGCCAGGCTCGCCCTGCTGCCCGACCGCTGGCGGGTTTTCACCACCGGCGTCCTGGAGCAGCTGGCGGCCTATCACGCCGAGAATTCCCGATGTGCAGGGCATTGGCCGGGAAAAGCTGCGGCTGCTCTCGCAGCCGCGGCTGCCGGCGCCGCTCTTCGTCGCCGCCTTGCAAAGGCTGGCCCGGGATGGCGGCGTCGTGCTGGACGGCGCCTTCATCCGCCTGGCCTCGCACGCGCTGCGCATGGCGCCGGCCGACGAGACGGCCTGGGCCCTGATCGCGCCGCTGCTGGGCGGGGCGGAGCGGTTTCGGCCGCCGCGGGGTGCGCGACATTGCCGAGACGACCGGCCGGCCGGAACGCGACGTCCGGCGCATCCTCAAGCTGGCCGGGCGAATGGGCTGGGCCGACGAAGTGGCGCAGGACCATTTCTTCCTGCGCGCGACGACGCACGAAATGGTGGCCATCATCGGCGAAGTGGCAGCCGCTGCAACGGGCGGCGAATTCATCGCGGCCGAGTTCCGCGACCGCGTCGCCAATGGCCGCAAGGTCGCGATTCAGATCCTCGAATTCTTCGATCGCCACGGCATCACGGGTACGACGCGGCGATCTGCGCCGGATCGACAAGCATCGGCTGGACTTGTTCGGACCCTTCGTGCTTTCGTCGCCGCAGGCCGAGGGAGGAGAATCGTCTCTGGTGGGGCGTTCGGACTTCAAATCCGAGTGGGGCAGCGAGCCTGTCCCAGGTGGGTTCGACTCCCACTCTCTTCCGCCATCGCCTGCCCGAAGCGGTTCCCAGTAACGGATCAGGCGATCCGCACTGCCGGGCGCGCCGGACCCGACCGAGCCGATGATGCGCGCGCTCGAATAGCCCTCGGCCACGATCGTCGCGCAGATCGCCCCGGCGCGCTCGGCCGCGCAGGCGACGAGCAAACCGCCGGAGGTTTGAGGATCGGTCAGCAGGGCACGCCGCCAATCCGCCAGGGCCCGGCGGCAGGACGACCCCATCGCCATAGCTGGCCCAGTTCCGCCCGGAGGCGCCGGTGATATAGCCCGCCTCAGCCAGCGCTTCGGCCTGGGCGAGAAACGGGATAAACCGGTAGTCGATGTCGAGGGTCACGCCGCTGCCGCGCGCCATTTCGAGGCCATGGCCGAGCAGGGCCGAAGCCGGTGACGTCGGTCATGCCATGCACATCCGAATCCTGGGCCAGCCGGGCACCGATCCGGTTCAGCAGCGTGGTCGACGCCATCATCTCGGCATAGGCGTCGGCCGGCAGCGCCTGCTTCCTGAAGGCGGCCGAATAGATGCCGATGCCGATCCCCTTGGTCAGGATCAGCGCATCGCCCGGCCGGGCGCCGGAGTTTCGCCGGACGGTGTCGGGGCGGCACAGCCCGATCACGGCGAGGCCGTAGATCGGCTCGGGCGCGTCGATCGAGTGGCCACCTGCGACCGGGATGCCGGCCTCGGCGCAGATCGAAGCGCCGCCTCGCAGGATCTCGCGCACGATCTCGACCGACAGCTTGCCGAGCGGCATGCCGAGGATGGCCAGCGCCATGATCGGTTTCCCGCCCATGGCATAGACGTCGGACAGCGCATTGGCCGCCGCGATCCGACCGAAATCGCGCGGGTCGTCGACCATGGGCATGAAGAAGTCGGTGGTGGCGATGACGCAATGCTGTTCGTCGATCTGCCAGACCGCCGCGTCGTCGCCCGTTTCGGTGCCGACCAGGAGCTGGGCATAAGGCGCGGCTGCGGCTGGTCGGCCAGCAGCTGCTGCAGGACCGAAGGTGCCAGCTTGCAGCCGCAGCCCCCGCCATGGGCCAGATCGGTCAGTCGGATGGAGATGCGGCCATAACGAACCTTCCCGTAAAAAGCGCCATTGGCTTCAGGCTACCCGGACACGCGGGACCTCGATATTTCGCTGGATGCGGTAGTATGCTGTCCCAGCATCCGCCAGAACGCGGATCCGAGCGCCGCAGGGTTGAGAACCTTAGCACGAGGCGGAACTGAGATGGATCAAGTTCAAAAGAGAAATCAAGTACTTGGATCGATCCTCTTCGTCGTGCTGGCCGTCGCCGGCCTATTCTATGTGAAGTGGTTTCCATACTATAATCGAGCGTTCGTCGCTGCGGCAATCATTCGATCGGCCAATCGATTCTGATGGGAAACCGCCGCCAGCCCGCCGACGCCGTCCTTCGGCGCCGCGCTCGACTATGCGGCGGCCTATGGCAAGGCGATCTGGCAGGCGATGGTGCTGGGTTTGCTGCTCGGCTCGGCCATCCAGGCGTTGCTGCCGGTGAACTGGGTCGCGCGGGTCTTGGGCAGAACCGGGTTCGGCAGCGCCGTTGCGGGCGGCTTGCTCGCGATTCCGGGCATGATGTGCACATGCTGCGCGGCGCCCGTCGTCGTCGGGTTGCGCGAGCGTCAGGCCGCGCCCGGCGCGGCGATCGCGTTCTGGCTCGGCAATTCCGTGTTGAACCCGGCGACGCCTGGTCTTCATGGGTTTCGTTCTCGGCTGGAACTGGACCGCCCTGCGGCTCGTGCTCGGGCTCCCGATGGTGTTCGGGGCTCGGCTATCTGGTGAACCGGATGGCCACGCCGGAGGAAACTGCCGCGGCCAATACGCGGCTGGCGGAGCTGGCTGAAACGGCTCAGCGCTCCGAGCCCTTTGCGCGCTTGGCTCCGGATCCTGGCGCGCATGGCCATTCGGCTCCTGCCGGAATACATCGTGCTGATCCTGGCGCTCGGCGCCGCGCGCGCCTGGCTGTTCCCCGCGATCGGCCCGGACATCGACAATCACCTGATATGGATCGTCCTTTTCGCCCTCGCCGGCACGCTCTTCGTCATCCCGACGGCCGGCGAAGTGCCGATCATCCAGGCCATGCTCGCGCTCGGCATGGGCGTCGGGCCGGCGGGGGCGCTGCTGATGACGCTGCGCCGATCAGCGTGCCGTCGCTGGCGATGCTCGCACGCTCGTTCCGGCCGCGCGTGCTGGCCGTCGTCGGATTGTCGGTCGTAGCCTTCGGCATTGTCGGCGGGGTGTTGGCCGTCGGACTGCAACTCTGACACTGAGGGCGCACAGGCTCCGCTGCCTGCACGTCCTACCCGACCAGCAGCAATGGATTCGGAGCGTGGCGCAGCCAGCCGGCTTCGGCCACCAGAACGTCCAGCCCTAATGTGGCCAGATCATCGGCGAAGGGATCCGCCTTCATGTCCTGCGCCTGATAGATCATCTTCGCGTAAGTGTGGCAGTCGTCGCAGGCCTCGGCCTTGACCAGGCCGGAATCGCCATCGATGCCTTTCAAACCGACCGACCCCGATTCGCCGCAGGTGATACAGACCGCCCGGACATGGTTCCAGGCGGTCGAACAGAGCGAGCAATGCAGATAGCGGGTTCCGGGCGACGAGCCCGACGCGGTCACCATGCCCGAGACCGGCGTCGATCCGCAGCAGGGACAGAGGCCGCGTTCCGGCAGCAGCCGCAAATCGGCCGCGGTCAGACCGGCGGCCAAGCCGGTGAAATAGACCTGGAGCGCCGCCGCCACGTAGAAGACCGCGCCGGCCTCGGCAGCGGCCACCTCGCCCTGGAGGAAGCCATCGGCCAGCGCGTCGGCCTCCTTGGCCGGGCGCCCGCGCAAACTCGCCATGACCGCGCGTGCCGATGCTGGCGCCGCCGTGCCGTCGAAGCTGTCGAGCAACAGGATCAGGCCGTCATGCCAGATCGGGTCCCGGCGATGCCCGTCCGCAGAGAGCGGCGGCATGCGGGCCTCGACCGCCTGGCGGATTGCCGCCGGTGCCGGCCCCGGAAGAGGGCTCAACCTGGTCGCTGCGCAATGCTGCGCGCGACCCAGCTGCGCCATGAAGCGCAACCACTCCGCCATGGGATGCCCCGCGGACAGGGCCTCCAGCCGCGTCGCCATGCGGAGGAAACGCGTGGCCGGGTCGGGCAGGATCAGCGGTTCCGGCGCGCTGACGCCGCCTTGCGCATTGCCCGGCCCGAGGAATCCCTTCGAAGCGACCTCGCCTTGTCTCACAGACGCGTCCTCATGAGCGTGGCTTTGGACCGCTGGACCCGGTCGCCGCCAGGCGCCGGAACCATTTGCGGTGATGGCGATAGGCCCAGCCGGGCGTGACATAGCCCTGGGTCATCGCCCGCATCGAGCCCCTGACCCAGATCGCGGCATAGACATGGGTGATCCAGACGAGGATGGCGGCGATCGCCGCCAGCGAGTGGATCAGGACGGCGATCCGCTGCGCTTCGATCGTGGGTGTAGGTCGAGAAGTAATACTCCCAGATCACCAGACCGCTGAAGAACAGCACAGGGACGAGCAGGCTCATCGACCAGAACACGAATTTCTGACCGGCATTGAAGCGGGCGACCTCGGGAACGCCTTCCTCCTCATTCACCAGGACGCGGTCGATCGCCCGCATCCAGGCAATGTCGTCCCGGCTCCACAGATTGTCGCGCCAGAACTGAATGATTAGGCCGAGATAGCTGATCAGCAGGACTACGCCGATCCAGGGATGGATCGCCCGGGTCCACTGGCCGCCGCCGAACAGATCGGTGAGGAAGAACAGCATCGGGTGGAACATCGACAGGCCGGACAGCAGCAGCAGCACGAAGCAGCCGCCCGTGATCCAATGGTTGATCCGGGTCCCGGTCGGATTGCGCGTCAGCGTCCCCTTGGGATGGCTCATGGCGAATCCTCCCCTCTATGCAGCAGGTGCTGCGCTTCGGCCTCGTCCTCGGGCTGCACTCGTTCGGTCCGGCGATGACCCAATGGAAGAAGCCGGCGACGGCCGCGAAGGCGACGCCAGCGAGGGCGAGCGGCTTGACGACACCCTTCCAGAGTTCGACGAAGGCACTGATCTGCGGCTTGTCGGGCAGGCCGGCATAAAGCGACGGCCGGTCGGCGTGATGCAGGACATACATCACATGCGTCCCGCTGACGCCGGCGGGTCGTACAGCCCGGCATTCTGGAAGCCGCGGGATTTGAGATCCTCGATGCGCTCGCCAGCCCAGTTGGTCATATCCGTCTTCGAGCCGAACATGATCGCCCCGGTCGGGCAGGCCTTGACGCAGGCCGGCTCCAGCCCGACGCCGACCCGATCCGAGCACAGCGTGCATTTATAGGATTTATGATCGACCGGATTGACCCGGGGAATGTTGAACGGCAGCCTTTGACGCAATAGCCGCAGCCGATGCAGTTCTCGCTGATGAAGTCGACGATGCCGTTGGCGTATTGCACGATCGCGCCGGGGCGCCGGGCATGCCTTCAGGCAGCCGGGATCCTCGCAATGCATGCAGCCATCCTTGCGGATCAGCCACTCCAGATTGCCCTCGTCATTCTCCCATTCGGTGAACCGCATCAAGGTCCAGGTGCTCGGATTCAAATCCTGCGGATTGTCGTAGGACCCTTCGAAATAGCCCATCTCGGGCCGCAGATTGTTCCATTCCATGCAGGCGGATTGGCACGCCTTGCAGCCGATGCAGCGGCTGACATCGATCAGCTTCGCGACCTGGTCTTCATGATTGCGGATCGATGGCGGCGTCAGGGTCGTCGCCGACCGCCTGATGTAATCCTGTGACTGCAGATCTGCCATGGACGGCTCCTTCAGGCCACAGGGGGATTGGTCTTTTCGACATTGACCAGGAATGCCTTGAATTCCGGCGTCTGCGTATTGGCGTCGCCGACGGACGGGGTCAACGTATTGGCGCCATACCCCTTGCGCGCCTGGCCGGTGAAACCCCAATGGAGCGGGACGCCGATCACATGGTCGGTTTGTTGTCGACGGTCAGCGGCTTGATGCGCTTGGTGACATAGGCCTTGCACACGATCACGCCGCGTTTCGACGACAAGCGCACCCAACCGCCCTGCTCGATGCCCTTCTCCTTGGCCAGGACCTCACCGATTTCGATGAACTCCTCGGGCTGCAGGATCGCGTTGATCAGGGCGTGCTTGGTCCAATAGTGGAAATGCTCGGTCAGCCGGTAGGTGGTTGCGACATAGGGGAAATCGGCCGCATCGCCGAAGGCCGCAAGATCATCGGCGAAGACCCGCGCCGCCGGATTCGATTTGACCTTCGGGTGCAGGACGTTGGGCGACGGCGATTCGAACGGCTCGTAATGCTCCGGGAACGGACCCTCGACCATCTGGTCACGGGCGAACAGGCGCCCCATGCCCTCGGCATTCATGATGAACGGACCGACCCCGTCCGATGGTTTGGTGGTCGGACCGTAATCGGGCACGTCCAGACCGACCCAATGGGTGCCGCTCCATTCGATGATCGGCTTTTCCGGGTTCCAGGCCTTGCCGGCAAGGTCGGCGCTGGCGCGGTTGTAGAGGATCCGCCGATTGGCCGGCCAGGCCCAGGCCCAGTTCGGCGCGATGCCCTGCTCGCGCGGGTCGGTCGCGTCGCGCCGGCCATCTGGTTGCCCTTCTCGGTGAAACTGCCCGCGAAGATCCAGCAGCCGGACGCCGTCGTACCGTCGTCGCGCAGCTGAGCGAAACCGTCCAGCAGTTGGCCGGCATGCAGCGTGACCGCTCCCGTCGCGTCCTTGAGATCGACCAGCGCCCGGCCGTTCATGTCCTTCGACAGCTCTTCCGGGTCGGGATCTCTCGGGTCGGTATAGTCCCAGCTCACGTTCAGGATCGGGTCGGGGAAGGCGCCGCCCTCCTTGCGGTACATCTCGCGCATCCGGTGAAAGATTCCGGACATGATCCAGATATCCGACTGGGCATCGCCCGGCGGGTCGGCCGCCTTCCAATGCCATTGCAGCCAGCGCGCCGAATTGACCAGCGTGCCGTTCTCTTCGGCGAAGCAGGTCGTCGGCAATTGGAAGACTTCGGTCTGGATGCTGCTGGGATTGGACGGGTTCTGCGGGCCGAAATCCTCCCAGAAGCGCGACGTCTCCGTATCGAGCGGATCCATCGTGACGAGGAATTTCAGCTTGCCCAGCGCCTTGCGGATCTTGCCCCGGTCCGGGAAGGCCTGCATCGGGTTGAAGCCCTGGCAGATGTAGCGTTCATCCGGCCGTTCGCCATCATCTCGAAGGCGCGGATGATGTCGTAGAGATCAACATCGAGCTTGGGCAGCCAGTCATACGCCCAGTTATTGTCGGCGCGCGCCGCATCGCCGTAGAACGCCTTCTGGAAACTGACGATGAACGTTCGATAGTTCTGGTAATAGCTGGTCTGGCCAGGTCGCAGCGGCTTGAATTGCCGCGTCTTCATATAGTCTTCGAAGGTCGTCTCACTGTCCTTGGGCAGCCCCAGGTAGCCGGGAGAGCTGGTTCGACAGCAGGCCGATATCGGTCAGGCCTGGATGTTGGAATGCCCGCGCAGCGCATTCATCCCGCCGCCGGCCACGCCGATATTGCCCAGCAGGAGCTGGACCATCGCCATGGTCCGGATGTTCTGCGCACCGACCGAATGCTGCGTCCAGCCGAGAGCGAACAGGCTGGTCAGGGCCTTGTCCGGCGCCGCGGTGCCGGCGAACAGATCGCAGATCTCCAGGTATTTGTCCTGCGGCGTGCCGCAGATGCGCGACACCATTTCCGGCGTATAGCGATCGACATGCTTGCGCAGCAGGTTGATGACGCAGCGCGGATTCTGCCAGGTGTCGTCGATCTTGGCATAGCCCTGATCGTCGAACTCATAGTCCCAGCTCGACTTGTCGTAGCTGCGGGTCTCCTCCTTGTAGCCGGAGAACAGACCGTCTTCGAAGCCGAAGCCTTCCTGCACGATCAGACTGGCATTGGTATAGGCCCGCACATACTCGTGCTGGATCTTGTCCTTCTCCAGCAGATAGCGGATCACGCCGCTCAGGAAGGCGATATCGGTGCCCGGACGGATCGGGGCATAGACATCGGCGACCGAGGCGGTCCGGGTGAAACGGGGATCGATCACGACCAGCTTGGCGTGATTCTCGATCTTCGCTTCGATCACCCATTTGAACCCGCACGGATGCGCTTCGGCGGCATTGCCGCCCATGACCACGACGACATTGGCATTCTTGATATCCTGCCAAGTGTTGGTCATTGCACCGCGACCGAATGTTGGAGCCAGACTGGCCACCGTCGGTCCGTGTCAGACACGCGCTTGGTTATCGAAGACCAGCATGCCGAAGGCACGGGCCACCTTCCAGGTGATATAGGCCGTCTCGTTCGAGGACGCGGACGCCGCCAGCATGCCGGTGCTGAGCCAGCGGTTGACCGTGGTCCCGGCGGCATTCTTGGCGATGAAATTCGCGTCGCGATCCTGCTTCATCAGCGTCGCGATGCGGTCCAGCGCGAAATCCCAGGAAACCTCTTTGAACTCGCCGCTGCCGGGCGCGCGGTATTTCGGATATTTGAGCCGCGTCGGCGCATGCACGATATCGAGCAGCGCCGAACCCTTCGGGCACAGCGTGCCGCGATTCACCGGGTGATCGGGGTCGCCCTCGATATGGATGATGTCGGATTTCGCATTCTTCGCCTTGTCGCCCAGGCTGTAGATCAGGATGCCGCAGGCAACGGAGCAATAGGTGCAGGTGTTGCGGGTCTCAGTCGCGTGAGTCAGCTTGAACGGCCGCACCGACGCCGCCAGCGCCTCCCCTGCGAAACCGAAACCGAGGGCACCGAGACTGGACGCCGCTAAGCCGGCACCCGTGAGTTTGATAAAGCCGCGACGACTCAGGTCCATCTGACATGCCCTTCCATGAACCTCGGCTCACACGGGATAAACACGTCGATCAAACGCTTGTTGTGCCAGCGAAGTATAGGCTCCCGCTCCTCGCTCACAAGCTAAAAACATGTCCCGAATTTGCGAGACCGTTTTGCCATATGTGCTGTTCTGACCGGCTGATACCAAGTCTCGGTGATCAGTACGCATGTGCCCAGTCGCGCAGGCCGATTGAGATGATGTTCCAAGGCTGATCGACGAGTTTGTTCCAGGCGTAGCAACAGTGATCGACAATGTCGTCGTAGGACCTGAAGATTCGGTTCGAAAGCCAGTTGTCGCGCATGAACTGCCAGATGTTTTCGACCGGATTGAGCTCGGGGGATTTCGAGGGCAGCGGCATCAAGGTGATATTTTCTGGGATGTCGAGTTTGTCGGAGAGATGCCAACCGGCCTGATCGAGCAGCAGTACGGCGTGGGCACCTGGCGCCACAGCTTTGGAGATTTCGTCCAGATGCAGCGCCATTGCGGCCGTGTTGCACCGGGGCAGGATCAATCCGGCCGCAACACCTCTTGCCGGACAGATCGCCCCGAAAATATAGGTCGAGCGCGTCCGTTGATCCTGCGGAGCCGACGGCCTGGTGCCGCGCTTGGCCCAGCGCCGGGTGATCTTGTTCTTCTGGCCGATCCGAGCTTCGTCTTGGAACCAGATCTCTATCGACTTGCCCGCCGCATCTCGCCGGGCAATCTCGTCCAGCTTCGCGGTGAAGTTTTTTTAAATGCCGTCATGGCTTCGGGGTCTTGCGCATGGTGGCGCGGGCGCGCCGAGAGCTTGCGCAAATTCAGGGCGCGCAGCTCCCGGCTTAGCGTTGGCTTGCTGATGGTGACCCCGAATTCCTCCAGCACCCATTGCATCAGATCGATCAGTCGCCAGCGCACCACGCCGTGGACCGCCGGGATCGGTCCAGAGTCGATGATCTGCAGCAGCGCCTGGCGTTGCGTCTCGTTCAGCAGCGACGGATTGCCGGGCGCTTTACCGTCAATCAAGCCAAGCGGCCCCGCGGCGTTGAAGGCCACAACCCAATCCCGAACCGTCTGGAGCCCGACGCCGCCGAGCTTCGCGGCCGCGCCGCGAGAACCGCCATCATAAATCGCCGCCAACGCCAGGAGCCGACGCGTCTGCCCGGCGTCCTCAGACCGCTTCGCCAACTGGCGCAATTGATCCCCGTCGTAGTCCTCCCGAAGCCGAACCGCTGCTGCCATAGCAAACTCCACATCGTTTGCTATGGTGAATCACATCCTGCCGCTCTTGGGAATCCCCCGCGAGCGTCACGAGAGTCTCACTCACTGAGATTTGGTATGAGCCGTCGCGTAGCATATGCGCCGGGATTGGACGAACCGATGCGCCGCGGCATGGCCGCTCAGCTCTCGAGCCTGGCTCCGTCGATATCATCTGCAAGCGTCCCTAGCAGGGCACTCAATGCCAGGGCAATTTCAGCGCCGTTACCGCTTGCCGACGGCCGGACAAGCTCGAACAGCTGCTCGTGCTTCGTCGATGGGTCCTGATCATCCGCCAGCACCCACCACCGCCCGCTGAGCCTGGCGTTACCGGCCGTGTCGGTCATGAATTCGTCGATCGAAACGAAGACGCGGCGATGCGGCGCAGCCGGCGCCGAGGCGCCTCGCCTGAGCGCCAGATCCTGCGCCAGGATGCGCGGCACCATTTGATCCAGCGATTCGGCCCAGCGATCGAGTTCCCGGATATCGACTGTGCCGTTGCCGGTCCGCAAGACGAGCTGCGGCCGGTCGAGCAAGCCGGGCAGATGAACCGAAGCGATGCTGAGATCGACCCTCGCCGGCGGTGCCGGCTGAACAGGCGGGACTGCCGACAGCACGTAGTAACGATTTTCAGGATCGCCGCCGCAGCCGGCGAGGAAGGCGAGCGCCGTTCCGATCAGCAACCCTCGTCTCATGGCTTCCCTCCCTTGCCCTGGATCAATGACTCCGGGTGGTTTTCCAGATAATCGGCAAGCACATGCAGCGACCGGGCCGCCTGCTTCAATTCGTTGAGCGTCCCCGCCAGATCGCCGCCGGACTCCCCTTCGCTGCCGAAAGCGTCTCCCGTGACCGCAAGCGTGGTGGTCGCCTGTTTCAGCGTCTTGTCCGCCGAATTCGATACGGTGCGGAGGCCGGCCAGCAACGGCCCGACCTCGACGCTGGCGTCATGGGTCAAGCGGTCGAGATTGGCCAGCGACCGGTCGAGCGACGATAGCGAGTGCTTGACCTCGGGCGAGGTCAGGATCTGGTTCAACGATCCGACGGTGCCATGCAGGCTGGCCAGCAAGTCTTTCGCAGAGCCGATTATGGAATCCAGATCATTCGATTCCACGGTCGGAATCTCCGGATGGGCTCCGCCTTCGATCATCGCCGCGGCCGGTGCATCCGGAATGAAATCGAGCGAGATGATCTTCTGGCCGGTCAGCAAATTCCCCGAAGCGAGGCGCGCGCGCAGCCCCTTGGCGACGAACGCCTTGAAGGCGAGATAGGCGCGCTCTTCGAAATCCGGCTCGGACAGATGTCCGTTCACGATCCGCATCCGTTCAGGCTCGACCGCGAACGTGACCGGCAAGGTGAGCTGGCCGGTCCGCGGCGTCGTATTCCATATGGACGTCGGTCACCTCGCCGACGCGGACGCCGCGCATGCGAACCGAGGCGCCGGCCGACAGCCCCTCGGCGCTGCCGGTCAGATGCAGCAGGAACGCAATCTTGCGGGTAAAGACGGCGTCGCGCGCCCGGTCTTCATCGCCATAGAGCGCGAAGACGGTGGAGGGTTTCGCGATCGGTCCCGGTTCCGAATTCGCCAGCATGTCGAACGCGACGCCGCCGGCCAGGATCGACTCCAGCGACTCGGCCTCGAGACGCAGTCCCTCGCTGCCGACATCGACCGAGAGCCCGGACGCGTTCCAGAACCGCGTGCCCTCATGCACCAGCTTGTCGTGCGGCGCGCGGACGAAGACCTGGACCGTGGCGCTGCCGTCGTCGTCGGAGAGCTGATAGCCGAGCACCTCGCCGACCTTGACGCCGTGGAACGAGACCGGCGCCCCCTGGCTGATCGAACCCAGTTTTTCGCCATGCAGCACATAGCGCGTCCCGGCCACTTCGGCGCTGACGACCGGCGGATCTTCCAGCCCGGTGAAGCTCCGGGTCGCTTCCCCCGGCCCCGGCTCCATCTCGATATAGGCCCCGGAAATCAGCGTGCCGAGGCCGGAGATGCCCTCGGCCGACAGCCGGGGCCGCACGACCCAGAACCGGGTACCTTCGGTCAGGTACTCCGACGCGTATTGGTTCATCCGCGCCTCGACCGTGACCGAGGCAAGGCCGGCATTCGGCGTGATCGACTCGACCAGGCCAAGCTGAATGTCGCGATGCTCGATCTTGGTCTTGCCGGCCTCGAGGCCTTCGGCGCTCTGCAACGTGATCGTGATGAGCGGTCCGCGGGTCGCGAGCGCCCGGATGCCGAGCCAGCCGGCCGCCAGGAGCGCCACGATCGGCAAGAGCCAGATCACGGGAAACCGGCGCTTCTTCTGCAGCGCTGGCTGGGGAGCTTGCTGTTCAGAGGTCATTGGCACCCGCCGCATCCCAAATGAGCCGAGGATCGAAACTTTCCGTCGCAAGCATGGTTACGAAGACGACGGCACCGAATGCCAGCACACCGAGGCCGGGCTCGATCGTCGCCAGATTGCCGAGTGTCACCAAGGCGGTCAGCAAGGCGGCGACGAAGATGTCGACCGCCGACCAGCGGCTGACCAGCTCGATCAGCCGATAGAGCCGCGTCCGGTCGATCAGGCCCTTCGCGCGGGCAAACCGCGCCGAAACCAGCAGCCAGCCGAGCCCGACCAGCTTCAGCAGCGGCACTGCGACGCTGGCCGTGAAGACGATGAGCGCCAAAGGCCAGTCGCTGCCGTTCAGCAATTCGAGCACGCCGCCCATGATGGTGGCTGGCGCGCCGCGTCCGAACGAGATCACCGTCAGGACGGGATAGAGATTGGCCGGCAGATAGAGCACGAAGCCGGTCACGACCAGCGCCGCGGCACGGTGCAGGCTGTCGGGCCGGCGCCGGTGCAGGCGCGCCCGGCATCGTCCGCAGATCGGCGCTGCCGGCTGAACCAGTGCGCAATCGAGACAGCTGACCCAGCTGTCCGGCACGGCCGGATCGATCGCCTGAGCAATGGGGCTGACAAGGTGCCAGAGCATGCGCCGGTCGATCGTCATGTCGAAGGCGGCAAGCGTTATCACCAGCAGGCCGACGGCCCATAAGCCGACGCCGACATCGATCGACGCGATGTCGTGCAGCTTGGTCAGCGCGACCAGGACGCCGATCAGAAAGACGTCCAGCATGGCCCAGGGGCGCATCAGCTCGGCAAAGCGCAGGAACGGCGCCAGCCGGGTCGGCCGGGCCGCATGCGGCAGGCGGAGCAACACATAGGTCAGCGCCAAGACCCGGCCGAGCGGCGCCACGATCGAGATGGCCAGCACGAACAGGGCAAGCGGCGCCAGATCATGCTCGGCCAGGCCGACGACACCCGAGCCGAGCCGAACGCTCTGACCGCGGCCGCCGACGCTGATCGCCATTAGAGGAAAGAAATTCGCCAGGGCAAACAAGACGAGAGCGGTAAGAGCGAGAGCCAGCGCCTGGTCCGCCCGCGTCACGCCATGGCCGAACGAGGCATGGCAGCGACGGCAATAGCGGGAATGCCCGTCGATCGGCGGCGGCAGGATCTGCAGCAGGCCGCAATCGGGGCATTCGATCCAATGCGGCAAAGTCCCGGGGGCGTCGGTCTGGATCGACACGGCCGGATCAGTACTGCGCCTGGAAAGTCATGAGATCGCCCGTCGGCATCCTGTTGGCGTCGGAATCGGCCATGATCCAATGCGAGCCGGTGCCGCGCAGTGTAACGATCGGCGCATCGAAGGCGAGGGCTAAAGCATTGTCGGCACTGTCCAAGCTGGTCACGACGCGCGGAACGGCGCCAAGACCGGCGCGATCACGGGCCCGAGACGGTCCCGGTCGCGAAGGCCAGCGCCGCCGCCGCCGTGAAGACATTGGCATGCGCATCCTCCTTTTCGGACTGCGCCTGGCTCAACGCCGTCTCGTCATTGGCCAGATCCGTGAAAGTCCCGACGCCATGGCGATAGGCGTCGAGCGCCGCATCATAGGCGGTTTGCGCCGCCTCGTTCAGCGGCAGCGCCGCCGCATATTCGGCGAAGCTGGTCCGGAGTCCGTCATAGGCGTCGTTGACCTGCTGCACCGCACTGTCCCGCGCCTGGTCCAGCGAGGCATGCGCCGCGGCAATCTCGGAGCGCGCCGTCGCAAGCTTCGCATCGCGCGTGCCGCCATCGAACAAAGGCAGGCTCAGCTTCACGAGGACATTCGCCCCGGGTTCGCTGACCGAATAATAGCGGCTGCCCTGGGTGCTCAGCGCCCCGAGGTTTTCAAAGACCTGCGCATCGAGGCCGACCGTCGGATAGTAATCAGCCCGCGCGCTGGCCAGCCCGGCCTCGGCCGCGTGCAGCTTGCCGAGGGTCGCGACGATGTCGGGCCGGTTGCTCAGCGCGTCTTCGACGAGTTGATCGACATCGCCGGACGGGGCCGGCGGCAGCGCCTGGTCCGAGCTGTCCGCGGTCTGGATGCGCGTGCTGGGTGCGACACCGACGCTGGCGATCAGGGCGGCATAGGCGCTGTGCTCCGAACCCGTCGCGCGCTCGAGGTTGAACTGCGCCTGAGCGGTTTGCCGCCGGGCCTGGGCCAGTTCGACGACGGTCGCGAGCCCGTGGCGCCGTCGTATTTGCGCGGCATCCTCGACGATCTGCGCGGCCTTCAAGGCCTGCTGCGCGACGCGGAGCCGGCCGCGCGCCGCACCCAAGGCGAAATAATCCCGGCTCACCGCGAAAATCAACTTCTGATGAACGCCGGTAAAGGCGACATTCGCGACAAAGGCATTCGCGCGGGCAGCCCGCTCGGCGCCGGCGCGCCGCCCGAAATCGAACAGCAGCCATTTCGCCGTCAGCGTCGGGAGAAGTTCGCGGGTATCGCTGGTGAAATAGCCTTGCGGGATCAGGCTGGTCGGAACCGGCAGCGGCGTGTGCTGGAAGCCGCCGACTATCTCGGCCGAAATCTGCGGGACATAGCTGGTCTCGACCAGGCCCACAGCCAGGGCGGCCTGGCGCGCCCGCTCCCAGGCCTCGCGCGTTTCCGGGTGATTGCGCTGGGCGAGGTCGATCAGACCGGAAAGGTCGTAGCGGCGGTTCGGATCGATCGCGACGGCATTTTCCCGGCTCGGCTCCGTCCGCTCGCCACTCGCTCCAGCATCTTCGGCCGTTGCCGGCGAGGCTGGAGCGGTCCGGGCCGTACCGGGCTTCGGCAATGTGTCGAAGGAGGGCGGGATGGTCCAAGGCTGCGCCGGCGAGGCCGGAGCGAGCGCCAGCTCGTCCGTCGCGCAGGCGGTGAGCAGCAACACCGCGAGCGGAAGGACGGCGATCGAGGCGCGGCTAGACCGGGACGGCAACGGCATTCTCGATTTCCGATTGGAGCAATTGGCGCACCTCGATCGCCGAGCTGCGACGGGGCGGCGCATCGGCCAGGATGGCGGCCGGCAAGGCCGGCCAAGCCGCCCCTGCGACAACGCGCTCGGCACAGGCCGCGAACCAGCCGGACAGGGCCGCATCGAAGTGCAGGGCGAGCTCCGCCATCTGCACGTCGGGCGGCTGCTCGATCACGGCGAAGGTCGCACCGGCAAGACGATCCAGCGACGGGGCGAGGTCGAGCCCCCGCCTCCTCTCGGCCTGCACCGGCAGCAGGCGCAGCTCGAAACTCGCCAGCCCGGCATATTTGCGCGCATCGACCAGGGCCAGAATTACGGCAAGGCGGGCACCCGCCTTCGCCGCCCCTTCGGCGCCGAGCAAGCCGCCGAGCATGCGCAGCGCCTTCGCCACCGCCGCGCGGGCGCGATCGGCGGCGCTGGTCGGCCAGAGCGTACTGAAGACGACGGACATGAGGATATTGCCGAGCAGGATGCCGGCGACTCGATCGCGCAGCACGGTCAGATCGGTCGACGGACCATAGTCCTGGAGCACGCCCAGGAAGAAGGCGAAGGCGATCTGCATGCCGGCATAGGACAGCAGCTCGCTGCTGGTCGCCACCCAGGCGCAGGCCGCGGCAGCCACACCGATCAACAGGCAGAGCTGACCGATATCAGTCATCTCCGGCAGCAGATAGACGATGCAGAGCGCACCGGCGAGACCGCCGATCGCGGCCCCGGCCAGACGCAGCGTCAGCTTGTGCATGGTCTCGCCCAGGCTGCCCAGCGCCACGAAGAAGCAGGTCGTCACCGAGGTGCTGATGCCGGGCCAGTCGAGGCCGCTATAGATGACATAGGCGGCCATGACGGCGATCGTCGTCTTGAGCGCAAACCGGACGTGACTGGGATTGCTGAAGGCATCCGGGACGAACAGGGCCTTCGCAGCGGACGGGGCAGGAGGAACGGTTGCTGTCCGCCGCCGGGCGATGCCGTCGGCGAGGCGTCCGAGCACTTGGGCTATGGCGACGACGATCGGCCGTTCTTCGGCGGTGAGCGATTGCAGCACCGCTTCCGTCAGCAGCGGTAGCGGCGATACCGCTTCATCTCGCTCCAAGGCCGAGGCGCAGGCCTCGCAGGCCTCGGCGAGCGGCAGGCGCGCTTCGATCGGCGTGGCTTCGGGCAGAAGCATCCACAGCTCGCCGATCTCCGCCAGCGCCTCGATCAGCGACCCGTCGAGCCCGGCCAGCCTGCGCAGGCCATGATCGAACATTCCGGCCCGTTCCCGCAGTTCGATAAGCTTGACCATCTCCGCCTGCCAATCTCGGAGCGTGCTCGCGTCGCCGCCGCGCAGCGCCTGCGCGAGCCCCTGAAGCTGCGCGAGGGCGGTCCGGCGCGCCAGGGCGCGCGGGCTGTTCGCCCAGCAGCAGGTTCACCAGCACGGTCACCGTGACCGGCACCATGACGACGACCCAGAGCCACAAGACCAGCCGGGTCAAGGCTTCGAGGTTCGGGATCGGGTCGATCAGCGTTTGCGACAGCACCAGCACGAAGCCGGCCAGGAAAGCGACAGGCCCGAGCGCCATGGTGCGCACGAGAAACATGCTGAGAAAGGTGCTGAGCGCCATCAACGGCAGCCGAAGCGCCGGTTCCGACGCGTCCAGCGTGTAGAACAGCAGCGACAGCGCGATCGCGATCGTGAAGGCGATGGCCGCCACGACGCCGGTCAGCAGCGTGCTCGCGGCCTCGTCGCGGCTGACCAGGAACACGGCATAGGCCATATAGGCCGGCAGCGGGATCTCGTAGACCATCGCTATCGCCACGACCACGGTGCAGCATGCCGCGATGCGGGCCACCGCCGCGAGACGACCCGGCCGCGGTGCCAGCTCCTCGCGCAGGAAGGCGAGAAACCCAAAGCCGGCCGGCTTGCGCGCCTCAGTGAGTAGCATCGTGCCGGACCAGGACCGAAACGGTCGCACCGATGCGCATCGCGCCTTCGGGCGGGTGGTCCAGACGGATGCGGACGGGAAAGCGTTGCGCCACCACGACCCAGTTGAGCGTACGGCCGACCCCCGGCAAGGTCGGGCCGCCGGCATCTTCGGGGCGGACGCCCCAGCCGAGGCTCTCGACCGTGCCTGAAATCGGATGGCCGCCATCCGACATCATCCAGACCGTTGCCGGATCGCCCGCGGCGATCTGCGGCAACTCGGTCTCCCGGAAATTGCCGACGGCATACCAGTCATGGGCCTTGATCAGCGTGAACAGCGGATGGCCGGTCGCGGCATAGGCGCCTTCGGCAATATCGAGCCCGACGACAAGACCGTCGAAGGGCGCGCGCAGCGTTGCGTTGCGCAGATCGCGTTCGGCCAGAGCGACGGCTGCCTCCGCGCCGGCGAGCTGCGCCGTCAGGCTTTCGGTATCGCCGACGGCCTCGCGGGCCTGCTTCGCCTGCTGAGTCGCCGACAGCAGCCCGGCCTGGGCGGTCCGCTCATTGGTCCTGGCCTCGTCGACCTGCTGCTCGGTGACATAGCCCTTGCCCAGCAGTGGGGTAAGCCGGCCGACCGTGTCATGCGCAAAGGCGAGCTGCGAACGGGGCGCGCTCGATCTGGGTCGCCGCGGCGTCGGCGCCGGAGGATTGCGCGGAAACCTGCCGCGTCGTGAGATCGATCTGGGCCTTGAGCGCGGCAACCTGGGCCCGTGCCTGGCGCAGCCTCAGCTCGAACGGCTCCGGATCGATTTCGACCAGGATATCGCCCTGGTGGACGGCCTCGTTGTCGTGCACCTTGAGCGCAACGATGCGCCCGCTGACATCCGGCGCCAGACCGGCGCTGTCGGCATAGAGAAAGGCATCATGGGTGCGCGGACGGCGGTCGATTCGATCGATCGTATAGGCGCCGAGGACGCAAGCAGCGACGACGGCAACGACAGCAATCACGCGCGCCAGCCAAGTCCTGATGGGCAGAGGGCTCATTGCCGTCCCGTAAAATCTGGAGGATTCAATCGAGCCATAGCAACCACGCGGCAAAAGAGAAGCCGGCAGTCAGGGCCAGATAGACGACGAGCGGAACCGGCAAGTGCTTGTCGAGCCCGCCCGCGACAAAAACGATGCGCATAAGGATCGTGGCCGCTATTCCGATCAGCGCGCATATCATCCAGGACGGGAAATACGAACCGAGGATTGCTTGGGACGGTGCGTCGCTGCATCCGGCAAGCAAAAGCATCGACGTCGCAGCGCACAAGGTGCGACGCCAGACGTGCCGCGTTCCATCAATCCTCTGACCTGGCAACCCTTCCTCCGACGACTAGAAGGGCCATGCCGCATAGGCGCCCGCTGATGATTGTCGCAGTATGTTAAGAGGATTGGACTTCGTTCAGCTACTGAATTTTATTCAAACGGCGCTGAATGAAATTCAGAAAGATTGGGCTTACGGCATGCGCAGAATCGACCTGAACCTATTTCGCGTATTCGAGGCTGTGCTGCAGCATCGGAGCGTAAGCGGCGCCAGCCGTGAACTGGGCGTCACGGCATCCGCGGTCAGCCACGCCTTATCGCGGCTGCGGATGGCAATGGGAGATGATCTGTTCGTTCTCGGCGATACGGGAATGAAACCGACGGCCCGGGCGCTCGAGCTTGCACCGGCCATTCGAGACGGTTTGGGGCGTATCGAGGTCGCCGTCAGCTCGAAACCCTTCGTCCCCGAGCAATCGCAACGCACCTTCCGCATCGCATCGTCGGACCACACGGCGGTGATCGTCCTGCCGCATGTCATCGGCCGTCTGGCCAAGACCGCGCCGGAGATCAATTTCCGGATCTTTCCGTTCAATCGGCTGGACGTCGTCCGCCACCTGGACGACGGGCGGGTCGACATGGTGTTGGGGTGGTTCGGCGACCTGCCCGATCGGATGCGGCGTGCGACAGCGATGTCGGCCAGCGAAGCCATCGTCGTGCGCGCCGGCCATCCGCTGACCGAGGGGGCCGATCACCAAGGAGCGCCTCTTCGCGTATCCCTATCTCGTCGTCGAACTGACCGGGACCGAGGAAGAAGCCGTCGACGGCTTTGTCGATGACCGCGGCGTCTGGCGCCGCGTCTGGATCGAACGCCTGTTGCTGGAGATGGGCGACGACCAGGGCCTGGTCGGGCGCGTTGCAGTCTCCGTACCCCATTTCGCCGCCGTCCCGCCGATCCTGTGCCGGACGGACATGGTGGCGACATTGCCGCGCGGCCTCGCGCTTCAAGTCGCCCAGCACTCGTCGCTCGTCATCCTCGAAGATCTGCCCTACGAACCTCTGGTCGTGCCGGTCGAGCTGGTCTGGCATCACCGCGCCGAACGGGATGCCGGGACGCAATGGCTGATCCGGGAAATCCTGAGCATCGCGCGGGAAGAACTGGGCGGCGAGACGGGGTCCGAGTGACCGCCGACGTCTGCCCGCTTGGGCCGGCCTCAGTCGAAACGGGGAATCGGGCCGATCTGCGGCGTGGTATCCGGAAGTTTCAGGAAGGTCTCGTCGATATAGCACCAGCCCCAGCCTTCCGGCGGGTCGTAACCTTCGACGATCGGATGACGGGTTTCGTGAAAATGCCCCGTCGCATGCCGGTGGGGTGACTGGTCGCAGCAACCGACATGGCCGCAGGTGCGACAGATGCGCAGATGCAGCCAGGGCGACCCGATCTTGAGACACTCCTCGCAGCCGCGCGCACTTGGCGTCACGGTGACGATGCTCGAGCGATGATCGCAACGCTTTGGCATGACGGTGCCCTTCAAGAAGTTGCCAGGATGCCGTGCAGCGCGGCCACGACCTGCGCGCCCTCGCCGACGGCAGCGGCCACACGTTTGGTCGAGCCCGACCGTGCATCGCCGATCGCGAAAACGCCGGGCACGCTCGTCTCCAACGGCAATGCCGCGCGGCCGACCGCCGGCCAGGGCGAGGCCATGGCCTCGCCCGTGCGCACGAAGCCATGGGTGTCGAGGGCAACATGGCAATCGGCCAACCACGCCGTGTTCGGATCCGCACCGATAAAGAGAAACAGATGCCGGATCGCCATCGTCGTCGTGGTTCCGGCGGCCCGGTCGCGCAATTCCAGCCCGACAAGGCCGCTCGCCGCGTCACCGGTCAACGCCGTGACCTCCGTCTGGAAATGCAGAACGACATTGGGCAGGGCGGCGATTCTCTCGATCAGGTACCGCGACATGGATGCTTCAAGACTTCGTCCACGGATGATCACATGCAGCCGTTGCACCTTCGGCGCCAGGAAGGCGATCGCCTGGCCCGCTGAATTGCCGGCGCCGACCAAGGCGATCTCTTCGCCCTCGCACAGCTTGGCTTCGATCGGCGACGCCCAATAGGATACGCCGGCGCCTTCGAAGATTGCGAGATTCGCGATATCCGGCCGTCGGTAGCGGGCACCGGAGGCGATCACCACGCTCCGGGCCTGAACCGTCCGCTCTCCGGCCAGCTTGAGCGCGAAGGGATCGCCCGGCAGCCAGCCAATCCCACCACAGTTCAGCGCCTCGACTGCAACGGGAATGGCGACCTCGGCCCCGAATTTCTGGGCCTGATTGAAGGCGCGGGCAGCGAGGGCGTGACCGGAAATTCCAGTCGGAAACCCTAGATAATTCTCGATCCGCGCCGAGGCGCCGGCTTGGCCGCCGAAGGCCCGGGCGTCGAGCACTACGACCGACAAACCCTCCGACGCGGCATAAACGGCGGTCGCCAATCCAGCAGGGCCGGCGCCGACGACGGCGACGTCGAACAGCTTTTCCGGGTCGAGGTCGGGCGTTATGCCCAGGCACCGGCCGACATCGACCTCGGATGGATGCTTGAGCACGGCGCCGCTCGGACAGAGGACCAGCGGCAAATCCTCGTCGACCAGGCCCAATCGCTCGATCAAGGCCCGGCCGTCGGCCTCGTCGCGCGCATCGACGACGGAATAAGGATAGCCGTTGCGCGCGAGGAATCCCTCGATCCTGATGAGAGCCGGATCGGTGCGCGCACCGACCAGGACCGATCCGGCGCCGTCGGCGATCAGCGCCGTCCGGCGAAGAATGAAGGCGCGCATGATGATCTCGCCGACGTCCGCCGAGCCGATGATGAGGGCCCGCAAATGAGCCGCGTCGAAGCTGACGGCCTCGCAACCCGCTTCCCCGGCGCGCGCCTCGACCAGGGTAGCCCGACCGGCCAGTTGGGTTATTTCGCCGGTGATATGGCCGGGGCCGTGGGTCGTGATCACGTCTTCCTTGCCCGCGCCGTCGCGGCGGGTGATCACCACACCGCCGGCCAGCACGAGAAAGGCCGGGGCGTTGCGTTCGCCGATAGAGAAAATCGGGGCACCCGGTTCGAAGCGTCGGGGCGGACCGACGGCGAAGCGGCGCGCCGTCGCGATCTGCGCCGCGGTGAGGGTCGGGAAGAGCTGGTCAGACCTCGTGTCGAACAGGCTCACGGTTTGGATCCTCTGCCGTTGTCACAGGCGACGTCGTCCGCACAATGCGCCAGTATGATCGAGAGATACCACAAGATGTCCGTCCCGTGCTCGAAACGACAGGCGACCAGATCTTCGCTGAGAGTCTATCTCCGGCCGGCTCGAGCACAACCCCCGCCGCCTCTGCCAAACGCGTGGGCGATATCTGAACCGCCAACGGTCTTTCAATACGGAGCCCGCATCATGCGCGTGATCAAGTCTGTGATCCTGACGACGATCCTGGCCGGAGGTTTTGCTGGTGCGCCGCCCGTCCGGGCCGATCCCGCGGCGAGCGTCGCCGTCGCCCCGCAATACGACACGACGCATGTCTATGTGACACCCGCGGATTTCGACAAATTCGTCGCCAGCCTGACCGCCACCTTCGGCGGCACCACCACGAAGCAAGGCGTCTTCACGGTCACGCCGACTCCGAGCGAGACCATGTCGCAATTGGTGCTGACGCCGGTCGGCTCGCTTTCGGTCTTCGGTTTCAAGACGCCGATCCCATATCCGTTCGGCGCCGAGCGGACCGGCTATCTGGTGACCGACATGGATGCCGCAATCCGTGCCGCGCGCGCGAATGGCGCGGACGTCATCGTCGCGCCCTTTCCCGACCCGATCGGCCGCGACGCCGTCATCCAATGGCCCGGCGGCGTCAATATGCAGCTGTACTGGCACACCACGGCGCCGAACTACCAGGCGCTCCAGACCGTGCCTGAGAACCGGGTCTATGTGTCGCCCGATCGGGCGAATGATTTCGTCCGCGATTTTGTCGTGTTCTCGCACGGCAAAATCGTCTCCGACGATCCCAAGGCACCCGGCGTGGAAATCGGCCGGCCGAGCGACCTCTATCGCCGCATCCGCATCGAATCGGCCTTCGGCGAGGTGACGGTCCTGGTGACCGATGGTCACCTGCCCTATCCGTATGGCCACGAGATGACGGGCTACGAAGTGACGAACTTCGCCGACACGCTGGCCAAGGCCAAGGCTGCCGGAGTCGCCGTAATGACCGGGCCCTACTCGGCCGATGGGCGGCAGGCCGCGATCGTGCAATTCCCGGGCGGCTATATCGCCGAGATCCACGCATCAAGCGGGCGGCCATGATAGCGATTATGTTGGCGTCGAACTCAAATTCGGATGGTGAGACCATGAAGCCCTGCCGCATCCTCGCCTCGGATGGACGCGTTCGACCGTGAAGCTCAAGCTTCCGGCGCTGCTGAGCCTCAACGCAGGCTTTGTCGATACGGCTGGGTATCTGGCGCTGCAGGGCCTGTTCACCGCTCACGTCACCGGAAACTTCGTGACGTTCGGGGCCTCGATGGTGCAGGGAACCTCGGGCGCGCTGGCGAAGCTCCTGGCGCTGCCGGTCTTCTGCGTCATCGTACTTTGCACCAGGATCCTCAGCACGCTGCTCGACCGGTGGAAACTGCCGTCGTTACGCACGCTGCTGGTGCTCAAGCTGATCCTGCTGGTTCTCGGCGCCGTGCTCGCCATCCGGCTCGGCCCATTCACCGATGGGGATGCGTGGCCTGCCCTCGTGACCGGAATGGTCCTGGTTTCGGCCATGGCCATACAGAATGCCGTGCATCGCATCCATCTCGGCAGCGCGCCGCCGACCACGCTGATGACGGGCACGACGACCCAGATCATGATCGACGTCGCCGATATCCTGCTGGGCTGCCCACCGGAAACCCGGGCCGCCGCCCGGGCCCGCCTGCTGCGGATGTCGCTCAGCGTCGCTTGCTTCGCCGCCGGATGTCTCCTGGCCGCCCTGCTCTACGGCACGGTGGGGGTCTGGTGCTTCATTTTCCCGGCAATGCTGGCGGCGGTCACGGCATGGCCCTGAGCGTCGGTCGAAATCTGAGGCGAAAGCCAGACTTCGCCTCGCTTGGGTAGCCCCGTCAGCCCAAATCAAAAATGCTCTAGCCCGCCATATCGAGCGTCAGCCGACAGCGGCCAACGCAGCCGAAAGCGTGACAGCGACGGCTGTGCCGTCGGCGGCGTTTTCGATCGTCAGGGCCGATCGTTGCGATAGAAAACTTGCATTTGAAAATATTGAGAATGCAAGTATGTTCTGTTCAGCCCAAACGAACCGGGCCAAACACAACAGGAGGAAACAATCATGACGACCACCGCTCTCAAATTCGCCCAGCGCGCCATCCTGGCAGCCGCTTTCGTCTCCACCGCCGCCTTCGCCCAGCCTGCTTCCCACGAGACCATCACCGTCACGCCGAAGCAGGAAAACGTCCTCGGTGCCCGTATCGACTTGCCGAACCAGAAGCCCGCACGAGCCTATGTGATCAAGAATGTCTGGGGCGCGCAGCTTGAAGTTCCGGTGGACGAGGTTTCTGTCGCTAGCGCCCCGGCCGCTGCCCCGGCTCCCACGACCCAGGATCGGAACTGACACTATCCGCGCCTGACCCAACGGTCAGGCCTTTGTGACCATCGATTGTTCAGCCCGCCGAACTGTCGCAGGCCGAACCCAATAGGAGGAAGCCATCATGTCGACCATCGCTCTGAAGATCGCCCAACGCGCCATTCTCGCAGCCGCTTTCGTCTCCACCGCCGCCTTCGCCCAGCCCGCCTCGCATGAGAACATTCTCGTGACGCCGCAGCAGGAAAACGTCTGGGGCGCCCGCCTCGATGTGCCGAACCAGCAGCAGGTCCGCGTGACCGAGAATGTCTGGGGCGCCCAGATCGAACTCCCTGCCGGCCAGGTCTTCGTCGCCCGCGCTCCGGCGCCGCAGGCTGCTTCGGCCGATCTGGCCGCGCAGAACGCCGTCGTCCAGGGTGACTGAACGTTCGTCCGACCAGGCGGTCGGACACGAATGACCATCGCACTCGCCAGGCCGGTCGGCGTTCGCGCCGACGACCCGGGCGGGGTGATGAAGGGGTAGAGCGACGGCCGGATATAGCCCTGCCCACGCAGCCCTCCAGACCCAATCCCCTCAGCGCCGATCGCGGCGCCCTTCCGAACGAACGTCTCCTACCAATCCGCTCGGCGGCAGCAGGGTGATGTCCGCGAGGCCCTATGCCTCGCTTCCCGGGCCGGCAACCAATCTGCGGGTTCGGTCGTTGACCGGGCATGATGTCACTCCCTTCGGTTCGCTTCCTGTCGCTCGCTGTCCTCTGCGTGGCCCTTGCAGCCTGTCAAGGCCAGCCCGTCGAGCGGTCGGAGGAGCTGGGACCGAAAGTCCATCGCCTGACCGTCGGTCTCGCCGATAACGAGCCGGCCGAGTTGCGGCTCGCCAAGGCCGCGACGGCGATCTGTCCGACCGGCTACGACCGCCAGGACGACGAGTTGATGCCGCCCGACAGCCCGCGCTACCGCGTCTGGCTCGTGCGCTGCCGTTAGAACAGGCCGAGGTGGGGTCGGCTCGATGCGGATCCTGAACCGTATGTCAAGACAGCCAGGATCAAACTCGCCGGCTCAGCCGTCGGGCAAGCGGTGCTTCCGGCGCCGGTTGGCGGCCAGTTGATTCAGCATCTCGACGACGACCGAGAAGCTGATCGCGGCATAGATATAGCCCTTCGGCACATGAAACCCGACGCCGTCGGCGACCAGGGTCATCCCGATGAGCAGAAGAAAGCTCAGCGCCAGCATCTTCACGGTCGGGTGCCGGTCGACGAAAGCGGCGAGCGGCCCTGAGGCCGCAAGCATGATCACGACCGCGGCAATGATCGCGGCCGCCATGACCCAGAGTTCGCTGGCCATGCCGACCGCGGTGATCACGCTGTCCAGAGAGAACACGATGTCGAGCAGCATGATCTGGACAACGATGCCGACGAAGCTCGGTCTCTTCGCGCCCGGGGCGTCGGTGCGGATCTCGCCTTCTAGCTTGTCGTGAATTTCGGACGTGCCCTTGTACAGCAGGAAAAGCCCGCCGCCGATCAGGATGAGGTCGCGCCAGGACACCGGTTGCCCGGCGACGGCGAAGAGCGGCCGCGTCAGCCCGATGATCCAGACGATCGAGGCGAGCAAGGCCAGCCGGGTGAGCAACGCCAACGCCAAGCCGACCTGCCGTGCACGGGCCTGGCGCTCCGGCGGCAGGCGGCCCGCGAGGATGGCAATGAAAACCAGGTTGTCGATCCCGAGGACAATTTCGAGCGCGGTCAGCGTCGCCAAGCTCGCCCACAGCTGCGGATCGGCCAGGGATGCGGAACTCATGCGCTGCCGTGGAACCAGTGCGGCCGGCGCCGCTCGATCCAGTCGAGCCCGGCGTCGCGCCGCCGGCGCAGAAACGCCCAGTCCTCCGCGAGCAGCACGAGGCCGAGCGGCAGCATCCAGATGCCGAGCAGCGGGAGGATGCTGAACACGCCGCCGAGCACCAAAAGGATGCCGGCCGGAATACGCGCCCAGCGGGAGGACGGGCGCAGCAGCCAGAGAGTCGCGCGCCGCAGCCGCCCGGGCATCCGCCAGATCAGGCGCTCCAACCGCGCGCGATGGGCGCCGGGCACCGGCTGTGACTGCAATTGCGTTCCGGCTGGGGCTTGGCCCTTTGCCCCGACAGTCGAGCCGCCAAGTTCTCTGACGGAAGGTTCTGACCGGAGCATGCAAGAATCTCCAAGGATGCGCCGGGAACTCGCCGGATCGTCTGAGCCACAAGCACCGCTGCAATCCCGCAGGGGAGCCGGGACGACGGATATACTCAACATAGGAGAGACGGGCTGCGCTTCAAGACGGGAGGAGCCGGCATAGCTGCCGGCGCCTCGCTGCAGGTGGAGGCATGACGCGATGCTTTTCGGACACTCGAATTTGATTTTGCGCCCCGCTGCGAAAGCAGGTCTGCTGCCCGACTGGGATGCGACCCCTTTTCCAATCGCACGCATGCGGGCCATCCTGGCGGCTCCCGTACGGACATGCTGCCGATTCAGATCGGCGACAACCCGGATCCCGCCGCGACCGCGAGACACAAGGAGTTGAGGAATGACCGACTCGTCGCCATACACGCCACCGAAGATTTGGGCCTGGGACAAGGAGAATGGCGGGAGGTTCGCCAATATCAACCGTCCGATCGCCGGGCCGACGCACGGCAAGGTGTTGCCGGTCGGCCGCCATCCGCTCCAGCTCTATTCGCTGGCCACGCCGAACGGCGTGAAGGTCACGGTCATGCTGGAGGAGCTGCTGGCCCTCGGCCATAGCGGCGCCGAATATGACGCCTGGCTGATCCGGATCAACGAGGGCGATCAATTCGGCAGCGGCTTCGTCGCCGTGAACCCGAACTCAAAGATTCCGGCGCTGCTGGACCGTAGCGGCCCGACGCCGATCCGTGTGTTCGAGTCGGGCTCGATCCTGATGCATCTCGCCGAGAAATTCGGGGCCTTCCTGCCGACCGATCCCGCGCACCGCGCCGAATGCCTGTCCTGGCTGTTCTGGCAAATGGGCAGCGCGCCCTATCTCGGCGGCGGGTTCGGTCATTTCTATGCCTATGCCCCGGTCAAGATCGAATACGCCATCGATCGCTTCGCGATGGAGGTCAAGCGCCAGCTCGACGTGCTCGACCGCCGGCTGGCCGAAAGCGAATACCTGGCCGGCGACACCTATTCGATCGCCGATATCGCGGTCTGGCCCTGGTACGGCGCGCTGGCGAAGGGGCTGGTCTACGAGGCCGGTGAATTCCTGCAGGTCCAGCAATACGCCAATGTCCAACGCTGGACCGACACGATCGCCCAACGCCCGGCCGTTCGGCGTGGGCCGCATGGTCAACCGCGTTACCGGCGAGCCCTCCGGGCAGCTGCATGAACGACATGATGCCGCCGATTTCGAAACCAAGACCGCGGACAAGCTTTCCGCCCCCGGCTGATCGGGGGCAGCGGCCGCGGCTCCAAGTTTTCAGGCGCGGCGTAATGCCATCCAGTCATGTTGCCGGAGAATTGGCCACCGGTGTCGGCCACTTCGGCAACGATCTACGCCTCAAGGTTTGCGAAGAGTTTACATCCTAGGCGGAGTATCCGTGGCGGATGTACTTCGAGGGCTCGTTGTGAAGCTGGAGGCGTTTGTTGACGGCGATTTCGACGGAGTGGCCAGGGACGGTCGACGTTCCACCACGCCGCGAGTGCTGTCCATAGCGATCTTCGTCGCATTGTTCATGTTCAACTTCGGGCTGGTCGCCGGCGGGCTATGGCTGGTCGGCGCCATTGCGTCCGAGGTGTGGACCCGGCAGACGATCCGGGAGAAAGACGATGGTTGCCGCGCGGGCCTGGGCGCGCGTCTGAACCTATTGGGCGGAATGGCGAGCAGCGCCCTGCTCTGGTCGAGCATGGCCGCCATTTACTGGGCGAGCGGTTCGGAGCCGTTGAGAATCGTCGCCATCCTGCTCCTGACAAGCATGCTGGTCCTCGCCCAGGGCTATTCGTTCAAGGTGCGCGGCGCGGGAATTGCGTTCGGCATACCGGCAATTGTGCCGCTGGTCATCGCGCCGGTGTTGTTCGGCGGATATTCCGGCACCGGGCTGCTGATGGTGGGAATGGGCGTGGTCCTGAGCGCCTCTCATGTCGCCGTCGGCACGCGGCTGAACAGCGATGCCGGGGCGGCCCTTCGCATGACGCAGGCCGATCTCTATCGCCAGAGAGAAGCGGCAGAGGCCGCGAGCCGGGCGAAGACGTCGTTCCTCGCCATCATGAGCCACGAGTTGCGCACGCCGATGAATGGTGTCCTGGGCATGGCGCGCGCGCTCGAGCAGACGGATCTGGATGCCAGGCAGCGGGACTATATCTCGATGCTCATCCGCTCCGGTGACGGGCTGATGACCATTCTCAACGACGTTCTCGATATTTCCAAGATCGAGGCGGGGAAGCTGGAACTCGAAGAGGCTCCTTTCGATCTTCGAGAGATCGGCCAGGGGGTCTATGACCTCTGGAGCGAAATGGCGAACACCAAGGGGATCCAGTTCACCTACACGTTTGACCCGGCTGCGCCGCACTGGGTCGTCGGCGACGATACCCGGGTACGCCAGATCATCCTCAATCTCGTCGGGAATGCGGTGAAATTCACGAGGCAGGGCGAGGTCTGCCTGGCGATCCGCGCGGTGGCGGGGCGGATCGAGATCTCGGTCTCGGATACCGGTCCGGGCATCTCCCGGGAGCAGGGCGCCAAGCTTTTCCAACTGTTCACCCAGGCGGACGTGTCGACGACCCGGAAGTTCGGCGGCACGGGGCTCGGGCTGTACATCTGCAGGACGCTCGCGGAGACGATGGGGGGCGAGATCTCTCTCAAGAGCCGTGTCGGGCAAGGATCGCGCTTCATTGCCTCGCTCCCGCTCGTCATTGCCGGCGCCCGCATAAAGACCGAGGATATCCGGGCCGAGACGAGCCTGTCCGGCCTGCGCATCCTCGTCGCCGACGACAATTCGATCAACCGGGCGGTCGCCGGCGCAATTCTTGAGCGCGCGCATGCCGAGGTCGTGACCGCCGAAGACGGCGCCGAGGCGCTCGCGCAACTGCGCGCCGTCCATTGCGACCTGGTCCTGATGGACATCCACATGCCCAAGATGGATGGCATCGAGGCGCTCGGCCGCATCCGGGCCGCTGAAGCGGGGCCGCCGGACATTCCCGTCATCGCCCTGACCGCCGATGCCATGAGCGGCGTAGACCAGCGCCTGCTGGCGCTGGGATTCGACGGCGTCCAGTTCAAGCCGATCGACAACGCCGGGCTGTTGACCGCTATCGCTACCCTCTGCCGCAACACGCATCACGAGACGTCGAGGACAAAGACCGCCTGATGGACGATCCCGGCGCCGCGGCACGACCGTTCATCTGCAAGAGCGGCCAAGGGGTCGGGGCGATCGGATAGCGCTTTCACCTGCGTTCACTTCGATGTTCCCACCAGTACGCTGCGGAGAGACCCCGTCCAGGTCACCATCGCTTTGCCACAACGGCGAAGGGGCCTGAAGATGACCGGTGACAACCGAATTATAGCGCTCACAGTATTCGCACTTACGATCGTCCTGGCATTCGGTTTTTCGGCTCTTGGCCGCGTGCGCGAGCGACAAGGCAAGCTGCGCACAGTGTCCGCGCAAGGACTGAACCGCGTGAAGATGTGAATCGCCCCGGGACACGATCCTCGACCCAAGCGCACCGGTCCGATTCGTCCTTCGATCAGCGGGGCCCCGGCCCCGCGAGCAAGTCGCGCAGGACGACAGCCTCGTTATGCGCTTCGTCGTGCGCGGCATAGATGAGGGTCAGCGGACCCTGCCGCGCACGCTCCCGCAGCGCGTCCAGCACGCCCGGACGCTCCTGCAATTCGGCACGGTAGCGCTGGCGGAACTCGTCCCAGCGCGCGGGATCGTGGCCGAACCAGCGGCGCAGCTCGGTGCTTGGCGCAACGTATTTGAGCCAGGCATCGAGCGCCAGATCTTCCTTGCGCAGGCCGCGCGGCCATAGCCGGTCGACCAGCACGCGCGCGCCGTCTTCGGCGGCGGCCGGCTCATAGGCCCGCTTCAGGCGGATTTCCAGCGTACCCCGCGGCTCGGTCATACTAGCCCTCCCGCGCGGCTCAGCCGCGCCTGGCTGTCATCGTAGGATCGGTTCATCGTGAGCTGGAATCTTCTCGATATCGTCCTTCTTCAGATTGGTATGCGCCATGACCGCCTGCTGCGGCAAAGCCTGTAGTCATCTGTTGAGCGAAATATCCTGGCCCTTATCGACAGCCCCATTTCACACTGTGCGCGAGGCGCCACGCATGCGGGGTCTGGCCGACGAAGCGAGCGAAGGTGGTCGTGAAGTGCGATTGCGTCTGGAAGCCGACGGAGAGCGCAATCTCGACCACCGACAGCTCTGCCGCAAGCAGCATTTCCTGAGCGCGCTCGATCCGCCGGCGGAGCAAATATTCGTGCGGCCGCAATCCGGTCGAGACCTTGAACTGTGCTGCGAAGTGCATCCGCGTCAGGCCCGCCGCGGCGGCGATGTCGGCCAGGCTGATCGGCTCATCGATGTTGGCCTCGATGTAATCGATTGCCCGCTTCAGCCGCCACTTCACGACGCCCTTGCACGACCTGGCGGTAGCGCCGCACTCGTTCGGGACGACCGAAAGCAGTCGGGCGACGATGGCGATCCCGACACAGTCGGCATAGAGCGGTCCGAGCATGTAGCTGGTCTGGCTCGCCGTCAGGAGCGCACGGCCCAGGCGTTCCGTCGTGGCATCGGGGATCAGCCCGGGGCCTATGCCCATGAGCGGCCCCGGTCGGGCCGGCATGTCCTGAAGGCACTCGGCAATCAGGGCGTCGGACAC
>JBBCHB010000044.1:0-22748 GCA_037200015.1 Aliidongia sp. | reverse complement strand
TCCGTCCTCCCGCCGCCTATCCTAACGGCAAGCAGCGGGAGGAGGAAAGACGTCAGCTTGCTTCCTGGGTCCGGCTGGCGCGCTTGCGCTCGTTCGGATCGAGCAGGCGCTTGCGCAAGCGGATGCTCTTCGGCGTGACCTCGACCAGCTCCTCGTCCTGGATGTAGCTGATCGCCTGTTCCAGCGACATGACCCGCGGCGTGGTCAGGCGCACCGCCTCGTCCTTCGAAGTGGTGCGGATATTGGTCAGCTGCTTACCCTTGAGCGGATTGACCTCGAGGTCGTTCTCGCGCGTGTGCTCGCCGATGATCATGCCCTGATAGACGGGCGTGCCCGGGGTGATGAACATCGGGCCGCGATCTTCCAGGTTCCACAGCGCATAGGCGACAGCGGTGCCGTCACCGGTCGAGATCAGCACGCCGTTGCGCCGGCCTTCGAGCGTGCCCTTATAGGGCGCATAGCCGTGGAACAACCGGCTCATCAGCCCGGTGCCGCGCGTATCGGTCATGAACTCGCCCTGATAGCCGATCAGGCCGCGCGACGGCGCCAGGAAGGTCAGGCGCAGCTTGCCGCCGCCGGACGGCCGCATATCGGTCATCTCGGCCTTGCGCAGGCTCATCTTCTCGACCACGACGCCGGAATGCTCCTCGTCGACGTCGATCTGGACTTCCTCGATCGGCTCCAGCCGCTGGCCGTTCTCCGTCTTGTAGAGCACGCGCGGGCGCGAGATCGACAGCTCATAGCCTTCGCGGCGCATGGTCTCGATCAGCACGCCGAGCTGCAGCTCGCCACGGCCGGCGACTTCCAGCGCATCCTTGTCGGCCGTCTCGCTGACCTTGATGGCGATATTGCCCTCGGCCTCGCGCAACAGGCGCTCGGCGATCATGCGCGAGGTCACCTTGGTGCCTTCGCGCCCGGCCAGCGGGCTGTCATTGACCGAGAAGGTCATGGCCAGGGTCGGCGGGTCGATCGGCGTCGCGTGCAAGGCTTCGGTCACTTCCGGCGTGCAGATCGTGTCGGCGACCGTGGTCTCGGTCAGGCCGGCGATGGCGATGATATCGCCGGCGACGGCGCTCTCGATACCGACCCGCTCCAGCCCGCGGAAGGACAGCAGCTTGGTCAGTCGGCCCTGCTCGATGACCTTGCCGTCGCGGTGCAGCGACTTCAGCGGCATGTTGACCTTGGCCGTCCCGCTCATGATCCGGCCGGTCAGCACGCGGCCGAGATAGGGATCGGCCTCGAGCGTGGTCGCCAGCATGGTGAAGGGTGCCTCGGCATCGCCTTCCGGCGGATGGACGTGACGCACGATCAGCTCGAACAGCGGCGCCAGATCCTCGCGCGGGCCATCCATGGTCTCACTCGCCCAGCCATTGCGGCCCGAGGCGAAGAGCGTCGGGAAATCCAGCTGCTCATCGGTCGCGTCGAGCACGGCGAACAGGTCGAAGCACTCATTGTGCACTTCCTGCACGCGGGCATCCGGGCGGTCGACCTTGTTGATGACGACGATCGGCTTCAGCCCCTGCTTGAGCGCCTTGCCGACCACGAATTTGGTCTGCGGCATCGGCCCTTCGGCGGCATCGACCAGCACGACCACGCCGTCGACCATGCTCAGGATGCGCTCGACCTCGCCGCCGAAATCGGCGTGGCCCGGCGTGTCGACGATGTTGAGGCGCGTATTCTTCCAGACGACCGAGGTGCATTTCGCCAGGATGGTGATGCCGCGCTCGCGTTCCAGATCGTTCGAATCCATCGCGCGTTCCGCCACCTGCTGGTTGGTGCGGAAGGTGCCGCTCTGCCGCAGCAGCGCGTCGACCAGCGTGGTCTTGCCGTGGTCGACGTGGGCGATGATGGCGATATTACGGATTTCCATGGTGTTCTCTTGGTTCAAGCGGCGCGGACATAATCTGACAGCGGCGTTTCCGGCCGCGCGCCGAAATGGCTGATGATTTCTGCGGCGGCCAGGCTCGCGAGCCGGCCGCATTCGGCGAGAGGCTTTCCGTGGGTCAGGCCGAAGAGAAAGCCCGATGCATAGAGGTCGCCCGCCCCCGTGGTATCGACAATCCGTGACACTGGTGCGGCTGGCACCGCGATGATCTCGTCCTTGGACACGATCACCGAACCGGCAGCACCGCGGGTAATTGCCGTCAAATCGCACAACCCGCGCATGCGTTCAATTGCGACGTCGAAATCCTGCGTTTCGAACAGCGCAGTAATTTCGGCCTCGTTGCCGAACAGCACATCGATATGGTGCTCAATCAGCTTAAGAAAAGCCTCACGATGGCGCTGCACGCAAAACGAGTCGGAGAGCGACAGGCTGACTTTGCGTCCGGCGGCATGCGCCAGGCGCGCAGCGTGGCGGAACGCCTCCTGTGCCAGCGGCGGATCGTAGAGATAGCCTTCCATATAGGTGATCTGCGCCCCGGGCGATCAGATCCTGGTCGATATCCTCGGGCCCAAGATTCACACAGGCACCGAGGAAGGTGTTCATGGTCCTCTGCGCATCGGGGGTCACGAGGATCATGGAGCGGGCCGTGGCGGGGCCATCGGTCGCCGCCGGGGTCGGAAATTCCACCCCCGCGGAGGTGATGTCGTGCCGAAACACCGTGCCCAGCAGATCGTCGCGGACCTTGCCGATATAGCCGGCACGGCCGCCCAGCGACGCGATGCCGGCAATGGTGTTCCCGGCCGAGCCGCCGGACATCTCGATCCCCGGTCCCATGCTGGCATAGATCGCGTCGGCACGCGCTTCGTCGATCAGCGTCATGCTGCCCTTGGTCATGGAGGCTGCCGCCAAAAAGCCATCATCCGCATGCGCAATGATGTCCACGATGGCATTGCCGATACCGACGACGTCCAGCGAAGCTGTCGCCATGGATTATTTCCGATCGAATTGTTGAAGCGGCCGATTTTGCGGCGCAGTATATGGACTTCAAGCCCGCTGGCAACCTTGGCCGGCGCAGGGGTCCCATCCCGTGCCGCGGGCCCAACGGACCGGTTTCATCCGCATCATGTTCACTGCTCTTGCGCTCGCCATCCGACAACTCCCGGAACCGGAGATGCGGCGACCGCTCTTTCTGTCGATCCTATGGTCCTTGGCTGCGTTGGTGCTGTTGTGGATCGGCATCGGCTGGGCCGTGTCGCGCGGCCTCGCCGGCATCGCCTGGGCCCAGTGGGTCGTCGGCGTATTCGGTGCCTTCGCCGTGCCGGTGCTGAGCTATATTCTATTTCCGAGTGTCGTCTTCCTCGTCTTGGGACTGTTCTCGGACGCAATCATCCTGGCGGTCGAGCGGCGCTATTATCCTTATCTGCCGCCGGCGCCCGGCACGCCGGTGCTGACCGCGCTGCTGAGCGGGCTGCGCCTGATGCTGGTCGGCATCGTGGTCAATCTGGTGGCGCTGGCCTTCGTTTATTGGTGGGCAGCCTGGATTCCGGGGCTCAACATCGTCGTCTTCGGCCTGATCAACGGCTATCTGGTCGGCCGGCAATATTTCGAGACCGTGGCGTTCCGGCGCTTCGGCACGGGTGCGGCAAATGTGGTATGGCGCGACCACCGAATGGACTTCATCCTGGCCGGCGCAACGGTGGCCGCGCTCTCGCTGGTGCCCGTAGTCAATCTCGTGGCGCCGATGGTCGGCACGGCCGCGACCGTCCACCTGATCGAGCGCTTCCGACAAAGCTTCGCCGTACCGGCACGGGCCTGATGGTCGCAGTGCGAGCGGGCCGGCCGTGCCGCCAAGCATCTTCACATCAGATCGACATGCAGGGGATCCATAATGTTTCGGCGCAAGAAGCCCGAGGGTGAGGAATCGATGACCGAGAATGAGCCGACACCGGAGACGCTCGTCGCGCCTCTCGCCAAGCCGACGCCCCGCCCGGGCATGACCGGACCGGCCACGCCGCCGACTGCGCCCAACCGCGTCCCCACCATGCCGCCGCGCCCCTCGCCGACCGAGTTTGCCCGCCCTGGCGAACGCCCGACGGAGCCCGGCCGAGCCGCCGAGCCGTCGCGCCCGGCCGAACCGGCCCGCTTCGGCGATTTCGGCCGGCCGGGCGAAGCGGCCAAAGTACCGGAGCTGCCGCGCCCGTCCCTCCGACCGGCCGGCCGAAGCGCCGCGCGTCATCGAGCCCGATCCGGAACCGCCGGTCCGCGCCGCCCGCCAGGAGGCGGAGGTGCGCCAGCTCATCGTCGGCCGCGAGATTTCGCTCAAGGGCGAGATCACCCATTGCGACCGGCTGCTGATCGAAGGCAGCGTCGAGGCCAATCTGTCCGATTGCCGCGATGTCGAGATTGCGGGGTCCCGGGCTGTTCAAGGGCTCGGCGGCGATCGAGACGGCCGAGATCCATGGCCGCTTCGAAGGCACGCTGACCGTGCGCAAGCGGCTGTTCATCCGGGCGACGGGCGTCGTCACCGGCACGATTCGCTATGGCCAGATCGAGGTCGAGCGCGGCGGCCGGCTTGCCGGCGACATCGAGGCGACGGCCGAGCCGGTCGCAGAGGTCGTGCCTTCGCGCTTCGGCTGATTGGAATTCGTGCGATTAAACGTTGCTGCGTTATTCCGCACTGCAATGCCCCTCTTTTGCCACAATCGGGGTTGCGTTGCAGTGCGGAAACTGCGCAATATTGTTGCGCGTTTAGAGGGGAAAGCGCGCCATGTTGGATATTGCCGCGCGCAATGTCGGTTCGTTCATTCACGCTGCCGATGCAGCGCCGTATTGCGAAGCTCTTTCGGTTCGGCCAGGGGCGGTCGCTTGTCCGGCTCGGCCTGCTGGCCGGGCTCTTGCCGCTGCTGCTGGCCGCCTGTTCGGGACCGGGCGCCGGTTCCAAACCGCCGGCGGCGATACCGCCCGTTGCGGCCGTCGCGCCGGCACAGAGCCATCCGGTGCTGGAAGTGGCTCAGCTCGCCAGCCTCAGGGCCATGTCGACCGAAGCGCTGGTCGCTCGGCTGGGCGAGCCGGGACTTCACCCGGAACGACCCGCCGCCGAGATCTGGCAATATCGCGGCTCGACCTGCGTGCTCGACGTCTTTCTCTATCCGGAAGACGGCCAGATGAAGGTGGCTGCACGCCGCGACGCGCGACCGCGACCGGCTCCAGGCACCCGAGAACGCCTGCACCCCCTTCGGCCCGACCCGTTCGGCCAGCGCAGGGTCGTAGCGGAGACATCGAGTGGGGCGGGCGTCCCGGCCAGCTTTGCCGACGTAAGCCCAACGGCGCTAACCTGGCCACGCTCATTGCCAATTTAGCAGTCGATACAAACCCTTCGCCGTCATGGCCGGGCTTGTCCCGGCCATCCACGTCGGACCGACGCCTGAGAGCCGGCGGTGTAAGCGAGATGAAGGGTGGATAGGTCTCCGTCATGACCAATCGGCCGAACGGCATTCTCTACACCGGCGTGACCAGTGGCCTCGTCAAACGTGTTTGGGAGCACCGAGAGGGCGTCGTCGATGGCTTCACGAAGGATTGCGGCTTAAGCGCCGCGTCTATTTTGAATTTCACGATGACATAATCAGGGCGATCCAGCGCGAGAAGACTATCAAACACTGGCCGCGTGCCTGGAAGGTCAACCTGATCGTCGCTGGAAATCCCGACTAGGATGATGTGTCAGGCGAGATCGTCTGAAGCCGTCCCAACTCTCGGGCGTCGGCCCGATGTGGATGGCCGGGACAAGCCCGGCCATGACGGTGAAGATTTGCAGTAATCCGAAAATTGGCAGCGTCCGAGCAAGCTTGGCGGCTATGAGCGTAAGCTGGCAATCCCCCTCGCACGACAGGCTATGCCGGCTGGTCACCGGCTGGCGGGCGAGGACGCCTGCCCCGCTCAAGACCGTTGAGATCTTGGGCAATATTTCCGTATGCTCGAAGCGAGAGCGTGTTCTCACCCGCTCCGACTTAGACTCAGCCCGCTCTAATCCCGCGCTTCGTCCAGCGCGTAGCCGGCCGAGCGGACCGTGCGGATGATGTCCAGATCGTCCGGGCCGTTCAGCGCCTTGCGCAGCCGGCGGATATGAACGTCGACCGTGCGTGGCTCGACATAGACGTCGTGGCCCCAGACGGCGTCGAGCAGGCGCTCGCGCGAGAACACCCGGCCCGGATGCTCGAGCAGGAAGCGCAGCAGGCGGAACTCGGTCGGTCCCAGATGGATCGGGCCGGCCGCTGCGCACCACGCGATGCGCGGCCAGATCCATCGCGACATCGGCGAAGGTCAGGCTTTCATCCGAGGCGTCCGGCTTGGCACGGCGGATCACGGCGCGCACGCGGGCGACCAGCTCGCTCGGGCTGAACGGCTTGGTGATGTAGTCGTCGGCGCCGCTGTTGAGGCCGCGGATCTTGTCGCCTTCCTCGCCGCGCGCGGTCAGCATGATGATCGGCAGCGCGCGCGATTGCGGCGAGCGGCGGATCTGGCGGCAGACCTCGATGCCGGAAACAAGCGGCAGCATCCAGTCGAGCAGCACGACATCCGGCTTGCGCTCGGCGATCTGGACCAGCGCCTCTTCGCCGTCGCTCGCCTCGCAGACGCCGAAGCCTTCCTTTTCCAGGTTGTACTTCAGCAGGGTGACGAGCGGCGCCTCGTCTTCGACGATCATAACCAGCGGCTTCATGGTGCAGACGGCTCGCTTTCATTGCTGACAATGCCGTTCGGACCCGGCAGCACGACCGAGGAACTCGATCGGTCGCGCTTGGGGCGGGTCTCCTTGAGCGGCGTCCCGTAGATAAGGAAATAGATGGTCTCGGCGATATTGGTGGCGTGGTCGCCGATGCGCTCGATATTCTTGGCCATGAACAGCAGATGCGTGCCGGCCGTGATGCTGCGCGGATCTTCCATCATATAGGTCAGGAGTTCGCGGAACAGGCTGGTATAGAGCTCGTCCAGCTCCTCGTCGCCGAGCCAGACCTGCATCGCCTTGGCGCCGTCGCGATGGACATAGGCGTCGAGCACGTTCTTGATCTGCAGCTGCGCCAGCTTGCCCATGCGCGGCAGGGCGAAGGCCGGCTTGACCACGGGCGCCTGGTTGAGCGCGATCGAGCGCTTGGCGACATTGGCGGCATAGTCGCAGATCCGCTCGAGATCGGGTGCCGATCTTGAGTGCCGAGATGATCTCGCGCAGATCGCGGGCCATGGGCTGGCGCAGCGCCAGCAGCCGGACGACCAGCGCCTCGACTTCCTTTTCGAGCGCATCGACCTGGGCATCGCCCTCGACGACTTCGGCGGCCAGTTCGCTGTCGCGCTTGACCACCGCCTGGATGCGGAGGCGAGTTGCGCCTCGGCCAGGCCGCCCATGGCGATCAGCGTGTTCTGCAGCTTGGTGAGCTCTTCGTCGTAGCTCTTGATGAATATGGTCCGAGGGCATCTTCTGTCCCTGCCTCTGCTCAGCCGAACCGGCCGGTGATGTAATCCTCGGTCCGTTTATTCGCCGGATTGGTGAAGACGGTTTCCGTATCGCTGAACTCGATCAGCTCGCCAGATACATGAAGGCGGTGTAGTCGGAGCTGCGCGCCGCCTGCTGCATGCTGTGGGTGACGATGATGATGCAGTAGTCGGATTTGAGTTCGGAAATCAGCTCCTCGACCTTCTGGGTCGAGATCGGATCGAGCGCCGAGCAGGGCTCGTCGAGCAGCAAGATCTCCGGCTTGACCGCGATGGCGCGCGCGATGCACAGGCGCTGCTGCTGGCCGCCCGAAAGGCCGAGACCGCTCTGCTTCAGCTTGTCCTTGACCTCGGTCCAGAGCGCCGCCCGGCGCAGCGCCGATTCGACCCGGTCCATCAGCTCGCTATGCGGCAGCTTTTCATAGAGCCGGATGCCAAAGGCTATGTTGTCGAAGATCGACATCGGGAACGGCGTCGGCTTCTGGAACACCATGCCGATCTTGGCGCGCAGCAGGTTGAGGTCGATCTTGGGCTCGAGGATGTTGCGGCCGTCGACGATGATCTCGCCCTCGGCATGCTGTTCCGGATAGAGGTCGTACATCCGGTTCAGGCAGCGCAGCAGCGTGGACTTGCCGCAGCCCGACGGGCCGATGAAGGCGGTGACGCGCTTGTCGTAGAGCGTCATGTTGATGTTCTTCAGCGCTTCGTATTTCTTGTAGAAGAAGCGCAAATTCCTGATCGCAATCTTGTCCGAGAGCACTTCCGGCACGCCGGCTGCGTCGGCAACCGGACCGCCATTGGTCTCCGGCATGATGGTCTCCGTGGGCCGCATCGGCGCGGAATACTGGGTCATTGCTTCATGCTGCCAAGATTGGAGAGGGAGCGGGCCACGATATTCAGCACCAGGATGGCGACCGTGATGAGCAGGGCGCCGCCCCAGGCGAGGCGGTTCCAGATCTCCGACGGATCGTTGACGAACTGGTTGATCACCAGGGGCAGGCTCGCCATCGGGGCGTTCATGTCGAGACTCCAGCCGTTATTGCCCAAGGCCGTGAACAGCAGCGGCGCGGTTTCGCCGCTGATCCGGGCCACCGCGAGCATAACGCCGGTCAGCATGCCCTGCATGGCGGCGCGATAGCACACCATGGTGATGACTTTCCATTTCGGGGCGCCGAGCGCCGCCGCCGCCTCGCGCAGCCCGTTCGGCACCAGCGCCAACATGTCGACCGTGGTGCGCACCACGATCGGTACGACCAGGATCGACAGCGCCACGCTGCCGGCCCAGCCGGAGCTGTGATGCATCGGCACGACCATGATCTCGAAGATGAACAGGCCGATGATGATCGATGGCGCCGAGAGCAGGATGTCGTTGATGAACTGGACGAATTGCGAGAACCGGCTGCCCCGGCTGTACTCCGCCAGATAGGTCCCGGCCAGGATGCCGACCGGCGTGCCGATCGCGGTCCCGGCCACGGTCATGGCGATCGAACCGACAATGGCGTTGGCGAGGCCGCCTTCCCGGTCGGGCGCGGCGTGATCATGGTGAACAGCGATGGACCCCAGGCCGCAGCGCCGGCCCAGATCAGCTTGAACAGGATGGCCGCAAGCACCAGCAGGCCGAACCCGGTCGCTGCCGTCGCCAAGGCGAGCACCAGGCGATTGCGGCCGCGGCGATAGCGGTAGCGCGTGACATCGAAGGGTTTGATCGCGGTCGTCATGGCGTCACGCTCCCGCCCGGCGCTGCAGCCGGATCAGCATTAGCTTGGCCGCGGCGAGCACCAGGAAGGTGAGGAGGAAGAGCACGAGACCGAGGGCTATCATCGAGGAAAGGTAGAGATCGTCGCTGGTGTTGTTGAACTCGTTGGCCAGGGTCGAGGCGATGCTCTTGCCGGGCGCCAGCAGCGAGGCGGAGATGCGCGCGGAATTGCCGATGACGTAGGTGACGGCCATGGTCTCGCCCATCGCGCGGCCGAGCCCGAGCATGACGCCGCCGATCACGCCGACCTTGGTATAGGGCAACACGACGTTCCACATCACTTCCCAGGTCGTGCAGCCGAGGCCGTAGGCCGATTCCTTCAGCATCGCCGGCACTGTTTCGAACACGTCGCGCATGATCGAGGAGATGAAGGGCAGCACCATAACGGCGAGGATCAACCCGGCGGTCAGCACGCCGACGCCGAGCGGCGGGCCGGAGAACAGGCTGCCGATCAGGGGCGCATGGCCCAGATATTTGATCAGGAACGGCTGGACGTCCTTCCTGCAGCACGGGCACCAGCGTGAACAGGCCCCACATGCCGTAGATGATGCTGGGGATGCCGGCGAGCAGCTCGATCGCGGTCGAGAGCGGCCGCTTGGCCCAGCCCGGGCAGAGTTCGGTGATGAAGATGGCGACGCCGAAGCTCAGCGGCACACCGACCACCATGGCGATGACCGAAGTGATGACCGTGCCGTAGAGCGGCGCCAGCGCGCCGAATTTCCCGGTCGCCGGGTTCCAGGCGTCGCTGAACAGGAAGCCGAAGCCGAACGTCTCGAACGCCAGAGCGGAGCCCTGTGCCAGATACAGAATGATGCCGCCCAGAATCGCGAGAACCACGATGCTGAAGAACATCGTGCCGTATTTGAACACCGGATCGAGATATTGCTGGCGGCTGCGCAGCGGTGCGGTCTGGTCGGCTGAGAGTTCTGCCAAAGTAGCGTTCCCGCTTCATCGCGTGACAGGGCTGCAGGGGCGTTGCGCCGATGCGCAACGCCCCTGCATCGGGACCTGGGTCCGGGGCTACCAGAGCGGCTTGCCGTCGGCCTTGATTTCCTTGGTCCAGCTGTCTTCGATCAGCTTCACGACATTGTCCGGCATCGGCACGTAGTCGAGCGCGGCAGCCGCTTCCTGACCGCCCTTGAAGGCGGCGTCGAAGAACTTCAGCACGTCCTTGCCGGTCTCGGCCTTGTCCTGGTTCTTGTAGACCAGCGCCCAGGTCGACGCGGTCATCGGCCAGGAGTCCTTGCCGGGCTGGTTCGCCAGGATCAGCACGAAGCCGGGAGCATGCGCCCAATCGGCATTCGCCGCAGCGGCCTGGAAGGTCTTGGCCGAAGGCTCGACGAAGACGCCGTCCTTGTTGGCCATCAGCGTGTAGGAGAGCTTGTTCTGCTTGGCATAGGCGTATTCGACATAGCCGATCGAGCCGGCGGTGCGGCCGGTGAAAGCGGCGACGCCCTCATTGCCCTTCCCGCCGATGCCGACCGGGAACTGGACCGAGGTGTTGACGCCGACCTTGTCCTTCCAGTCCGGCGAGATCTGCGCCAGGTAGTAGGTGAAGTTGTAGGTCGTGCCCGAACCGTCAGAGCGATAGACCGGCGCGATCGCCACGTCCGGCAGCTTGACGTCCTTGTTCAGCTCGGCGATCGCCTTGTCGTTCCAGTTGGTGATCTTGCCGAGATAGATGTCGGCCAGCACCGCACCGGTCAGCTTGAGCTTGCCGGCCTCGACGCCTTCGATGTTCACGACCGGGACGATGCCGCCCATGATGAACGGGAATTGCGTCAGCCCGGATTCATCCAGCTCGCTGGTCTCCAGCGGCTTGTCCGTGGCGCCAAAATCGACCGTCTTGGCCTTGATCTGCTTGATGCCGCCGCCCGAGCCGATCGGGAGCCGCAGGTCCGGCCGCGTCTCGGCCAGGACGTCGAGCTCTTCGAGCAGCGGGTGATTGAAGACGATCTGGTTCAGCCGCGCGATGATCTCCGGCGCCTGGCGCGGCAAACGGTCGTCGCGCAGCGGATTCAGCTGAACGACAAGCAGCTCACGCGGCCGGGACGCCGCGACCAGCGCGCGCAGCGGCGGGTTCGCGACATAGCCGCCATCCCAATAGGCGACACCGTCGATTTCGACCGCGTGATGCAGCAGCGGCAGTGCGGTCGACGCGATCACGGCCTCAAGACCGATCTCGGCATTGCCGAAGATCCGGGCGGTGCCGTCGTCGATCCGCGTCGCCGCGACCAGCACCGGCGGGCAGCGGGGCGATCTGAGCACAGCGAAGTCGATTTCCGACGCCAGGATCTCGCGCAGCGGATGGAGCGCCAGCGGATTGAACTGATAGGGCGAGACCACACGCGTCGTGATGTCGAGCGCCAGCGCGCCGGCCGCCTGGCCGAGGCCGGGCAGCGGCAGGAAGGGCTGGGTGCCGAAGGGCGTGAGCCGTGCCGATTCGCTGACCCGCCGCCAGACCCGGTCGAGTGCTGCACGCGCCGCCGGCGCGCCGCCCTGCGCCCACGCCGCCGCGAGCACGACGGCGTTGACCGCCCCGGCACTGGTGCCGCTGACGCCCGAAAAGGTGAAGCCGGGTGTCTCGAGCAACCGGTCGAGCACGCCCCAGGTGAAGGCGCCGAGCGCGCCGCCGCCCTGGAGCGCCAGCGCCAAGCCTTTCGGTCGCGTCCGGACATGTCGGACATGGTCGATGAATCGTCGTAGCAGCCGCATTGCATCTCTCGCTTCGGCTTCATTGTGCAGTGCAGCAAAGGAGCGCAAGCCTCCTCCGCGCCGCACCCACGCACGGTTGTCCCGAGCGATCGCTTGAAGCGGACGGTGACCGCCGCTAGAACCGGAGCATGAAAAAGCCGCGCCCCTTGACCAAGGCCGAGATCGAGCTGTTCTTCGCCCGGCTGGCGGAGCGCCTGCCCGAGCCCAAGACCGAGCTGGAATACAGCAATCCCTTTACGCTTCTGGTCGCGGTCGTGCTGAGCGCGCAGGCGACCGATGTCGGGGTCAACAAGGCGACGAAGAAGCTCTTCGCCTTGGCCGACACGCCGGCGGCCATGGCCGCACTCGGCGAGAACGGCATCCGCGAGCACATCAAGACGATCGGGCTGTTCAACGGCAAGGCCCGGAATGTGGCCGCCCTGTCGCAGGATCCTGGTCGAGCGCCATGGCGGCGAGGTGCCGCATGATCGCGAGGCGCTGGAGGCGCTGCCCGGCGTCGGGCGCAAGACCGCCAATGTCGTGCTGAACACTGCCTTCGGCGAGCCAACCATCGCCGTCGACACGCATATCTTCCGCGTCGCCAACCGCACCGGCCTCGGCCCCCGGCAAGACGCCGCGGCAAGTCGAAGACGGGCTGGAAAAGATCATCCCGCCGGCCTACCGGATCGGCTGCCACCATTGGCTGATCCTGCACGGCCGCTACGTGTGCAAGGCGCGCAAGCCGGATTGCCCGGTCTGCGTCGTCAACGATATCTGCCGCTTCGAAGGCAAGACGATCTGACGGCGGGCGTCAGACGATCCCGGTCAGGTAATAGACGCCGATCACGACGAAGACGGCCGCCGTCTTCAAGCAGGTGATGACGAAGATATCCTTGTAGGATTGCCGGTGCGTCAGCCCGGTCACGGCGAGCAGCGTGATGACCGCACCATTATGCGGCAGCGTATCCATTGCCGCCGCTGGCCATGGAGGCGACGCGGTGCAGCACCTCCAGCGGGATATGCGCGGCATTGGCGGCATCGATGAATTGCTGGGACAGGGCGGCGAGCGCGATGCTCAGCCCGCCCGAAGCCGACCCCGTAATACCGGCCAGAGAGGTAACGCTGATCGCCTCGTTGATCAGCGGGTTCGGGATCGCCGCGAGGCTCTGCTTGAGCAGCAGGAAACCCGGCAGCGCCGCGATCACCGAGCCGAAGCCGTATTCCGAAGCGGTATTCATCGCGGCCAGCAGGGCGCCGCCAACGGCTTGCCTTGGTACCCTCGGCGAAATGTGCCGCGACCGGGCGAAAGGCCAAAACCACGACACTCAGGATGCCGATCAGCAGTGCCAATTCGAGCGCCCCAGATCGCCGAGACCGAGGAGATCGTCGTCACGATCGGGTGGTCGAGCCCGGCCAGCACGGTCTCGTTCTTGTCGCCATAGAGAGCCGGCATATAGAAGGTGAAGACCCAGTTCATCACGCCGACGATCACGAGCGGCAGGATCGCGACGACGGGATTGGCCAGCCTTCCCTCGTCGCCCGTCCGTTCGGGCTCGTTGCTGTGCCCCTCGCCATAGCCCTCGCCGGCTGCGGCCGCTTGCCGGACCCGCCAGGTGAGATAGCTCACGCCGCTGACGAAGATGAAGGCGGCACCGATCAGCCCGAGCCAGGGCGCCGCATAGCCGTTGGTGTGGAAGAACGTCGTCGGGATCAGGTTCTGGATCTGCGTCGTGCCGGGCAGCGAATCCATGGTGAAGCTGAAGGCCCCCAGCGCGATCGTCCCCGGGATCAGCCGCTTGGGGCATGTTGCCGTGTCGGAACGCCTCCGGCCGCGAAGGGGTAGACGACGAAGACGACAACGAACAGCGAGACGCCGAAATAGGTCAGGATATTGCACACCAGGACGATCGACAGCACGGCCTGGGTCGGCTTCAGCAGGCGGAACACCGCGGCCACCAAAGCGCGCGAGAAGCCCGATAGCTCGATGACCTTGCCGAAGATCGCGCCGAGCAGGAAGACCGGGAAATACAGCTTCACGAACACGACCATCTTGTCCATGAACAGGCCGCTATAGACCGGCAGCACCCCGGCCGGATCGGTCAGCAGCACCGCAAGGAGGGCGGCGACCGGCGCGAAAATGATCACGCTGAACCCGCGATAGGCGACGAAGATCAGGAAGCCGAGCGCGAGAAGAACGATCAGGAAATCCACATCTTCCTCCTTGGTCGCGGAGTGATTTCTTCTTGTTCTTGAAACGCCGCATCGGTCGTCGATAGGCCGGAGGGCGCGGAGCAGGACTCCGTTGGACCACGAGGGCGCCGAGGGTGCAACCGCGTATTGATCACACGGGCACGCTGCGTGTGAAGATATCCGCCTGGATCTCGATGATCTTCAGTGGCGCGGCGTCCCGCCCGCGTTGCCGGCAACGCCGGCATCAGTGGTGCCGGTTACTGCCGCCTGCGGCGGCATGGCGGGCGGGACACCTATAGGCGCTAGGATAGGCTGGCAGCCAGCAAACCCTCGCCCGCTTGGCGGGAGAGAGTGGCGAGTGGAACGAGCCGGGTGAGGGTGACTGCGCCAGCAGAGGTTGCTTTCGGTGCGTCCGGCGCGCTGACCCTCACCCCGCTTCGCTCACGCTCAGCACCCTCTCCCGCCAAGCGGGCGAGGGTTTGTTGGCGTTCGCCGGTCCCGTCCCCGCGCCCCGATCAGGGAATGAGCACCTGCCGCACGGTATGGCCCGATGCCAGCCGGTCGAAGGCTGCATTGAGATCGTCCAACCCGACGCGCTCGCTCATCAGCCGGTCGACCGGCAGCTTGCCCTGCTGGTTAGAGCGCGATGTAGCGCGGCATGTCGCGCTGGGGCACACAGCTGCCGATATAGCTGCCTTTCACGGTGCGCTCTTCGGCGACTAGGCTGACATGCTGGAGTGCGAAGTGGTGGTCGGGCGGGCTGAGCCCGGCGCTGACCGTTTCGCCGCCGCGCCGTGTGATGCGGTAGGCCAGATCCATCGCCTTGACCGACCCGGCCATTTCGAACGCGTAATCGACGCCGCCGCCGGTTGCGGCGCGCACCGCGGCCGCGCAGTCCGGGTCCGTTGCGTTGAAGCTATCGGTCGCCCCGAGCTGGCGAGCGAGTTCGAGCTTGTCGTCGAGCACATCGACCGCGACGATGCGCCGGGCCCCGACCAGCGCCGCGCCGAGCAGCGCGTTGAGGCCGACGCCGCCCGAGCCCGACCACGGCGACCGTGGCCCCGGCCTGCACCTTGGCGGTGTTCACGACGGCGCCGACGCCGGTCAGCACGGCACAGCCGAACAAAGCCGCCTCGTCGAGCGGCAGCGATTGGTCGATCTTGACCAGGGACCGGCGCGAGACGACTGCGTACTCGGCAAAGGCCGAGACGCCCAAATGATGATGCACCGTTCCGCCGCCGGCCTGGCCGAGGCGCCGCGCGCCGGACAGCAGGGTCCCCGCGCCGTTCGCCGCGGCGCCGGGTTCGCACAGGGCAGGCCGTCCCTCGGCGCAGGGCAGGCAATGGCCGCAGCTCGGCACGAAGACCATCACGACATGATCGCCCGGCGCCAGATCATCCACGCCGGCGCCGCACTCCTCGACGATCCCGGCCGCCTCGTGACCCAGCGCCATCGGCGTCGGGCGCGGCCGGACCCCGGCGATCACGGACAGATCGGAGTGGCACAGCCCGGCCGCCTTGACCCGCACCAGGACCTCGCCCGGACCGGGTGCCGCGAGGTCGAGCTCTTCGATCGAGAGCGGCCGGCTTTCGGCATAGGGCGCCGGCAGGCCCATCTCGCGGAGAACGGCGGCTCTGACCTTCATGAAGCACCCTCCATCGGAAATCGCCGCCGTATCGAAGATCCCCGCGTCTACTTGACCTTCTTCGCTGCCCGGTCGATCGCGGCGCGGATCAGCTCATGCGCCTCGGCCGGCTCGGCCCAGCGCTTGACCCGAACCCATTTGCCCTTTTCCAGATCCTTGTAATGGGCAAAGAAATGCTCGATCTGGTTGGTCCAGGATCGGCGGCAGTCGCGGAACGAGGTGACCGAGGCGTAGAAGGGGTGCAGCTTGTCGACCGGCACCGCCAGGATCTTCTCGTCGATGCCGCTTTCGTCTTCCATGAGCAACGCGCCGATCGGGCGCGACCGCACGACCACGCCGGGCACGACCACGGTCGGGATCACGACCATGCAGTCGGTCGGATCGCCATCCTCGCTCAGCGTGTGCGGGATGAAGCCGTAATTGGCCGGATAGATCATCGAGGTGTGCAGGAAGCGGTCGACGTAGAGCGCGCCGGATTCCTTGTCCATCTCGTATTTGACGGGTGCGCCGCCCTGCGGGATCTCGATGATGACGTTCACGTCATGCGGCGGGTTCTCGCCGATCGGAATCTTGTCGATATTCATGATGTCCTCGCTAACGAGAGCGCGTCGACCTAGGAAACCGCCGCCTCGGGACCGTCCGGCCGACGCATCAGCCGGAGCAGCAGGACGAGCGAAGGCAGCACCAACACGGCCGACAGCACGAAAAACGGCGCCCAACCGAACAGATCGACGATATATCCGCCGGTCGAACCCAGAAAGCGATAGGCGAAGCTGAACAGCGCTGACAAGAGCGCATATTGCGTTGCGGTATAGGCTGGGCTGCATAGCCCCGACAGGAACGCAACGAAAGCAGCGCCGCACAGCCCCGCCGTCAGCTGCTCGATGCCGATCGTGACGAACAGCACGGCGATGTCGTGGCCGGCCCAAAGCTGCAGGACATAGGTCAGATTGGCCAGGATCTGCAGCACGCCACCCAATAGCAAGGCGCGCATCACGCCCAGGCGATAGACCAGGATGCCGCCGACCGACACGCCGGTCAGCGAGGCGATGATGCCGAACAGCTTGCTGACGCTGGCATATTCGACCTTGGTGAAGCCGAGCCAGATATAGAAGCTGGGCGCCATCTCGCCCGCGACGGCGTCGCCGAAACGGTAGAGTGGGACGAAGAGCAGCAGCAGCAGCCAATTCCGGTGGCGCTGGATGAAATCGGCGAAAGGCGCGACCAGCGTGTCGGCCAGCCAATTGCCGGCCGGCCGTGGCGCCGAGGCCGGTTCCGGGGCTGAACAAGGCGGCGAGCCCGCCCAGCGGCACCAGCGCGGCCATCACGGCGAAGCTTGCCTGCCAGCCGAAGCGCGCAGCCAGATACAGCGCGCCGGCGCCGGCCGCGATCAGGCCGAAGCGATAGCCGATCTGGGTCACCGCGGCGCCGGCGCCCTGTTCGGCCGCGTGCAGCAGTTCGATGCGATAGGCGTCGATGACGATATCCTGGCTGGCCGACAGGAAGGCCACGATCACGGCCCAGAAGGCAGTGCGGTGCAGATCGACGGCCGGATCGCTGGCGCCGAGCCCAAGCAGTGCGCCGATCAGCCCGAGCTGGATCAGCGCCAGCCAGGCGCGGCGCCGGCCGAGCAGCCGGCCCAGCAGCGGGATCGGCAACCGGTCGATCAGCGGCGCCCAGAGGAATTTGAACGCGTAGGACAGGCCGACCAGGCTGAACAACCCGATATCGGTGAAGCTGAGATGCGCCTCGGTCAGCCAGATCTTGAGCGTGCCGCCCGACAGCAGGAAAGGCAGCCCGCTGGAAAACCCCATCAGCAGCACGATCAGGATGCGCGGCTGCAGATAGACAGCCAGCGCAGCCGCGGCGCCCGGCTTGCGGCCGGACGCCGGATCGGCGGAAACCTCTGCGCCGGTGCTCAGGACTGAGCGTCCCCCGCATCGGCCGCGACCTGCATCTTCACGATATGGTCGGGGTCGGCGACGGTGCCGTTGCGGCGGGCATCGCCCTTCTTGATCGCATCGATATGCTCCATGCCCGACACGGTGCGGCCCCAGACCGAGTATTGCCGGTCGAGGCTGGGCGTGGTGCCGAGCATGATGAAGAACTGGCTGTCGGCCGAGTTCGGATCGCTGGTCCGCGCCATGGAGCAGATGCCGCGGACATGGCGCTCGCCCGAAAACTCCGACTTGAGCCGCTTGCCCGAACCGCCCGTGCCGTCGCCGTTCGGGCAGCCGGTCTGGACCATGAAGCCGTCGATCACGCGGTGAAAGGCGATGCCGTCATAGAAGCCTTCGCGCACCAGCTCCTTGATGCGGGCGACATGGTTGGGCGCCAGATCGGGCAGCATCTCGATCACGACCCGGCCGGCAGGGATGTCCAGATAGAGGGTATTTTCCAGATCGGCTGTCATGCCGCATCTCCCTTCACAGCGTTATTTCTTGTCGACATCGGCCGCAATTTGCATGCGGACGATATGGGTCGGATCGGCCACCTTGCCGTTATCGCCCGGATCGCCTTTCTTGATGGCGTCGACATATTCCATGCCGGACACGACCTGGCCCCAGATGGTGTATTTGCCGTCGAGGCTCGAATTCTCGCCCAGCATGATGAAGAACTGGCAGTCGGCCGAATCGGGCGAGCCGGCGCGGGCCATCGAGACGACGCCGCGGACATGGTGCTCGGCCGAGAATTCCGCCTTGAGGTGCTGGCCGGTGCCGCCGGCGCCGGTGCCGGTCGGATCGCCGCCCTGCGCCATGAAGCCATCGATCACGCGATGAAAGACCAGCCCGTCATAGAAGCCGCGGCGGACCAGCTCCTTGATCCGCTTGACATGATTGGGCGCCAAATCGGGGCGCATCTGGATCACGACGCGCCCGGCCGGCAGGTCGAGATAAAGCGTATTTTCCAGATCTGCCGCCCGCGCCGTCTGGCCGGTCAGGAACAGCGCCGCGATCAGCGCCAGAAGCTGTAGACATTTCCGCATCATTGCCGACACCGTTGTGGAAACAGGAATAGGGCCGGACCATAACCGAGAGGCCGGTGCGGGGGAAGCGGTGACGCGGCAGCAGGATATGGTCGAATGGGCACAGGATGATCCGGTCAATGCCGCGATCCTGCGTCGCCTGCCGGAACTCGGCCTCGGCCAAGCCTATCTGGTCGCCGGCTGCGTCTATCAGGCAGTGTGGAATCGCCTTGGCGGCTTGCCGCCGGGCGCCCTGGTCAAGGATTACGACATCTTCTATTTCGACGACGCCGACCTGTCCTACGAGGCGGAGGACGCAGCGATCCGCCGCGCCGCGGCGCTGTTCGGCGATCTCGATGCCGAGATCGAGCTGAAAAACCAGGCGCGCGTCCATCTCTGGTACCCGCAGCGCTTCGGCGCCGCCTATCCGCAATTGCGCAGCACGGCCGATTACCCATGTTGATGCCCCTCCTGGTGAGGCTGACAGATTCTCAGGTCGAGGTGACTGAGCACATGGTTTCGCAGCTCGCGGACTGCGTTTATGACGGCGGGCGTATTCCGGAACAGGTACGCGCCGTTGGGCTGGCGGTCCATGAGTAGGCGCTTCTGCCTGATCTGCACATAGAGCCAGTTTACCGGAATATTCAGTCTACTCGCCAATTCCGTGGCGCTGAGGAAGCTAGCATCATGGCTCCAGCGCTTGCGTTGCGCGGCGACCCTGACACCGGCGGCGAGCCGGATCCGTTGCACGGTGATGGCCAGGACCCTATCCGCGCAATTGGGGGAGCGATGTCCTTCGGCGGTGAGGGTGGCGGCGATCTCGTCGTCGAGGACCCCCGCGCGAGCGAGAGTGAGCACGCGGTCTCGCATCTCCCGGCCCATCGTGAGTTTGGCCACGGAGTTGACCCTCATTTTGACCTGGAGTTCGCTGACGGCTCCGCCTCGCCACACGATCCTGACGAGAGCAATGTCACGTTCGCCTCGGTCGAGCACGACTTTGTCGACGAGGCAACGCAGCAGCGCCTTGCGCCGAGCATCGGTGGTCGCAGGATCGGTCCAGATCTGCGGCAATCGGCCAGTGAGGACGACGATCTTGTCGCCCAGAGCCTTGCCGATCATTCTTTGAGAGAGCGGTTCGGGCTCGGATTGTCGGGCGAGCGCCTCTTCAGCCTCCCGAACCTCGTTCAGCGCGGCTTCCCAGCGGCGTTCGAGTTCGCCTGCGACAAGACGGTTGTCGGGATCGACGCGGTTGAATTGCCGTTCGGCGAGCGCCGCAGCATATCGTTTGCGCTCGAGCTGGCGTTCCGTGCTGGAGCGCAGCGCGGTGTCAATCTGATGCTGGGCCCGGCCAGCCCGTGATAGAGCGTCGATTTCGGCAGGTGCGAGCGCGGTCAAAAATGCATCTGCTACCGCCGCGTCTATGCGCTCCGCCCGGATATGCTGGCAGGCGGGCAAGCCCTCGTGCGAGCGAAGGTGGTTACAGACATACTCGCCGCCGCCCTTGTAACGAACGTACATCTTGTAGCCGCACCTTGCGCACCAAGCGATGCCGTGCAGCAGAAGCTCGCCGTCTCGGGGAGCCCCTCTCGTCTTGATGCGCATGTATTCGGCTCGGTTGTCCCGGACGATGATGCGGATTTTTTCATAGGTCGGCCAGTCGATATAGGCCGGATAGCGATCTTTGACGACGATCCGCCAGTCACCGATCGGGCGCGGCACCTTGGCGGCTACCCCGCTTTCACGTGCAGCAGGACGGGTTCGGGTCCGCCCATAGACGAAAGCGCCCGCATAGGCGGGGTTCTTCAGGATCGAGGATATGGCCGAGACCGTTGCGCGCGTCCACCGCAGATCGCCGTGGCGATCGCGACGCGGGAGGTCGAGGCCGCGCTCGTTGAGCACGCGCATGACCTTGGCCAGAGTTCGGAACTTGAGGAAGGTCTCGAACACGAGCTCAAGCCGTTCTTGCACCTCAATGTTGGGATCCTTGACGACCACTCCGCTTGGGTCGCGGACGAGACCGATCGGTAGGGTGAGTGCAAGCTCGCCACGCGCAGCCTTGGCAAGAAGGCCCGCGGTCAGTCGGCTGCGGATCGTGTGCAATTCCAGCTCGGATATCGTCCCTTTCAGTCCGAGCAGCAGGCGGCCGTTCGAGCTGCCAGGGTCGTAGACGCCGTCTCGGTCGGCAATGAGGCACTCGCGCAGTCCGCAAATATCCAGGAGCGGATACCAGTCCGAGCAGTTGCGTGCGAGACGCGTGACGTCGATCGACAAAATGAGCCCAATCTCGCTGAGCCCGACCCGGCCGACCAGCTCCTTGAACCCGCTCCGTTGCGCAGCAGAAGCCGCGCTCAGGCCCAGGTCGGTATCGATCACATCGATATCGGCTTCATGCCATCCGAGTTCGCGAGCGCGCTGGCGAAGCGCGTACTGCATCCGCAGACTTTCCTGATTGCTCACGACCTGGTGGGGCGTCGATTGCCGGATGTAGACAACCGCCTTGCGCGACAGATGCGTCGGCTTGACCAGTTCTGACTTCACGGAAGACCTCCGCCAAGACTGCGGCGACGTCGTCGACGATCTGACGCCGCAGGGCGGGCGGCAGAGTAGTCCAAAGATCTTTTGGGTTCGTATTCATGACTGTCAAGACAGTCTATCACAGAAATAAGATCAAGTAATCCATCAATACTTAATTTTAGCTGATCGTTTGTTGAGCCAAGCCATTCCGTTACAGCAATAGGGATTAACAGGCTTGATCCACTACAATATTCGACTTCGTAAGATGGTGGAAAATTGCCGCCTCGATGGGTCGACCGACGAATCACTCGGAACGATCGCCCATAGAGCGGATGCCGCGGGTCAAGAACCCTGATCTCGTCGATCAATGATTCGTCAGACTCACCAGAGGGGATATTCCTGCGTGCCTTCGCGCGAGGGCATCGACCGCTACCTCGTCGCCTGTACCTGCATCGGCATCGAAGCCGGATCTCACGACGTCTATGCGCCCTACGGCCTCGACGATCTCTGGGACGGGGTGCTGCGGCCCAATCCGATCAATCTGCAGCCCGAGCGGTTCCGCGAGAAGGCGGAGAGCTATCGGGCGCGTTGGCCCTGGCTGCGCATCGTCGAGGATTAGAGGCCTGAATTTGGTGCTTTCCGGTGCGACAGCCCGCTGCGCTCTCCTCTCCGCCCCATTGGGGGGCGGAGAGGAGAAAGTGGCGCATTCACTATTGATCGATCCCTAGGCCGCCTTCGACGTCGCCATCCTCAGCACAGTCGCATAGCCCGGCTGGGTTTCGATCCGCGCGCCATAACCCTTAGCCAGCAGCAGTGCCCGCGCCTGCGGCAGGCGATAGCAGGGCACGAACATCAGCACGTGATGCTCGACATGGTAATTGACCCAATAGGGCGCGACGAGCACGCGCTCGAGCCGCCCGGCCAGGGTCGTGCGCGCATTGCGGAAATCGTCTGCATTGTCCGGCACCATGGCGTGCTCGGCGATGTTCCGGATGCGGGTCAGCAGCTGATAGACCGTGAACAGCGGCACGAGCCAGAGCGCCGGATAGAGCCACCAATGGCCGAAATCGGCGAGCAACAGGAAGAGCGCCGCATTCGCCAGGATCGGCCCGTACAGCACGCGCCAGAACCCGGCCCGCCGCGCCGCGCGCAACTGGTCGCCGCGTTGCTTGAGCGCGGTCTGTCCGGTCAGGTCGCGCAGCACCTTGCGCCGGAAGCTGGCCGCCGTGGTCGGGAACGGCGCCGAAAGCACGAGGTCGGGATCCTCCGCGCTCTGCACATGGCGATGATGGCTCAGGTGATAGGGCCGGTAACGCGCCAGATCGGCGATCACCGGATAGGCGCAGAACCAGGCGGCGATCCGGTCATTGGCCTGGGCATTGGCAAACAGCAGCTTATGCGCCGCATCATGCATCAGAATCGCGAGGCCGAGCTGACGGCCGGCAATGACCAGCACGGCGAGGATGAAGCTCACCGGGTTCGGCCACCAGACGAAACACGCCATGGCGCCGAAGATCACGGCCCAGGCATGAACAATGAGCCACGCGCCGCGCCAATCGGATTTCCGTTTCAGCGCGGCCAGTTCTCCCGGCTCGAAGATATCGCTGGCTCTGACCAT
>JBBCHB010000043.1:0-158932 GCA_037200015.1 Aliidongia sp. | reverse complement strand
CGAAATAGAGTTCGAAGCAGGCGTCGAGCGCCTGCTTCTCGTCCAGCGTCTTGGCCAATGACAGGCCGAGCGCGTCCTTCAGCGCCGTGCGATCGGCATAGCCGACCGCCTCGGACCGCGCGCATTGCGTCGATGCTTTCGGCCGGCGAGATGCGCACCCCGGCGCCGCGGGCCGCGCGGAAGAAGCGGAGCAGCGGCTCCTGCACGGGATCAGACCCCGCCGCGGGCCGCGCGGGCGACCAGATCCGGCACCTGGATCGAAGCGGCCTGCATGTCGGCCTCGTATTTCAGCAGCAGATTCAACGTGTCGCGCACCATTTCGGCATCGAGCGCCGTGACATGGAGCAGCAGCAGCGCGCGCGCCCAGTCGATCGTCTCGCTGACCGAAGGCAGCTTTTTCAGGTCGAGCTTGCGCAATTGTTGGACGAAACCGACAATCTGCTGGCGCAACACGGCCTCGATCCCCGGCACGCGCGTCTCGACGATACGCGCTTCCAGCCGCGGCTCGGGAAAGCCGATATGGAGATGCAGGCAACGCCGCTTCAGCGCATCGCCCAGGTCACGCCCGGCATTCGAGGTCAGGATGACGATCGGCGGCACGGCCGCGACGATGGCACCGATCTCGGGAATGGTCGCCTGATAATCCGACAGGAGTTCGAGCAGGAAGGCCTCGAATTCCTGTTCGGATTTGTCGACCTCGTCGATCAGCAGCACGCAGCCCTTGGGCTGCTGCAGCGCCTGGAGCAGCGGGCGCGGTTCGAGAAATTCCTCGGAATAGAAAATGTCGCCGAAGCTGTGCAGCCGCCGTAACGCCTCGGGCAGCGTGTCGGCGTGGCCCAGCACCTCGCCCAGCTTGTCCTTCAGGATCTGGGTGTAGAGCAGCTGCTTGCCATATTTCCACTCATAGAGCGCCTTGGACTCGTCCAGGCCTCATAGCATTGCATGCGGATCAGCTTGAGCCCGAGCCAGGAGGACAATGCCTTGGCCAGCTCGGTCTTGCCGACCCCGGCCGGGCCTTCGACCAGGATCGGCTTTTCCAGCCGCTCGGCCAGGAAGACGGCGGTGGCGATCTGCCGGCTGGCGATGTAGCCGGCGGCACCAAGACCCTGCTCGACCGCCTCGATCGAAGTGACCAGCCGATCCGTCCCGACGGTCATGCGACCGGCTCGAAACGACCGTCGACCATGGCGCGAAAGCACTCCGGTGTGGACGTCGAAGCTGCAACCATAAAGCACCAGCGTCCCGGCAGCGACCCGCCTCGGCAATCCACGGGAAGCCCATCAGATTGGCCAGGGACAGCTGGACGATCTCGCCTTCGTAATGCGTCAGGATCTGCTCGGTCGCGGGCGGCGGCGGCATCGGGCCGAGCGCCGTCTTGGCGATCGCCATCCAAGGCTCGACGAAGTCGCGCGCCTCAGCCGGCGCGCCCCTCGACCATCGCGCGCACACCACCACATCCGCGCATGACCGAGCACGACGATGCGTTTCACCTTGAGCACGCGCACGCCATATTCGAGCGCCGCGCTGGAGCCGTGGGCATTGCCGTCGGGCTGATAAGGCGGCACCAGCCCGGCGACGTTGCGCACGACGAAGAGTTCGCCCCGGACCGGCGCCGAACACGCTGGCCGGATCGACGCGCGAATCCGAGCAGGCGATCACCAGCGTCTCCGGCCGCTGGCCCTTGGTCGCCAGGGCCTCGTAGCGCTTGCGCTCGCCGGGCCAGACATCGGACCGGAATCGGCGATAGCCTTCGATGAGACGATCCATTGCGCTCCCCTATCCACGGCCAATGAGGCTCTCGCTGAACCTGTGAGTATCCGCGGGCGCGTCGGGACGTCAATCTTCCGCACTGCAGCACATTCACGGACAATTGCGAAAGCTGTCGATAATTTCGCGAGCCGAGCGCCTGCCGCCCGGCTAGAGTTGCGACGCCGGTCGCATAAACGCGACGGCAAAATCGCGTCCGAGGGAGGAAAATCGATGAAGCTTCGTCTTGTCGCCGTTGCGATGCTGCTTGCTGCGATCCAATTCCATGCCGGGTTTTGCCCATGCCGAGGACAAGGCACCGGCGGCCCCCTATCCGTTGGACGCCGTTCCCGACAAGATGCCGTTCAATACGCCCTATGGCGCGCCGATCTCGCTGCAGCGGGCCCAGGCTCTGATCGAAGCGGCTATCGCAGAGGCTGCGAAGCATGGCTGGGCGATGAATGTTGCCGTCGTCGATTCCGGCGCCAATCTCGTGGCATTCGGCCGGATGGACGGTGCGCAGCTCGCCTCGATCGCCGTATCGGAGCACAAGGCGCGTGCGGCCGTGAAATACCGCCGGCCGACCAAGGTCTGGGAAGAGGCGATCCAGAAATCCGGCTATAACTATAGCCTGACCCTCGACGACGTCATTGCGTCGCGTGGCGGCATTCCGCTGATCGAAGACGGCAAACTGATCGGCGCGATCGGCTGTTCCGGCGGAGCCGGTTCGCAGGACGAAGTCAGTTGCGCCGCCGCCGCCGCGACAATCAATAAATAGGGCCCTATCCGGCACCGAGCGCAGCCGCCCGATCTGATCAAGCTGTATCGGACGGTCTGCGCTCAGGCGCCGCGTGCGCTTGCCTGGCGTCCGGACCGGATCGGCGCGACGCGGAACAACGACACCAGGCGATAGCCAGCGTTATGCCCAGCACATAGACTGCCGGCCGGATGCCGGTCGTCGCGGTCAGGTTGGCGGCGAGCACGCGGCTGAGATCGATGCCGCGGGTCAGGCTGTAGTAACCCCGCCTCGCCCAGCGCGGTCAGACCGGACGCGGCGACACCCAGCCCGGCCAGTCGCCAGAGCGGACCGGGCCGAACCAGGCCAGCAGACGATAGCCGATCAGCCACAGATAAAGGCCGCCCATCACGGTCGCCTCATCGACGAACAGCTTGGACTGCATGAAGAAATGGATCGAGCCGAGCAGGCCGATGCCGTAGCTCAGCTGATGCAGCCGGCGCAGCGCCGCGCCCCGAGCCGCCGGATCATGCCGTCGGTCGAGGTCACCGCAAGCGGCACCAGCGCCAGCACGGCGACTGCGCCGATGGTGAGATAGATCCGGCTGACGATCTCGCTCAAGACCTTGGCCAGGTCGAAGCCCTGATCGACGACATAGCCCGAGACATGGGCCAGCGCGTAGCAGAAGACGGCGACGCCGATCATCCGGCGCAGCAAGATCAGCTGCGGCCAGCGCCAGGCCAGGCGCAGGGGCGTGATCGCCAGCGCCAGGAACAGCAGCCGGATGGTCCAGAGGCCGAGTTCATGGATCGCCTCGGTCACCGGCCGCGGCCCGAGATCGCCCAGCAGCGCCTGGCCGAGCACCCAGAGCGCCGGCACGAACAGCGCCGCAAAGCACGCGGCCTTCAGCGGCGAGAACCGTCCGTTGCGCTCCTGCCATGGAAACCTGGTCACGCGATCGTCCCTTGAGAGAAACCCGTCCGGCGCAAGATGGGGGCGGAGTGCGCCGACAACGCCATCAATTTCGCGCGAGGCGACTTGGCGCCGCAGCGCAAATTGGTTTTATCCGCATCTTCGACCTAAGATCTGCGGCATGGTATCTATCGATGGCAGATCTCATCGAGGCGCGACGATGATCACAGCGCAAAGCTCTTCATACATTGCTGCAGCCAGGCAGAGCGGCTGCTCAAAATGTTCCGATTTTCGGACATGGAAGTTCGGGGCGGTGCGCTCGACTGTAAGATTGCCCTCGAACCGATGGAGGCGCCGCGCTTCAACGTCGTAGCATGGCGTGCCCGGCTCGATGCGCTCGGCGCCGCGGAGTTCCTTGCCGAGGGGCCACCCGCGGATCCGCCAGCCCGGTTCGACGTCTCCCTTACTGGCGCCTGACCCGCCCGCGTTCCATCCATCGCGGTCAATACAGTCGGATCACCGCGTCTTCCCACGGTTCCTCCGCTCCGCCGCCCGGATCAGCTCCTCCTCGCCGACCCAGCGCAGCCAGAGCCGGAAATGCTTGCTGGTCAACTCGTTGACGAGTGCCACCTAGTCAAACGCCCCTTTTGAACGGCCATCCGAAACGCTCCTTGGGATCGGAACGCTATCTCGACCGGCACCGCACCGTATGCGGTCAATCCAAAAGGAACCACAATGCGCCCACAAGTCTATTGGATCGAGCAGCCGATGTCCGGGCGGCTGGCGATCATGAGCCGCCCACGCGCAGGTGACTGGCTCGACGACGAGATTTCCGGATGGCGTACGGAGGGTATCGATATCGTCCTCAGCCTCCTCGAACAGGAGGAGATCAGCGAACTCGGCCTTCAAAGCGAAGCAAGCCTCTGCCGCAACCAGGGTATGGTGTTCCTTTCCTTCCCAATTCCGGATCGCGGCGTGCCCGCGTCATTACGCGAGACCGTGATCCTTACTCAAGCGCTGGCAAGAGATATCGGTAATGGAAGGGCAGTCGCGGTCCATTGTCGGGCGGGAATCGGCCGCTCTTCTCTCATAGCCGCATGCACGCTCGTTTGCTTGGGGGCCGATCCAGCCGCGGCATTCGACATGATCGCTAAGGCGCGAGGCGTAGGCGTTCCGGATACGGAGGGGCAGCGCAACTGGGTAACGGTCTTTCGAGAGTCGATCTGAGTCTCCTAGCGCGTTATGTCGCTGTTCGGATGCTCGCCGCCCGAATCAACTCCGCCTTTTCCTCCCCGCCGACCGAGCGCAGCCAAGGCTGAAAGTGCTTGCCGGTCAGCTCGTTTATGATCCCGATCCGCGTTCCCGGGCCTCGCCCTCCGCCCCCAGCGCAACACTGAACCGAGTGCTGCCTGGTCGAGCATCCAGTTGAACGGCCATTCGATGTCGAGCTTGGACAGCACGAACCGCCGACGCGGTCGAGTAGCTCCGTGCCAGCGGCGCCCTGATCCCAGACCGTCAGCACGGCCGGATAGCGCGAGCAGGGGCCGGCGCCGTCGTGGCGGAAGCCGGCGAAGCCGTGGCCTGAACTCGCCGCCAGCAGATCGTCGAGCGGCGCCAGGAATTCGACGTCGATATCGGTCAGGACCAGCCGCTGGCCGTAACGCTGCAGCAGGGCCGGGCCGATCAGGAAGCGGTTCGAGGCGTAATAGGCGCCGCTGTGCCAGGGGCCGGCCGCCTCGGTCGAGAGGTTGAGCGCCAAGCCCGGCGCCGCTTCGGCCAGTTCGGCGAAGAGCGCGGAAGTCGCCGCATCCGGGGCCACGACGTGGAGATGCACCGTCATCCCGGGCAGCACCGCAACGGCGCTGCGCACGAAGCCCGGGGCGAAGAGCCGGAAATATTTGGCGTCGCAGGCGGCAGCGAGCGTCACGGCCGCTGAAACCCAGCCGCGGCTGTGCGGGAAATTCCGCGCCGGCAGCCGGGCGCGGATCGCGGCGCCGTCGTCCAGCGCGTCGACATAGGGCGCGGTCCTCGATCAGCATCGCCTGGCGCCAGGCGACGTTGAACGGGCTGTCCGGCCCGATCGGCAGCGTCGCCGCCCGGCCGGACGCCGCCTGCTTGAACCGGACGAAATCCGCAAAGCCGGCGTCCTCGTCGCCCTGCAGCAGCGCGGCGCAGCCGGCCGTATAGAGCGCCGGCAGGTAGTAGGGGCTGGCCTCCGGCACGAGCCGGCCGAGCGCCCTGGCATGGTCGTAGAGCCGATAAGTCAGCAGCAGCCCGGCGGCACCGTGGAAGAACAGGAAGCCGTCGCCCAGCACGCGTTGCCGGTAATCCGCCAGGCCCAGGACGTCGCCGAGCTTGCCCTGCAGCGACAAAGCCAAAGCGAGGCCGAGCCAGAGCCTGCTCCTGCCGCGGATCGGCGCGCAGGGCGGCAAGGAAATGTGCTGCCGCCTCGTCCGGGCGTTGGGCGTTGAGCGCGGCGACTCCGGCCTGAACACCGTCGCTCATCCCATTTTTTCCGCTGGCCAAGCGGGGCCGGCCGGTATAGTGCAGCGCAAAAGAACCATTGGAGCCGGCTGCGGGTTATCCACAGTAGCCGCCCCGGCTTCGCGGAGGATAATCGCCCGATGAGCACCCATGCCCAGGCCCGCCGGGCCACGATCCGTGACGTCGCCAAGGGCGGCACACCCAGCGTCTGGCTGACCTGCTACACCGCCTCGCTGGCCCGCTTCCTCGATCCGCATGATGTGCTGCTGGTCGGCGATTCGCTCGGCATGGTGCTGTACGGCTATCCGAGCACGCTGCCGGTCAGCCTGGATACGATGATCCAGCACGGCGCAGCAGTGGTGCGCGGCAGCCAGACCTCGCTGGTCGTGGTCGACATGCCGTTCGCCAGCTATCAGGAATCGCCCGCCCAGGCGTTCCGCAACGCGGCACGCGTGCTGGCCGAGACCGGCTGCGCCGCGGTCAAGCTGGAAGGCGGTGCCGAGATGGCGGAGACGGTGCATTTCCTGACCCAGCGCGGCGTGCCGGTGTGCGGCCATATCGGCCTCACGCCGCAATCGGTCAACAGTTTCGGTGGCTTCCGCATGCAAGGCAAGGAGGAAGCGGAGGCCGCGCGCATCCTGGCCGACGCTCATGCCGTCAGCCAGGCCGGCGCTTTCGCGATCGTGATCGAAGGCGTGCTGGAGCCGCTGGCGCGACGCATCACCGAAGCGATCCCGACCCCGACCATCGGCATCGGCGCCTCGGCCTCCTGCGACGGCCAGGTGCTGGTCTCGGAAGACGCGCTCGGCCTGTTCGCCGATTTCACCCCGCGCTTCGTCAAGCGCTACGCCAATCTGGGCGAGAAGGTGTCGAGCGCAGTGGCGGCCTATGCCGATGATGTCCGGACCCGGCGGTTTCCGGGACCGGAACATTGTTTCGGCATGCCGAAGAGCTGAGGCGGCGGTCGCCGCCTCAGCCGGCCGCTTTCAGCAAGGCCGATCGGACCGACAGGATGCTGGTCCGCAGCGCACGTAACGCGTCGGGGGCGAGGCCGGTCGCCGCATCGACGCAGGCAGGATAGTCGCGCGCCTTTTCCTGCAGCGCCGCCCCCTTCTCCGTCAGTCGCACGCGCACATGCCGCTCATCGGCCGGGTCGCGGCTTCGGGTGACGAAACCCTCCTTCTCGAGCCGTTTGAGCAGCGGCGTCAGCGTGCTGGATTCGAGCAACAGCGTCTCGCCCAGGCTGCCGACGGTCTGATCGTCCCGCGCCCAGAGCGCGACCATCACCAGATACTGCGGATAGGTGAGGTCGAGCGCCTCCAGCAGCGGCTTGTAGACGCGATTAAAGGCATGGCCGGTCGAATAGACCGCGAAGCAAATGAAATCGTTGGGTTCCGGCATCGTGTCGGGCATGCGGAGGTCTCCGGGCCGGCGGGGAACGGTCCCGGCCTGCTGGCTCTCGGATAGATAAATCGTACGCGATCCGATCGCAAGACATTGACGTCGGCCAAGGGCGCTCCTATTTCGTAGTCCATACGATCTAATCGTATACGATATAATCGAGCCCGCATGGAGCCCCCATGTCCACCCCGTCATCTGCCCGACACCATCCTGATTTGCACAGCGACACCGGAGATCTGCGAAACATCGGCCGGCGGAAATATCCGAACTCAACGCTTCTCGCCTCCTCTGCCGGCCGCGGCTGGTCGACGCTATACGCCGAGCTGCGATCGCACCCGATCGGCCGGATCTCTTCTTCCGTGCAGCAAAGCGTCGAAATCGTCGTCGCCATCCGCGGCTCCGACGCTGGCGTCGTCACCCGGACCGGGGCCGGGCAGCAGCAGAGAAACCAGCCGGTTTCCGGAACGATCTGGCTCGTGCCGATCGGAGTTGGCGACGAGACCATCGTGATCACCGCGCCGATCGCGCAGGCGCTGCATCTGTACCTGCCGACCCGGCAGTTCAACCTGCTGGCGGGAGCAGTACAATCTCGCGCGCTCGCCCGTTCATTCCATCCAGTATCTGGGCGGACTGACCGATGAATTGATCCACCAGATCGGGTTGTCGGTGCTCGCGGAGATGACGCGGGAAACCGCTACAAGCCGCATGTTCGCCGAGATCGCGTCGCTCATGCTGGCGGCAAGGCTGGCCCATGACTACACCGGCGGCAGCTTCATCGGATCGGGCGCCGGCCCGGCATCCCGACTCGACAATGCCAGGCTGCGCCGGGTGCTCGACCATATCGACCGGCATCTGGAGGAGGACATCACGGGTCGCCGCCCTGGCCGATCTGGCCAATCTCAGCGCTTTCCACTTTACGCGCATGTTCACCGCGGCGGTCGGCACGCCGCCCTACCGCTATGTCAGCCGGCGGCGCCTCGAAAATGCGATGGCCATGCTGGCGGTCGGCAAGCTCCCTTTGAGCGAAGATCGCGCACCGCTCGTGCTTCTCGTCCCAGGCAGGCTTCACCCGTGCCTTCCGCCGCGCCACCGGCATGAGCCCGGGCGAATACCGGCGCCTGGTCCGCTAGACCGTCCGCGCTCGACCGCAAATGCGGTCAAGAGGACAGCAGGCGCGGGAAAGACACCCTTCGATACCGCCCGCCATTATGCCCCCGCTACCGGCGCCGGGCCGCAAGCTCGTGCCGTCCGGCTCATCCCAGACCTATGGCCCGCCCATGACTCGAATCTCGAAATTCGCCGCGTTTGATCATTGGAGTAAGCATCGTGACCCAGACAGCCGCAGCAGCCCCGGACGCCGCCACGGATCCACGGCTCGATCCCAAGGTCCGGTCGTTCCTGGCCGAACTCAACAAGGACAGCAGCCCGTTCTGGGAATTGCCCCAGCCGAAGCCGCAGGAGATTCTGACCGGGCTGCAGTCCCAGACACCAGTCGACATGTCTGGCGTCACGACGACCGAACGGACCGTCACCGAGGACGGGCACACGGTGAAGCTCTATGTCATGAAGCCCGATCATCCGAGCGCGAAGCCGGGTGTCCTGCTCTTCATCCATGGCGGCGTCTGGATCGTCGGCAATTTCCAGAACCACCAGCGCCTGCTGCGCGACCTCGTCATCGGCTCGGGCCAGGTCGGCGTGTTCGTCGAATATACCTCCCTGCCCGCGGCGCGGTTTCCGACCCAGTTGGATGAATGCTATGCCGCATTGAAATGGATCGGGGCGCATGCTGGCGAATTCGGCGCCGATGGCAGCCGGATCGCGGTCGCCGGCAACTCGGTCGGCGGCAACATGGCCGCGGCGCTGACGCTCATGACCAAGGACCGCCAGGGTCCGAAGATCGACTATCAGGTGCTGTTCATCCCCGCCACCGATGCCAGCGTCGACACGGAGTCCTATCACGAGTACGGCACGCAGCGCTTCCTGGCGCGCGACTTCATGAAATATGGCTGGGACCTCTATGCGCCCGACGCCAAGACACGCGACAATCCCTATGTATCGCCGCTCCGTGCGAGCCTGGAGGAACTCAAGGGCCTGCCGCCGGCGCTCGTCATCACCGCGGGAGAACGATCCGCTGCGCGATGAAGGCGAAGCCTATGGTCGTAAGCTGAAAGAAGCCGGCGTCGAAGTCGCCGCGGTTCGCTACAACGGCACCATCCACGACTTCGTATTATTGAACGCCCTGCGCCACGTGCCGTCGACGGAAGCGGCGATCGAGCAGGCAAGCGAAGGGCTGCGGGAGCATCTCAAGCCGTAACGCTCTCGGCGGATTGGGGATCCGGCATTGCCGCATGGCATGCCGGGTCTCCGCCTAACGGCGAATGGCAGGACAATTCGCTTAAAGCCTAAGCTGACGGTGAAGGAACGGCTACGGACGGCGACGTTGGGCGGCGCGCGAGCGGCGGACCGAGCTGCGATCGAGTTCGTCGCTCCACACCAGCACGGTCAGCACGACGCAGACGAGAGCACCGGTCAGCAGGGTCGCGGGGCTTGATCCGCTTTCGGTCATCGACCGCGATGCTGCAGCTGCGACGGCCGTCACGGACATCGCCAGCAAACCGACCGAAATCGCAATGCGCCCCCCGCCTGGTCATCTTCACACCCTCTGCCAGCAACTGGCCGTAACGGATTAAAGGCCCAAGATATTTCGAAACCCTTGCCGAACGACCGCTGCTCTGCACAAAACGCGCGTGCTTCGCAAAAAATTCCGCGATTCGCAGAGTTTCTTTTGCGCGTGTAAAGACTGCGGCAAAGGGAACACAGTCCCCCGCTGCGGCGTGTGCCGTCAGCCGTCCCCGGTCGATCAGATGAATGAAGGAGCCGGCGACGCTGCCGCGCACCGCTCCGGCACTGCCGAGGATGTTGCCGTCGGCGTCGCTGCACGCGGAAAAGGGCCTCGCGCGCCCGGGGCCGAGACCTGCTCGGCGAAATGGAATTCATGGGCGCGGAAGGCGAGGCCGGGCCAGGGACCAGCCAGCGTTTGCGCACGGCGATAGCCCAGATGCCGGCGCGGGGCCGCGAAGCTGGTCGTGACCGGCAGCAGCCCGGCCATCTCGTGACCGGTGCCGTCGCGGTCGATCAGCGTATCGCCCAGCACCATATAGCCGCCGCATTCGCCATAGATCCGAGCCTGGCGCGCCGCGGCCCGGCGCAGCCCGTCGAGGAAATCGCGCAGCCGCGGCGAGGCGCCCGGCGTGGAGCTCGGGATATCCCCCCGGGCAGAAACACGGCATCGGCCGCTTCGTCCGGCGCCTCGTCGGCCAGCGGCGAGGAAGACGCTGAGTTCCGCCCCGGCGCGCCGCCACGCGTCGAGCAGATGCGGATAGGCGAAGGCGAAAGCCTGGTCGCGCGCCACGGCAATGTGCTGGCCAAACGGCGGAATGCCCTGGGCGGGTGGCGCACCGGCCAATGGCGACCGCCGTGCCAGCGCGGCCAGCGCGTCGAGATCGATCGACGTTGCCATGGCATCCGCCACCCGGTCGAGGAAGGCATCGAGCGCGGCATGCTCCTCGGCCAGCACGAGGCCGAGATGGCGCGACGGCAGCTCCAGCGCCGCGTCGCGCGGGACCGCGCCCAGCACCGGCAGCCCGGGGAGCGCCGTCGCCGTCGCGGCGCGCAGCATCGCGGCATGGCGCGTGCCGGCAACACGGTTGAAGATCACGCCGGTCAGCGGAACATCGGGACGATGGCTGGCAAAGCCGCGCAACAGGGCGGCGGCCGAGGCCGACTGGCCGCGCGCATCGACAACCAGCACGACCGGCCAGCCGGCCAGCGCCGCCAGATCGGCGGTCGAGCCGATATCGCCGGCGGCGCCCCGCGCCGTCGAACAACCCCATGACGCCTTCGCACAGGATGAGATCAGCGCCGAACCCGGCGATACTGCCGGCCAGAAACTCCGGCCGCATGGCCCAGGGGTCGAGATTGGTCGAGGCACGGCCGGATGCGGCGCGATGGAAGCCGGGGTCGACTTGGCCCCTACGATGTCGATCCCGCGGCGCCGATAGGCGCGCAGCAGGCCCAGGGTCAGCGTAGTCTTGCCACTGCCCGAGGCGGGAGCGGCGAGCACCAGCCCGCGTTCAGCCGGCACGGTCTTGTCGGCGCTGTCCCAGTGGGTCGGGCACGAGTATGCGTCCGGCCGCGGCGCCCAACCAATCCAGCCCGGCGCGCAGCCGCACGACCTCGCCGACCACGATCAGCGCCGGCGGTTCGAGTCCGCTCGCGACCGCATCCTCCACGGCATGCGCCAGCGTCGTCTCGACCACGCGCTGCGCCGGAGTCGCCGCCTTGCCGACCAGCGCAACCGGCGTGGCACCGTCGAGGCCATGCGCGAGCAGCCGGCCGGCGATGCCGGCAAATGCTTGAGCGCCATGTAGAAAACCAGCACCGGCGACCGCGCCAGCGCGCCCCAGTCGAGCCCGTCCGGCACTTCGCCCGCGGTGTTGTGGCCGGTCACGAAGGTGACGGCGTGGTTGATCTCGCGATGCGTCACCGGGATGCCGGCATAGGCCAGCCCGCCGATCCCCGCGGTGATGCCGGGCACGATGCGGAACGGCACGCCGGCCGCGACCAGCGCCAGCGCCTCCTCGCCGCCACGGCCGAAGACGAAGGGATCGCCGCCCTTGAGCCTCAGCACCCGCTTGCCCTCGCGCGCCAATCGGATCAGGCGGCTCGAGATATCCGGCTGCTTCGGCGACGGCTTGCCGCCGCGCTTGCCGGCGAATTCCAATGCTGCGCCAGCCCGCGCGCAGCCCAGGATGCGCTCGTCGACCAGGGCGGTCATAGACCACGCTATCGGCCAGGCGCAGCGCGTGCAACGCGTGCAGGGTCAACAGCCCCGGATCGCCCGGCCCGGCGCCGACCAGCCAGACGCTGCCCGGCGCGAAATCGGGGAAGTCGAAAGGCGGCAATGCGATCTCGGCAGGCGTGTTCATGAGCGGGAGAGTGATGAGCCTCGCCCGCTTTGGCAAGAAGCGATGCGTCACCCTGCCATAACGGCGACGCGGGTCGGCCGGATCTTATCCGGCCGCTCGGGCGCAAAATCCGCTTGTCCCAACATGCCCGCCCCGTTGGACCTCGCGCCGCGCCGGCTCAATGAGGTCGCGCGTCTATCAACAGCTCATATTCGGGGAAGCTGGGAGCCTTTGATCGATCAATCTCGATCTCGACCCGACGCCCCCAGTGTTTCATGAACTCGCGATGGACTTGATCGACGCTCAACGTCGAAGCGTTGAATACTGCCCATGCCCGGTCTATGTCGTCGACATCCATCGCGCAGACCAAGAATAAACCCTCGTCGTCCTTCCCCGCCCACCAGATCTCATGCCTCACACCCTCTTGCGCCAAGGACTCGGCGCCCTCTTCAAGGTGCTCATTCAAGTAGGCAGCCCAGCGGTCGATTGCCGACCGATCGCAAGTGACATATCTCTTTCGGGCAATATAGTTCATAGTAGCCTCTCGTATCGGCGGTCCGCCGCAGTTTTTTCCTCCGGTGCGAACGCCAGGGGGCCGGGTGCATCAGCTAAATCCAAGCGAATGACCGTATCGTTGCAAACCATCGAGCAATCATTGCAGGTGTAGTTCCGAGCCGCGGCCGGCATCCACATCGTCGCCGAGCCTCGTCTCTGCCCGCTCGGCACCGATTTGAAAAGCGGTCGCCGTCGCCTCTGGCAAGCCCGCGCCGAGGCTTCTAATCTGGTTGCCTTGCTCCGCCGCCCGAAGATGCGATGCCGATGACAAGAAGCTGCCGCCATGGCGCGTAAACCCGACGGCACTTTGCGCCGCGGCTGGACCACCGGTGGCCTGCGCCGCCGCGGCCGCGCGTGCCGCTTATCAGGCGCTGCTGACCGGCAGCTTCCCCGACCAGGTGACGATCCGCCTGCCCAAGGGGGATGCGCCGAGCTTCCCGATCGAACGGCGCAGCCTGGGCGAGACCTGGGCCGAGGCGGGCATCGTCAAGGACGCCGGCGACGATCCGGATGTGACCCACGGCGCGCTGATCCTGACCCGGATCGAGCGCGGCCCGGCGGGCTCGGGCCTCACCTTCCGGGCCGGGACCGGAATTGGCACGGTGACGCGGCCCGGTTTGCCGCTGGCGCCGGGCGAAGCCGCGATCAATCCCGGCCCGCGCCGCTATATCGCCTGGGCGCTGGAAGATGCTGCGGCGGAATGCGACGGGCCGGGCGCGCTCGACCTCGTCATCACGGTCTCGATCCCGGGCGGCGCGGATCTCGCAACCAAGACGCTGAATGCCCGGCTCGGCATCATCGGCGGCTTGTCGGTGCTGGGTACGACGGGCATCGTCGTACCCTATTCCTGCGCCTCCTGGATCCATTCGATCCATCGCGGCATCGACGTCGCCCGCGCCGCCGGGATCGAGCATATCGCTGCCGCGACCGGCTCGACCTCGGAAGCCGCCGTGCAGCAGCTCTACGGCCTGTCCGAACAGGCACTGCTCGACATGGGCGATTTCGTCGGCGGCACACTGAAATATCTGAAGGCGCATCCGGTCGCGAAGCTGACCCTCGCCGGCGGCTTCGCCAAGATCGCCAAGCTGGCGGCCGGTCATCTCGACCTGCATTCGAGCCGCAGCCAGGTCGAGACCGGCATCCTCGCCCGGCTGCTCGGTGATCTCGGCGCCCCGGCCGAAGCGGTCAGAGAGGCGGAAGCTGCCGCCGGTGCCGGCGAGGTGCTGGGTCATCGCGCGCAGCCTGGGCGGCGATTTCGAAGCCCTGCTGACCCGGCGCATCGCGGCCCAGGCCCGTGACGTGGCGCTCGCCAACCTGGCCGGCGCGACTGCGATCGAAGTCGCCGTATTCGACCGGGCCGGAGCCTTGCTCGGCCGCGTCGGACCTTGACGCCGCATCTGCTGATCCTGGGCGGCACAGCCGAGGCGGCCGCCTTGGCCGAAGCGCTGGCGGGAAGCCTGCGCGTCACGACCTCGCTGGCCGGCCGGACCGAACATCCCGCCCCCCTGCCGGGCGAGATCCGCATCGGCGGTTTCGGCGGTGCCGAGGGCATGGCGGCCTGGATGAGGGACCACGGCGTCGATCTGGTCGTCGACGCGACGCACCATTCGCCAAGGTGATCTCGGCTCACGCCGCCGAAGCCTGCGAGACGCTCGGCCTGCCTCGGCTGCGGCTGCAGCGTCCGCCCTGGCGGTGCGATCCGCGCGACCGCTGGATCGAGGTCGACGACGCCCCCGCTGCCGCGCGCGCACTCGCCCTGCTTGGCGGCCGCGCCTTCCTCACCATTGGCGTGCAGGAACTCCCGGCCTTCGCGGTCTCGAAGATGTCTGGCTGCTGATCCGCCTGATCGCCCCACCGCGCGTGCCGCTTGCGCTCGGCCCGCATGAACTGGTCCTAGGACGCGGCCCCTTCACCTTGGCCGAAGAGCGCCTGCTGCTGCAGCACCATCGGATCACCAGCCTGGTCACGAAGGCGAGCGGCGGTGCTGCGACCGAAGCCAAGCTGATTGCTGCTCGTGAGGCGGACCTGCGGGTGATCCTGATCCGCCGCCCGCCCCCGCCGCCGGGGCACTCAGTCGACAATGTCGATGCGGCGATCGAATGGGTGCAGTCGACCCTTCCTTGACGCCGGCAACGGAGCTGGCGCCCGCCGTTATACCCCACGGTTGAGGCCGGTCGAAAGGCAATGTGCCGAGGCACCGCGCTTCGGTTTTTCCGATTTTCGCGCGATGGCATGAGCGGGGTATTGGCGCCACGTCGCTAAACCCATGGAAGAATTTATCTATTCCACGAGTCTCAATACGAGAAAAAACATCTTGCAAAATCCCGCCAGGCGTGTTTCATTTATCGCGACGTAGACAGTAATTCTAAATAAAGCGAAGGGTATATTTTGTTTTTATCGGCATGTATTGCCTGAAAATCCCACCATTTCTGACAATGCGAAATATTCAATAATATAATTGTGCTTATATAATTTCCTTATCGATTTCTCAAGAACATTACCAATCGCCGACGCAGGTTTTCCAAAATCCGGAAAACTCAAGCTGTAATACAGCTCCGGCGGACACGTCAGAGACTCAATCACAGGAGGAATTTCATGTCCGGCACGAAGACGATCACGAACCATTCCGGTGTTGCCCTTTCGGTGGTCCTGCGCGGGCGCAGAGGAGCCGAACCAAATGGCGGCGACCTGCCGCCCGTGTCAGGCCATGTCGAGCCGGATCGGTCCATCACGCTCCAATATGGCAATGACCAGAACCCGTACCTGAATTCGCTGCAGGTCGAAGAGAATTCCAACGGCTCGGATGTCAGCCAGACCTATCAGGTTCTGAGCCGCGGCGGTCCGGGCACGCTGGACAACCTGTTCAATACGAACAGCACGCTTGTCATCACCTATTCCGCGTCGAATTACAGCTTCACCCTGAGCGGCAGCAACTGACCTGGCGCGCGGGCGGTCGGATTCAGGATTCGACTGCCCGCCGTCTCTTCACGCGCGAGGCCGCGCGGTGATCATCCACCGCCGGCGACCGCCTTCGCCTCCCGCGGCCGCAGTACGTGATGGTGATCGGCGGCATAGAGCCGGCTTTCGCTGAACCCCGCCTCGCCCAGGACGCGGCCGACCAGAATCAGCGCGGTGCGGGTGAACCCCGCCGCCTTGACCGCGTCGCGGATCGTGCCGAGCGTGCCGCGCAGAAATTGCTGGTCGGGCCAGCTGACACGGTAGGCGACGACGACCGGGCAATCCGCACCGTAGAGCGGCACCAGCTCGCGCACGACCTTTGCCAGATTGTTGACCGAGAGATGGATCGCCAGGGTCGCCCCGCTGGCGCCCAAGGTCGCCAGATCCTCGCGATTGGGCATGGCCGAGGCACGCACCGCCGTCCGGGTCAGGATCACGGTCTGCGACACGTCGGGCAAAGTCAGCTCGGTGCCGAGCGCCGCGGCGGCCGCGGCGAAGGCCGGCACGCCGGGCGTGATGTTCCAGGCAATGCCGAGCGCATCCAGCCGCCGAATCTGCTCGGCGATGGCGCCGTAAAGCGAGGGATCGCCGGAATGGACGCGGGCGACATCCTGACCGGCCGCATCGGCCGCAGCGATCTCGGCAATGATCTCGTCGAGATGGAGCGGCGCAGTGTCGATCACGCGGGCGCCGGGCGGCGCTGCGGTGACGATTTCTTCCGGCACGAGCGAGCCGGCATAGAGGCAGACCGGGCAGCGCTGGATCAGGCGCAGGCCGCGGACCGTAATGAGGTCGGGCGCACCCGGCCCGGCACCGATGAAATGGACGGTCATGCTTCGGCCTTTCCGGCGTAGCCGCGCGGCGTGTAGATCCAGCGCGTGCCGGCCACGCGCCGCGTCGAGGAGGCGCCGATCATCACCAGGGTCAGCATGTCGACCGCCTCGGGATCGAATTCGGCGAGGCTGACGCTGGTCACGCTCTCCTCGCGCCGGCCGAGATTGCGCGCCAGCAGCATCGGTGTCTCCGGCGGCCTATGGTCCAGGAAGATCGCCTTGGCCGCGACCAGCTGGTCGCGCCGGCGCTGCGAGCGTGGATTGTACAGCGCCACGACGAAATCCGCTGCTGCCGCTGCCTTGAGCCGCGCCTCGATCGCCGGCCAGGGCGTCAGCAGATCGGACAGCGAGATGGCGCAGAAATCATGCCCCAGCGGCGCGCCGCGCGCGCGGCTGCAGCCTGCAACGCCGAGATACCGGGCGAGACGGAGAGCTCGATGCGCCGCCAATCGGGCCGCTCCCCCGGTCGAGCAGATCGAAAACCAGCGTGGCCAGGCCGTAGATGCCGGCATCGCGGACGAGACCAGCAGAGCGACAGACTCGCCCTGCGCCGCGAGGTCGAGCGCGCGCCGGGCGCGGCCAGTCTCGTCGCCGAGCCCCGTCTCGTGCAAGGTCTTGCCCTGGACCAGATCGCCCAGCAGGTCGAGATAGAGGCCGTAGCCGACGAGATGATCGGCACCGTTCAGCACGGCAGTCACCTCCGGTGTGCGCCAGATGGCGGCGCCGGGCCCGATGCCGACGACGGTAAGGCGGCCGCGCGGCCGGCCGATTGTGTTGCCATCGATCGGCGCCGGTGCCTCGGCAATCGCGGCTGTGGCGCGGGCGGATTTCCGCTTGGGCTGGATCAAGACCGCGTCGGCGCCAGCCGCCGCCAGCGCCGCGCCCTCGGCGACACCCCAGCAGCCGGTTTCCTTGAGTACTGCTTCGGATGGTGTCGCCAGACGCGGCGTCTCCTCGGCGAGGCGAGCGGCCGGGAAGAACCGGGCCGGCACGCCGAAATGCGCCGCCAGCGCATGGACCGCCGCCTCGTCGGCTTTGAGGTCGATCGAGACGACGCAGGCGAGCGAGGCCGGCGCTAGTCCCTGGTCGCGCAGGACCGTCTCGGCCAGCACGATCAGCTCCTCCGGCGCGCAGCCGCGTTCGCAGCCGACGCCGAGTGCGAGGGTCGCCGGGTGATAGATGAGCGCTGTTTCATCCGGCGAAACGAGCTTGGGCGAGATGCGGATATCGACGGCGAGAGCCCCCACCTCACCCGACCTCTCCGCCCCCAGGGGCGGAGAGGAGATTGGGGGGTCGGCGCTCTGCCGCAATATCTCCTCTCCGCCCCATTGGGGCGGAGAGGTCGGGTGAGGTGGGGAACGCCCGGTCCAGCCACGGCGCAGCCCCCTCGATCCGTACCCGCGCCCCGGCGAGCAAAGCCGCCGTCACCGGCTTGACCCGCGCCGGATTGCCGACGCGCCAGCCAGCCGGAGGCTCGTCCAAAGCCACGCCCAGGCGCAGATCACCCGCCGTGGTGATCGCCGGCGCGATGCCGAGCACTTCGCCCAGATGCCGCGCCAGCGCGTTGCCGCCGTGATGGCCGCCGAGCAGCGGCACCACGGCCGAGCCGTCTTCGGCGACGGCCAGCACCGGCGGCTCCGCCTGCTTGTCGGCCAGCAGCGGCGCGACCGCACGGATCAGGATGCCGGCGGCGCAGAGGCCGATCACCGCCTTGCCCTCGGCGAAGCAGGCCGCAATGCGGGGCACCGCCCCGGCGCCGCGCAGATCGAGGCATTCGGCACCGGGCAGGCCGGCGGCCAGGCGCTCGGCCAGCCTCAGCCCGTCTCGGGTCAGGGCGAGGATCGCAATACGGTCGGGCCAGACGCTCATCGCCAGGCCTCGCCGCGCTTATGGACCAGGATCATCGAGAAATACGGCACCTGTTCGGGGTCGACCGCATCGAGCGGCAGGAGTTGCTGATTGCCAAGCGTGGCGCGTTCGACGTAATGCGCCCGCGCGGTCAGGCCGAGCCGGTCGAGCACGCGCCGGACCTTGGCGAAATGCCGGCCGAGCTTGATGATCGCCGCCGCGTCGACGTCCTCCAGACGGCGCAGCAGCTCCTCTTCCGGCAGCGGGCCGGGCAGCACCGCCAGCACGTCGTTACGGGCCGCCAGCGGTGCCTGCAACGCCGCCGCCGAAGCGGTCAGCGAGGACACGCCAGGCACGATCTCGACCCGGTAGCGCGCCGCCAACCGGCCGAACAGATACATGAACGAGCCATAGAAGAAGGGATCGCCCTGGCACAGCACGGCGACGTCGCGGCCGGCATCCAGCTCCAGCGCGATCCGGTCGGCGGCACGGTCATAGGCCGCCTGAGCCGGTTCGGGCGCCGTCTCCATGGGCACTTCGACGACGATCTCGTCCTGGCCGTGATCGAGCCATTGCCGCACGATGCCGCGCGCGAAGCTGTCGCCGCCGAGCGGTGCGGGATAGGCCACCACCGGCGCCGCCTTGAGCAGGCGTAGCGCCTTCACGGTAATGAGATCGGGATCGCCCGGCCCGACGCCGAGCCCCCAGACGGTGCCGGCCATCAAGGCTTCTCCGCACGATACAAAAATGAGCACCATCTTCTTTCCGTTGGAATAATCGAGGCCTTCGACCTGGCCATAAGCGTGCAACGCCAGCTCTCGTGCTGCGGCGGCGGCCCGAAACGCCGCATCCTCGCGGCCTTCGACGAGGGCAAGGCCGATGCTGTGATCCGCCAGATCCGCCGCGGCCGTTTCGGGCGAGATCAGCGCCGTGTCGGTGCCGAGCAGGAAGACCAGGCTCGCTTCCGTGTAGCCGGTGCTGCCGACGCGCTCGCCCGGCCGGCGTTCGGTCGCGACCAGCTTCGCCGCCGAGCGGCTGAGCCAGAGCGCATCGAGCCGCGGCAACACGCCTTGCAGGCCGGGCGCCAGCACCAGCAGCCCGACCAGGATGGCAATCAGCGCACTGGACGGGCCGAAGCGCAGCCGGTCGCGCACGAAGATTTGCCAGATTGCGGCGATCACCGCTGCCGCCGCGACGCCGCCGGCCGGCTGCGCCGGCGCGTTGAACAGATCCGGCAATCCCAGCAGCGTGCCGATGACCGGCGGCAGAACCAGCAGCGCGAAGCCCAGGCCGAGTCCGACGACCGCCCAAAGCACCGGGAAGACCGGCCGGAACCACGGCCGCAAGCCGGCCATGCCCTCCTCGCCCAGCGCGACCAGCGCCTTGGCCGAGACCAGCGCCAGCGCAGGATAAAGCGGCAGCACGTAATGCGGCAGCTTGGTCGGAATGAACTCGAGCGCCAGCCAGAACGGCACGACCCAGGCGATCAGCAGCCGCGCCGCCGGCAGGCGCCGGGAGCGCCAGGCCCAGACGATGCCCGCGCCAAGGAACAGCGAGGCCGGCCAGAAGGTGATCGGCGTGAACGCCAGGTAATAGCCCGGCGGCGCGCCATGCGCCTCCTGCGCCCCGGCGACCTTGCCGAGGAAGTCGTGGCCGACGGAGTCCTGGAGAAAGGCGCCGCCGGTCTGCATCTCGATCAAGGCCAGCCAGGGCAGCACGATCAGCAGCGCAAGCGGCACACCCCAGAGCGGCCTGAGGCTGAGAAACCAGCGGGCGCGGCGGTCGGCGATCATCAGCGGGATCGCAGTCGCCGCGGCCAGGCCGGGCGCGATCGGCCCCTTGACCAGCATGCCCAGCCCCATGGCGATCCAGAAGATCGCGGCGGTGCGGAGCGGCAGCGCCTCGCTGCGCCGCTGCGCCAGATACGCAGCGCCGAGCGCACCCTGCACCGCGACGACGCAGGCCAGCTGCACCGCATCGGTCGTCGCGATATGCGCCGTGTAGACGAGGTTCGCGGTCGAGGCGAGCAGCCCGGCGCCGATCAGCGCCACGCGCCGCTCGAAGATCTCGGCGCCGAACAGGAAGGTCAGCAGCACCGCCGCCGTCGCGCCCAGCACCGATGCCAGCCGATAGGGCCAGACGGCGGTCGCCTCAGAGTTCGACAGGCTGCCGACCAGCGCCGATTGCAGCCAGTAGATGCCGACCGGCTTCTTGTTGCGCGCCTCGTCCTGATAGCGGATCTGCACCAGATCGCCGGTCTCCAGCATCTGGCGCGTCGCCTGGATGTAGCGTGCTTCGTCGCGATCGATTGGCGGCAGGTTGGTCAGGCCGGGCAGGAAACAGCGAGAGCGAGAGCAGCACCAGCAAAAGCCAGGGCCGCCCGCCTTCGGCCAGGTAGTCGAGGCGCTGGCCGAGCAGGACGCCGCCCCTCATGGCTGCGACGCCGCCTTGCGGCAGACGAGCTGCGTCACCGGCGCGGCGGCGCGCCAGCCCAGATGGCCGCCCAAGGCCTCGGCGCGTGCGGTCGCCAGGCGGGGTCAGCTCGCCGCCATGACTCTGCCGGAATGCATACAAACTCGTCTCGCCCTCGATCGTCACGGCATTGGCGACCAGCCGGCCGCCGGAATTGAGCGCGGCATAGCACAGATCGAGCAGCGCACCATCCACGCCGCCGCCGATGAAGATTGCATCGGGCGCGGGGAGCCCTGCCAACGCCGCCGGCGCCGCACCCTCGACGATACGCAGATCGGGCACACCGAGGCTTGTGGCATTGACGGCGATCAACGTGCACCGCGCCGGATCGCGCTCGATCGCGACGGCGCGGCCGTGCTCCAGCGCGCGCAGCCATTCGATCGCGATCGAGCCGCAGCCGGCACCGACATCCCAGAGCATCTCGGCGCCGCACGGCGCCAGCGCCGCCAGCGTTACAGCGCGCACCGCCCGCTTGGTCAGTTGCCCGTCATGGCGGAAGGCCTCGTCCGGCAGCCCGGCGAGGCGCGACCAGATCTGCGCATCCGGCCCCGGTCGGCACTCGATCGCCAACGTGTTGAGGTCGGCGAAGATTTTGGCGGAAAGGCTTCGGCCGTAGCTTCGGCCAGTGCCCTCTTGCGACCCGCCGAGCCGTTCCAGCACGACCAGCCGACTCGGCCCCCAGCCGCGCTCGACCAGCCAGCGTGCGATCTCGGCCGGCGCCGCGCCGTTCTCGGTCAGCGCGAGCAGCCGCGCGCCGGGCGCCAGATGCCAGGCCAGGCGATCGAGCGGCCGGCCGTGCAGGCTGAGTGTCGCGACCTGCTGCAACGGCCAGCCGAGCCGCGCCGCCGCCAGCGAGAACGCGCCCGGCGCCGGCAGTATGACCATCTCCTCGACCGGCACCGAGCGGGCGAGCGTAGCGCCGACGCCATAGGACATCGGATCGCCGCTCGCCAGCACGACCATAGGCCGGCCACGCCGTGCCAGCAGTGCCGTCAACCCGGCTTCGAACGGCCGGCCCCAGGCGATCCGCTCCGCCGACCCGGCCGGGATCATGGCCAGATGCCGCTCCCCGCCGATCAGGACCGCTGCCTTCTCGATCGCAGCCTTGGCCGCCTCGCTCAACCCGGCAACGCCATCCTCGCCAATACCAACAATCGTCAGCCACCTCTTCTCCTCTCCGCCCCATTGGGGGGGAGAGGCCGGGTGAGGTGGGGAACGCTCCGAACCCGGCGGCACCGCGTCGCCGGAGACAGCCCCCACCTCACCCGGCCTCTCCGCCCCCAAGGGCGGAGAGGAGACGCTGCGGAGAGCTCGTAGACTCCGGGCCAGATTGGCCCGAGCCGATACTTCCAGCGGAACGAACACCTCCGAGACGAACAGCCGTTCGCGGGCAAGGAAATGCTCCAGCACCGCGATCCGCCCTGTGCGATAGGCCTCGGCTCCATGAAACGGCCGATATTCCGCAGCGATGCCGGCCTCGTAGCGATCGAATTCGACGGCCTCGGCACCCAACACCGAGATGTCCATGTCCAGAAACAATGCGCAATCCGCCACCAGATCGGCGTCGCAGCCATCTGGGACCCGATGGTCGCGGGTCGCCAGGACCAGCACCTCGGCCCGCGCCAGCGTGACTGGATCGGCCAGGCCGTGCAGATCGTCGAGCATCAGCTGCGCGCTCGCCGCCTCATTGTCCGAGCGCTCCGGCCGGTAGATCGCATCGTGATAGAAGATCGCCAGCCGCACCGCCTCGGCGCTGTGCAGCTGCTTGCGGTATTGGCCGAACAGGCGGAGCAACGCGTCGAGATGCGCCGTGCCGTGGTAATGCCGATGCGGCTCGGCATAGCGCTCGCGGATGGCGGCGAGGCAGCGGTCGAGCGCGGCGCTCACCGCTCCTCCTCCGGCCCGGCCAGGGCGTTGACGGCCGCCGCCGCGAGCGCACTGCCGCCACGCCGGCCGGAGAGCGCGACAAAGGGCAGGCCCAGATCATTGGCAGCGAGCGCCGCCTTGGATTCGGCGGCACCGACGAAGCCGACCGGAAAGCCGAGCACCAGCGCCGGGCGCGGCGCTCCGGCCGCGATCATTTCCAGGAGATGGAACAGAGCGGTCGGCGCATTGCCGATCGCGACCACGGCGCCGGGCAGGAGATCGCGCCACAGCTCCACCGCCACGGCAGAACGCGTCGTGCCGAGGCGTGCCGCCAATTCCGGCACCGACGGATCACGCAGCGTGCAGAGCACCCGGTTCGCCGCCGGAAGCCGTGCTCGCGTGATGCCATGCGCAACCATCTCGACATCGACCAGGATCGGCGCGCCCTCGGCCAACGCCCGACGCCCAGCCTCGGCGGCGCCTGGCGACCAGAGCAGCATATCGATCAAAGCAGGATCGGCCGCGGCATGGACGACGCGCAGCGCCAGGCTGTGCAGCCCCGGCGGCAGCGTTGAGAGATCGGTCTCGGCGCGCGCAATGGCGAAGCTCTTGGCATAGATCGCCGCCGGCTCGGCAAGGTAGTCATAGGCCAACCCTCGCCCGCTTGGCGGGAGAGGGTGGCGAGCGGGAGCGAGCCGGGTGAGGGTGGGTGCGCCGGCATCAGTTGCAAGCGGCTTATCCGGCGCATCCACCCTCACCCTCCCGCTGACGCGGGCCCCTCCCTCTCCCGCCAAGCGGGCGAGAGGCTTTTTGGCGTTCACACTCGTGACGCCCAGCACCCAACCTTCTTCGGCGACGACTACATCCCGCTCGGCATCGGTCAGCGACGGGTCGCCGGCAAACAGCACCGTCAATTCCCCACGCGTATCCAGCTCGCCGAAATGCAGGGCAGTAGTTCGGGTCTGTGCGGCGTCCTTCACCTCGTCGGCTGCCGGCACGGTCTGGAACAGCGAGGGATAGATCTCGACGAGGGTGATCGGCGCCTCGCCGGGCACGGCAAGCCCGGTTTCGAACGGCCAAACCTGCACGGCGTGCTCGTAACGCCGCTTCAGCCCGTTCGAGCACCGGAATCCCGGTCAGCGCCTGGCCGCCGGCGGCACCGATGCCGAGCAGCTTCCAGACCGTCTGCGAACTCCGCACCCGTTGGTCGACCAGGCGGCGTTCAGCCAGACCGTCGGTCTCGTGACGGCGGTGATGGCGCGTCTCCAGCATCGGGAAATCGGCGCCGACCGGACGGCCCCAGAACGGGAAAGCGCCGCCGGAGATGCGCCGGTTCAGCGTCTCGGCCAGGGCGAAGCGGTTATTGGCATTGGACGCATCATCGACCAGCAGCCGCGCGTAATCCTGCCAGACCGCGCGCCAGGGCACCCCGGCCAGGCCGAGCCGGGCAGCAAAACCGTGCGGATAGCCCAACGGGAAATCGAAGCCGACCAGGACGCGTCGCCCGGCCGCCAGCTCGGCGTCGAGCAGCGTTTCGATCGCCCTCGCCGCCTCCGCGCGAGTCGGCGGATTGACCGGCTCCGCGGCATGCCAGCCGCCATCGTCCAGGCGCCGCAGATGGGCCAGCCAGATGCTGTCTTTGCCGCGCTTGGGACGCGATTCTGCGCTCCAATCGACCATCACATAGCTGTCGAACAGCGGCATCACCCGGATCAGCCCTCTTCGTCGCCGTCCGGGCGGGGGATGAACGGCCGCGAGCCATGGCTGTGACCGTGCCCATGACCGTGGCTATGACTATGACCGTGATCGTGATTCGCACCGACGACATGGTGGTGATGGCCGGCCTGCACAGCGCCGACTTCGTCCTCATAGCCGACGATCTGAGTCCGGTATTTGCAGAGCTGGCAATTCATCGCCGGCGTGCCGTCCTGGATCTCCAGCACCCGGTCGACGAAGGCGTCGAGCACCAGCGGATGGTCGCGCAGATAGGGCGCCTCCAGGAACTCGATCTCCGGATGGCGTGCCGCGACCTCGCGCGTCTGGTCGTAGATGCGGTTGACCAGGATGCCGGTGAACAGAAAATACGGGAACACGATGATGCGCTTGAAGCCGAGCCGCACCGCCCGTTCCAGCCCGTCATCGACCCGCGGATGGGCCACGCCGGAAAAGGCGATCTCAGCCCAGCCGAAGCCCATGCCTTCCCACAGCATGCGCGCGACCTTGGCGATGTTGGAATTGGCGTCGGAATCATTGGTACCGCGCCCGACGACGACGAGCAGCGTATCCTTGCGCTCGACCTGAGTCGCGGCCTTCGCCTCGCCTCGGCGATCCGGTCGCGCGCGGCTTCGAGCAGCTTGGGATCGATGCCGAGATCGCGGCCGAACCGGATCTCGACCTCGGGATGCTCCGCCATGAAAGTGTTGAGCTCCCAGGGCAGGTCGTTCTTCACATGGGTCGCGGCGAACAGCATGCCGGGAACGGCCAGGATCTTGCGCACGCCACGCTCCATCAGCGCAGTCAGACCTTCGCGGATGACCGGCCGGGCGAATTCGAGATAGCCGGTCTCGATCGGGTACTCGGGCAGCCGGGCGCGGATGCCGGCGGCGACCAGCTGGAATTCCTCCATGGCGCCGTCGTCGCGGCTGCCGTGGCCGCAGACCATGATCCCGGTCGGCTGCTCGCGGTATTCCGCGGCCAGGATCTGCGCAAACTCACTCATGCCCCTGCTATCCTCCAATGACGGGAAGGCATTGACCGGCCAGGGCGCCGCAACCATGCTGCGCGGCCATGTCGACCTTTGGAAACCTTTTGGCGCTGCCGTCCCATGCCGCGGACCGCATGATCGTGCTGGTCCTGGCACTCTGCCTCGATGCGCTGATCGGCGACCCGCCGATGCTGTACCGCCTCGTGCCGCACCCGGTCGTGCTGATCGGCAGAGCCATAGCCCTGTTCGAGCGCCGGCTCAACCGCGAGACGCGCGGACCACGCGCGAGGCGGTTGCGTGGCGTCTTTACGCTGGTCGTGCTCGGCTTTGCGGCGATTTTGCTCGGCCTGGCGCTGAGCGCGCTCGCCTCGCTGTTCAGCGTCGGCTGGATCCTGGAGATGGTGATCGTCGCGGTGCTGGTCGCGCAGCGCAGCCTCTACGACCATGTCGAGCGCGTCGTGCTGGCCCTGCAGCGCGGCGTGCCGGCCGGGCGCCAGGCGGTCAGCCAGATCGTCGGCCGCGATCCCGACGCGCTGGACGGTTTCGGCGTCGCCCGCGCCGGTATCGAATCGCTGGCCGAAAATTTCAGCGACGGCATCGTGGCCCCGGTCTTCTTCTACGCCGTGGCCGGGCTGCCCGGGCTGCTGCTGTACAAGACCGTGAATACGCTGGACAGCATGATCGGCCACAAGAACAGCCGCTACCTCGCCTTCGGCTGGGCCTCGGCGCGGTTCGACGATCTGCTCAACCTGATCCCGGCGCGGCTCTCCGGCCTGCTGATCGCGTTCGCCTCGACCTTCGTCTCGCGCGGCCGCCCAGTCGAGGCGCTGCGCACCATGTGGCGCGATGCCGGCAAGCACCGCTCGCCCAATGCCGGCTGGCCCGAAGCGGCGATGGCCGGCGCGCTCGACCTGGCTTTGGCCGGGCCGCGCCGCTATGGCGAGCTGGTGGTCGACGATCCCTGGCTCGGCGAAGGCCGCGCCCGGGCGACGCCGTCCGATATGCGCCGGGCGCTGATGGTGTTCATCGTGGCCTGCCTGATCCAGCTGCTGATCCTGGCCGCGCTGGGGTTGCTGAAGGCGCGGTAGCGTAAAACCCCTCTCCTGCACCGCGGGAGAGGGAGGGACCCGCCGCACAGCGGTGGGAGGGTGAGGGTTTCGCAGCCGCATCGTTGCCTGAGGGATCGAGCTCGTCTTCGACACCCTCACCCTCCCGTTGACGCGGGTCCCTCCCTCTCCCGCGGTGCAGGAGAGGGGCTTATTCGAATCACCGGCCACGGGCGATCTCCCACAGCCGGTCGAGATCGAGATGCGCCGCCAGATGCGCGGCCAAGTCGTCCAGCGCCGTCTCGACCGAAGCGCCGTGATCGAGCAGCGGGTCGGGCGTCGCGCCCAGGCTTTCGAGATAGTGGCGGCGCCAGGCATCGGCGCCGAACAGGCCGTGCAGATAGCAGCCGGCGACCCTGCCGTCCGCCGAAACCGCGCCTTCCGGGCGACCGTCGAGGCGCAGGAAGGGTCGTTGCGCAGCCGGACCGGTCGTGCGGCCGATATGCATCTCATAACCGGTGATGGTTAGACCACTTATCTCGTCCTCGGCCCGCAGCTCAACCAATCGTTTGTCGCCGAGCAAAACCGTTTCGATATCGAGATGACCAAGGCCGGCGGCCTCACCCGGCGGACCCTCGATGCCTTCCGGATCGGCGATGCGCCGGCCCAGCATCTGATAGCCGCCGCAGAGGCCGAGCACCCGGCCGCCGGCGCGCAGATGGGCCTGCAGGTCGATGTCCCAACCCTCGGCACGAAACGCGGCCAGATCGGCAATCGTCGCCTTGGAGCCCGGCAGCAGCAGCAGATCGGCATCGCGCAGCAACGGCGTCCCGGGCCGGACGATGACGACTTCGACATCCGGCTCGGCATTGAGCGGATCGAGATCGTCGAAATTCGAGATATTGGGCAGGCGCGGCACGGCGATGCGGAAGGCTCCGCCGCCGCCCGCGCGGCCGCGCTCCAGCACGACCGCATCCTCAGCCGGCAGTTTCGCAGCACCCGGAAAATGCGGGATCACACCGAGACAGGGCAAGCCGGTGCGCTCGGCCAGCATCGCAATCGCCGGCTCGAACAGCGCGACATCGCCACGGAATTTGTTGATGACATAGCCTTTAATCCGCGCCCGCTCGCTGTCCGGCAGCAGCGCCAGCGTGCCGACGATGGCGGCGAGCACGCCGCCGCGATCGATATCGCCGACCAGCACGACCGGCACATCGGCTGCCTCGGCGAAGCCCATATTGGCGATGTCCCCCTGGCGCAGATTGATTTCCGCCGGCGAGCCGGCGCCTTCGACCAGCATCAGATCGGCCTGGGCCGACAGCCGGTCCCAGCTCTCCAGCACCTTGGCCAGAAGCTGCGGCTTCAGCGCGTGATAGTCACGCGCCTGGGCGCTGCCGAAGACGCGGCCCTGCACGATGATCTGCGCACCGGTCGCAGATTGCGGCTTCAGCAGCACCGGGTTCATATCGGCGGCCGGGGCTACGCCGCAGGCGCGGGCCTGCAGCGCCTGAGCCCGGCCGATCTCGCCGCCCTCTGCCGTAACGGCGGCATTGTTCGACATGTTCTGCGGCTTGAACGGCCGCACGGCGAGGCCGCGCCGTGTGAAGGCGCGGCACAAGCCGGCCGTGACCAGCGACTTGCCGACATCCGAGCCGGTGCCTTGCAGCATCAAGGCCGGCACGCGCCGGCCCCCGGGATCGCCCCGTTGCGTCATCCGCTGATTGCGGCCAATTCCTGGCGGAGCCCGGCCGCCCCCGGATTCTGCACGGAACGCTTCGCCACGATGTCGCGCACCGATTCCGGGCGGCCGTAATAAGCCTCGTTCCAGGTGTCGCGCGGCTTGATCAGCGAGCCGTTCAGCGTCAACCCGGCATAGGCGCCGGTATTGGACGACCAGATGATGATGTCGGCATGGAGATTCGTCGTGGTCGACGCCTCGGCGGTGCTGCCCAAAGTGACGATGGCGAGGCCGGCCTGGGCGCCGATCTTGAACTCGTCGGACATGAAATCATTCAGCGCGCGGTCGCTCATCACGAACAGCACGAGTTCGGATTCCTCGAGGCCGATCTGCAGCCCGAACGAGGCCGAGGCAAGGGTATAGAAGGCCGGATGGCTCCAATCATTGACGCCGCTGCGGGTCAGCAGCACGCCCTCCCCGCCTTCACCGCCGATAAAGAAGCCGCCCCGAACGAGCGAGGGGACGATCATGATGCCCTTAGCGCTCTTGATCAGCTCGCGGGCATTGCCGAATTCCTGATCCTTGCGCAGATCGTCGACGGTGATGCGGGCGCGCTCGACCAGGTTCTGCTGGTCGGAGTCGGCCTGGGCCAGCGGCGCCACGGCCAGGCCGAACGTCATGATGATCGCTACCAGATGGGTCTTGATTCCGAACATGGTCGTCCTCTCGTGGGATGGTTTGCGACAGCCCTAACGTTTTACGTTCAAAACTCGATCCCCGCCTGTGCTTTTACGCCGGACCGGAACGGATGCTTCACCATCGTCATCTCGGTCACCAGATCGGCGATCTCGATCAACTCCGGCTTGGCGTTGCGGCCGGTGACGACGACATGCAGATCGCGCGGCTTGGCCCGTAGCGTGGCGACAACCTCATCGAGCGGCAAGTAGTCGTAGCGCAGCACGATATTGAGCTCGTCGAGCAGGATGAATTTGTAGCTCGGATCGGCGATCATCGCCTTGGCCATGTCCCAGGCGGCCCGGGCGGCGGCGATGTCGCGGACGCGATCCTGGGTGTCCCAGGTGAAGCCCTCGCCCATGGCCCGGCAGGTCACCAGATCGGGAAAGCGGTCGAGCACGACGCGTTCGCCGGTCTCCCATTTGCCCTTGGTGAACTGCACGATGCCGGTCTTGAAGCCGTGGCCGATGCAGCGCATGACCATGCCGAACGCCGCGGTCGACTTGCCCTTGCCGAGGCCGGTATGGACGACCAGCAACCCGCGCTCCTCGGTCTTGGTCGCGAGCATCTTGGCGCGCGCAGCTTTGCGCCGGGCCATCTTCTCGGCATGGCGGGCATTAAGTTCTTCTTCGCTGAGGCCGGGCTCGGTCATGCTGTTCCCTCCATGAGACCCATCAGCTCCGCCAGCCGGTCGCGGGCCGAATTGGACCGGGGCCGCCAGAGCTGCCGGTCGATCGCCTCGGCCAGGCGAGCAGCGATCTCGGCGCGGGCGGCCGGATTGTGCCGGTCGAGGAAATCCAGCACTGCCGGATCGCCCAGATAGGCGTCGAAAATTGCGTCGAAATGATGGTCCGCCACGACATCGGCCGTGGCGGCGAAAGCAAAGAGATAATCGACCGTCGCCGCCATCTCGAAAGCGCCCTTGTAGCCATGGCGCATCACGCCGGCGAGCCATTTCGGATTGACCGCCCGGCCGCGCACGACGCGCGCGATCTCCTCTTCCAGCGTGCGGATGCGCGGCAGCTCCGGCCGGGAATGGTCGTTGTGATAGGTCTTGGGCGCCGAGCCCTTGAGATGCTCGACCGAAGCGGCGAGACCGCCTTCGAATTGGTAGTAGTCATCGCTGTCGAGCAGATCATGCTCGCGATTATCCTGATTGTGCAGAACCGCCTCGACCTGGGACAAACGCTCGCGCAGCCGGTCCTCGGCCGCTGCCCCCTCGGCGCCGTCGCCATAGGCCCAGCCGCCCCAGGCGAGATAAGCCTCGGCCAGATCGCCGCGCGAAGCCCAGCCGCCCTCGTCGATCAGCGCCTGCAAGCCCGCGCCATAGGCGCCCGGGCGTGAGCCGAAGACGCGGTAGCCGGCCCGCTTCTCCGCCTCGCCGCGTTCGATGCCCGTGGCCGCGAGCCGCGCCGCCTCGGCTTGGACCCGCGCGGCCAGCGGATTGATCGCCTCGGGCTCGTCAAGCGCCGCCACGGCGCGCGCCGCCGAATCGAACAGGTCGATCAGATTGGGGAAAGCGTCGCGGAAGAAGCCGGAGACGCGCAGGGTAACGTCGACCCGCGGCCGGTCGAGCAGGCCGGAGGGCAGGATCTCAAAGCCGGTGACGCGGCCGGTCGCCGGCTCCCAGACCGGCTTTGCGCCCATCAGCGCCAGGCCCTGCGCAATGTCGTCGCCACCGGTCCGCATATTGGCGGTGCCCCAGGCCGAAAGCGCTACGGTTGCCGGATAGGCGCCATGCTCCTGGACATGGCGTTCGATCAAGAGCTGCGCCGATTTCCAGCCGAGCTGCCAGGCCGCCGGGGTCGGCACCGAGCGGGTGTCGAGCGAGTAGAAATTCCGGCCCGTCGGCAGCACCTCCGGCCGCCCGCGGCTCGGCGCACCGGACGGTCCGGGCGGGACGAAACGACCATCGAGGCCGCGCAGGAGGCCGGCGAGTTCGGCATCGCCGCAGGAATCGAGCGCGGGGGCGAGTTTCGATGTGATCCAGTCGAGCACGGCGGCGGAGGCCGGGCCGGGCGGCTCGGTGCCTCCGGCAACGATGGCCGAGGCCAACACTTCCAGGCGCTCGATCGTATCACCCACACTGCGCCAAGGACCTAAATCCTTCTCCTGCACTGCGGGAGAAGGTGGCGAGCGCAGCGAGCCGGATGAGGGGGAGGCGCACAGCGCCGTAGATCTCTCCTCGGCGACACCCTCACCCTCCCGCTGCGCGGGTCCCTCCCTCTCCCGCAATGCGGGAGAGGGATTTTGATGAACTTCCGCCAGCACCATCGGCCGCGGCCCGGTCCAGGGCTCGGCCGGCGGGGCCAAGAGCGGATCGAAGCCGAGGCCGAGATCCTCCGCCAAGGCGCGGATCAGCGAGGTTTGATGCAGTGCGCCGCCGCGCGGGGCGCGCGCCAAAGCGATGATCAAATCGAGCCGCTGCCGCCCCGTCGGCGAGCGGCCGAAGACATGGAGCCCGTCGCGGATCTGCAATTCCTTCAGATCGCAGAGATGTGCGTCGAGCCGGGTCAGCGCCGTTTCGGTCGGCATGCCGCGCTCGATGCCGCAATCGCGGTCGAGCCCGCTCGAGGCGGCAAGGTCGAGGATCTCACGGCCGAGCAGCTGAAGCCGCCGGGGATCGAGGCCTGAGGCGGCATAGTATTCGTCGACCAGGCTCTCCAATCGGACCAGCGGGCCGTAGCTCTCGGCGCGGGTCAGCGGCGGGGTCAAATGGTCGATGATCACCGCCTGGGCGCGGCGCTTGGCCTGGCTGCCCTCGCCCGGATCATTGACGATGAAAGGGTAGAGATGCGGCAGCGGGCCGAACACCGCCTCGGGCAGGCAGGCTTCGGACAACGCCACCGCCTTGCCCGGCAGCCATTCCATCGTGCCGTGCTTGCCCATATGTACGATTGCCTGGGCGCCGAAGGCCTGGCGCAGCCAGGCATAGAAGGCGAAATAGCCATGCGGCGGCACGAGATCGGGCGAGTGATAGCTGCTCGCCGGATCGATGTCATAGCCGCGCGACGGCTGCACGCCGATCGCGACCGTGCCCAGCACCAGCACCGGCAGGCGAAAGCCTTGTCCCGAAACGAAAAACGGATCCGCCTCGGCCTCGCCCCAGCGCGCCGTGACGGCCTGTTGCACAGCCGCCGGCAAGGCGGCGAAGGCAGCACGATATGTGTCGAGCGGCAGGACGACCCCACCGCCGCGGCCCTTGTCGCGATTGGTCGGCCCGGCTTGGAGCGCACGCATCAGCGCATCGCCATCGGCGGGGATTTCACCGATCGCATAGCCGGCGCCGGCCATGGCCTGCAGCACCGCGATCAGCCCGTTGGGCGTATCGAGACCGACGCCGTTGCCGATGCGGCCATCCTTGTTCGGGTAATTGGCCAGCACGAAGCCGACCCGCCGATCCGCCGGCTCGGTACGGCGCAACCGGGTCCAGTCCCGCGCCAGATCGGCCATGAAATCGATGCGATCGGGGACCGACCGGTAGCTGACCAGATCGGCCTCGGTCAGCGGATCGCGCCGGACCGTGTCCTTGAACGAGACAGCCCGGCCGATAATCCGGCCATCGACCTCGGGCAGGGCCACGTTCATCGCCAGATCGCGCACATCGAGACCGCGCGTGCCCACGCGCCAAGCGGCCTCGCCGCCGCCGGCGAAGACGATCTGGATGACCGGGCAATCGGCCGCGTCGAACACGGTGCCGGTGCGCTCGGCACCCGGTGCGCCGACGGCGAAGGCGGTGGCGTTCAGCACCAGATCGGGCGGCGCCTCGGCCAACAGCCGGGTCAACAGCGCCACGGCCTGCGCGTCCTTCAGGCTCTGCGCCCAAAGCGGCAGCGGGTTGAGGCCGCGCGCCCGGAGGGCGGCGATCAGTGCATCGACCGGCGCCAGATTTCCGGCCTGGACCAAAGCCCGATAGAAGGTGATGGCAACGACGGGCGCGCCCGGCTGCCAATATCGCGCGAGGTCGGCGACGCTCAACCCGGATGCGGCACCCGGCCAATAGATCCCGGCATGGAGCAGCGGTGCCGGCGGTGCCGGCGTATCCACGCGCCCCAGGACCGTGCCCGCCAGGCGAAGGAAACCCTCGGCATTGGCCTGACCGCCCTCGCTCAGATAGCGCCAGAGCTGGCCTGCGGTTTCGGGCTCGAGGCTGCTCCAGCTCTGCAGCACCGGGTCCGGCTTGTCGTCGCCGGACAGGAAGGCGATCGGGATCTGCCGATGCCGGCAGAGCTGAGCCAATTGCTCGACGCCATAGGGCCAATAGGGCACGCCGCCGAGTAGCCGGACGACGACCAGCTTCGCCTTGGAAACGACCGCTTCGGTGTAGAGATCGACCGACATGTTGTGGCGCAGAGCCAGGAGCGATGCCAGACGCAGGCTGGGCCGGGTCGGATCGCGCTCGACCAGGATCTTCTGCGCCGATGCCAGGCACGCAATCTCGCTGTCGGCGGCCGAAAGCACGACGATGTCGCCCGGACTCTGGGCAAGATCGACCGCCTCGGTGCCGTCGAGCAGCGTGCCCGGCTTGGCGGCGAGGAGATGCATCAGGCAGCGAGCGCCGCTTCGATGGCGGCGCGGTCGATGCCCTTGCGGCCGATCACGACCAGCCGGCTTGCCCGGTTCTCCCCGGCGCTCCACGGCCGATCGAAATAATGCTGGACCCGTCCACCGACGCCCTGCACGACCGAGCGGAACGGCTTGCCGGTAATGTCGAGGAAGCCCTTCACGCGCAAGATGTCATGCGCAATCATTGCCGCCTCGATGCGCCTGGCAAAGCCGGCCGGATCTTCGACCGGCCCGCGGGCGATCTGAAAGCTGTCGAAATCGTCGTGGTCATGGCCCGGCTCGTCGTCATGGCAGGAGGGACGCGTCTCGATGTCGTCCTCGGCTGCGGCAGCGAGACCAAGCAGCACGGCCGGCGGCACCGCCCCCTGCGTCGCCTCGATGACCTGGACCGCGGGGCGCAGGCCGGGCCGCAGCATCGCGAGCACCTCAGAGAGTCCCGCCGCGTCGAGCAGATCGCGTTTGTTCAGCACGACCAGGTCGGCGCAGGCGAGCTGGTCGCCGAATACTTCCTCCAGCGGGTTGTCATGGTCGAGCGACGGATCGGCAGCGCGCTGCGCGGCGACCGCGTCGGGATCGTCCGCGAAGCGCCCGGCCGCGACCGCGGCGGCGTCGATCACCGTCACCACGCCGTCGACCGTCACGCGGCTGCGCACTTCCGGCCAGTTGAAGGCCTGGACCAACGGCTTCGGCAGCGCCAGGCCTGAGGTCTCGATCACGATATGGTCGGGCGGGTCCGGCCGGTCGATCAGCTTGGTCAGCGTCGGCAGGAAATCATCGGCCACGGTGCAGCAGATGCAGCCATTGGCCAGCTCGACGACATCCTCCTCGCGACAGCCATCAATACCGCAGCCGAGCAGCAGCTCGCGATCGATGCCGAGTTCGCCGAACTCGTTGATGACGAGCGCGATGCGGCGCCCGCCGGCATGCTCGATCAGATGGCGGACCAGGCTGGTCTTCCCGGCCCCGAGGAAGCCGGTGATGATGGTGGCGGGAATCTTGGGCATTCTATAGAGGCTCCGGCCGCTCAGCGCGGCTTCAGTTGCAGGGGCAGGCCGGCGGCCAGGAAGATAACGGCGTCGACCGCGGCGGCGACGGCCTGGTTCAGCCGGCCGGCATGGTCGCGGAATTCACGGGCAAGCGCGTTGTCGGGCACGATGCCGAGCCCGACTTCGTTGGACACGAAGACGACCGGCCCGGTGAGATCGGGCAGCAGCGTCGTCAGCCGAGCAGTCTCGGCGGCGATGTCGGCGTCTTGATGCATCAGGTTGGACAGCCACAGCGTCAGGCAATCGACCAGGATCGGCCGCTCCGGCCGGGCCTCGCGCCGCAGCACGCCGCATAGATCGACCGGCTCTTCGATTGTGGTCCAGGCATCGCCGCGCCGGTCACGATGCTGCCGGATGCGCTCCGACATCTCGGCATCGCCGGCTGACGCGGTCGCCAGATAGAAGGCGTGAGACGCCGCGGCCAGCACCATGCGCTCGGCATAGGCGCTCTTGCCCGAGCGCGCGCCGCCCAGCACCAGCATGGATGCCGCATTTTCCGGGGAACCGCTGCCCGAGCCGGGCGCGGCCAATCTGATCTCCGCCAATCGAACTCCCTTCCTCCGCCCGAGGATGGCTGTGTGTCGTCCCGGATCGCGAGGAGGTCTCCTGGCTTGGGGTCATCGATCGCGGGCGGCCTTCCCGAGGCCGAGGCCTCAGTGGCTGCAAGGATCCCGCGATCTCGCCGCTTACAGTTGCGGGGGCAGCGCCGGCCTTGGCGGAGGATCCCGCCGCACCGGACTTCCCTGTCTCGAATCCGGTGGCGACGCTAGCACGGCATCATCGGCGGATGCGAGGGCTTCGTGACAATGCCGGGTCAAGGACCGCAGCGCCTGTTGAGCGCGGCCCCGCCGCCACTGCCTAAAGCACACCCTATGATAGCGCCACTGCCTAAAGCACACCCTATGATAGCGGATCATAAAATCGATGCCGGACGCGATATAGCGCGCGACGCGAGAAATCTCTCTCGGCCAATCCCGCTTGGCATCCCGCTTGCGCTTACGGTTGCAGGAGGCGGGGCCCGATCCCGCCAGACGCACCTGATGGAGAAGAAACATGGCACTGACGGATATCAGCAACGCCGACGATCTTGCGGCTTGGATGAAGCGGATGAACCTGTCGCTGACCGCGGCAGCCGAACAACTGGGCCGCAAGCGCGCCACGATCTCCAGATATATCAACGGGATAACCGACCTGCCGCAGAGCGTCGCCCATCACGCCGCAATCATCGAGGCGGCGCGCCGCGGTCAGCCCTTCCCCAGTCGCGACTACTCGCGCCGCGTTCAGGCCGAGGGCGCTTAATGACTCATTAAGTTGCATTCCGGGTTTCCTGCCAGGCAATTTGCAAGGAGCGGACAAAATGGCAGTTCTCACCAGGCCAATCTCGGAGACGAAAATGACCACCTTCTCGTCGCGGACCGTAACCACCCTGATCGATCTCGTCGAAATCAAACTGAGCTGCCTCGACATACGGACCGGGACGACCGTGCGGAACTCAGGCTGCTGAAACATGCACTTGCGGAGCTGACGGCGCATCTGCACCCGATGCGGCGACACGTGCCGCCCGTTGACGTGCGCTATTTCGCGCTGTCGAAGCTCATCAGACTCGGCGCCTTGCCCATCACCTCGGCCAGGATCTCCTCTGCGATTTCGAGATCCTGTTCGAGTTCTTGCGGCAACTTATCCTTGTGTTCAGGCGCATGAAGCCGCTCATGAGCGGTGCTCATAGACTGCAATTCCTGCGCGAAGCATTCACGAATGCCATAGGGCAGATTCGGGATCGCGGATAGCGCGAAGAAGAATTCCAACGCCGACCTGATCATCAATGTCAGCAGCCGCCGCTCGCGGTTCAGCAGCTGCGCCCTGACCTGGTCGGCTTCGGCCGAGCCGTCCATGTCGATCAGATTTTCGATGACCGCGACCAGGGCGTGATACTCGTCCACGCTGGCGCGATAGGCATGATAGGGCGCGAAGGAATGATGTCCGATGCCGCTCTGGGTCCGCGCCGCGCAGGCAGCGACCCTCGCGGACGGACCGGTCGAGCGCATTAAGCAACTCGACCAATTGCTCGTGCTTCTGCCGCGAAATCGCCACGACACCGTTCACCCATCCGGATAGGCCGCCCGACGCTATCAGATCGACATACGGTCGTCCCGAATCAAGCCCGTTCAGGCGGCGGTGAGCACTGCGTGTTCGGCGGTATGCACCAGGAACTCTTCGAGCGTATGGCATGCGATGGCGCAGAGGGTTGCACTGGCCGCGCCTTGGCCGGTACGGATTGCGGCGTTGCGGGCCGTAGTTTGGCGTCTTCGATCCGGCGATAGGGATAGCCCTGATTGAGGCCCTCCCGAAGAGTCCAGGTGTCGAAGACATATCCGCCAGCCCGCTTCAGGATCGGGCCCCGATGATCAGTTTCATTTCCACTCGTCTCCGCATGTCGCTCTACAACGGATCCGAAGCTGCCGCTCCGGTTCGGCTCGAGGCCATGACATCGAAGTCGGCCCGCCGTCCCGTCCAGTGACGCAACTTCCGGGCCAGATTTACCGAGTGCGATTATCGATCGCAGGGCGCGGCTTCAACGCCGCAGAATGAGCCGTCTTCCCTCGCGCCGCGCGCTCCCAGCCGACGCGTTGCAGGAGGGGGATGTCGTCCTCCTGTAGCGGATAGCCGACGCAAAATAGCCAATGAAACGCCATTCCTTGGGCACATCGAGCACTTTGACCACAACATCTGGATCAAGGATCGAGACCCAGCCGAGGCCGATGCCCTGTGCCCGAGCAGTCAGCCACAGTGTATGGATCGCGGCGACGGTCGAATATTCGGCCATTTTCCGGCATGGTATGACGGCCGAGGAAATGCCCCTGGCTTGTCGTCCGATCGCAGAACACGGCAAATTGTAGCGGTGCCTGATCGAAGCCGGCCAGCTTGAGCCGGGCATAAAGTCCAGCCCGCTCCTCGGCCTGTCCGGACAGGGCGGCCGCGTTGCAGCGGGGCAAAACCGTCCCGCACGGCCCCTGCGCCGGGTCGGGTCCTCGACCAGCACGAAGCGCCAGGGCTGGCTGAGCCCGACCGAGGGTGCCAGGCTGGCCCGTCTCGACCAGGCTTTCGAACACGCCTTCGGGCAACGGGTCGGTCCGGAACTCGCGCACGTCCCGGCGCCAAGCGATCAGCGCCTGGAGCTTTTCCTGGAATGCTGCGTCGAAGACCGGAACCGTCATTATGCTGCTGGTTGGTTGAGGCCGGCCACCCGCCAGGAATGGCCGTGCCGAGATGTCGGGTCGTCGAAATGGTCGAGCCGGGTCAGCGAGATATTGTCGATCGTGAAGCACAGCGACGTTTTCGGGCGAAAGACCGAGCGCATAGCCGATCGCAGCCCGAATCGTGCCGCCATGGGCAACGGCGATAATATCGCGTCCGGCATGCTCGCGATTTCAGCCGATCGATCACCGGCACGACCCGTTCGATCAGATCGACGGAAGCTCTCGCCGCCGGGCGCGCGTTCGCGCGCCGGGGCGAACCAGAAGCGGTGATACTCCTCAGCCTGCCGCTCGGCGAGCGCGGCATAGGTCTGCCCTGCCACTCGCCGAAATGCTGCTCGGCCAGGCCGAGTTCGACCTGCACGCCGGGGCCGGGAATCGGATCGGGGCCGGGCAGCCCGGCAGCAAACGATGGCGGCTGCGGTCTGATGCGTGCGCATGAGATTGCTGACGACCCACACCGCTCCCGGGGCAGGCGCGCCGCCAAGCCGCGGAAGCCGGCCGTGTCCGTCGGTCCGGCACGGCAGGTCGCTCTGGCCATAGCAGCGCCCGTCATTGACCACGACCGGGGCGTGCCGAACCCACCACCATCGCGTCGGCCGGCGGTGCGTCGCTGGCGGCCGATTTTGCTGGACATTCGAACTCCTTACCGATTGCGCGCGCAGAAAACCTAAGGCTGCGCCCGCAGCAACGAGCAAGCACGGCCGCCTCCGCCACCTGCTGGGCCGCGCCGAGCACGTCCCCGGTGTAGCCGCCGATCTGGCGGCGGGCAAGCGTTGCGGTTGCCGCCATCGCCGCCGCCGCCGCCCGCCAGGGCGAAAATTCCCCGCCACAACCGAGCGTCGCAAGCACGATGGCCACGCCGATGCCGGCCGCCGCCTGGGCAATCGGCGCAGCCGGCCGGCCGGCTCCGGCGCCGAGCCCGCCCGGCCGGGCCCGGGTCGAGGCCATGCATGATCGCCGGCCAGACCGGCGGCGCGAGGACGGCATGCGCCGCCGCCCATGGCGGCCAGCACCGTCACCGGCCCGCCGCCCAGCAGCGCCGAAAGCGCTGAAAACGCGCAAGCCGACGCCGATCACGAGCGCCAGCACGCCGTAGCTGCCGACCCGGCTGTCGCGCATGATCTCCAGCTTGCGCTCGCGGTCCTTGCCGCCGCCCAGCCGTCGACTGTATCGGCCAGCCCATCCTCATTGCAGCGCGCCGGTCGCCAGCATGGTCGCCGCCAGGCCGATCAGCCGCAGCGGCCACCGCCGGCAGGCCCAGCCGATGCGCCAGCAGCGCAGCGCCGCCGCCGAGCAGCCCGATCACCGCGCCCGACCACGGGAAAGGCCCAGGCGGCACGCGCCACCGCCGTCCCTCCGGCCAACCCGACGGCGCCGGCAGGCGCAGCCGGGTCAGGAACAGGAAACCGACGACCAGTTGATCGCGCGGTCCGAAAGGGGCTGCAGGCATGACGCTCCTGACATGGACTCGGACCTCGGCCGCCATGTTAAGGGCCGAGACTGGCGCACGAAAAGGCCCGGCAAAGGAAGGAAAATCGATTCTTGGCAAACTCGCCCGAGTCCGTAGCGAGCTTCGACGAAATCCGCGCGCTGCTGGCCGAGTTGCCCGGCCCCGATCTGGAGGCCGGCACTGCCGCCGCGCTGCGCGAGCGGCAATTGACCAAGCCGGCCGGCGCGCTCGGCCGCTCGAGGAATTGGCTGCCTGGCTCGCGACCTGGCAGGCCAAGCATCCGCCGGCCATCCGGCATCCGCGCACCGCCGTCTTCGCCGCCAATCACGGCATCGCCGCGCAGGGCGTCTCGGCTTTTCCGGCCGAGGTAACCGCGCAGATGGTGCAGAATTTCGTCAATGGCGGCGCCGCGGTGAACCAGCTGTGCGAGAGCGTCGACGCCGATCTGCGCGTCTACGAAATGGGCCTCGACCAGCCGACTGCCGATTTCTCGGTCGAGCCGGCGATGAGCGAGGAAGACTGCGTCCGGGCCATGGCCTACGGCATGATGGCGGTCGAACCGGGGATCGACCTGCTGGCGCTGGGCGAAATGGGCATCGCCAACACCACCTCCGCGGCGGCGATCTGCCTGGCTCTGTTCGGCGGCACGGCCGCGGAATGGGTCGGGCCGGGCACCGGCGTCGAAGGCGAGCGGCTCGGCCACAATGGTCGAGGTGGCCGAGCGCGCCGTCGCGTTGCATCGCTCTGCCATGACCGATCCCTTTGAAGTGCTGCGCCATGTCGGCGGGCTGGAGTTGGCCGCCATCGTCGGCGCGATCCTGGCGGCCCGGCTGGCCGCGCCGTGCCCGTGCTGCTCGACGGCTATGTCTGCACGGCCGCCGCGGCGGTGCTGTTCGCCGCCGACAAACGGGCGCTCGATCATTGCGTCGTGGCGCATCGCTCGAGCGAGCCGGCCATCGCCGCCTGCTCGCCGCCCTCGGCAAGGAGCCGCTGCTCGATCTCGGCATGCGGCTCGGCGAAGGCTCGGGCGCCAGCGCTCGCGATCGCCATCCTGAAAGCCGCCGCCGCCTGCCACGCCGGCATGGCGACCTTTGCCGAAGCCGCCGTCAGCGGCAAATCAGCGTAGGCGCCCAGCCCCTTTTCCTCTCCGCTCCATTGGGGGCGGAGGAGGGCTGGATCGCTCGATCGAGATGAGGAATTCGCGGGACACTTCCTCTAAATCAAGGGTGGGCTGACGGCTGAAAGGCCTGGATATTATGCCGGCGATGGACGTCGCGCGGCAGCAGCCCCCACCTCACCCGGCCTCTCCGCCCCCTAGGGCGGAGAGGAGACCCATTAGGGCCACGGCCTTTGCAGCGCTCGGCTGCCTGGCGCTGCTCGCCGTCCCGCACGCTGTCGCCGCTGCCGATCTCACCGTCACGGTCGAGGGTATCCGGAACGATCACGGCCGGGTCTATGTTACCCTGTTCAACAGCGCCTCGACCTGGCTCGACGGCGATCATTCGCTGCAGGACCAATCGATCCCGGCACACCCCGGTCCGGTTTCCGTCACCTTCCACAACGTTCGCGCCCGGTCGTTACGCAGCTGTAACCTTCCATGACGAGAACGGGAATACGGTCATGGATTACGACGTCATCGGGCTGCCGACGGAAGGATTTGCCTTTTCGAACCAGGCGCGGCCCTTCCTGTCGGCGCCGAGCTTCGACCGTTGTGCCTTCGAGATCGGCAGCGAAAATGCTCAGATTTTGATCAAGATGATCTATCCCTGAGCATCGGCTTGCCGCAGTGCCGCAACGGCCCAACATCAGGGGCTGATTGGTGACGACAGACGGGCCGGAAAGGATGGCGATGCCGCAGGACGCGCTGGAACTGAGCGGCCGCACCGACGACGAGTCTCCGACCGAGGCCGGCCGGGTCAGCCTACGCACCCTGATCTGAATCCGCTGGTCGCGGTGATCGGCCAGGTCGTCACCCTGCTGACCGTGCATTACGCCCTGGGCTTCGTGCTGCCCCTGGAGATCGCGCTCTGCGTCGTCGGTGTCTCGGCGCTGATCAATATCGCGAACAGCTTTCAGCGCCCCGGCTCGGTCCGGCTCGGCGATCGCGATGCGATGATGTACCTGGCCTATGACGTGGTGCAGCTCGGCGCGCTGCTTTATCTGAACCGGCGGGCTGCAGAATCCGTTCACGTGTGCTGATCCTGGCGCCCATGACGGTCGGCGCCTCGATCCTGTCGCGCAGTTCGACCACGGCGCTGGCCGGCATCACGGTCGGCGCGATCAGCGTGCTGGCGATCTGGCACTTGCCGCTGCCCTGGGACGAGGACCTGCTGACTCTGCCCGCCCTGTTCATCATGGCGGTCTGGGTGGCGATGACGCTGTCGACCGTGTTCATCGCCGCCTATAACCTTCAGCGTCACCGAAGAAGGACGGCGGATGAGCGACGCGCTGGCCGCGACCCAGCTGGCGCTGGCGCGCGAGCAGCGCGTCTCCGCCGTGGGCGCCCTGGCCGCCGCGGCCGCGCATGAGCTGGGCAGCCCGCTCGCGACCATCGCGGTCATCGCCAAGGAACTGGGCCCGCGACCTGCCGCCGACAGCCCCTATGCCGAGGACGCCCAGCTGCTGCTGTCGCAGACCGCGCGCTGCCGCACCATCCTGGCCGAGCTGGCGCATCAGCGCGAAGCCGATGGCGGGCGAACCCCTATGCCCGGCTGCCGCTGAGCGTGCTGGTCGAGGCAGCCGGCGAACCCTACCGCCGGCGTACGATCGAGATGATCTACGAGACCGAGGGGGCCGGCGAAGACCAGCCTTCCATCGCCCGCAGCCCGGAAATCATGCATGGGCTGGGCAACATCATCCAGAACGCCGTGCAGTTCGCGACCGAGCGGGGTCGAGGTCATGACCACCTGGGACAGGACAGAATTTTCGGTCGAAGTCGCGGATTGATGGGCCTGGTTTTCCAGCACTGGTTTTATCGCGGCCTCGGGGAACCCTATCTAAGTGGGCGTGGTGACGAAGCCGAGCATATGGGGGCTCGGGTATTTTCATCGCGGAAACCCTGTTGCGCCGTACCGGGGGCAACACTCGTCTTCGCCAATGCGCCAGACGGCGGTGCCGTCGTCCGGGGTAGCTGGCGGCGGCGAACGCGCAATGCGGAGGGCGGTCTGGCCGCCGGTCCGCTCAAGTTTGAGGATAGTGTGTCGACATGAACCAGCTCGATATTGCACCAGCCGACCGCCAGGCCCCGCGCCCGAACCCGATCAGTTCGTGCTCGACGGCCTGCCGGACAGCGAGCGCAGCCTCCTCGTCCGTCGATGACGACGGCCCGCTGTGCAGCCGCCTCGCCCGCGCCATGGAGCGCCGGGGCTTTCTCGTCGCGACCGCCGAGAGCGTCGCGCCGGCATCGCCGCGGCCGAAGGCGCGCCCGCCCGCCTTCGCCGTGGTCGATCTGCGTCTGGGCGACGGCAGCGGCCTCGACGCTGGTCAGCGCGATCCGCAACGCTCGGCCCAATGCCCGCATCGTCATGCTGACGGGCTACGGCAACATCGCGACCGCCGTCGCCGCCGTGAAGGCCGGCGCCATCGACTATCTGCCAAAGCCGGCCGATGCCGATGCCGTCGAGCGCGCGCTGCTGACCCGCGGCGACTCGCTGCCGCCGCCGCCGGAAGATCCGATGTCGGCCGAGCCGGGTCCGCTGAGCATATTCAGCGCGTCTTCGAGCAATGCGAGCGCAACGTCTCCGAGACCGCGCGGCGCCTCAAGATGCACCGCCGCACCCTGCAGCGCATCCTGTCCAAGCACGCGCCGCGGAACTGATTGCGCGAATGACGATCGCTGACGCGCCGGACGGGTCGCCGGAGGAACGGCCCGAACCGGAAGAGCAAGGCCGGAACCCATCGGTTCCCGAGGATAGCCGCATCTATGTCGTCGGCGATATCCATGGCTGCCTCGATCTGCTCGCCACGATGCATCGGCTGATTCTGGCCGATGCCGCCGAGCATGAGGCAAGCCGGCGCGTCGTCGTCTATCTGGGCGACTACATCGATCGCGGACCGGATTCCAAGGGCGTCGTCGATCTGTTGATCGGCTCGCCGCTGCCCGGCTTCGAGAGCATCCATCTCAAGGGCAATCACGAGCAGGCGCTGCTCGATTTCCTGGAAGACATCGCGATCGGGCCGGACTGTTCAGCTTCGGCGGAGTCCAGACCGTCCTCAGCTACGGCCTCCAGCCACCGGAGAACACCTTCGACGCCGACGAGCTCGCCGCGGCGCAAACCGCCTTGCACGACCGGATGAGCGATGCGCATCGCCGCTTCTATCGCGAGCTGCGCGTCGGCCATTTCGAGGGCGATTTTCTGATGGTCCATGCCGGGCTGCGGCCGAATGTGCCGCTCGAGTCGCAGATCGAAAGCGACCTGCTGTGGATTCGCGACCCGTTTCTCACCAGCGATGCGATTTCGCCTGATCGTGGTGCATGGCCATACCATCGCCCCCCAGCCGGAGATCCGCCGAACCGGATCGGCATCGATACCGGTGCCTTTCATACCGGCCGGCTGACCTGTTTGGTGCTGCAGGGCACGGAACTCGGCTTCCTGCAGACCTGATCGCCCCTATGCAAGAGTTCGTGACACTTTAAAGCGCGACAGCGAAGTCTACGCGCAATTTCCGGCTGTATTTTTTCCCGCTCCCATGTCATGACCGTTATCGTGTGGGTTAGGCTCTGTGTGTGCCGGACCGCGTGACAGAATGGGTGGGTACAGTTTCATGAACGTTGCGGCGCGGCTTCTCCTTGCCCTCTTCGTCCTTGCCTGCGGCCTCGCCGCGCAAACCGGCCTTCGCCGCGGCACCTGCGGTGACGGCGATAAGCCCGACTGCTGGTCCGCTAGCAGGCGGGACGACTGTCACGATCACCGGCACTGGCCTCACCGGAGCGACCGCGGTCGATTTCGGCGCCAATGCAGCCACGAGCTTCACCGTCGTCGGCGATACGCAGGTGACCGCGGTTGTGCCGGCCGGCACCGGCACGGTCGATGTCACCGCGACGACGTCGGGCGGCACCAGCGCCATCGTCGCGGCTGATCACTTCACCTATGATGCGCCGCCGACGGTAACCGGCATCAGCCCGACAAGCGGCTCATTTGCCGGTGGCATACCGGTCGTCATCACGGGCACCAACTTTACCAACGGCGCCGCGGTCGTTTTTGGCACCGCCGCCGCCAGCAGCGTTACCGTCAATAGTGCCACACAGATCACCGCGACCGCCCCAGGCGTCTCCATCGGCTCCATCGGCCCGGTGGACATTCAGGTGACGACCCCTGGCGGCACGAGCGCGACCAGCGCTGCGGATAGTTTCACATACACCTCGGTGCCGGGCGTGACCGCGGTCAGCCCGGCCGGCGGCGCCTCCACCGGCGGCACCCCCGTCACGATCACCGGCGCCGGCTTTACCGGAGCCACTAACGTCTTGTTCGGCGGCACGCCGGCCACGAATCCGACCGTCGTCAGCGATACGGAGATCACGGCGCTCTCGCCGGGCGGCGCCAGCACGGTCGACGTCCAGGTCGTCACGCCCAACGGTACCAGCGCCAAGGTTCCCGCGGATCACTTCACCTTCGTCCTGCCGCCGATCGTGACCTCGATCAGCCCGGTGACCGGCCCGGCCGCCGGCGGCACCTCCGTCGTCATCAACGGCAGCAGATTCACTGGCGCCACGGCGGTCATGTTCGGCACGACCTCCGCCACGAGCTTCACCGTCAACAGCGCGACGAAGATCACCGCGATTACGGCCTTGAGCACCGCTGGCGTCGTCGACGTCACCGTGGCAGTACAGGGGCGCCATCAGCGCCACCAGCGCCGCCGACCAGTTCACCTATGTCGGCGCACCGACGATCACGGCGGTCAGCCCGGCCGGCGGCCCGCCGACCGGCGGCAACACCGTGACCTTGACCGGCACGGATTTCGGCGGCGCGACCTCGGTGAAATTCGGCACCGTCGCCGCCAGAGCCTCTTCATCAGCAGTAACACCGAGATCACGGCGGTCGCACCGGCCGGCAAGCTCGGCAGCACCGTCGACATCACCGTGACGACCCCGGACGGCACCAGCACGGTCAATCCGAAGGACCAGTACACCTACACCACCGTCCCGACGGTGACGGCGGTCAGCCCAGCCACCGGCTCGACTAGCGGCGGCACGCCGGTCACCATCACCGGCACCAACCTGACCGGCGCCACCGGCGTCTCCTTCGGCAGCAACGCCGCCGCAACCTTCGCCGTGGTCAGCGCCACCCAGGTCACCGCGACGGCGCCCGCCAGCACGGCTGCCGGGACGGTCGACGTGGTCGTGACCACGCTCGGCGGCCCGAGCGCGACCAGCGCCGCGGATCATTTCACCTACACGACCCCGGTTGCCAGCGGCGGCGTAGGTCTACAGCTATCAGAGCACGCTCGGCGTCGCCGGCGTCGCCAAGGCCGACAACACGCATTTCAGCAGCCCGTCGGGCAGCACCGTCGATACCGGCAACAACCACCTCTTCGTGGCCGACACCGCCAATCATCGGGTGCAGATCTACGACACCGGTACTCTGGCCGTGGTCGGCACGATCGGCACCGCCGGCGTCGCCGGCACGGACAACACTCACCTCAACGCGCCGCAAGGCGTCGGCTTCGATGCCGCGACCGGTCACATTCTGGTCGCCGACAGCGGCAACCACCGCATCCAGATCTTCAACGCGACCAGCTTCGCCTATGTCTCGACGCTCGGCACGACCGGCGTCCGGCGGCCAGCGACAACACCCATTTCAACACACCGGTCGGCGTCCATCTCAACGCCGCAGCGCGTCAGCTCTACATCGCCGATTCGGTCAACGACCGCATCCAGGTCTACGACGCCGACGCGCTGACCCGCATCGCGACGATCGGCACCAGCGGCGCAGTCGGCACCGACAACGCGCATTTCAACACGCCGAAGGATGCCGAGTTCAACCCGAGCGCCAATCAGATCATGGTGGCCGATAGCGGCAATTCCGGCTCCAGCTGTTCAATGCCGCGACCTTCGCCTATGTCTCGACCATCGGCGCCCAGCCGCTCGGGGCGGCCGACAACGACTTCCTCGGCATTCCCGTGACGGCGACCTTCGATCCGGCGAGCAATCTCGTTTTGGTCGCCGATGCCGGGGCCGACAGCCGGGTCCAGGTGTTCGACGCCATGACCTATAACTACGTGCTCACGCTCGGCACGACGGCGTCGGTCGGCACGAAGAACACGCAGTTCTCCGCGCCCTTCGGCATCGCGGTCGATACAGGGCATTCCAAGCTCTTCATCAGCGACCAGCGGAACGATCGCGTGCAGGTCTTCTCGATCGCCTCGCCGGTGACTTTCGCCTCGGTGCTGCTGGCTCGCGCTCCGTGCTGCTCGGCAAGCCGGCGACGATCTTCGCCAGCGTAGTCAATGCCGGCACAGCCGCACTGAACAATTGCCAGATCGCCTTGCCGGTGACCTCGCCGGCCGGGCTGTCGCTGACCTACCAGACGACCAATTCGACGACCAACGCGCTCACCGGCACGGTGAACACGCCGGCGACCATCGCCGGCAATAACGGCGTGCAGAGCTTCCTGGTCACGTTCCAGGGCAAGACGGCCTTCAGCGCGACCGATCTGCCGCTCGATTTCGATTGCCTGGGCGCCGGCCCGGCCGCCATCGAGACCGGCGTCGACACGGTCGACCTGACCTTCTCGAGCACGGCGATCGCCGATATCATTGCGCTCTCGGCGACGCCGACCAATGACGGCATCGCCCAGATCCCGAGCAGCGGGGAACGGCGTCTTTGCCGTGGCCAGCACCAATGTCGGCGTCAGCTCGTCCATCATCGTGGCGGTCGATACCGGCGCTGCGACGCTGCCCGTGACGCCGACCATCTGCCAGTCGAACCCGAGCACCGGCGTCTGCCTCTCGGCTGCCGCCAGCTCCGTCACGGTGAACTTCACCGCCGGCAGCACGCCGACCTTCTCCGTGTTCCTGGCATCCAGCGGCCCGATCGCGCTCGACCCGGCGAATTCCCGCCTGTTCGTTCGCTTCAAGGACGCCAGCGGCACGCTGCACGGCTCGACCAGCGTCGCGGTCGAGACTCAATAAGGGCGCGGCTGGCGCAGCGCGCATAGGAAGTGCTACCCATTCCCATCACTCTGGATGGGAATGGGAACCGATGACCGAGGCGACGCTCTACCCTGAGATCGAACCGTATGATTCAGGGCTGCTGCCGGTCGGCGACGGACACCGGATCTATTGGGAGACGAGCGGCAATCCGGGCGGCGTGCCGAACGTCTTCCTGCATGGCGGCCCGGGCGGCGGAGCGCGGCCGGCGCATCGCCGGTTCTTCGATCCCGATTTCTTCCGCATCGTCATCCCTCGATCAGCGTGGCTGCGGCCGCTCCGAGCCCTGGGGCAGCCTGGCCGGTAAACACCGCCGCCGGGTTGGTCGGCGATCTGGAGGTGCTGCGGCAGCATCTCGGCATCGAACGCTGGGCAATCGCCGGCGGCTCCTGGGGCAGCTGCCTGGCGCTGCTCTATGGCGAGGCCTATCCGGAGCGCTGCCTGGGCTTCCGCCTGCGCGGCGTGTTCAGCGGCCGGGCCGAGGAGATCGCCTGGTGTGGCACGGCACCAAGACGCTGTTTCCCGATGCCTATGAGGAGCTGGCCGAGGCCGTGCCGGCGGCGGAACGGGCCGATCTGCTCGCGGCCTATGCGCGCCGCACGGCCGATCCGCGCCGGCGATCCATGTCCCGGCCGTCCAGGCGCTGAAGCGATTCTCGGCACGGACCTCGACCTTCCGGCCCGATCCGACGCTGATCGACGCCGCCGCCAACCTGCACGAGGCACTGCCGCTGGCGCGGTTCTTCACGCAATATTGCATCAATGGCTTTTTCATCGAAGAGGGCCAGGTCCTGGCCGAACTTGGCCGCGTCGCCCATCTGCCCTGCGAGATCGTGCAGGGACGCTACGATGTCGTGACCCCGGCCGCGACCGCCTGGGCAGTGCATCGCGCATGGCCGGGCTCGCGGCTGGATCTCGTAACCGAAGGCAATCACGCCGAACTCGAACCGGCCATGACGGCCGCGGTACTGGCCGCGACCGAACGTTTGCGTGCCCGGTTGGCATGGACGTGACCGGCATGCCGCGCTCTGCGCTCGAATGTCCCTTTACTTGCCGCCGACTACCGGCTTTTCTCCCGCCAAACACCCTATCGTCGGGAGACGCTGAATCATGAATCGCCTCGCTGTCGCCACCCTCGCCGCCGCCGTGCTCGGCTGCGGCGCCGCCCACGCCGCCAGCTGCCCCGCCTTTCGCCCGTCACCATCAAGTTCGAATCCCTGCCAAGCGAGGTCGAGCGCGACACCAGCAAAACCGCCAAGGAACTGGCCTCGATGCGCAGCGCCCCGGATCCGCTGCCGGTGACTTATGAACACAGCCTCGCCGGCTCCGCCACGCGCGATCTGGGCATTCAGAAGCAGCCGGATGGCAGCTATTGCGCCCGCCGTACAGATCGTCCATGTCAAGCTCGGCTTCAAGCGCAAGATCTATATCGCCAAGGAATTCGCCAGCGACGCCTGCGTCGCCAAGACCATGGCGGATTACGAGGCGCCGGCCGTGCAGAATGACGACGCGGTGATGGCCGCCTTCGGCGCCGCGCTGGAGAAGACCTACGGTCCCGACTTCAACGCCATCGGTCCCAATGCCGGCCCGACCTCAGACGAGGCGCAGAAGCCGCTGCTCGAGAAGGCCTCGGCCGTGTTCCACGACAAGATCTATCCCGGCTTCGAGCAGGAAGTCGTGGCTGCGGGCGGCAAGGTTGATTTCAGCAAGTGGCAGAAGGATCCCTGCGACGGTGCCACCGACAAGGCCTTCGCTTCGATCAGCGTGAAGCCCGAGTCGCTGAAGACCAACAAGCAGACCACGACACCCCAGGTCCAGCAGCCGAATTACGGTGGCGGCCGTTCCGGCGCGCATTGAAACGCTTCCGGCGCCGCCGTGATTGCCGAAAGGCCGGCGCCTGTGGTGTAAGGTAATCACCTTAGAGTCGAGCCCGATCCGCCTCGGCGGATCGGGCAAAGGCCGGGGCGAGGGAGAGTCGCATGGGTTTGGTCGTCAGCACGCTTCGCCAGGGCGAGATCGCCACCATCCTGGTCGATTCTCCTCCGGTCAACGCGCTGGGCTTCGCGGTGCGCGACGGCATTGCAAGCGCGCTAGCCGCGCTCGAACGCGACGAAGCTGTCGAGGTCGTCATACTGCGTTGCGCCGGCCGCACCTTCTTTGCCGGCGCCGATATTACCGAATTCGGCAAGCCGATGCGCGAGCCCGATCTACGCCGCGTGATCGAGCATATCGAAGCGTTTCCGAAGCCGATCATCGCCGCGATCCACGGCACGGCGCTCGGCGGCGGGCTGGAGATCGCGCTCGGCTGCCACTACCGGATCGCTGTGGCGAGTGCGCAATTCGGCCTGCCCGAGGTCAAGCTCGGCATCCTGCCCGGCGCCGGCGGGACGCAGCGCCTGCCCCGGCTGATGGGGCTGAAGCCGGCGCTGGAGGTGATGGTCTCGGGCGATTTCTTCGGGGCCGACCGGGCGCTGGCGACCGGCGTCATCGACAGGATCGTTCCGGAGCTGGACGACGCGCCGCTTGCCTTCGCCCGTAGCATCGCCGCGGTCCGGCCACTGCCGATCGTTTCCCGGTACGACGAGAAGCTTCGGGAAGCCAAGGCGGTGCCGAGCCTGTTCGACGATTTCGCCGCGTCGGTCGCCCGCAAGACCCGCGGCTTTCCGGCGCCGGCCAGAATCATCGATTGCGTCAAGGCTGCTGTGACGCTCGACTTTGCCGGCGGCATGAAGCGCGAGCGCGAAGGCCTCATCGAGCTGATGGCCTCGCCGGAATCGATCGCGCAGCGCTATTTCTTCTTCGCCGAGCGCGAGGCAGCCAAGATCCCGGATATCGCGGCCGATACGCCGGTACAGAAGATCACCCGCGCCGCGGTGATCGGCGCCGGCACCATGGGCGGCGGCATCGCCATGAACTGTGCCAATGCGGGCATCCCGGTGACGCTGATCGAGACGACGCAGGACGCGCTCGACCGCGGCCTGCAGATCATCCGCGGCAATTACGAAGCGACCGCCCGGCGCGGCGGCCTGACGGCGGAGGAGGTCGAGACCCGGGTCGGGCTGATCACCGGCAGCCTGAAGCTCGAAGACATCGCCTCGGCCGATATCGTGACCGAGGCAGTGTTCGAGGAGATGGGCATCAAGAAGGAGCTGTTCGCCAAGCTCGACGCGTTCGCGCGGCCCGACGCTATCCTCGCCTCGAACACATCCACCCTCGACGTGAACGAGATCGCGTCCGCCACGGCCAAGCCCGAGCGCGTCTTGGGCATGCATTATTTCAGCCCGGCCAATGTCATGAAGCTGGTCGAGGTCGTGCGCGGCGGCAAGACCTCGAAATCCGCCGTCGCCAGCGCCTTCGCGATCTCGCGCCGGCTGAAGAAGGTGCCGGTGCAGACCGGCGTCTGCTACGGCTTCGTCGGCAACCGGATGCTGCATCGGCGCACCCATGAGAGCGAGATGCTGTTGCTCGAAGGCGCCGCCCCGGCCGAGATCGACAAGGCGATCTTCGATTTCGGCTTCCCGATGGGGCCATGCGCCATGGGCGATCTGGCCGGGCTCGATGTCGGCTACCGCATCCGCCGCGGACTGGGCGTCGTCGAGAAGAACATCGCCGACCGGTTGGTCGAAGCGGGCCGGATGGGCCAGAAAACGAATGCCGGCTATTACCACTACGAACCCGGCAGCCGCGCGCCGCTGCCCGATCCCGCGGTCGATGCGCTGATCGATGAGGTCGCGCGGGAACGCGGCATCAACCGCCGCCACATCCCCGGTGACGAGATTCTGGAGCGGCTGCTCTATCCGATGATCAACGAGGGCGCCCGCATCCTCGAGGAAGGCATCGCACTCCGCGCCTCGGATGTCGATGTCGTCTGGGTCTATGGCTATGGCTGGCCGGTCTATCGCGGCGGCCCGATGTACTGGGCCGACAGCATCGGCCTGCAGAAGATCCGCGACCGGCTCGCGGCCCTCTATGACGAGACCGGCCGCGAGCATTGGAAGCCGGCGGCCCTGATCGAGCAACTGGCGGCCGAGGGCGGCCGCTTCGCCGGTTGGAAGCCGGGGTGACAAACCCTCGCCCGCTTGGTGGGAGAGGGTGGCGAGTGGAACGAGCCGGGTGAGGATGGGCGCGTCCGGAAGTAGTTACGCGGCAACGCGTACGGCGCACCCACCCTCACCCTCCCGCTTCGCGGGGCCCTCCCTCTCCCGCCAAGCGGGCGAGGGCAGTTATGATAACAAGAAGGAGGAACCGAGGATGCCGCAGCTGTGGGAACGGAGCTATCCGGAGGGAGTCGAGTGGAATGCCCCGCTTCCTGTTTCGACTCTGACCGCGGAGCTGGATGTTGCGGTTGAACGTTTCGGTTCCGTAACCTTCCTGGAAATCATGGGAATCACCATCGATTTCCGCACCTTCGGCGCCATGGTCGAGCGCGTCGCGCGCGGCTTCCGCGCGCTCGGCGTGAAGCCGGGCGTGCATGTCGCCCTGCATCTGCCCAACACGCCGCACTATCCGCTCGCCTTCTATGGCGCGCTGCGCGCCGGCGCGGTCGTCACCAACCTCTCGCCGATCGATGCTGAGCGCGAGATCGCGCATAAGATCGAAGCGGCCGAGGTTGGCGTCGTCGTCAGCTTTGCCGATTTCGCCGCCAAGCTGCCCAAGGACAGGCCCGGCCTGCGCATCGTCCTCTGCTCGCCGGCCGATATGATGCCGGCTGCGCCCCCGGCCATCCCGGAGGATCCGGCCGCGCCGATCCCCTTCACCGCCCTGCTCGACCCGGCACGCGAGCGCGGCGAGCCTTGGCCGGTGGCGAAGCCGGACGACCTGGCCCTGCTGCAATTCACCGGCGGCACGACGGGAATGCCCAAGGCCGCCATGCTGACCCATGCCAACCTGACCGCGACCGTCTCGATCTATGATGCGTGGGGCAAGATCCCCGGCGCCGAGCTGCACGAAGGCGACGAGCGCATCATCCTGGTGCTGCCGCTGTTTCACATCTTCGCGCTCGGCACGATGATGACCCGCGCGGTCCGCCACGGCTTCACCCTGATCCTGAAGCCGCGTTGGGACACTGAGGATGTGTTGAACACGATCGATCGCGCAAAGCCCTCGACCTTTTCCGGCGTGCCGACGATGTACCGCGCCATGGCCTCGCACCCGCGCGCCAAGACGGTGGATTTCTCTTCGCTGCGCTATTGCGCCTCGGGCGGCGCCCCCTTGCCGGTCGAACTCAAGGAAGAATGGCAGAAGCTGACCGGCGTCGACCTGCTCGAAGGCTGGGGCATGACCGAGACTTCGCCGGCCGGCACCGGCAACATCCCGGAACAGACCCGCTTCGGCTCGGCCGGCGTGCCGCTGCCCGGCATCGAGTTGCAGATCCGCGACCTCGATGATCCGCACAAGCAGATGCCGCCGGGCGAGCGCGGCGAGATGTGCATCAAGGGACCGAACGTGTTCCAGGGCTACTACAAGCAGCCCCAGGCGACCGCTGAATCCTTCATCGACGGCTTCTTCCGCACCGGCGATATCGGTTATCTCGACGAGGAGGGCTTCCTCTACATCGTCGACCGCAAGAAGGACATGATCCTGAGCGGCGGCTTCAACGTCTATCCGCGCAACATCGAAGAAGCGATCTACGAGCACCCGGCTGTCGAAGAGGTCATCGTCATCGGCATCCCAGATGCCTATCGCGGTGAGAGCGCCAAGGCCTTCATCACGCTGCGCCCCGGCACTTCGCCCTTCACCATCGACGAACTGCGTGATTTCCTGGGCGACAAGCTGGCCCGCTACGAGTTGCCGGCTGCGGTCGAGTTCCGCGACGTGCTGCCCAAGACCGCTGTCGGCAAGCTGTGGAAGAAGCCGCTGGTCGACGAGGAACGGGCCAAAGCCGCAAAAGCCTAGGGGGCGATAGCAGGCGCGGCGCGAAGGCGCCTTATGGCGCACGCGCCATCAGCCGTTCCTGCGGCAGGTGGACGCAAACGATCGTGCCGCGCCCGACCTGGCTTTCGATATCGAGCGTGCCGCCATGGAGTTCCATCAGCATCTTCGCGATCGGCAGGCCGAGGCCCGTGCCTTCATAACGACGGGACAGCTGTCCTTCGAGCTGGCGGAACGGCCTGAGAGCAGCCGGGATATCCTCCGGCTTCATGCCGATACCGCTATCCGCCACCGAAATCCGGATGCCGTCCCCGGCCGACTGGATAGCGTTGACCGAGACCGCGCCGCTGACCGGCGTGAACTTCACGGCGTTCGCGAGGAGATTCAGCAGCACTTGCTGAAGCCGCGACGGATCGGCCATGACCGGCGGCAGATCGGCGCTCGCGTCCACTTCAAGGGTAACCGACGCTTCTTCGGCCCGGGCGCGAATCATCCTGCCGCACGCGGCGACCAGCACTGACAGATCGACCCATTCCTCCCGCAGCTCCATGCGCCCGGCCTCGACCTTCGAGAGATCGAGGACGTCGTTGATGACCCGGAGCAAATGGCGACCGGCCACGAAGATATCCGTCGCATACGCACGATATCGATCTGACACGGGACCCATGGTCGCATCGCGAATGATCTCAGAGAATCCCAGGATCGCATTCAGCGGGGTGCGCAATTCGTGGCTCATATTGGCCAGGAATTGCGATTTGAAGCGGCTGGCCGATTCCGCCTCTTCCTTGGCCAGCTGCAGGGCGCGCTCGGACTGGATCTGGTGCGTGATGTCTTGTCCAATGCCGCGATAGCCCTGGAATCGACCGTCGATGTCGATAATCGGGTCGCCGCTGATGCTCAGATGATGGACGCTGCCGCCGGCATCGAGCCGTTCGAACTGGAAATCACGGATCGGTAGTCTGCGGTCGAGCAACACACGGTGCGCTTCCCATTCGGATGCCGTTACCCCGCTGTCTATCGTCTCCCAGCGCGCCCGGCCAAGCTCGAATGCTTCGACGATGCGCCCGTCGAGCGACGGTGAATCGGAAATCCATCGAAAGCGATGCTCGCTGTCGAGCTCCCAGAACCAATAGGATGCCGCCCGCGAGAAATCCCGAAAGCGCTCGCTAACGGCACACAGCGCCTGCTCCTCTATGCAACGTACAAGGGCCGTCTGGATGGTTGCATGCAGCTCGCGCTCGGAGACCGGTTTCAAAAGAAATCCGTATGGCTTGGTAGCACAGGCGCGCCTCAGCGTCGCCTCGTCGCAATCGGCCGTGAGATAGATCACCGGCACCGCCGATCCCTCGCGTATCCGCGACGCCGTTTCGACCCCGTCGATATCGTCGTCGAGATGGATGTCCATGAGAATGATATCGGGCCGTAATTCCGCTGCGCGCACGAGAGCCTCACGACCGGTAGAGATCACGCCGGCTACGGCATAGCCAAGCGACCTCAGGCATTGACGCAAATGGGATGCGACGACGCGTTCGTCTTCGACGATCAGGACACGGGTTCGCTGCATTTTGCCGCCTCGTTCTGGCCCATAGGTTCGCGGGACAACGCAACTCGGCTTGCAGACCTGAAGGTCCAGTTCGTGGAGCCCATCGGGACCGATCGCTCCGGCGATATCGCATGATTTCTCGATCCTGGATTCGTCTCCGGCGACCGCGACCTTGAGCATCCACTTCGCTCCTGGGTAAGCGTGCAGAACAACCTGGTGACGGTTGCCACGACCAACAACCTGCAACCATTAATGATTCATTTAGCATATTTTACTTACAATTTCTAATTGCGGAAACTACTCATACCGATAAATCTTCGCCTCGGTCGGCAGTTTCCACGTGGCGCCGGCCGGGACAAAAGCGGCGCCGCGATATCGCTGGCAGTCGTTGCACCCCGCTTGTGAGCCTCTGTCCTTGAACCCCTCCCTTCGGCTCGGCCGGCGGTCGTGGCGAGGCGATTTACGGGCGCCCCGCCGTCGAAGAGGTCATCGTCATCGACATCCCCGACGCTCATCGCGGCCGGAGCGCCAAGGCAGTCATTGCACTGCGGACCAGCACCTCGCCCTTCGGTCAAGGTGTTGAAAAGGCTGGGAACGGATAAAGGGCGCGGCCGAACTCGCCCTAGGGCGAGTTCGTCATCAGCCGCTCCTGCGGCAGGTGGACGCAAACGATTGTGCCGCGCCCGACCTGGCTCTCGATATCGAGCGTGCCGCCATGGAGTTCGATCAGCATTTTCGCGATCGGCAGTCCGAGGCCCGTGCCTTCATAGCGCCGGGACAGCTGTCCTTCGAGCTGGCGGAACGGCCTGAGGGCGATCGGAATGTCCTCCGGACTCATACCGATACCGGTGTCGGCAACCAAAACACGGATGCCGTCCCCGGCCGATTGGACGGCATTGACGGAAACCGAACCGTTGGCTGGCGTGAACTTCACAGCGTTCGCGAGAAGATTGAGCAAGATTTGCTGGAGCCGCGACGGATCGGCCATGACCGGCGGCAGATCGGCGGTGGCGTTCACTTCGAGGGTGATCGACGCCTCATCGGCCCGAGCCCGAATCAACCGGCCGCATGCGACGAACAGCGCGGACAGATCCACCCATTCCTCCTGCAACTCCATGCGCCCGGCCTCGACTTTCGAGAGATCCAGGACGTCATTGATCACCCGAAGCAGATGGCGGCCGGCCACGAAAATATCCGTCGCGTAAGAGCGGTACCTATCGGATACGGGACCCATCGTCGCATCGCGAATGATCTCGGAGAATCCCAGAATCGCGTTCAGCGGAGTGCGCAACTCATGGCTCATATTGGCAAGGAATTGCGATTTGAAGCGGCTGGCCGATTCCGCCTCTTCCTTGGCAAGCTGCAACGTTCGCTCGATCTGGATTTGGCGCGTGATGTCCTGTCCGATCCCGCGATAGCCCCGGAACCGACCATTGATGTCTAATATAGGGTCGCCACTAATGCTCAGATGGTGGATGTTATCGTCGGCATCGAGCCGTTCGAACTGAAAATTGCGGATCGGCTGCCTGCGGTCGAGCAAGACCCGGTGCGCTTCCCACTCCGACGCGGTTACCCCGCGGTCGATCGTTTCCCAGCGAGTCTTGCCGTACTCGAATTCTTCGACCATGCGGCCATCGAGCGACAGCGAATCGGAGATCCATTGGAAACAATGCTCTGCGTCCTGCTCCCAGAACCAATCCGACGCCATGCGCGAGATATCCCGAAAGCGCTCGCTGATGGCGCCCAGTTCCTGCTCCTCGATGGAGCGTGCGAGCGCCATCTGGATGGTCGCATGGAGTTCGCGCTCGGAAAACGGCTTCAGGAGAAATCCATATGGCTTGGTAGCGCGCGCCCGTTGCAGCGTCGCATCCTCGCAATGCGCTGCGAGATAGATCACCGGCAGAGCCGATTCCTCCCGCATCTGTGACGCCGTCTCGATACCGTCGATATCGCCATCGATATGGATAGCCAAGAGGATGATATCGGGTCGCAACTCTACTAGGCGCTGCAGGGTCTCGCGACCGGTCGACAGCACACCGGCCACAATGTAGCCGAGCCTCACCAGGCATTGATGCAAATGGAATGCAGTGGCGCGCTCGTCTTCGACGATCAAGACACGGGTTGGCCGAGCTTCTTCCCCTCGTTGCGACTTTTCGGGGCTGGCGGCGACGTTATCCAAATCAACGGCCGGAAGGTCCAAGTGGCGAAGCCGAATGGGCTCCCCGGCCTCAGCAATCCCGAACGCTTTTTTGCCATGTGCGGCAAAACACAATCCATCCGCGCTGAAACCATGTTCGGCAACCGAGGCCCTGAACATCGAATTCGCTCCTGGGTAGATACGCCGAGAAGCTAAAAAGTCCACCCACCCCGGCAAGCACTACCAATAATTACAGGTATATCCCATTTTTCGCGAAATAGTAAACTATCACTACCATAAACGTCGAAAGCAGCGGCGCGTCGCTCAGCCGTTAATATCTTCATCAGCCAAGTAGGCCTAGCCCGGCGAAACCGCTGGCGTCAGCCACTTCCCGCTTGTGACCCTTTTGAAGCTGCGGCAGAATCCGCCATCAACTGTGCCGGGAGGAAAGCTTGGCCTACCGCCTGAACCGCCGTCATTTCCTCAAGGGATCCGCCGTGCTCGGCGGCGCGCTGCTGACTACGGTGGAACGGGCCGCCGCGGCCACTTCTCCGCAGATCGAAGCTCCGGTCGTCGACCGCGTGGTGGTGCAGGAGATCACGGACGGCGCTCATGACATCTTCCTGCGCGGATCGGAGTCGCCAGGCCTCGCCGTGCAGCGCACCGCCCTGCCCTACGCGCCGCAGGCCCGGACGCTCGAGAGCGAATGGGGGCTGGCGCTGCATATCGAATCGCAAAAGGGCAGTGAGACGCGGCGCTATCTGCTGGATTTCGGCTTCACCCCGGATGTCTATGCCAACAATCTGGAGCTGATGAAAATCGATGTCGGCCAGATCGACGCGCTGATCCTGAGCCACGGCCATCTCGACCATATGGGCGGGCTGGTCGGCTTCCTCGAAGCGCAGCGCAGCCGCATGCGCAAGGATCTGCGGCTTTATACCGGCGGCGAGGACAATTTCTGCCATCGCGTCAGCCATAACCCGGATGGCAGCTTCAGCGATTTCGGCACGCTCGACCGCCGGAAGCTCAAGGCGCTTGGCGTTGAATCGGTGCTGTCGGAGGTGCCCATCGTCATCGAGGGGCACGCCTTCACCACCGGTGCCGTGCCGCGCACGAGCATCGAGCATGTCCTGCCCAATAGCTGGGTGGAGCTCGGCATCCAGGACGGGCTGGGCTGTGACGCGCATGCTTATATGACCCAGCATTTCACCGCCGACGAATTGGCGGGCAAGCCGCAGCCGGATCAGCATTGGCACGAGCATGCCACCTGCTTCCGACTGGGCGATCGCGGGCTGGTCGTGATCAGCTCCTGCGGCCATGCCGGCATCATCAACACGCTCAGGCGCGCACAGGAGGTGACCGGGGTCGAGAAGATCTACGCCCTGGTCGGCGGTTTCCATCTGGCGCCGGCCCCCGACGACTATCTGCGCCAGGTCATGGCCGAGCTGAAGAAATTCGACATGGAACATGTCCTGCCGATGCATTGCAGCGGACAGAACTTCATCGATCTTGCCAAGCAGGAGATGCCTGAGAAGCTGGTGCTGTGCACGACGGGGAGCCGGTTCACGTTTACGGCGTGAACGGCGCTACCGTTTCGTCGCATCGAGCTCGATCAGTTCGACCTCAATCCGGCCGGCCTCGACACGAAGCCGTCCGAGCGAGATCGGCAGGCTGAAGCGGCGCGGGCCGGCGCTGCCTGGATTGACGTAGAGCACGCCATCCTTCTCGTGCATTCCCGGCTTGTGGGAGTGGCCGGAGACGACGACGCGAAAGCCCGCCGCCACTGGGTCGAGAACCAACCCGCCGATATCATGCAGGATATAGATCAGCGTTTCGCCGGCCTCGAGCACCTCCGTCTCCGGGAGCGCGCCGGCCCACTCGCCACGGTCGATGTTGCCGCGCACGGCCTTGACCGGCGCGAGGCGGCCAAGTTCAGCCAGGATCGCAGGATCGCCGATATCGCCGGCATGAATGATGACGTCGCTGCCCCGTAGCGCTACGATCGCCTCCGGCCGCAAGAGGCCGTGCGTATCGGAAATCAGTCCGACAGCATAGTTCTGCGGCATAGCATACCCTGGTCCGCGACCGATCGGTCCACGCTGTCGGCCAGCGTTGCAGCGAAGTGCTCCTGCTGCAAGAGCCTGCCGCTCGACACGCGCCGATGTGAGTTGACCCGCCGAGGATCTGCACTAAAGTCCGCCGCCTGTTTCCCGTTTGCGACATTACCGGACCCACCATGCTCGACGCCCTGCGCGACCAAGCCGCTCCCAAGACCACTCTCCTCGCCGATTACAAACCAGCCGAATTCCTGATCGAGACGGTCGATCTGGTGTTCGAACTGGGCGAGGAGTCGACGCGGGTAAAGTCACGCCTGTCGATCCGACGCAATCCGGCCTCGGCGGAGAAGACCGGCGTACTGACGCTCGACGGCGAGGCGCTGGAACTGGCGTCGGTCTCGCTCGATGGCGAGGCCCTGGGGCCGAACCGCTATCAGCTGACCGCCGAAGCGCTGACCCTCGGCGACTTGCCAGACGCCTTCACGCTCGACATCGAGACGCGGATCGAGCCGCAGAACAATACCGAGCTGTCCGGCCTGTACAAATCCGGCGGCAATTTCTGCACGCAATGCGAGGCCGAGGGCTTCCGCCGCATCACCTTCTTCCAGGACCGCCCGGATGTGATGGCGCGCTACACCACGACCATCCTGGCCGACAAGTCGCGCTACCCGGTGCTGCTGTCGAACGGCAATCCGGTCGATGGCGGCGAGAGCAGCGGCGGGCGGCATTGGGCGAAATGGGAAGATCCGCATCCGAAGCCGGCCTATCTGTTCGCTCTGGTCGCGGGCGATCTGGTCTCGGTGCCCGATCGCTTCACCACGAAATCGGGTCGCGACGTCGCGCTCGGCATCTATGTCCGCCGCGGCGACGAAGACAAATGCGCCCACGCTATGAATGCACTCAAGACCTCGATGCGCTGGGACGAAGAGGTCTACGGCCTGGAATACGATCTCGACGTGTTCAACATCGTCGCCGTGTCCGACTTCAACATGGGTGCCATGGAGAATAAGGGCCTCAATATCTTCAACACGAAATACGTGCTGGCCAAGCCCGAGACGGCGACCGATTTCGACTATGAGGGCATCGAAAGCGTCATTGCCCACGAATACTTCCACAATTGGACCGGCGACCGCGTGACCTGCCGCGACTGGTTCCAGCTCTCCCTCAAGGAGGGGCTGACCGTGTTCCGCGACCAGGAATTCTCGGCCGACCAGAACAGCCGAGCAGTCGGCCGGATCGGCGATGTCCGGACGCTGCGCGCGGCCCAGTTCCCAGAGGATGATGGCCCGCTGGCGCATCCGGTCCGGCCGGAAAGCTATATCGAGATCAACAACTTCTATACGGCGACCGTCTATAATAAAGGCGCCGAAGTCGTGCGCATGATCCACACGCTGCTGGGGCCGGCGCGGTTCCGCAAGGGCATGGATCTCTATTTCGCCCGGCACGACAATTCGGCTGTGACGATCGAGGATTTCGCCCAGGCGATGCAGGACGCCTCGGGCGTCGATCTCGGCCAGTTCCGGCGCTGGTACGCCCAGGCCGGCACCCCAGTCGTGACGGCCGAGGATCACTACGATCCGGCCGGCAAACGCTACACCCTGACCATCCGCCAGGAAACCAAGCCGACGCCCGGCCAGCCAGAGAAGGCGCCGTTCCTGATCCCGCTCGCCATGGGGCTGCTCGATCCATCGGGTGCCGCACTGCCGACGCGTCTTGCCGGCGAGACGGCAGCACAACCGGGCACGCGCGTGCTGCAGGTGACCGAGGCCGAGCAGAGCTTCACCTTCGAGGACGTACCGGCAACGCCGGTGCCGTCGCTGTTCCGTGGCTTCTCGGCGCCGGTCAAGCTCAAGGGCGTGCCCCTCGAGCGGCTGAAATTCCTGGCCGCTCATGACAGCGACAGCTTCGCGCGCTGGGAGGCCGGACAGCAGGTCGCGACGCGCCATTTGCTGGATCTGGTCGCGGCTTGGCAGCGCGGCGACACGCCCGCGATCGATCCCGATCTGGTCGAGAGCTTCCGCCGGTCCCTCGTGAGCCAGTCCGCCGATCCGGCGTTCACGGCTGAGACGCTGATGCTGCCGAGCGAGGCCTTTCTTGCCGACCAGATGCCGGTGGTCGATGTCGAGGCGATTCATGCCGCCCGCGAATTCGTCCGCGCCGGCATCGGTCAGGCGCTCACCGCCGAACTTGTGGAGACTTACAACCGGCTGAACGATGGCGGCCCCTATCGCCCCGATGCTGCATCGATCGGCCGTCGTGCGCTGCGCAATGCCTGCCTTGCCTATCTAGCTGCTCTCGGCACGGCCGAGGGCATCGCCCGGGCCAAGGCTCAGTTCGATGCCGGCAGCAACATGACCGACGTGCTGGCCGCCCTCGGCGTGCTGAGCCAGATCGATTGCCCCGAGCGCGCCCAGGCCCTCGCCACCTTCTACCAAGCTTGGCAGAGTGAGGAACTGGTCATCGACAAGTGGTTCATGCTGCAAGCAACGTCGTCTCTGCCCGGCACGCTGGAGCGGTGTCGCGCATTGCTCGGCCACCCGGCGTTCGAGCTGAAGAATCCAAACCGCGCGCGCTCGCTGATCAACAGCTTCGCTTCAGCCAACCCGCTGCATTTCCACGACCGGAGCGGCGCCGGCTACCAGTTCCTGGCCGACCAGGTGATTGCGCTCGACCCGCTCAATCCGAGCATGGCCGCCCGCTTCGTCTTGCCACTCGGCACCTGGCGCCGCCAGGACACCGGGCGGCAGGCCATGATGAAGCGGGAGCTGGAGCGTGTCCTGGCCGTGGAGGGGCTGAGCAAGGGCACCTATGAGATGGCGTCGAAAAGCCTGGCCTGAACCGCGGTCTCGCACCGGCCCTATTTGTCGAACACCGTCCGGAGCCGTTCCGCCAGGTCGCGATTACGATAGGGTTTCTGCAGCACGAGCACAGGGTCGGTGTCCTGGATGCCGTTGCGCCGGCCGTGGCTGCCATAACCGGTGGTGTAGAGCACCTTCAGGCCAGGCAGAAGCTGCTGCATCCGCTCCGCCAGCTCGAAGCCATTCATGCCGGCCGGCAGGCCGATATCGGTGAACAGCAGGTCGAACTGCGCGCCCTCTTCGAGCAGCGCCAGGGCCGACGGCCCGTCCGAGGCCTCGCGTACGCGGTATCCGAGCGATGTCAGCTGGCGCACGGCGACGCGGCGCAGCTCGAAATTGTCATCGACCACGAGCACGGTCTCACCGCCCTTCGGCACCTCGCCCGGCGCCGCAGGTTGAGGCGTAGCAGCAGCCGGGCCGGGATGCTCGCGCGGCAGATAGAGGCGTATCGTCGTGCCGACGCCGACTTCGCTGTAAATGCTGAGATGTCCGCCCGACTGCTTGGCGAAACCGTAGATCATGCTGAGGCCGAGGCCGGTGCCCTTGCCGGGTTCTTTGGTCGTGAAGAAAGGCTCGATCGCCCGCTCGATGATCTCGGGCGGCATGCCGATACCGGTATCCGTAACCGAGAGCGTTACGTAATCGCCCGGCATGACCTCGGTCTGCAGGGCGGCCTGGCGTTCGTCAAGCCGCGTATTGGCAGTGGCGATGGTCAGCGTACCGCCATTCGGCATGGCGTCGCGCGCATTGATCGCGAGGTTGAGCAGAGCGTCTTCGAGCTGCGACGCGTCGGTCCTGACCGGCCATAGATCGGTCCCGAGCTGAGGTACGATCCGGATCGCCTCGCCCAGCGTCCGATGCAGCACCGCGATCATATCCGGCAGCTTTTCGTTGAGATCCATTGCCCGGGTCGAGAGCGGCTGCTGCCGCGAAAAGGCGAGCAGCCGCTTGGTCAGCTCGGCGCCGCGCAGCGCGCTGGCCAGCGCCGCATCGACGAGTTCGATCTGCGCCGGATCGTGTCGGACCGCATCAGCCAGCAAATCGATATTGCCGACGATCACGCCAAGAAGATTGTTGAAATCATGGGCGACGCCGCCGGTCAGCTGGCCCATCGCCTCCATCTTCTGTGCCTGCCGCAGACGTTGCTCGATGGCCCGATGCTCGGCCCGGATCGCCGCCTCGCGCAATTCGCGCGCGATCGCGGGCAGCAGCCGGGTAAACTTGCCCTTGGGCATGAAGTCATGCGCGCCGGCCCGCATCGCCTCGACCGCCGCCTCTTCGCCGATCGTGCCGGAAACGATGATGAAAGGCAGATCGATCCCCGATTCCGCCAAGACTTCGAGCGCGCCATGGGCGCTGAATTGCGGCAGCGAATAATCCGAGACGATCAGGTCCCAGCGCCGGTTCCGCAAGGCGTCCGCCATGGCTGCAGCAGTCTCGACGCGAATATGGTCAATCTCATAGCCGCGCTTCAACTCGCGCAGCAGCATTGCCTCATCCCGTTCATTGTCCTCTACGACCAGGACCCGAAGCGCCTGCACCACGTCACTCTCTCCTGCTCTTCCTCTTTGCCTTCCCCTCTGCCTCTCTCGGCGGGAAAGGATCGTTACGTCTCGTCGCCCGCTACCGTCCCGGCAGAGGCGGCTGTTCGTTGAGGACCAGCCAGTACAGGCCGAGCTGCCCGACCGCCGCCAGGAACTGGGCGAAGTCCACCGGCTTGCGGACATAACTGTTGGCCCCGAGCCGGTAGCCTTCGAACCGATCCGCCTCTTCGACCGAGGTGGTCAGGATGACGACCGGCAGCAAACGAGTCCGGGGCTCGGCCCGGATCTGCCGCAACACTTCATGGCCATCGACCTTCGGCAGCTTGAGATCAAGCAGGATGAGTTGCGGCAAAGGCTTGAACACGCCGTCGGCATCCGGCGAAAACAGGAATTCGAGCGCTTCGGCGCCGTCACGCGCGATGACGACCTGATTGACGATGTTGCTCTTGCGCAGGGCGCGGAGAGTCAGCGCCTCGTCCTTCGGGTTGTCCTCGACCAAGAGGATGACTTTGTCCTCCATCATGGCGCACCTCCCGCAGCGCGACCGGCGCCGCCTTCCAGCGTGAAGCAGAAACTGGCACCCTGCCCGACGGCGCCCTTGGCCCAGATTCGTCCGCCATGCCGCCGGACGACGCGCTGGACGGTCGCCAGCCCGATCCCGGTGCCTTCGAACTCTTTCGTGGAGTGTAAACGCTGAAACACACCAAATAGTTTACCGGCATAGGCCATATCGAAGCCTGCGCCATTATCGCGCACGAAATAGATCGGCGGGTCGTCGCCCTCGACGCCGACCTCGATCCGGGGCTTGTCGCGCTTGCCGGTGAATTTCCAGGCATTGCCCAAGAGGTTTTCGAAGACGACCGTCATCAGTCGCTCGTCGCCTTCGGCCGGCAGGGTCGCGGCAACGACCATTTCGACCGTGCGATCGGGCGTCGTGCCGCGCAGCCGGGCGAGCACACGCCGGGCGATATCGGCCAGGTCGATCGGCTTGCGCTGGAATTCGCTGCGCGTCACCCGCGACAGCGTCAATAGATCGTCGATCAGCTGCGCCATCTGCTGTGCCGATTCGCGGACATATTCGAGATATTGCCGCCCCTCTTCGTCGAGCTTGTCGGCGTAATCCTCAAGCAGAGCCAGGCTGAAGCCGTCGATGCTGCGCAGCGGCGAGCGCAAATCATGCGCGACAGAGTAGCTGAAGGATTCGAGTTCCTCGTTCTTCAGCTCCAGTTCCTCGACGAGTTCCGCGCGCGCCTCGGCGACGGCCTGCGCCGTGCGTGCCTCGGTCGCCTCCAGCTCCTTGCGCAGCAGCTCTTCGCGGATCAGGCGGTTCTCGTCCTCGAATTGCTTGCGCCGGATCTGCGCCTGCAGCCGCGCCCGCAGCAGATCGAAATCGCTCGACTTGGCGATATAGTCGTCGGCCCCGGCTTCCAGCCCCTCGATCATCGCTGCGCGGTCTTCCAGCGCGGTCAGGATGACGATCGGAATGTCGCGCATGGCGGGCACGCTCTTGACCCGCCTGCAGGTCTCGCGCCCGCCGATGCCCGGCATCATCATGTCGAGCAGCACGCAATCGACCGGCTCGATGGCGAGCAGCTCGAGCGCCTCCTCGCCCGACCGCGCCAGCACGACCTCATAGCCCTCGGCGCGCAGATTGCCGGCCAGCGCCTGCAGATAGGTCTCGCTGTCGTCAACCGCCAAGACCTTCTTGGCACCGTGCAGGCTCCTCAGCCTCTGCTCGGCGAGCCGCGTCCCGGCGCTGCGCAGCATGGCGCTCAGCCGAGCCAGGACGACATCGGTATCCTGCCCCTTGCGGACGAAGGCGTCTGCGCCGGCGTCGAGCGCGCGGATCTCGGCGCCATGATCTTCCGAGCCGGTAAGCAGCAGGCATGGCAGCCGTCGCAGCGCGCCGTCGAGCCGGATGCGGCGGATCACGGTGGCGCCGTCGATGCCGGGCAGCTCGCCATCGACCACGAGCGCAGTCGGCCGGCGATCGCCGGCGAGTTTCAACCCCTCTTCGCCGGTCCCGGCCAGGAACACGGCGTAGCCAGCCGCCTCGAGCGCCGCCTTCAGCGTCTCGCGGAAGGTGAGGCTGTCATCGATGATCAGGATGGATTCCCGCGTCGTCGGCGCACCGCGGCCGATGAGATCGCGCGCTCGGGCAACCACGTAAGCCGGGTCGTAAGGCTTGCCGACATATTCGTCCGCGCCGGTCGTGAGCCCGCGGATCCGGTCGCGCACCTCGGCTTCGGTCGAAAGCATCATGACCGCGGTCTCGGCCCCCTGCGGCGTGGCGCGGATCTCCTGCAGCAGCGCCACACCATCGCCGTCCGGCAACAGGACGTCCAGGATGACCAGCGAGAAACGCTCCGCTTCGAGCCGTGCGCGCGCCTCGGCGACCGTGGCGCAGGAACTCGCCACCAGCCCGGCCGCCTCCAGGATCTCGATCAGATTCATCCGGACGGTCAGGCTGTCATCGACGACGAGGACGGTGTCGGTCACGGCCGCGCCTCGCTATTGGCCGCCTGCAGCGCGATCAGCCGCGGGCCGATCTCCCGCAGCGGCAGGACTTCGCTGGCAGCGCCGAGCAGCGCCGCTTCGCGCGGCATGCCGTAAACGATGGAACTCGCCTCGTCCTGCGCGATCGTCAGGCCGCCGGCCCGGCGCAGCTGGAGCAGGCCCTGCGCCCCGTCCTTGCCCATGCCGGTCAGCAGGCAGCCCACGGCGGCGGCGCCGTATTCCGCTGCGATGGTTTCGAACAGGACGTCGACCGAGGGCCGACAGGACCAGCGCTCCGGCGTATCGACCAGGCGCAACCGCTTGTCGCGCACGATCAGGTGCCGCCCGACGGGCGCCATGACGAGACGGCCGGCGATCGAAGCGACCGGATCGCCGTCATTGGGGTAGGCGACGCGCCGGTCGGTCTGCCCGTCGAGCCACTCGGCAAAGGCCATGCCGAACGGCTCGTTGATGTGCAGGACGAACAGGATCGGCAGGCGGAACGATGGCGGCAGGCCGCGCAGGATCTCGACGATGGCACCCGGGCCGCCGGTCGACGCGCCGATCGCGACCAGCTCGATCCGCCGCGTCTGGCGCGACGGCTCGGCCGGTGGCGCCGGCGGAACGGGTTGGTGCTGCGGCGACAGGCGCGCACGCGGGTGGGTGATGACGCGGATCCGCGCAACCATCTTCACCGTCGCGAGGAAATTGCGTTCCCAGACGCCGTCGGGCTCGGTCCCCGTCGGCTTCTCCAGCACGTCGACGGCACCGGCCGACAGCGCTTCATAGGTCCGGAACACCTCGCCGCGATTCATCGAGGCCGAGACCACCAGGATTGGCGTCGGGCAATGCGCCATGATGTATTCGGTGGCGCTCAGGCCCGTCATCACCGGCAGCATCATATCCATGGTGATGACGTCGGGCCGCAGCTTCACGCACAGCTCGATCGCCTGCTTGCCGTCTTCGGCCTCGCCGACCAGCTCGATATCCGGATCGCTGGCCAGGATCTCCACCAATCGCATGCGGACCGTTAGGGAATCTTCGACGACGAGGACGCGGGTCTTTGCCATAGCCTACCCCACCAATGGCCGGATCAGCGCAAGGAGCGCCGCCTGGTCGAACTCGCTCTTGACGACATAGCCCTGAGCGCCGGCGGCCTTGCCGCGCTGGCGGTCTTCTGGTGCCGCACGCGAGGTGACCAGGATCGCCGGAATATGATGCAGCCCCGGATCGGCCCGGATCCGCTCGACGAAGGTGAAACCGTCCATCCCCGGCATCTCGACATCGACCAGGAACAGCGCATAGGCCTTGCGGCGCGCCGTCTCGAGCCCCTCTTCGGCGGAGGTGGCGGTATCGACTTCGTAGCCGGCCGATTCGAGAATGCTCTGTTCCAGCATGCGGGTCGTCAGGGAATCGTCGATGATCAGCACCGGCCGGCGCGCGGGCGCGTCGTCGGGCGCGCCGCCATCGCCGCGGATTGCTGCGGCCACCAGCCCGTCCGGATCCAGCACGAGCTGCGGATTGCCCTCGGCGTCCAGCCGGGCTCCGGCCACAATCGGGCTGGCCGGCAAATTCTCCGGGAGCGGTCGCGTGACGATGCGCGCCGTGCCGAGCAGCCGATCGACACCGATCGCAGCCAGACCGGCAGCGCCGGCGACGACGACCGCGGTCCAGCTACGCGCCGCCGGCCACCCCCGCCCGCCCAGCGCCCGCGCGAGCGGCATGAAGGCGACCGCCTCGCCGCCATAGGCGACCGAACTGCCGTCGCCGATCCGCGCGATCTCGGGCCCGGCCAGACGCAACGTGCTGCGTACGGCATCAAGCGGGATGGCGAAGGGCTGCTCTTCGACCGTGACCAGCAAGGCCTCGATCGCCGCGAGCGAGTTGGGGACGACGAGTTCGAGCACCGTCCCGCGGCCGGGTTCGGTCCGGACGGCAATCTCGCCGCCCAGGCGATCGGCCGCTTCGCGCACGACATCGAGGCCGATACCCCGGCCCGAGACGTCCGTTACCGTCCGCGACGTACTGATGCCGCCGCGCAGCAGCAGACGGACCAGCTCTTCGGCCCCAAGATTCCGCGCCTCGCCGCGCAGCAGGCCGCGCTGCTGCGCCACACGCCGCACCGCCTCGAAATCGAGGCCGCGGCCGTCGTCGCGGCATTCGAAGGCGATGAGTTGCCCGCGCCGCGCCACCGCCACGCTGATTCGGCCCGCCTCCGGCTTGCCGGCGCGCCGCCGCTCTTCAGGCGTCTCGATGCCATGGGCCACGGCGTTGCGGACGATCTGGATCAGTGCCGCCTGGATCGCGCCGAGGACGTGGGAATCGAGCCGGAGGTCGCCGCCCTTGCCCTCGAACACGATCTGCTTCGATAAGGCCAGCGCCGCGTCGCGCGCCATCCGTTCAAGCACGGCAAAGAGAGAGCCGACCGAAATGAGGCGCAGCCGTTCCGCCGTATCGCGCAACTGATGCAGCTCGCGATCCATCTGGTCGAGGCTGGTGCCGAGGCTGCGCCCAGAGCCGGCGAAGACGCGGCGCAGCTCCTCGGCGATCGCGTAGGAGCGGTCCGGCGCCTCGCCGCGCTGCCGGCGCGGTGCCAGTTGGGCCAGCAGCAGCTCGACCAGATGCTCGGCCTGCTCCAGCCCATGGGCCGCGGAGCGCAGCCCGGAGACCAGCGCATGCGTCTCCGCCACGCCGTCGAGCACCGCGTCCATCTCGGCGAGATCGGCGCGTACGGTGCGCATCCCCTCTTCCGCACCGGGCTTCGCTGGAGCGGAGACCTCGCCCTTCTCGCGCGGCGCGAGGCCGGGCAGAAGCTGCTCGATCGCCTCCAGCCGGCTCAGCACTACCGCGATCGGCGCCCGCTCCAAGGCTCCCGCGGCATCGCGCAGCGGCGACAGCAACATCCTCCATGGCATGGGCATGATCGGCGATCTCGGTCTGGCGCACGACCCGTGCCGCGCCCTTGAGCGTATGCGCCAGACGCAGCAGGCGTTGCACCAGCGGGGCCGCGGCAGCGCCATTCTCGAGGTCGAGCACGCATTGCCCGCATTGGTCGAGCAGCTCGCGGGCTTCGAGCCGGAAATATTTATAAGGGTCCGGCGTCATCCGATCAGGCCGCCGCTTGCGGCCTGATGATCCTGTGCAGATCGCGGGACAGGGCCGACAATTGCGACACCGTCTGCAGGATCTGGCCGGCGCTGGTCTCGGTCTCCATCGAAGCCTGGGCTACGTTGGCGATGGCGACATTGACCTGCTCGACCGCCGTCGCCTGCTGTTTGGTCGAAAGCTCGATCTCGCGCGCCGCTTCCGTCGTGGTCGTGACCAGCCCGGCGATCTGCTTGAACGCGGTTGCCACCTCGGCGAACAGGCGCGAGCCGGCATCGACCGCCTTAGAGCCGGTTTCGGTCGCCATGACGGTGGTATTGACCGCGCTGCGCACATCGTCGATCAGCACGCGCACCTCCTTGGCCGAGCCGCCGACGCGATCGGCCAGCTTGCGGATTTCATCGGCCACGACGGCGAAGCGCTTGCCCGATTCGCCGGCGCCCGCCGCTTCGATCGTGGCATTGATCGCCAGGATATTGGTCTGCTCGGCCAGTTCCGAGACGATTTCCAGGACTGCCCCGATCTCTTGCGATTTCTTGCCCAGTTCCAGCATATGGGCGACGATCTGGTCGACCTGGCGGCGGATGCTGGTGATCGATTCATGGGTCTGGTCGACCGTGCCGTGGCCGGCACGCGCCGAATGCGCGGTCTGCTCGGCATTCTGTGAGACGCGCTGGGCGCTTTCCGCGATCTGGCGCGACGTCGAGAGCAATTCCGTGATCGTCGTGCCGATCTCGGTCGTCGCCGTCGCCTGCTGCTTGGCGCCGACGGCCTGCTGATTGGCCGCGGCCTGCAGCTCGCTCGACGAACTCTGGACCTGACCGACCGCGCCGCCGATCTGCTGCGTGAGCGACACCGTGATATACCAGCCGATCACCGCAACCGCGGCTTGCGCCGAGCAACCCGCCCCACATGATGATCGCCGTGGTCGTATCGGCACTGGCATGTGCTTCCTCGGCCCGGCGTTTTCAGCAGGTCGATCTCCTCCTGATCGGCCTCGGTGACGGTCGCGCGGATCTGGTCCATCAGGACCTTGCCGGAATTGTTCAGCACGACCTTGAGAGCCGCATCGAGGCCGGAGCCACGGCGCAGATCGATCGTCTCCTTGAGCTCGGCGAACTTGCTGTCGATTGCCGTCGACAATGTGGCAAGACGCGGCTGTTGCCGCGGATTGTCCTCAGTCAGCTTGCGGACCTCGGCCAGCGTGCCCTTGACCTGACGGAGCGCCGTGTCATAGGGCTCGAGATAGCTGTCGTTGCCGGTCAGCAGAAAGCCGCGCTGCCCGGTCCTCGGCGTCCTTCATCTCGGACAGCAGGATCGCGAGGGTCGTGCGCACCTGGTGACTGTGATCGACCCAGCCGTCATTTTCTATCAGCCCGGTGATGCTCCGATAGGAGACGAAGGCAATGAGCAGCAGGGTGAGGCCGGCCAGGCCCGAAGCCGGCGAACAGCCTTCTGCCGACGGACCAATTTCTGAACATGCCTATCGCTCCTCTTCTGGGGTCGCTTCTGGTCGGCGGATGTCGATCGCCGCCAGCACCGATGGCAGATCGATGACCGGGCGGACGAGAGAATGGGCGCGCACGTAGTCGCGGGCATAGAAACGCCGCTCGGCCGATTTCTGCGGCAGGACCGCCTCGCGGCCGACGCGCAAATGGCCTTGGAAGGCCTCGAAGCCAAGAGCAAGCGGGGCCCCGGCCGCGACCACCAGCCAGCGCGGCGCTGTGCCAGCCGGCCGGCCGAGCAGCACATTCAGGCTGTAGACCGGCAGGACCGTGCCGCGAAACCCAGCAATCCCGAGCAGGGCCGCGCTGCCGCCAGGCACGGTGGTGATCTTTTTGTCGGCATAAAGGCCGGTGATTTCGCCGAGGCGCAGGGCGCAGGCTTCGGCGCCGATACGGATCGCGAGGAAATCTTCCTGCGCCGACGTCTCGGCCCGGATCGGCGCGGCGAAGGACTGGTCGAACTCCAGGCGCAGCGCCGCGGCCCGGCGGGCGAGGGATCCGCTGCCATCGGTCACGACCGCCCTCCGCATTCCTTGAGCGCCGAATTGCACAGCGCGACCAGCGCCTCACGATTGAAGCCGCCCCCGAACAGCAGCAACCGGGCCGAATCTTCGCGTTCGAGCAGGAACAAAGCCTGGGTCAGTTCGCGCTGCGCCGCCTCGCGGTCGCCCGATCGGCGCGCGAGCAGCCCGAGATGCAGACGCGGCATGGCGAAGCCGGGGTCGAGATAGGCGGCAACGCGGTCATGCTCGGCCGCCACCACCGCCTCTCCGGCGTGCTCTCGGCACAACGCGAGCACGTAGTGCGCCCCGGCGTTGAGCTCGTCGAGCGCAAGCAGCCGGCGGCACGCCATCTCAGCCTCGGCCAGATGGCCGCCATGGGTCAGCAGCATTGCCTCAAGCAGCAGCGCATCAGGATCGCCCGTCTCCGGCGGGCGGGTTCTGACATGGCTCAGCGCCTCGGCGAACCGCTCACGGCGCATCAGGTCGAGCGCCGGCGTCGGATCCCAGGCAGCGGCGCGGGCCGGCACGGCTGCGGGCGCGGCGCGGGCTCCCGGCTCCCGGCACCAGGGCCGCCACCCGCTCGCTGGCGCTGCGGATCGCATCGACCCAAGCGCCGTCGAAATCGGCAACAGCGCCTTGTCCCGGTGCCGAAGTCGGCGATACCGCACTCGGCGCCGAGTACGGTTCTTCACGGTGCAGGGCGCCATCCTTGCGCTGATAGTAGAAGGTGTCGTGCGTGTGGCACAGATGGAAGTCGTCCGAGACGCCGCGCAGCGTCTCGGCATGGCCGAGGAAGAGGAAGCCGCCCGGCGCCAGCGCCTGCGCGATCCGGTCGATCGCATCACGCATCCGGTCCGGCGCGAAATACATCAGGACGTTGCGGCAGAAGACGACGTCATAGGCCCCCCGGACTCCAGAGGTCCGGATCGTCGATCGCGAGGTTCCGCGTCTCGAAGCGCACGGCGTGGCGGATCGACTCGTCGAGGATCATGTCGGTCCCCTCCGGGCGGAACCATTTCCGCTGCATCTCCGGCGGCGTGTCGCGCAGCGCCCAGGCGGAATAGCGTGCGCGTGCCGCTTTCTCGAGTCCCCGCCGGGTTGAGGTCGACGGCGCGAATCCGGATGCCCCAGGACGGATCGGCAATCGCCTCGCGCGCAATGATCGCGAGCGTATAGGCTTCTTCGCCGGACGCGCAGCCGGCCGACAATATCGACAGCGTGCGGACCGGCCGATCGTCCGCCATGCGTTCGGGCAGCACGCGTTCGGCAAGGGCGCGGAACTGGTCGCCGTTGCGGAAGAAGTAGGTCTCGCCGACAGTCACTTCCCGCGCCAGCGCACCGATCTCGGCGGGCGACGGGTTGTGTTCGAGCATCCCGAGATAAAGGTCGCCCGACTCGTCGAGCCGGCCGAGCCGGCGCTGCAGCACGGTCCCGAGGAAGCCGAGCCGGGCATCGTCGAAGACCAGCCCGGTCTGACGGCCGATCACGGCCCGAACCGCTCGACCCTGCCTTGACGTAACCGGCACCGTCACTGGTCCGCCTCGGCGTCGAGTCGGTCGAATACACTATCGGGCACGAGCCGGCCGGTCCGCAGCAGCAGGAGCAGCTCTGCATCGAGCGCGCCGATCGCCGCCACGGCATCGCGTGCCGCATCGCGCAACAGCGGCGGCAACGCCTCCAGCTCCGCCGCCTCGATGCGACGCACGCCCAGCACGGCCTCGACGGCGAGCGCCACCGTCCGGCCGGCGACCTTCACCGTCACGAAGCGCTCGGGCTCGCGCTTCGCCTCGCCGAGCAGGCAGCCGAGATCGAGCACGGGCACTGGCGAGCCGCGAATGATGCTGAGGCCGCTCGTACAGGGCGGCGGTGCCGCAACCGGCTCGGTCGGCAGGACCCGCATGATTTCGACGACTTGATCCAGCGGCAAGGCGCACAGCCCCGCCCCGGCGCGGCACAGCAACCAGTCCACCTGTTCGCGCGCCGCCCCTCCGGTCATGACCACCGCGTCCGGACAAGCCGGTTTCGGCAGAGCTGGGCAGGACCATCATGACCACCAGTCGACCTTAAGGAGCAGTTGGGCAACCGCTCATTGATAGGTAGAGAAGCAGCCTTAAGATTATCTAAACTGGGGAAAAATCAAAGAGATTCCCGCTGATCGGGAAAAACTATCTCGCCGCCTGACTTAGGTCGACACATCGACACGCGGCGTGTGCTCTACCCCGACGGCATCGATTGGGCGCTTGAAGAAGAACACCCCGACGGTCATCGGTGCCATAGGCAGATGCTGCCGACCAAGCTGCGCAGCACCTGAAATCACTCGCGCGAGAAGCGGCATGGCGCCGCGGCCGATATCGCGTAAACTACAAAAAAAACCAATCGCTTGAACGGGGAGAGACGCAGCATGCGGGCAGTCCTGATCACCATCGGCATTCTCGTGGTCGTCGCGCTCGGCGGGAATCGGCGCCGCAGTCTATATCGCCGGTTATTCGGAGCACGCGACTCTGCCGGTCACGGCGGGCTTCGGGCCCAATCCGACCTTGCCGCCGCCCGATCCGCGCCTGCTGCCGACCATCCATCCGGCCAAGGCGATCGGTTGGGGCGCCGTGGGCCGGCCGGTCGCCGCCAAAGGGACTGAAGGTCGTCGCCTTCGCCGAACGCCTCGCCCATCCGCGCTGGCTCCATGTCCTGCCGAACGGCGATGTACTGGTGGCGGAGACCGGAGAACCGGCCAAGCCCGACGATGCCAAGGGCGTCACCGGCGCCGTCGCCGGGGCGATGATGAGCTACGCCGGAGCGACGGTCTCGAGCGCCAACCGGATCATGCTGCTACGCTCGACCAAGGGCGATGGCGTCGTGGATGTCCGCAGCGTGTTCCTCAGCGGCCTCAACTCGCCTTTCGGCATGGCGCTGGTCGGCGACCGCTTCTATGTCGCCGATACCGATGCCGTGATGAGCTTTCCTTATAAGGACGGCGAGACCAGCATCGCCGAAGCCGGCACGAAGCTGGTCGATCTGCCGGCCGGCACGAGGAACCATCACTGGACCAAGGACGTCACGGCCAGCCCGGACGGCACCAAGCTCTATGTTTCGGTTGGGTCGAACAGCAATGTCGGCGAGAACGGCATGGCCGCGGAAGAGGGCCGGGCCGCGATTTGGGAAATCGACATCGCGACGGGCGCGCACCGTATCTTCGCCTCCGGTCTGCGCAACCCGAACGGCCTGTCCTGGGAACCGGAAAGCGGCGCGCTCTGGGCCGCGGTCAATGAGCGCGACGAGATCGGCAGCGATCTCGTGCCGGACTACATGACCTCGGTCAAGGACGGCGCCTTCTATGGCTGGCCCTACAGCTATTACGGCCAGCATGTCGATACGCGCGTCCAGCCGCCGAACCCGGACCTCGTCGCCAAGGCGATCGCGCCGGACTACGCGCTGGGCGCCCATACCGCCTCGCTCGGCCTGACCTTCAACCATGGTACGGAACTCGCCCCGGTCTTCGGCACCGGGGCGTTCATTGGTCAGCACGGTTCGTGGAACCGCAACCCGCCGAGCGGTTACAAGGTGATCTTCGTGCCCTTCACCGGCGGCCATCCGTCCGGTGCGGCGCAGGATGTGCTGACCGGCTTTTTGTCGCCCGAAGGCGAAGCGCATGGCCGCCCGGTCGGCGTCGCCTTCGACAAGACAGGCGCTTTGCTGGTGGCGGATGATGTCGGCAACGTGATCTGGCGCGTATCCGTGGCGCGGTAACTGCCGAGCCGGCGCGTCGCGCCAACGGGACGCGCCGGCCCCGGTTGCCTAACGCGGCGGGCTGTTCTGCCCCGATTGGCCGTTATTCGGATAGGGCACCGTCTGGCCGGGCTGACTCCCCGGCACCAGCGGCTGGCCGGACGGGCTTTGGTTCGGCGTCGTACCGGATGGATAGTTCGGCGGTCGCGCCGGGCGATGGGCTGGTGCCCGTATTCGGCATCGACGGATTCGTGCCGCCGGAGCTGCCGCTCTGGCCGGGCATCGTCTGGCCGGAATTGCCGCCGGGCGAGGTCGAGCCGGCCGATCCTGCGGGCGAGCCACCGGCACTTCCTGCACTGCCGGTTCCCGCTCCGCCGGCACTACCAGCGCCGCCACTGCCCGCGGCATATGCACACAGGCTTGAGGATGCCAGCAGCAGCGCGACAGCGGCGGCACCCAGCAGTTGCTTGGGCTTCATCAGAGCGCTTTGATATGTCATGACCGTTCTCCAAAATCGGTCCGACACAACGGATGACGGCGCGGCCGGGTTCCGGCCGCCGATGTGTGAAGCGCTTCGCCGTCTCGCGGTGTTGAGCATGCCAGTACACGAAAGCGAGGATCCGATGGCCCAAGACGATGACGAGGATTTGCCGGAACTGAACATCAGCGCCGAAAAGATCGAATACATCATCATCAGGCGCGCGAACTCGACGCCAAGGTAGAGCCGATCGAGGACGATCCCGGCTCCAACCCGACCGATGACGGCGACAGCGAGATCCTGGAGGACTATGACGACGACCCGACCGCCGAGGAACTGCGCGCCGTGATCGACACGCTCAACGAAGACGAGGTGATCGAGCTGATCGCCCTCGCCTGGATCGGCCGCGGCGATTTCGAACGGAGCGATTGGGAAGAGGCGAAAGCCCTCGCCGAAGAACGGCATGGCCGCCGCTCCTTCAGCTATCTCGCGGGCATGCCGGCCTTGGGCGACTATCTGGAAGAAGGTCTGGCCGCAATCGGCCATTCGGTGACGCGGAAACCGAGGCGAATCATCTCTAGGCTGGGACGCGGCGGGACGACGTTTCGTCCCGCCGAATGTTTGCAGGCTTAGTATTGAGCGACGCCACCGTCGACGGTCAGCTCGACACCGGTGACATAGGCGCTGTCCTCGGAGGCGAGAAACACCGCCGCCTTGCCCAGATCCTCGGCCGTGCCCAGGCGGTCGAGCGGGATCCTGCCGACCAGCCCGGCCCTCTGCTCCTCGTCCAGCAGCACCGCCAGGCCGGGAGTTTCGATATGGCCGGGGCTCAGCACATTGATCCGGATGCCGCGCCCTTTGAGATCGAGGATCCAGCTGCGCGCAAAGGAGCGCACCGCCGCCCTGGTCGCGTTGTAGACCGAGAAGGATTCGATCCCGATCGAGGCAGCGATCGAGCCGTTCAAGATCACCGATGAGCCCTTGGACAATAGCGGCAGAGCCTTCTGCACAGCGAACAGCAAGCCGCGGACATTGGTGTTGAAGGTCTTGTCGAAATGCTCCTCGGTGATCTCGCCGAAGGTGCCGAATTCGTAGAAGCCGGCATTGACGAACAGCACGTCGATCCGTCCGGCCGCCTCCTTTACGGTCGCGTAGATCCGATCGATGTCGGTCAGGTTCGAGGCATCGCCCCGGATCGCCACGGCGCCGTTGCCGATTTCGGCGACCGCCTTGTCCAGCTCGGCCTGGCGCCGCCCGGTAATGAAGACCTGCGCGCCTTCAGCCGCAAAGTGCTTGGCCGTGCCGAGCCCGATCCCCGCGCTGCCGCCGGTGACGACTGCGATCTTGCCTTCCAGTTTTTTGCTCATGGTCCACTCCTTCCATCTCGGCTCCGCCGCGGAAACCCGGTGGCGGGAGCCTTGATTGGTGGCGCGATCAGCGCCTCGATGAGCAAAAGATACGGGCTTGGCGGGACGCAGGTAGTTGCGGCGAACGACTAGGATTTATTCTTTCAGGGAATGGGACTTGACAGTTGAGGTGCCCTCTGACGGCCGCCCCGTCGCACAGATGAAATAGCGAGCCGCCGGAAGCTCCGCTAAACTCGACGGCTCGTCGTTTTGGAGAGTCGTCGATGGAGCGCCCGGTCAAATCAGCGATCGATATTCGAGAAGTCGCGCCGCAGAAATTCGAGCTTGCCGTGACGTTCGACGGGCAACGTTTCGAGTGCGGCAACTATCTCAACCGCGCCGCGGCGCAGCAGGCCGGCAAGCTGTTCGTCGCGCGCAAGGAGGGCGAAACGGCAGCGCGTAAGAAGGCACCACGACGGAAGTAGCGGGGGCCGCGCCCCGCCCTAACCTGTCGTGTTCGGCGCAAGGGCAGACGCTTCGTTCTTGGCGGGCAGGTCCGAGACGTCCCAGCCGCCGCCCAATGCCCGCGTCAGGGCAACCGCGGCCTGCAAGCGGCTCGTCTGCAGATCGAGTGCCGTTTCTTGCGCCTGCAGCAGCGGCGTCTGCGCCGTCACGACTTCCAGATAGGAAATCGGCTCCCTGCTTGTAGAGGTTAAGCGCGACGTCGAGCGTGTGCTGTGCCGCGACCACCGCAGCATCCTCGTCATGCGACTCCTGGTCGAGTAGGCGCAACAGCGAGAGATTGTCCTCGACCTCGGCAAAGGCGGAGAGCACGGTCGAACGGTAACTGGCGCCCGCCTCGCGGAATTTGGCGTAGGCGGCCGATTCCTGCGCATCCAGCATCCCGCCGGTGAAGATCGGCAGGGAGATGTCCGGCCCGACCGACCAGAAGCTGTCGCTGCCTTCAACAGGCTTAGATTGGTGCCCTGCGTACCGCCCAACAGGTTGAACGACAGGGACGGATAGAAGGCGGCGCGCGCCACGCCGATGCCTGCATTCGCCGCTTTCACGTTCCGCTCGGCCTCGGCAATGTCCGGACGGCGCTGCAGCAGGGTCGACGGCATCCCGACCGGGATCTCGGCAGCTTGAACGGCAGAACCTGGGCCGGAAGCGAGAACGATTCGGCCGGCTTGCCGATCAGCACGGCGATCGCATGCTCCATCAGCGCCCGCTTCGCGGCTATGGCGGAGACCTGGGCACGGGCGCTGTCGAGCTGCGTCTCGGGCGCGCGACACATCCATGCTCGAAACGATCTTGCCCTTGAACAGCGTATCGGTCAGGTCGCGCGCCTTTTGATAGGCCGTGACCGTATCCTGCAGCAGCTGGGCATCGGCATCGAAGCCGCGCAGCGCGAAATAATCGTTCGCCAGCTCCGCCTGCAGGCTGAGTCGCACCGAAGCCAGATCGGCGCCGCTCGCCTGGGCCAGCGCGCGGCCGGCCGAGGCCTCGTTCCGGATCTTGCCCCAGAGATCGACCTCGTAGCTCGCCTGGGCGTCGATCTGGTTGGCGCCATAGTAATTGGGCGAATTGGAGCTGCGCAGCGGTCGATCGGCCGATTGCTTGTTCGCGGAAAAATCGGCACCCGCCACGACTTGCGGATAGGCGCCGGCCTCGGCCTCGGCGGCAAAGGCGCGCGCCTTGTCGAAGCGCGCCGCGGCCGCCGCCAGATCGGGATTGGCGGCCTCGATCTGCGGCTCGAGCCGGTCGAGCGTCTCGTCGCCGAAGCGGTTCCACCATGGCCCGCGCGCGGCAGTGTCCGAAGGCTCCGCCGGACGCCAGGGCCCCGTCTCCTTGTAGCTTGCCGGCACATCGACCAGCGGCGCGTGATAGTCGGGCGCAAGATCGCAAGCGGTCAGCGCGAGGCTGCCGCTGAGCGCGAGGAGAATGCCGATACGCATGGGCCTAACTCCCCGACACGGTCGAAGGTGCCGCGCCATCGGCAGCCGCCAGCTCGACGGTCTCGCCAGCCTCCAGCGTCTCGGGCGGGTTGTCGATGACGCGATCAGCAGCTGAGATCCCGCTCAGCACCTCGACCTTGTCGCCGAGATCACGGCCGAGCTGGACCTGCTTGAATGCAGCCTTGCCGTCGGCGCCGAGCACGGCAACCTCGACGCCGCGATCGGCCGGCACCAGCGCCGTGGCCGGCACGCGGACCAGCTTGCCGTCACCCGGCAGCTCAAACTCGACTTCGCAATAGGCGCCGGCGGCGAGCACGCCGTCGGGATTGTCGGCCTGCAGCTGGACCAGCATGCTGGCCGAGTTTGCTTCGAGCGCATTCGACAGGGTCACCAGACTGGCGGTGAACTGCCGGCCGGGATATTGCGGCATCCGGAACGTCGCCTGCAGCCCAGGCGCAGCTCCGCCGAAAATGCCCTGCGGCACCTGGACATAGATGCGCACCTTGTGCAGATCGGACAGTTCGAACAGCTCCTGCCCGGCGCTGCTGCCGGCATTGACCAGCGCGCCGATATCGGTCTTGCGCGCCGTGATCACGCCGTCGAACGGCGCCGTGATCGCCTTGAAGCCTTCCATAGCCTCCAGCCGTCCGACATTGGCCTGCGCCGCGTCGACGATCGCCTTCTTGGCCGCCGCGTCGCCATTGAAAAGTAGCAGAACTCTAGCGGGAAAGTCTATACGGCGCCACTGCCAAAGAAATACAATCGAAAATAGCGCTTGAGGGCATCAACTGCCTCGGCGAAGGGCCGCTTCACAGCTCCGCCCGTACCAAGCTCGATCAGCCAGGCCGTTTCGGGCGCAACGGGGGAAATCCATACAACTTGCATGCCGCGTCCGAGCGCGGTCTCGACAATCTCGCCGGTGCCACCGGGCAAGGCCGGGCGCGTCAGGTCACTTACAGCAAGCAGCAAATGGACTGGTCGAGAACATATTGCCCGACCGCCCGATAGCCGCGCTCCGCATCCTCGCGCCGCCCGTCAAGTGCGACCACGCCCTCATCGGCGCGTGCCTGTTCGAGCAGGGCACGGAACTCCGCGCGGCTGGCAGCATCGAAATCTCTCTCGTATTCGGCTTGCGCGAAAGGCATCGGCACATGCAGCCGATAGCCGAGCCTGCTCGCCTCGATGGCTGCCAACCGATCGGCGCCCTCAGCTAACGGAGACACCATGCGCAACTGGAGTTTCGCAACTGATCCGGAACGCTCCCGCGCGACAATCTCGGCAATTTGCGCGAGTTCGGCCAGCGCTGCACCGAGCGTTGCGCGCAATTGGCTGTAATATGTGCGGTAACGCGTCGCGAGATCGCGGTGCCCCGTAATCCCGACGCTCAAGCGCAGGGCAATCGGCGGGCTCGCCATTACAGGTCTCGCGCCTCGAGCGAATACATTCTGCACCGCCCATACTTCTTCGCCATCTCGCGGATGCCGACATAGGAACATCGGAAGCAGTGATCGGCGTGATAGAGCGTGGCGGCGAACTGCTCGGTGACGTAGGTCTTGCCGGGTGGCGTCTCGGGCTCGATCCGCGCGGTACGCGTCACCTCGGTGCCGATATATTTGCGCCGTTCGATTAACCGGTCGACCGCTGGTGTGACCGGTCCGACATGAGCGCCCAGGCGCAAGGCGAGATGCCCCGGCAGCCCCAGGCTGGCGACATTCTCCGGGCTCAGCACGGCCTGCAAACGGAAGCAGCATTCAGCCGCTATCGCCACATCGTTGATCACGATGTAGAAGCCGTCGCCCGCCGTCTCGATATATTCGACCGCATCGCCGTAGCTGTGGACGACGTCGGCGAAACCGCCGATCACCCCGTCGAGAAATTTCTGGAGCTGCCGTTCCTTGAGCTTGCTGAAGCCACGCACATCGCCGAACAGGAGCGCCCGTTCGACCCCGGCTCGAGGCAAGCACGTCGCTGCCGAGAACGATCGGATCACTCCGGCCGTGTTCGAGCAGGCGAACGCCGGCCCGCTCCTGGTCATGAGCGATTTGACCCAGCGCAATATGATAGACCGGCGCGCCGACCAGCGCGTCGCCGCGCAATAAGGCGAGCCCGATCATTTGCTTGCCGCACTGCGACAGCAGAATTTCTTCTTCGATGCGCCCCTCGTCCGTAATGGTATGGACGCGGTCCGCCTTCGCGATGCAATTCATATAGCGGTCGCGCCATTCTTCCCCATAGCGTTCGACAAAGCCATCGCAGCACGGCCGCGGCTCGAATGGCAGGACCAGGGTCAAGTCGATCTCGTGCGCCATCAATGCTTCGGCCGCCCACACGTCGCGCGGCGTCAATAGCGTCGCGAAGGCGACGGCCGCGTCGATCAGTTCGATGTTGCGGCCAATCTCCTCGCCAATGCCGGGCCCGATCGGCGCCCCGTCGAGTGCGGCATCGGGGCCCAGCGGCTTGGGCAACAGGCAGATTACACCCGGCGGTGCCAGCGCGTCGTCCAGCAGTTCGGCCGGGATCGAAGTCGTGGGCAGCAGTTTGCGCAATTGCCGACGGGTTGACGCGAGCTGATCCCATTTGCCCGTAACCAAAACGCGGGCCTCCCGCAAGGCCTGGTCGGCGCCCTTCGCGTCGCCCAGCAGGATCGACGCTTCACCCATCGTGGCGCGCGTCCAATAGTGCGGATCGTCGCGACGCGCGAGATCGAGCGCAACGCTCGCCAATTCGCGCGCCCGCACGGTCTCGCCGGCGAAATGCCACATGGTCGCTGCGTTGATGGCGGGAAAATGCGCGATGGCACGTGACGGGAACGACGCCTGCGACCGCAGCAAGGCCCGCTCATAGCATTCAGCCGAGCGGCGGAAGCAATCGACCGAGGCTGGGGTACGCGTCTGGAACGCCCGTTCCTTCCATAACCGGCCGCGCAGGCAGACCAAATCCTCCCAGAGCTGGAAATCATCGTCGCCCAGCCGGTCGATCCGCCCGGTTTTTTCGACCTCGGCCAGACGCAGCTCCGCGGCTTCGAGCGCTCTTGCGTCGGTCAAGGCACGCACCGCCTGACACTGCAAGCCGAGATTGCGCGGATGTTCCGCCAGCCCGCTCGCCGTGGCGTCGAAGGCACCGAAGAAATCGCCGTGGCGCCGTGCCTGATGAACACGGTCAAACCAGTAAGCCGCAAGCTGCGTGGCCGGCGCGTCCTGGCCATAGATCGACAGCAGAGTGCGGATCTCATAGGGGTGGAGCGTCGGAAAGGCCCCGATCAGCAAGGTGCAGAGACCTGTGATGGCGGGCGTCGCGAAGCTGGTACCGGTATGTGTCGTGTACCCGCCGCCCATTCTGGCGGAAACGACTTCTTCTCCGTTCGTCTCGACCTCTATGATATTGCCGATGCTGTAGCGCAAAGCGAATGGATCGCGGAACGGCGCAGTGTCGACGCCGATGCAGGAGCTGAACTCAGCCGGGAACCCCTCATCGGAGATCGGTATGTTGCGCCTCGCCGCAACGATCAGCTGGCTTTGATAGAAGGCGCGGTCGCAGAGCTCCCTCAGCTTTGGCGCGTACTGCGCCAGCGCCGACAGGCTCATATTGATGACCCGTATCTTGCGCTCGCGCAGCGCGACGCGCAGCCCCTCGGTCAGATCCTCGCCGGAGCCGATATTGCCCGGGTGCAGCACGCGAATATCATGAATGCGTGCATTGGGCGCCATTCGGGCAATGATGCCGGCTACCGCCGTGCCGTGGCCGTAGGTGTCGTTGTTCGTGCCAAGCTCGATTTCCTGGATTTCGCCGTTCAGGATGCGGACCGAACGGACAACCCGGTCGGTGAGATCGGGATGCGTCATGTCGATCCCGCTGTCGATGACAGCAACGTCCACCGGTGTTGTCGCGCGGTCCGCCAATTCATCAAGCTTGAGATGAATGGCTTCGGGAAGGGGCGAGTCGCGCATCCGCCCTATTCCTCGAATGCCAACTTTTCCGCTGCGGAAATGATCGTGGCGAGATGACCGAGAAGATGCGGTCGGTCGCGGGCGATGCGACCGATGGACATCGCTATCTGGCCCTCCAACTGCCCAGCGGAACGGATACCATCCCACAAACCTGCGGTTTCACTTTCGTACTGGCCAAGTCGCCGCTCTTGATCGACGACCATCGCCGCGATCGTGGCAATGGAGCCGTAAATGCGCGCGTGATCGCCGGTAAAGCGCATCCCTGTCCTGGCACTGACTGCCGTGAGCACGCCGAGCAGTTCCGCGTCCAGCACCATGGGGGCGGCGATGACGGCCTCCGGGTCGAGGCCGCCCATCCTGATCCGCTCCATTTTCCCCAGGTCTCGGTAGGCCGGTGCGCCGATATGCACTTCGCGGGTCGCGGCTGCGAGACCCGTAACGCCCTGCCCCAGAGGCACCCGGTCCCCTACCAAATGATCCGCGGCGCCCTTGCCGCCCGTCGTTATGACGAAGCGCAGATCATTGGCTTCGCGGTCGTAAACGAGCAACGACCCTTCGTCGGCCCCAATCGCCGAAACGCCGGTATGTACGAGCAGACGGAGCACATTCTGCGCCATCGACCCGGGTCGAACGCTGAGGTAGCGCGAGAGCAGCACATCGATCTCTGACATCAGATCCCCTCCCGTGCCGCGGCCGGCGCCGCATCGACCGGAAACCGTGGCTGCCTTTCGGCCGGCGTCATGCCCGATAGCCTTTCGGCCGCCCCCTTGCCCAAAATGGGCAGAGGAAAGCGCTCGATCGTCAGGTCTTCCGTCGTTCGCTGGCGATCGCGCGAATCGAGCAGATCCCTGAAGAGCGACGGGCGCGCAGCCAACTCTACCGGCGCACCGTAGTCGACAAACTTGCCGTCCTGAAGGCAGCAGACACGGTCCGCCATGCGCATGACGAAGTCCAGATTGTGCTCGACCAGGATCACCGTCTTGCCGTCCGTTTCTTCCTCGAGGAAGCGGCACAGCCGGTCGATCGTCATGGCATCGACGCCCGTGGTCGGTTCATCGAGCAAGAGGACTGAAGGCTTGCGCAAAATTACGCGGGCCAGACCGAGCAGCCTTCGCTCGCCGCCCGACAGATCCTTGCCCGGGGTGCGCGACATTACATAGTCGAGCGGCGCGCCCGGGGAGAGACGAACGAAAGTTTCCCACAGCTCGACCCGACGGCAGATCGATTCGATTTCGCCGTCATCGGCATCGGCTTTGGCCAGCAGGAAATTGGCGCGAACGGTATCGCTGATGAACATCGGAAACTGTGACACCACCGCCACCATCCGATGCAGCGACGCAGGACTTACCGCAGCGATGTTGCAACCGGCCAATGTGACTGCTCCGCTGTCAGGCGCGCGCATACCGTCGATCAGACCGAGAATTGACGATTTCCCAGCGCCTGCTCGACCGACGATGGCCGTCACCAGGCCGGGCTCGAAGACATGGCTCAGTCCCTGGAGGACCGGGACGCCACTCCGCGATAGGAAAAGGTGACGTTCTCGAGCGTAACGCTGACGGGTTCGGGTCCTGCCTCCGGCAAGGTCTCCGTGACCAACGGCGCCATGTCCAAATCGAGCAATCCGCCGACCCGCGCGACACTCGGCCAACTCATCCTGATACTGCCGACGAAGCCGATGATCTGCTGCACCGGCGACAATGCCGCAGGGACGAAAAGATAAATCCCCAGGATTGCTCCCGCAGCAATTCCATCCTGCGTGAGGCTCGCAATCGCCACACCAATCAGAATAAAACCGGCCTGGAGGATCTCCGGCGCAGCCAGGCCAAAGCCGTTGGCCAGATGCATCCGGACTTGCGCACGCACATTGGCCTTCATCTGTATATCGAGCGCGCCCAAAGGCCGCGCTGCGCTGCGGCAGCGCGCCGAGCCGTCGGACCTCGAGCGGCGTGCTCGCCGAATTGAGGAACTCGTTGTTGAGGGCGCCAAACGATGCACGCCCAAGGCGAAGGCAGCACCCAGCCTTCGCTGCAACCACCATCCGCAAACCGGCACCCAACACGATGCTGGCGAACAAAACAGCAACGAGCCAGCTGGGTATACTTCCGATCTTAGAAAAACTGCTTAGCAAAAATGACAATGCCGTGATGAATGCAGCAGATAGAGAAATCGTCGATACAAATATATTACGAAATACCTGCTGACTACCCGCGGCATCTTGCAGTACGATCATATTGTTTTCACCGACATCGTGATGATCGTGATATTCGGGTCCCACCGCCAAGAGCCGGTCATGCAACGTCTGCTGGAGATGCCGAAGCATCTTGGCATCGGCCAGCACTGTCACGACATTGTCGAGCCACTGCCCGATCGCAAGCATGAGCGTCAAGGCAAAGAACAGTTCGGCAAGTCCACGTACCGAACCCAGTTCACCTCCGGTTCTCAGGCGTTCATCGATCTGCTTAAACAAATCAAGAAGATATAACGGGAGCTGTTTTATCCCGATGGACATCAAGACGCTCAGCGCGAAGATGGCGGGGGCCCGTGAAACTACCCGCCAGCTCCACCCGACGAGCTTGCGATAAGAAATGGCGCGAGACCCGCCACCGCTTCGCCGGCCATCTGTTTGACGGCACCATCGTTCATCTGCGACCTCGGGCAGCCTGACCGAGGGGCGCGAGCGCCGCGCCGCTCAGCTTCCCAATATCTTCAGGCTATTACTTTGGTCATGCCTCGAAAGCCATGCCGCAGCGACCGCAGAAGACCGTGATATAGTGGATTGAACTCAACCCCCTGGTCCAGCCGACATTGCCGCACCAAGGGCACTGGGTCATCGCGTCGTAGAGATACTGCCCCTCGACGGCGCCCTGCGGCGCCTGCGAGACCAACACCGCGAAAGTGCTCGGATCGCGCCCCTTGAGATCGGCCGGATCGACCTTCCTGCCGCGCTTCACTTCGATCTTGTCGCTCATGGCCCCTCCGCTTTCAGGAAGCTGTAGAGGCGTATACTGTGCTCTTCAAGACTGTGGACTGCAATTGAAAATTCTCTCCTAAAGTGATATTCTTATATACAGTTCTCCTTATTCAAGAGATATGAGCAATATAGATATGACACTACCACCGTCGGGTGTGCCGCACTCAGGATCAGATGCACTCGAAATTATAAATCAATTACTTGTGGAGAGTGCGCGGCACTTCCGGGCGAATACGCACTCCGCGGCGGCCGAAAACCTGCGGCAAGCCCGCGTCGCCGCAATTGAGGCCCGCACCGGCGGCGCGCCGATACCCGCCGCGCTTATTCCAGAAATTCAACTGAGACTTGCAGAATGCTATTGCGCGGTGGGCGACCTCGGCGCGTCTCGGGCAGAGCTGCGCCCGCTGATCGACGAGCTTCGCGCCGTGGCCGAGCTTGACCGGACGATGCTGTTCCGGGCGCTCAACCTTTCCGCGCTCGTGGCCGCGCGGACCAGCGATTTCGAGGAGGCAGAGCAAGGCCTGGACCGAGGCGGCCCAGCTCGGCCGCACGCTGACCTCCCCGCCTCTCATACCCGAACGTGACTTGGCTGCATCGATCCACGGCCTCGCTCGAATTCACGCCATGCAGCAACGCTGGCCGGCGGCAGCCGATCTGTTGGAGGAGGCCGTCAAGCTGCTGGAGCACGATGAAGCAGCCATCGGTTCAGGAGAGTTGATCGACGCTCTCAATCTCCTTGCGACCGCCCATAGCTTCATGGCGAGACCGGCACAGGCGGGTGCCACGGCAGCGCGTGCGGCCGAGCTGGCGTCCCGCCGAGCCGAGCGTGGCGGCGCGAATGAGCGGATCCATGCCGCTCACGTGCTCAACAACATGGCGCGAATTTCGCTGGAAGCAGGACGGGTGGATGAGGCCCATGCAGCGTTAAGCAAATGCGTGGTCGAATGCCAGGCTCTGCTGGACCACGGCGCCAACCCAATGCTGCGCAATCTCTTGGCGGCTTCGCTCAACCGCCTCGGCCATTGCTGCCTGAAACTGGGCCGGCTGGACGAGGCTAAAGGCCACCTCGATGCGAGTGTGACCATCATGCGCGATCTGGTCGAGCGCGAAGGTCATGCGGAGATGGCGGAGGATCTTGCAACGGCCGTCGCTGACCTTGAACGGATTAAAGGAAACGCTCCCCGTTTCTGACCCAAGGGCGCGCGTCCTTGATCATATCTCCAGCATCGCCTTGAATCGCTCCAGCTCGAGGATGGTGAGCTGAGAGGTCTTACCGTCGAATTCCGCCAACCCGTCGGAGCGCCATTTGTTCAGGATGGTGATGATACTGCGCTGAGTCGTCCCGAGCAGATCAGCGAGATCGCTCTGGTTCATGCGCGAGAACAGGCGCACCCGGCGCTCCCCGACAGCACCCAGCCCGACCAGATAGAGGACTTGGCGGGCGAGCCGATGCTCGAGGTCCGACAGGCTCGCATCCTCGAACAGTGAATAGGTGCGGCGCAAACGTCTGGTGACGATGCGCAGAAGGTTCACGGTAAAGACGGGCGAGTCCTGCATCAACGTGCGGAACAAAGCTCCCGGCAACACTGCAACTCGCGTCGGCCCCATGGCGATCGCATCGGCCGAACGTGGTTTGTCATCGATCACGCCGAGCTCGCCGAAGAGTTCGACGGCCTTGAAGATCTCGACAGTAATCTTCTTGCCGCTGTCACTCATTGTGCTGATCCGAACCAGCCCGCTCAGCACGAGATAGACGTACTTGGCCTCGGCGCCGCGCGAGAAGATTACCGCGTCGTCACGATATTCGACCAGGTTCGAGGCATTCACCAGAGGCCAAAGCAGTTCATGCGGGACGCCCGAGAACACGAAAGCGCTGGCCAGCGCGGCATCTGGAACAGGCATTCCATTCCTCCCGCGTCTCGACCGCCGGTTGTTTGGACAGGTTCGAGGCTAGGGCATACGTCGCACGCTTTCAAGCGTGCTCGGCCAGAAATGTCGGCAGACGGAACACTCCGCCTCACAAAGCGCGGCAACGTCTTGCCGCCCGATCCGACCGACACGGAAGGGCGGCTTTTACCGGCTTGCGACGCCCCGGCCTGGACGCCGCAAACCGATAACTCCGGGGGATGGGTCCAACTGCGTGTTCGCTCGGCAGCATCAACCACATGGCCGGTTATAAGCATCAGCTTCCCCGACAGGGTTCACGCCTCGAAAGCCATGCCGCAGCGACCGCAGAAGACCGTGATATAGTGGATTGAACTCAACCCCCTGGTCCAGCCGACATTGCCGCACCAGGGGCACTGGGTCATCGCGTCGTAGAGGTACTGCCCCTCGACAGCCCCCTGCGGCGCCTGCGAGACCAACACCGCGAAAGTGCTCGGATCGCGCCCCTTGAGATCGGCCGGATCGATCTTCCTGCCACGCTTCACTTCGATCTTGTCGCTCATCTCAGTTCTCCATGCCGCGAGGATATCCGTACTCGCCGTTCGAGTTACGCGAACCCTCGAAGGTGTCCGATCACCATTGATCGTTGGAGGAGTTATCCCACCGGCCCGGTCGACGGCCTACGAAACGCTTCACACTCCGACCTGGTCCACGAGTGCCGCCGGCCGTGACCGGAACTGCGCAGAGACCGAGCCGACAGTCGCCTTGACGTCGACAACAACATCGCTGAGAACGCTGCGCGTAGCGCCGGCCTGGGCCGGAAGAACTGTCTCTTTGCCGGTTCCGATGCCAGTAGCCGAACCGCATTTTCGCGGCCCCGAAGATGTCGAATTCGAGGTCATGACGCGAACCCAAGGTCCAGCCCGAGCTGGCTTGGGCCAGATTGGCCCTCCTGCTCGCCGTCGAAGCTCGAGACTGCGACGCCGAGCAGCCGGATGCCGAGCCGCGGCGGATAGACCGCGCGGACCAACTCGACGCTGATCGAATGGAGCAGCTCGCGCGTGGCGACCGGCGCCGCCAGGGTTCGGCTGCGCGTCGCCTGCTGGAAGTCGGCATATTTGATCTTCACGGTCACGGTGCGGCCGAACATCTGCCGTTGCTCGCACCAGCCCCAGATCTCGTCGGCCATCGAACGCAGGCCGGCCTCGATATCCTCCGGCCGGGTCAGGTCGGTCTTGAACGTCGTCTCGGACCCGGAGGATTTGCGGATGCGGTTCGGGTCGACCGCACGATGATCCTCGCCGCGCGAAATCGCATAATACCAGGCGCCGGACTTGCCGAAATGCTGCTGAAGGTCGCTGAGCGGCCGGGCACGCAGATCGGCACCGGTGAAAATGCCGAGCGCGTTCATCCGCTCCGCCGTCTTCGGTCCGATGCCATGGAACTTCTTGACCGGCAACGCCGCGATGAAGGCCTCGCCCCGCTCGGGCGGGATCACGAACTGGCCATTGGGCTTGCGCTGGTCCGATGCGAGCTTCGCCAGGAACTTGCAGTAGGAAATGCCGGCCGACGCGTTCAAGCCTGTCACCGCCTTGATCCGAGCCCGGATGTCTCGGGCGGTCTCGGACGCGGTCGGCAGGCCACGCCGGTTCGCCGTCACGTCGAGATAGGCCTCGTCGAGCGACAGCGGTTCGATCAGGTCGGTGTACTCGGCAAAGATCTCGCGAATCTGGGCGGAGACGGCTCGATAGACGTCGAACCGCGGCCGGACGAACACCAGCTCAGGGCATTTCCGGAGCGCCGTGACCGACGCCATGGCCGAATGCACGCCGAACGCGCGCGCCTCGTAGCTCGCGGCAGCCACCACGCCGCGTGCCGCCCCGTGTCCGACAGCGACCGGACGGCCGCATAACGAGGGATCATCGCGCTGCTCGACCGACGCATAGAATGCGTCCATGTCGACATGAATGATCTTTCTGACCGCGCCGTCCATGGACCCATCTCACCTCTGCGGGCAACCGCCTGTGATGTCGAGCGCGAGCCAGACCAGCTCCTCCCGCCGGCCTGAATACTAGAACGAACAAGGAACCTTGTCACGAGCGATCGAGTGAAATGGCGATCTGCAACACGGACCGGTCGGGTTCGCCAGGACGGGCCGACCGAGGGACCGTCGCTATCGCGCGAGAAAGTCGAGCAGCATCGCCGTCACCCGCTCCGGCTGCTCCTGCTGCACCCAATGGCCGGCGCCGTCGATGAGATGCGCGCCGGCGAAGCGGGTGCAGGCAGTCTTCTGCATGCGCGTGAAGGCGCCCGGTGCCTGCTGCACGCCCCAGTCGGCCGCGCCGCCGATGAACAGCGTCGGCACGTCGATGGTGCGGCCGGCGAATTGCGCGAGCTCTACGATGCAAGCGGGGTCGGTGCCGCAGCGATACCACTGCAGCCCACCCTGGAAGCCGGTGCGCGCATACTCCTCGCCATAGACGCGCAGCTCCGCTTCGGAGAGCCAGCGGCAGGCGGCGATCTCGGCCGGCGACGGCATCGCCGGCGCCACCGCTTCGGCCATGGTCTGCGCGCGCGGCATGATGTAGTAGGCCGGCATCTGCGCCATCTCCGCCGCGTCCCACGCCTTGAGCGGCACCGGGCGATTGCCGGGCCAATCTGCGCTTTTCATGTGGAAATAGGCGCGCAGGAAGGCGTGGAGGCCCTGCGCGCAGCGCCGCATATCGCCATCGGCGGGGCGTGCCGAATAGTACCACTGGTAATGCTTGCGTGGCGGGTCGAGACGGCCGAGCGCGTCGTCGATCTCGGCCATGGCATGGGCACCTGCGGCCCTCGGCACGCCGCCGAAAGGCGTGCTCATCAGCACCAGGCGCCGGAACATCTCCGGGCGCAGCAACGCACCCCAAGCCGCGACGACGGTACCGAAATCATGGCTGATGACGGCTGCCACCGAGCGATGGCCGAGTGCGGCAACCAGCGTCGCGGCATCTTCGACGAGATTCGGCAGGCGATAGGAAGCGAGGTCGCCGTCATAATCGGCGTCCCAGCCGGTGGTGCGGCCATAGCCGCGCTGGTCCGGCGCCACCACATGGAAGCCGGCGGCGGCGAGCGGCGGCATCACCCTGCGCCAGGAATAGGCGAGTTCGGGGAAGCCATGCAGCAGCAGGAGCAGCGGCCGGCCTGGCGTCTCGAATCCCATCTCCAGGCAATGGACCCGCAGCCCGTTGATGCCATCGATGAAGCGGGCCCGCATGCCTGGCGGCAGAAGCTCCTCCCCGAGTGCACCGATCATCCGATTCCTCCCTGCCACCGGATCAGCAATCAGCGGAATTCGCCCCGAGCTGGCTAATTCCTGAACGCTGAATCGCATCCTTCCCGCATATTGCCGCGTTGCAACCATCTAATCTTACAGCGTCATAGGCGTAGCAAGGCTAAGGGCATTGCCGTGCACAGGCGCCCAGCCTAGCCTCAAGACCGAACCCGAAGCGAGAGCGAGCCATGAGTGACGAAATCCGTCTGGACGAGATCGTCGAGCTCGATGAAACGGCGGCACCCGAGATCAATGGCGAGCGGGCGCAACAGCAGGCGGAGTTCCATGCGCGTGAGGTGCGCGAACTGGATGACCTGATCGCAGCCCTGCCCGCCTCGGAGCGCGCCCAGAATCCGCACCAGACCGAACGCCAGCGCCATCGCGAGTTGGAGTTGCTGTGCCGCGAATTGGTTGCTGCCTTCGCTTGGCTCGCAGCCAAGGGCCGGCCGTCGCGTGACCTGGATCTCGCCATGGCGCATCTGCGCGAGGGATACGAAGGAGCGCGGGAAATCCTTCTGTTGCGCGAAATCGCCGAGACACAATACCCGCTGCTGACCCAGATCACGCTTAGCCGCAGCAATGGTGTCGGGCTGCTGGACGAAACGCGGCTCAGTCTGAAACATGCCGCCCGCGGTCGGCCACTCGCCGATGTGCTGAGCGTTGAAGAGGCCGACGCTCTGCTCGCCGGTTGGTTCACGAAGGCCTCGGATGCGCCGATCGCGGTACCACTGTTGCCCGTGCATCAGGCGTTTGAATGGCTTACCCACTTGGCCGCCGTTCGTTCGAAGCAAGACCATGATCGGGCCCTCGAAGATGATCTAGAGGCGACGATCTATCTCGCGCGCGGCACGCTCGAGGCCGCTGGCTTCCCCTATCGCGGACCGGAGGAGCCGGTCACGACGTATTGAAGGGCGTCAAATTCAGAGACTGCACCCGAACTCGCAACCCGCGGACTGACAGAGCCCGGAAGAGGTCAGGCAGTGGCCTTAATGCGGAGAAACATACCGCTGGTATATTTCCACTCTCTCAAATCTGCCGTTGGAAGTGTCGGCCTCCGAATGTACAGATCCTTCGAGAGGAAGTAGTCATACATGTTGGAATCCTCGACCAAGTAGAGCTGGCCATCGGATTCGGCCTCATAACCCGAGATCGTGTCCCCTTCGGGTCGGTCGGCATATCCACGCGCCGCAGCAGGCTCACGCACCGCCGTGGACCGGAAAAGGCGCCCTCATGCCGCTGCCGGGTCGAAGCCCGGATGCTCGACGGAACCGGTGCCGGAGAAGAGGTGCTTGCGGAAGATCTCGGCATAGCCGCCGCGGATCCTCATTTCCGGTCCGAGTTCGATCTCGGCCTCGATCGCCCGCCAGACGGCGGGCAGGCGGTACCAGGGCAGGCCGGGTTGCCGGTGATGGACGGCATGGAGATTGTTGTTGAGGAACAGGCCGCTCCAGAACATGCCCGCCTCGACCACGGCGGTCCGATGACCGGAAATCGGATGCGCGCGGTGCTCCGCGAAAGAGCGTAACAAGCCGAGCGAGATCGACGGATAGACCATCAGGCACAGATACTCGGACAGCGGAATACGGCACACGCCGCCAACCCAGCCAAGCACAAGAGCGACCGAAAGCCCGTGACGGATCCAGAGCCATCGTGATCGTCGGTCGGCCGGCAGGCGCTGCAGCTCCATCCGCCAGCAGCCGACGACCAGGAAGAGCGGGCCGATCATCAGGCGCCCGGCAAGCGTGGCGTTCCATTGCCGCAACCTGCGCCGGATAGCGCCGCGCCCGGCCAGCGTGCCGGCGGGAAGGTAGTGCGATTCCGGATCGCCATCGGGATCGGTCAGCGCAGCGCCGCCATGAGCGTGGTGCGCGAGATGCGTCCTGCGGTAGATGGCATAAGGCAGCCACAGCGCCAGGGGCGGCGCGCCCAGCAGCGCATTGAGACGCTTCAGCGGCGTTGGATGATGATGGATCGTCTCATGCTGCAGCGAGCTGTGCCAGGCGAGCAGCAACGCGCCGACCGATGCCGAGAGCCACAAAGGCAGCGCGTACCAGAACCAGGTCAGCAACGCGAAGCCGCCGTAAAGCGTCAAAGCAACGCCGAGCGTCGGCAGCTCCCAGCGCGGGACCGGGGCTCCGACCGGAAGCGGTGCGGTCCCGCGGATGATGATCCCGGCGGCTTCGACGGCATAGGTGCCAGACATGGACACGCTCCTCCAGCCCGGCCCCCGGGAAGGCCGGCCGGTCTCTTTTCGAACATCGGAAAAAGGGGACGGATCAACAGCGGGCGAGACGCCCGGGGATCCTCAGGAGGAGCGGCGACAGCAGATGGACATGATCGAACTCCGGGCCGGTGACCGGGCCCACGGGATCGCTCCCGTGGCGCTTTAGCGTTTAGTGTCGCGGCGCAAGCTGCCCTTCAAATTCCCGCGGATCTCAGAGAAGATCATCACGAAGCTAGCGAGCCTGATTGAATCGGTCAATATATTATCTGATATGATTATATATTATCATGCAAGACCCTCCTGCAGGAATGGCAGGGCTATCGCATTTGGCCGATGATGGATCTGGCGAAGTCGTTGGACCATCCAGAGCGTTTGCGCTTGCGGCGGACGGAGATGCCCGGGCGAGCGCGGTTCAGGACGTTCAGGGCGAGCTTTCGGAGAGTTGCCAGGTTCTCGGGGCCGTGATCCTTGCGGTTTCTGGCTCGATCCTCATCGAAGACGACATCGAGCACCCAGTGCAAGCTGCTCTCCACCGACCAGTGGGCACGAGCCGCCTCCAGATAGTCCTGCGGGGCGAGGGCGCGCGAAGAGACGTGATAGTGCCGGGTGACAGTCGTTTTGCCGCGATGCTCGACGGTTGCCTCGATCATGCCCAGGCAGGCCATGTCGGGCAGCGGGACGGGTTCGCAGCAGGCCGATTTTGGGCCGCGCAGCCAATCCAGCTCGTGGCTGACCCACGCCCGGCGGGTTTCGATCCGGCCATGCTCGCCGTCGGTCGTCTCGACGGTCACCAGGCCCGCGAGGATGTGTGGGTCGGCGAAATACTCTTCGGCCATCGCCTGCAATGCAGGGCGGTTTCCCTTCAGCCGCAGCAGGTAATCGCCGCCACGATCCCGGATCGTCCGAGCGGTCTCCACCTGGCAGTGAAGGGCGTCGGCGGTGACCAGACACCCCTCCAGCTCCAGGCACTCCAGCAAGGCGCGCGCCGCCAGGATCTCGCTGTCGCCCTCGGCGACCCGGAAGCTCTGCTGCCCTACCACCAGGCGCGTGGCCGAGGCGAACGCCGTCACCACAGACAGCGCGTTGGCGCGAGCCGCATCGTCGAAGGAACGCCGCAGCGTCTTGCCATCGATCGCGATTACTCCCTTGCCCGCTGCTCCCAAGCCGTCAACGAAACGGCCAAAGCATCCGGCAAAGGCCGCCGGATCCAGCAGCCGGAAGATGCGCGAGAAAGTGTCGTGGCTCGGAACCCCGTTCTCCAGCCGCAGAAACCCCGGAACAGATCCTCCCGGTCGACCGCAAAGTCGGCAAAATCCGAGCAGGTCTCCGCACCGCAAACCGTTGCCGTCAGCGCTATCGTCAATACCTCCAGCAGATCGTGCCGCTTCGCATTGCCGGTCCGCGGATCTGCAAGCGCTTCGAACGCAGCGTCAAACCACGACATCACGGGGAGCCTCTCTCGAAACCAATCGAGCCACCTAAAGAATCCTTTTCAACGCTCCGCGCTACCGCCTTTTCTCAAATGCGATTCCCCTGGCAGGAATGGACATTTAGCCAGTGTCCGCCAAACGGCCTAGATACCACCCGGCTCGACCGGCTCATCGCGTAGGTTCGTTCCTTTCGTCGGCGCGGCCAGGTGCCAAGCCACCAGCACAGGCTCCAGAACGAGTATGCCGACCAAGATCCCGGTGAGCCGGGCGACACCAGGTCCGATGCCGGCGCGGGCATAGCCGTCGGGCACGAGGATCACCAGGATCGCCAGGGTGAACTGGGTTCCCGCATAGGCGATGGAGCTCTTGCCATTCTCGATGTGCCGGCCCAGGGCCACACCGAGCACGGCCCCGGCGATCAGCACCGGTACGACCGCTTGCGCCCAGGCGTGTGCCAGGAAGAGGATCGCAGCCGGCCACACGCAGGATAATGCGGCGACTTACTGGGATGAGACCGCTCGCGCCGATCCCGCTTACCGGGACGAGCATGACGGCCATAATGGTGATGGCGCTTTGCGAAAGCTCCGGCATCTCGAACACCGCGCCGATGAAGGGCAGGATGGCGAGGGCGACGGCGCCCTGGCCGGCGTGGCGGGCAGCCTCCGGGCGCCAGCCAAAGCCGGTCGCCGGTGTTCGCGGCGGGCCCGGCCAGCGTCGCCGGAGAGTGAAGGTCGAGACCATGCTGACCAGCACGCAGGCGGCGGTGCCCGCGACGTTCTCTCGAATCCGGGTCGACGCGAAGGCTTCCACGGTGTGGTCCGGGTTCTCGATCTTGTCCAGCAGGACCATGGCGAAGGTCAGGCCGACGAACAGCCAGGCATAGCTGCGCTTGCTGGTCAGCGCGCCGAAGAGGGTGCCGCCGCCAACCAGCGCCAGTGCCGCCGCCGATGCCGCCGGGCTGGTCCGCACGAGCGGACGAGAGCCAGAGCCAGCAATGCGCCGGCTCCGGTGCCGACGATGCGCAGCACGCCGCGCAGGAGGCTCTCCGAGATATGGCCGCGCATCACCATATAGCCCGAATACGCGGCCCAGGAGATGTTGCGCGCATCCGCGAGGTGGCCGAAGACGATCGCCAGCAATACGGAAGCGACGCATTCGAGTTCGTCCACCAGTCGCGGGCCCGGGCTAAGTAAGCCCCTCACTGCCGCGACAAGGCGCTCAAACCACCGGTCCGTGCCTCTGCTGTTCACTGGCTTTGTTCCCAGGCATTCGAGTGCGGGATTGGACGTGCAATCACATCGGAGCGCCTCTCGTTTGTGAGACCTCGCATTCTGACCGCGCCCCATTTGCACAGCCAACATAAGTTGGTCGGTCTTTAGTCACGCATGGCGATTAAATCGCACATGCTCGACGCTCGCCAGCTCCGGCATTTCGTCAGGCCGGATCGCCGTCACAATCGCGATGATAGACATCTGCTCGTAGCCGGCACAGCCGCCCAAAAGCCCGTGTGCGTCAAACGGATGCGCCTTTGTATAGAGGCGGCCGGAGCCATGCTTGGGAGCCGCCTCACAGGCGGAGTTTTCAAACAAACTGCCAGTCACGGCGTCAAGCCAGTGCCAAGGCGACTGCTTCCTCCTCTCCGAGGTGCCGCCCGGCCGCCATCAGCATGTCGATCCGGGCGGAGTCCATGACTTGCGCTAACAGTGCCGCAAGCGCGTCGAGGGCATTTTGGGAGTTGATCTGCCAGGTCGTGCCGCTTTCGGCGATGCGGTCGGCGTAGCCCCAGAGCCGTGCCGCGTCTTCCGATCGCCCGGCCTTGGCCACGCGGAGGGCCAAGTGCGGGAACAGCCAGTCGACATATCCGTCCTCGCGGCAGAGCGGCACCGCTTCGCGTGCCATGGCGAGTGCGGCATCGAGATCGCCGCGGGCAGTCAATAACCCTGCCAGACTGCCGCAAGCATGGCCTACGAGATAGCGCTCCTGTCGCGCCGAGCCAGATCCAGCACTTCACGTTCGGTTTCGATCGCCCGAACGAGTTCGCCTTCGGCCCAGATCGCATCGGTAAGATCGTGCAAGGCCGCGACGACCTGCCGGGGCGAATCTGCTTCCCGATACCAGGCGACAGCGGCCTCGCATTCCCGCCGCGCCTTGGCCCATGATCCAGTCGCGGTATGAAGCAGGCCGAAGCCCAAGGCGCAGTCGCCCAGCCGGCGCTTGCGGGCGGTGCCGTCCAGCAGCACCCTGGCTTCGGTCAGCACCTCGGCCGCTGCTTCCGGCTGACCCGACAGCGCCAGCATCTGGCCCAGCCAGGCGAGCGCGGTACCGCGCTCGTCTCGGTCGTTTAGCCTGCCGAACAACTCTGCCGCGGTTCGCAGCGCCACTATCGAGCGCTCGAAAGAGCTGCCCCCCGTCAGGGCCCCGACGGCCATCCAGACATAGGCCGCGATGCTGTCGGGCGTTTCCGGGCGGAGCCTCGCAGCCGCTTCTTCGGCTTGGCACCGTCCTTCTCGGCGGAGATTGGGGAGGGCCCAGAGGAGTCTCGACCGGCCGACGATCGCCAGGCCAAGCTCAACATCGCCATCGGGCCCGAAGCTCCAGCGCAACGCCGCACGCAGATCGTCGAGCAACCCTCCGTACCGATCGAAGCCGATAGTATCGGCTGTTGTCTCGAATTCCCGCATGGCGCGCCCCAGCACCTCGGCGAGATAGCGCGCATGGCGCGCTCGCAACACCGTCAGTTCTCCAGCCGCTTCGAGCTTCTCGACGGCGTAGCTGCGGATGGTTTCGAGCAGCCGGTACGGCGAGCGGGTGGCATCCGGATCGATCGAGACCAACGACTTGCGGACGAGGCCGGCCAACTCATCGCCGCAGCGCGCGCGGGGGAGCGTCTCGTCGGCGATGACCGCCTCGGCCGCCTCCAGCGAGAAATGCCCCGGGAACACGGCGAGCCGGCGCAGCACCGTCCGCTCGAGCGGTGACAGAAGTGCGTAGCTCCAGTCGAGCGTCGCTTCCAGCGAGCGGTGGCGCGGCGGCGCGGTACGCGTGACGTTGTGAGGCAGGCGGAACGATTCCTCCAGGCGGGCTGCTACCGCCGCCAACCCCAGCCCGGGCACCAATGCCCCCACCATCTCGATCGCCAGCGGCAGGCCGTCGAGCCGCCGGCAGATCGCGCCCGCCGCTTCCGCCGTCGCATCGCTCAGCTCGAAGCGCTGGTCGGCCGCCCGCAACCGGTCGACCAGCAACGCCACCGCAGGGGCCGCCAGCGCTTCGCGCGCCGACCGCACTGGCTCGGCCGGCACCGGCAGGAGCGGCAGGCGATAGACCTGTTCGCCGGTGCAGGCCAGCGGCTCCCGGCTGGTGGCGAGGAGACTCATCGACGGCGCTTCCGCCAGGATGAGTTCAGCCAGGGGCGCCACAGCCTCGACGACGTGCTCGCAATTGTCGAGCAACAGCAGCAGCTCCAGCGGCTTCAGCTGGCGCGCGAGCCGTTCGGCCGGTAAGGCGACACCCTTGAGCTCGATCCCAAGCGCTGCCGCCACCAGGGGCGCGACCTGCGACGCGTCCTGCAACGCCGAGAGATCGGCGAAGATCACCCCCTCGCGATAGCGCTCGCCCATCATGCGACCGATCTCTATCCCGAGCCGCGTTTTGCCGATCCCGCCCGGCCCGACCAGCGTTACCAGGCGTGCCCGGTCGAAGAGCTGCCGGATCGTCGCCACATCATCTTCGCGCCCGAATAGGCGGCTGAGTGGTCGCGGCAGGGTGGCCCCCGTCGTCCGCGCGGCCGTCACCGGTCCGACGAACCGATAGCCCAACCGGGGCACGGTCCGGATCCAGTCCCCGTCCCGGCCCAACGCCTTGCGCAACGCCGAGACATGCACCTGGATATTGTGCTCCTCGACCACCATCCCCGGCCATACACGCTCCATCAGCTCGTCCTTGCTGACGACGCCGCCTTCCGCCGCCACCAGCATGGACAAAATATCGAGCGCCTTGCTGCCAATGGGGACCGGGGCACCATCGGCAAGCAAGCCACGCCCGGGCTGCAGCCGAAACCGCCCGATTACATATTCATGCTTTGTCATTGCTCTGCCTGTCTGCCGCAGCGGACATCCGGACCTGTCGGGATAGTTCCATGGTGGCTTGGCCCTCAGACGATCCGCCTATATCGAACTGAATGCCGATGATCGAAGGCCGATCTTCTCCCGAGCCCTCCAGAGCGCGCGCTTTCCAAATTGTCATAGCGCTATTCGGATACCTCTCTCCGATTCGTAAAGCCCTCTATGGCTCTGATCGGAAGCGGTTCGCGTGCGCGCCGGTACGGGCGTATCCTCTGCGGGACCGCTCGCCAGCCCGGCTGTTCCGTGACTCATAAGGCGAGACTCGGAACTCATTGGAAGCAGCGGCTTCCGGACTGGTTTCGAACCATATCTGAGAAGCCGTCGCTCCTCGGGACGTAGCAGGCCCGGTAAGCTGCTACACACGGCAACGCCTCGGGCTGACCCGAGGCGATTCAGTCATCATTTGCCATCGACCGAATAAACCAGCAGCGCATTCCCGGATTTGCCGATGAACCGGCCGTAGCCCGAGTTCACGAAAAGTTTGCCATCGGCGACCACGGGGCCGCCGAAATTGATCGAGCCGCCCTGGGCCGGCACACCATTGACGCTGTTATGGCGACCGAAGGTATCGACATCCCAGAGCACCGATCCGTCCTTCGTCGAATAAGCGCGCAGATGCCCATCGAGCGAGCCCGAGAATACAGCACCTGGGATGCCGGCCAGGGCCGACAATTGTCCATTGAAGCAGTTTACCGGGCCCCAGCCACAGCTCGGCGCCGCGCCGATTGTGTTCCAGACCGGCTCTCCGGTGACGATGTTCAAGGCGGTAATGCCGCCAGGCGCCGTACCGGGCGCCGCCATGAAGCCGGCCCAATAGGCGACATAGACATTAGCGTCGTCCGCGGTCGAACCCCAGCCGATGCCGCCGATCGGATTGCCCTCGCCGAGTTTCCGCTTCCACAGGAGCTTGCCGTTCTGGGCCGGGTCCAGGGCGTAGATCTCGCCGGTCTTGCCGGTGGCGAGCACGATGGATTTGCCGTTGGGCTGGGTGCGCAGGATCGGCGAGGCGTTGAAATCGACATCCGGGCCGGGTGCCGACGGGCAGTTCACGCCATCGGCACCAGGGCAGTCCACCAGGTAATTGTCCTTGGCGACTGCCTGAAACAGCCACTTCCGCTTGCCCGTCTTGCTGTCGAGGGCAATAATTGCGTCGGAATCGTCGACGTCGCTGTCGGTGTAGGAATCGCCCGTGGCGGCATAGACCAGCCCGCGCTTGGTGTCGATGGTCGGCGAGGTCCAGATGGCAACACCGGCCGGCCCCTTGATATCCATGCCGGCTGCGTTCTTCTTGAACACCTTGGCTTCCCCGGCAACCGTGTAGCTCTTCCACAACTGTTTGCCGGTCGCGGCGTCGAGCACGGCGATGCTGCCGCGGAAGGTGCAGCAGGCATAGTTGTTGTCGAGGCCCGCGGCTTCCTCGTTCGAAGAAACCGGGACATAGAGACGATTGCCGTCGAGCTTCGGCGCCCCGGTGATCAACGCCATGGGATGGCGATCGACCTGGACCTTCCAGAGTTCCGTGCCGGTGGCAGCATCGAGCGCGGTGACCGCCCCCTTGTCGTCGCCGAACCACAGGGCGACGGTCTTGCCGGTCTTGGTCGGGATCTCGCCGATGCTGATGGCACTCCGCGTCGCGGTGTGATTGTCGTAGGACCAATAGGTGCAGCCGGTATCGGCATTGAGCGCGAAGACCAGGCCCTTCATGCTGGTGACGAATACCCGGTGACCGGCCACCGCGGGCTGGCCATAAATAATATAGCCAGGATAGGCGAAGGCCCATTTCAGCTTCAGCTTGGAGATGTCTGCGGCCTTCAGCCCCGGATCGGGCTGATAACGCGAATTTTCCACGTCGCGGCCCCAGCCGCTCCAATGCCCGTCCTTGAGGTCGATCGGCCCGCCCGGCACCTTGCATAGATTGGCGGCGGGGTCTGGCTGGGGGATGGTGCCGGGCGCCTTGCCAGTCAGCGCGGTGGCGATGGCTCGGACATCGTCTTCCGAAAGATCACCCCGCTCGGGCTGCATAATCCCGGCAACGACGGCGAGGAAAATTTCCTCGGGCGCCCGTTGCGCCAACATTTCCTTCGACGGCATGCGGCCGCGCGGTGCTGCATGGCAGGTTGCGCAATGATCAGCGAAAAGCTGGCTGCCATCCGGTGCTGCCGCGAGTGCCTGCGGCACCGCTGCGAACGCCAGCATCGACATGACCCACCCAACGATTTTCTTGTACATTTCCATCCCCACGAACCGCTAAGAATGCGAGCCTATGATTGTCGTATTGCGCTATTTTCTGGGACATACGTTACGCAACAACACAATATTATGGGCATAAAACGACAATTCACATAAAATTCTTCGATCGCGACCAGCCGGATCGCAGTTGCCAGGTTAAAGAAGCACCGCTGGAGAACCATGGCGTCCGACCTCGCTCGCCATGCTGCCACGGCGCAGACCGGAGCCGCACAAAATCAGCTTGCCTTTCCGCAATAGTTCCGATATCGGATGGTTCATCGCGCCATCCTGGCGTCCCCAGCAACCCGGCCCACCGTGCCGCCCCTGACCGGGGTGCCGGCGGGTTCGTCTTTCGCGAGGCGCATCATGGTCGGACACTACGAGAAGCCGCCCGCCAATTTCCGGGCGGTCACCCGCTTCACCTGGAGCTATCTGCGGGCGGACTGGCTGCGGGCCGCCGGCTTCGTCACCGGCATGTTCACCCATGTCGTGCTGACCGTGGCGTCGACGCGGCTGATCGGCCTGGCGGTCGAGCATGCCGGCAAAGGTGCCGGGCTGGATACGCTCGGCCTCGATCTGGCGGCCATCCTCGGCGTGCTGCTCGCCGCGATCGGTGCGCGCTGGCTCAGCGACCGGGCGATCAACCGGCATACCGCCGAGGCGATGGCGGCGATCGTCGCGTCCGGCTTCACAAAGGTCCAGGCCTTCGACACCAGCTGGCACGCCGATAATTTCGCCGGAGCGACCGCACGCAAGATCACGCGTGCGGCGCAGGGCTACGACATGCTGGTCAGCTGCTGCTACTTCTTCTTCCTGCCCTCGATCCTGCTCGTGCTGGTCACGGCCGGCACGATCGCGCCGGACAGCGCCTTGGCGGCCGCGACCATGCTGGCCGGCAGCGCCGTCTATTTCGCCGTCATCACCTGGTACAACCGCACACGGGTGATGCCGCTGATGACGGCTGCCTTCGCCCAGGACAGCCGGATCACCGGCGAGCTGGTCGATGTGCTCGGCAACAACGCCGCGGTCAAGGCCTGGGCGACAGAGCGCGCGGAAGAGGCGCGGCTACGCCACACGGTCGGCCAATGGTGCGACAAGCTGGTCGATGCCTGGAACGGCGCCGTCAACAGCGACCAGCTGCAGACCGCCATCTCGGCCGTGATCTTGGTCGGGCCGATCGCCATCGTCCTGCTGCAGGCTCGCTTCGGCCTGGTCGATGCCGGCACCGTCGCCACGGTGATCGGAAGCGGCTTCGTCCTGCGCGGCTGGCTCGGCAATATCGGCCGCGGCGTACGCGAGGCGCAGAACGCCGTGTCGGAGATGACCGAGCTGGTCGCGCTGCTCGGCCGGGTCTGCGAGGCCGATCAGGATAGAGGCCTGCTCAGCTTCACCCCCGGCCGCGGCGGCATCCGGTTCGAGCAGATCGGCTTCCGTTATGCCGATGCCGGCGCTTCGGTGTTCGAGGATCTCAGCCTCGACATTGCGCCCGGCCAGACCGTGGCGCTGGTCGGCCCGTCGGGCGGCGGCAAGAGCAGCTTCGTCAAGCTGCTGCTCGGCCTGTACCGGCCGCAGCAGGGGCGGATCCTGATCGACGGCCAGGACATCGCCGCCTGCACGCGGGCCAGCGTGCGCCAGGCGATCGCGCTGGTGCCGCAGGATCCGGCGCTGTTCCACCGGACCATCGCCGACAACCTCGCCTATGGCGCGCCCGGCTCGACCCGGACGCAGATCCATGAGGCGGCGCGGCGGGCGCGGCTCGAAGCCATGATCGAAAATCTTCGGCACGGCTACGAGACGCTGGTCGGCGAGCGCGGCATCAAGCTGTCGGGCGGCGAGCGGCAGCGCGTGGCGATCGCGCGGGCCTTGGCGGCGGCGCGGCCGGTGCTGGTCTTCGACGAGGCGACCTCCAGCCTCGACACGGCCAATGAGCATGCCATTCAGCAGGCGCTGCAGCAGGCCATGGCCGGACGGACCACGATCATCGTGGCGCATCGGCTGTCCACCGTGCGGCATGCCGACCGGATCCTGGTGTTCGACCGTGGCCGGATCGTCGAGGACGGCACGCATGCCGAACTCTCGAACCGGCCGGGCGGGCTCTATGCCAGGTTGCTCAGCGTCGACCCGGATCAGGCGGCGGCCTGAGCCCCGCCAGCCAGCCGCCCCCGCTTCGCCGAAGGCCGAAGCGGGGGCGGTGCGTGGCCGGCGAGCATCCGCAGCCGCTACCGTCGAGAGTGTGTCCATAGGCGGATTTCGCATTGGCGCTTTCCACCGGACGTAACAGCCTCTAGGCTGCCCGGATCGAACGGTCTGGGAGGACGTCCGATGTTTCGCCTGCTGATTCTCGGCGGTACGACTTTCCTCGGGCGTCATCTGGTCGACGCCGCGCTGGAGCGCCGCCATGCCGTGACCCTGTTCAATCGCGGCCGGACCAATCCCGGACTCTACCCCATGGCCGAACACATCGCCGGCGATCGCGACGGCGGGCTGGGCGCGCTGGCTGGTCGACGGTGGCACGCGGTCATCGACACCAGCGGCTATGTCCCGCGCCTGGTCCGGCAGAGCGCCATGGCGCTCGACGCGGCGGCCGAGCATTACTGCTTCGTCTCGACGATTTCGACTTACGCCAAGCCGGAGCAGCCGGGCCTCGACGAAACGGCGCCGATCGCGACGATCGACGACCCGCTGGTCGAGACGGTGACGCCGGAAACCTACGGCGCGCTCAAGGGTGCCTGCGAGGCGGCGGTCGAAGCGACCCTGCCCGGGCGCACCCTCATTGTCCGTCCCGGGCTGATCGTCGGGCCGCATGATCCGTCCGACCGTTTCGGCTATTGGGTGACGCGGCTGCGACGCGGCGGCGCAATGCTGGCGCCCGGACGGGCGGAGGCGCCGATGCAGCTGATCGACGCGCGCGATCTCTCCGCCTGGATGATCCGCATGGCCGAATCCAGTGCGACCGGCATCTACAACGCGACCGGTCCGGCCGAGACGCTGACGATGGGCGCGCTGCTCGATGCTGGAAAGCAGGCGCTCGGCAGCACGGCAAAGCCCGTCTGGGTCGGCGATCAGTTTCTGCTCGACCAATCGGAAGCGGTGTCCCTGCCCTTCTGGATCCCGGCCACGGCCACAGCCCAGGCCGGGTTGCTGGCGATGGATTGCCGCCGGGCGCTCGGTGCCGGGCTGAAATTCCGGCCGCTCTCGGAGACTTTCGAGGACACGGCTGCCTGGCTCGAAACACGGCCGGCCGACCATGCCTGGAAGACCGGGCTGTCGCCGGCCCGGGAAACGGCGCTGCTGGCCGCCTGGCGCAAGAGCACGGCAGCCTCAAAGCGGGTTTGAACCGCCCCTGGCGAGCGGCCATCGCCGATTCCACCACAAGGTAGCGCAATCCGCGATCGGGTGCGTGTTTTGGCCACACGCCCAGCCAAGCGGCACCGAGATCGTTTTCATTTCCTAACTATATCAATAGCTTATTCTCTATTCCCGAGTTGGCACGCCCCGTGAAATAGGTCTGCTATGCCGGCGCTGGCCGGTGTCTCGAAAGTCTGGCGACCCACATCCCCATACGGTCAACGGACAAGGATCGCCGAGTACACCACAGCATCAGCATGAAGTGACGGGCGGCGCGTACGCCCCTTTCGCAAAGGACGGCGCCTTCTCACCGCCCCGCCCGTCACTTCTCGGAAATTTAGCGGAAGAACCGATCGCGACAGCCCGTCGCGGCGCCGCGTGAACTCGCCCTGCATCGCTGCGGGCGACCTCGTCGATGACAGGAGATTTGAGAAATGACTACGCAGAAATTCGGCTTCGCCCTCTTCGCCGGCTTGGCGTTCTCGGTGCTGACCCTGGCCAGCGTGAACGCGGAAACCATCGAAGTCGTCGGCAGCGCCAATGGCTGCTCGACATCCTATCAGGAGATGTTCGCGGCGGATGGCTCGCCGGTCAACAGCGTGATCATGAGCTGCCCGCGCCTGCCGCTCCAGATCGCGAGGGCGCCGCAGTAGTGACGGGACGAAGGGGCCGGCGCAACGGACCGGCCCCAAGATTTTCCTACCAGACGCGGCAGGCATTCGCCCGGACCATGGGCGAACCGGCCGGGCAATTGAACGCCTTGCCGAACTCGGCCATGTTCGACACGACGCCGTTGGTGCGGAATTCCGGCGCCGGATGCGGATTGGTCAGAGCGACGAAACGCGCGAATTCCGGCGTCTGGTTCGTACACCAGGACTGGGCGTAGGACAGAAAGAAGCGCTGGTCGGGCGTATAGCCGGCAATCTTGGTTTCGGGCTGGCCCGCGGCATGGGCCTTGTAGGCAGCATAGGCGATGTGGATGCCGCCATTATCGGCCGTATTCTCACCGAGCGTCAGCTGGCCGTTCTGCTTGACATCGTCGACCGCGACGAAGCTGCCGGCCTGGTCGGCGAGACAACTGGCGCGCCCTTCGAAATTCTTGGCGTCATCTGCAGTCCACCAGTCGTTCAGATTGCCGTCCTTATCGAATTGCCGGCCCTTGTCGTCGAAGCCATGGGTCATCTCATGACCGATGACGGCACCGATCGAACCGTAATTCGCCGCATCGTCGGCCGTCGTGCTGAAGAAGGGCGGCTGCAGGATGCCGGCCGGAAAGTTGATGTCATTGTGCAGCGACGAGTAATAGGCGTTGACCGTCGGCGGCGTCATGCTCCACTCGCCGCGATCGACCGGCTGGCCGATCTTGGCCAGTTGGCGCCGGGTTTCGAAGACCGAGGCTCGCAGATCATTGCCCAGCGCGTCGTCTCGCTTGACCTCGAGCACGCTGTAATCGCGCCATTTTTCCGGATAGCCGATCTTGTCGACCATGGCCTGGAGCTTCTCCAGCGCGCGCTTCTTGGTCTCCGCCCCCATCCAGGGCAGGGCGTCGAGATCCTTGGCATAGGCGGCCCGCAGATCGCCGACGAGCTGTTCGATGCGGTTCTTGGCGTCCGGCCCGAAAGTCTTGTCGACGTAAAGCCGACCCAGCGCCTCACCCAGCGCCACATCCGTCGCGCTCACGCAACGGCGCCAGCGCGGCTCAAGCTCCTTGGTGCCCTTCAGCAGCTTGCCGTAGAAGGCAAAATTCTCGTCGACGAAAGGCTTGGACAGGATCGGCGCCGCGGCATGCAGTAAATGCCAGCGCAGATAGGCTTTCAGAACCGGCAGCGGCGTGGTGACGACGACATGGTCGACGCCCTTCACGAATTCCGGTTCGGCGATGTTGAGATCGGCGAAGCGCGGCGCCCCGGTGTCCTTGATATAGGCGGCCCAATCGAGATGCGGCGCCAGCCGGCGAAGCTGGCCGACAGGCTGCTTGTGATAGACGGCATTGGGATCGCGCCGCTGCACGGGCGTAAGCGCCGGCTTGGCCAGCGCCGTCTCCAGGGCCAGGATCGATTTCGCCTCGGCCGCCGCCTGCTCGGCGGGCGCGCCGGCCAAAACCAGCATCCGGCCGATATGCGCCTCATAGGCCTCGCGCTGCTGCACCGATTTCGGATCGGTCTTGAAATAATAGTCGCGATCCGGCAGGCCGAGGCCGCCCTGGGTCAAGGCGGCGATGCCGTGCGAGGCGTCCTTGAAATCGGCCTGCTGGCCGAAATCGAACAGCACGTTGACGTCGATCTCGTGCAGATGGGCAAGCAGCGCCGGCAGATCCTTCTTGCTGCGCAGCGCATCGATCCGGGCCAGCTCGGGCTTCAACGGTTCGAGCCCCTTGGCATCGATCGCGGCCTCGTCCTCGCAGGCGCCGTAGAAATCGGCGACCTTGCGGTCCGCCCCGCCCGGATGCGCCGCGGCATCGTCGAGGATCTGGCGCAGCACTTCGCGATTATGGATCGCCAATTGCGTGAACCGGCCATAGGAAGGCTGGTCCGATGGCACCGGATTGGCCTTGAGCCAGCCGCCGCAAGCGTAGCGGTACAAATCGTGGCACGGGTCGACCGAGGTATCGATGATGCTCGGGTCGAAGACGACGATCTGTCCGGGCGCGGCCGCTTCCGGTGCGGCCGCCTGTTCGGTCATCGTACTGCAGCCCAGCAGCGCCACGGCACTGGCGCCGAGCAGGGCGAAGGTCAAACGCATGGCAATCCCCCGGATGAATTAAGCGGCGAGGCGCTTGGCGGCTGCCGCGACGACACCAGCGAGTGCGCCGGGGGCGAAGGGCGAAGTCAGCCCGGCCGAACGGACCAGCTCCTGGAACGGCGCGGAACCGCCACGGCCGCACAGCGCGATATAGGCTTCGAGCGTCGCCGGATAGTTTTCGAGCGACTTGACCCAGAACTGCAGCGCGCAGCACAGCGCCAGCGTGTAGTCGATATAGTAGAAGGGCGACAGGTAGATGTGACGCTTGGCCTGCCACAAGCCGCCCTTGGCCGGATAGTCCAGATCGCCATAGTCGCGCCAGGGCAGATAGCGCCGCTCCAGCGCCTGCCACATGGCGTGGCGTTCGGCCGGTGTCGCCTCCGGCCGGGCATAGACCTCGTGCTGGAAATGGTCGACGCAGACGCCATAGGGCAGGAAGCTCAGCGAATGGATCAGATGGACACGGCGGAACCGGTCCGCCTCGGCCGCGCCGACCATGAGATCCATCTGCGGATGGCTGAGGAATTCGAGGCCCATCGAGTTGATCTCGGCCGATTCCATGGTCGGCCACAGATAGTCGATGCCCGGCTGGCCGCGGCTTTCCCAATTCTGGAACGCATGGCCCATCTCGTGGGTGAAGACCTTGATGTCGTGGTCCGTGCCGTTGAAATTGGCGAAGATGAAGGGCACGCCATGGGTCGGGAACGAGGTGCAGAAGCCGCCACCGGCCTTGGTCGGCCGGTTCTTCAGATCGAGGAAATCGCCGTCCTTCATCAGCCGGTAGAAATCGCCGAGCCGGCCATCCATGCGGTCGAACATGGTCTGAGCCTGGGCGACCAGATAATCATACCCGCCGGCCGGGCCGGGATTGCCGCGCGGATCGGCCAGCTCCTCGTCCCAGTAGTACAGGCGGTCGAAGCCGAATTCGCGACGCCGCTGCTCCAAGAGCCGGCCGACCAGCGGCACGACCGTCTCGACCACCTGGTCGCGATAGCGCGCGACCTCATCCGGGCCGTAATCGACCCGGCGCATGCGGCGATAGCCCAGCGCGGTATAGGTCTCGTAGCCGAGCTTCCGGGCCATGCCGTGACGCAGCTTGACCAGTTCGTCGTAGAGACCGTCGAGTGCCGCGCCATGAGCGGCGAAGAACTCCCAGCGCAGCCTTTCGGCCTTGTGCCGCGTCTCGCGGTCGAGATCCTGGGCGTAAGGCTCCAGCCCCGCCAGATTGACGCTCTGGCCGTCGATGGTGATCTGCGCCTTGCCGAGCAGCTCAGTATAGCGCGCCGCCGTTTTGGCCTCCAATTCGAGATCGCCCGCGATCGCCGGCTCGAAGGTGGTGACGTCCATCTCCCAGAGGCGCAGCGCATGGGCGCCGACCAGCCGTTCCAGGCCGGCCCGATCGGGATCGGCCAGCAGACGGCGCTTGACCGCGACTTCGAGTCCCGTCGCGACGGGCAGGAGCGTATCGGCATAGTCGCGCGCGGCCTTGGCTGCCGGATCGGCGGTATTCTGCTGGAAGCACAACCGGACCATCGCCTCCCAGCTATCGACCTCGCGGCGCAGTTTGTCCCATGCCGCGATCGCGGTGCGGCGCCCATCCTCGATGCCGGCATCGAGCGCTGCTTCGATCGCGCCATACCGGGCTGTCAGCGAGTCCCGGGTCGGCGTGGCCACCGAAATCTCTGCAAAATCGATCGGCATGATCCCCCTCGCCCGCTGTTTTTGTTACAGGCGGGAGACCATGCCAGAGCACGGCAGCGCCGTCGAGCGGTCGGACGGTGCTCACGATTCGTTGAACACCGCCCTGTTAAGACACGCCGCCGGACGCTGCCGCTATTATCTCCTCAATGAAAATTCGTCGGCCTGCTGCCGACCTGTTCAGCCTCGTCGTCGTCGCGTTCCTCGGCACCGATCCGCAGCCACGCCATCAGCTCATAATAGTCCGGCGCGCAATGCATCGTTTCGGTCAGGCGGTCGAGCAGGACGAAGACGGTCAGCAGCAGATCGCTGACATCCGGCTTCTGCGCCGCGTAGACCATGCAGGCATCGGCCGCGCAGATCAGGATGGTTTCGGCCGCGGCCGAATCCGCGCCCGGGCGCGGCATGCTGGCTGGTATTTCGATTTCGCCGCAGCGCACATTGCGCAGATTGCGGATGATCAGCCGGTCACGGATGGCGCCGTCGAGCATCGAGACCATGGAATAGCCGCCGACCTCGTCGACGACCCAGCGCACGCGGCGCAAGGCGGCGAGCAGCCCGTGGGCGACGTCGCCGATCGAGGCATGGTTGTGGGCAATCGTGATGCTGTGGTCGATCGTCGGCTCGATCATGCAAGTCATGGCTGGTTGAACCCTCGTCTGGAACTGAGCAGCGCCGCGACCCGAGTGCGGCGGCTTCACAAGGGACAGCGCAAGTTCCGCGCCGAAGCAGAATTTGAAAGGTAATCCGTTGAAAACGCCTAACAAGTTCCGTATGACCAGCGCATCGCCGTTGGGCTTGGCGGTGCTTCTTGCCGTCGCCCGCCATGCCATCGGCAAATTATGCCCGGCAGCGCCTGCCCCCCTTGCGGCACTGCGGGAGATTGCGTGTTGCGACGGCTATGACTATTTGAGCCGTGCTGACCAAGAAAAGGCCCGACATCCCATGAAGCGCTTTCTGTTCCTCGCCCCGGCTGCCCTGTTGCTGGCCGCCGCGCCGGCGCTGGCCGCGTTCCCGCTCGTGAACGACAGCGGCGTGCCGAGCGTGGCGCCGGTGCTGAAGGAAGTGACACCGGGCGTCGTCAACATCGCCGTGCGCGGCCGGGTCCAGATCAACAACCCGCTGCTGACCGACCCGTTCTTCCGGCGCTTTTTCAACATCCCGAACGGGCCCGTGGTGCGCGAGACCCAAGCGAGCGGCTCCGGCGTCATCGTCGATGCCGAGAACGGCTATGTCCTCACCAACAACCACGTCATCCGCAACGCGGACCTGATCGAAGTGACCTTGCGCGACAAGCGGCGGCTCAAGGCCAAGCTGATCGGCACCGATCCGGCGACCGATGTCGCCGTGCTGAAGATCCCGGCCGACAATCTGGTCGCCGTGCCGTTCGGCGACAGCGACAAATCGGAAGTCGGCGATTTCGTGCTGGCAATCGGCAATCCGTTTGGGCTCGGCCAGACCGTCACCTCCGGCATCGTCAGCGCGGTCGGCCGCTCCGGCCTCGGCATCGAGGGTTATGAGGATTTCATCCAGACCGACGCGCCGATCAATCCGGGCAATTCCGGCGGCGCCCTGGTCGATCTCAAGGGCCGGTTGATCGGCATCAACACGGCGATCCTGGCCCCCTCCGGCGGCAATGTCGGCGTCGGCTTCGCTGTGCCGATCGACATGGCGCGCAGCGTCATGGACCAGCTGATCAAGACCGGTCATATCGAACGCGGCTGGATCGGCGTCGGCGGCCAGGACGTCACGCCGGATCTTATGGCCGGGCTGCAGACCAAGCACAGCGAGGGCGCCGTCATCTCGGCGGTCCAACCGGGCTCGCCGGCCGATCGCGCCGGTCTGCGCACCGGCGATCTGGTGCTTGAGGTCGATGGTGCGCCGGTCACCAGCTGGCAGCATCTGCTGAACCAGATTGCGCTGGCCCATGTGAATCAGGACTTGTCGCTGACGATCGAGCGCCAGGGCCGCAGCCAGACCATCTCGGTCAAAGTCGCCCCACAGCGCGGCCGTCAGGGCCAGGCCCAGGACATGATGGGCGACGACGACGAGCCGTGAAGTCGCCGAATTTTCATGCGGCTTTTACGGCAACCCCGGATTTATCCACTCGATTTTTGCTGGGCGGCTAGCCTTATCTGTCCGGCCGCGCACAATGGCCGGTTACCGCCCGATCGGCTAGACTACTTTCCATGTCCATGAACGATGCTGCCGACCGCGATCAGCGCCCTTCGCCGGAAGCGCTCTTGGCCGCTGCCGCCCGCGAGGGTCGCGGCCGGCTGAAGGTGTTCCTGGGCGCGGCCCCTGGTGTTGGCAAGACCTATGAGATGCTGCGCCAGGCGCAGCGGCGCCGGCAGGAAGGCGTCGATGTCGTCGTCGGCGTGGTCGAAACCCATCGGCGCATGGAAACCGAGGCGCTGGTCGAAGGCCTCGAAGTCATCTCGCGCAAGCACATCGACTACAAGGGCCGAGCGCTGACCGAGATGGATCTGGACGCTGTGCTGGCGCGCCGGCCCAAGCTGGTCCTGGTCGACGAGCTGGCTCACACCAACGCACCGGGCTCGCGCCACGCCAAGCGCTATCTGGATGTCGAGGAGCTGCTGACCGCCGGTATCGACGTCTACACCACGCTCAATATTCAGCATGTCGAAAGCCTGAACGACGTCGTGGCGCAGATCACGCGGATCCGCGTGCGCGAGACGGTGCCCGACACCTTCCTCGACAAGGCCGATGAGTTCGAGGTCATCGACCTCACGCCCGAGGATCTGATCGAGCGGCTCCACGAGGGCAAGGTCTACGTCAAGGACCAAGCCCAGCGCGCATTGAAGCATTATTTTTCGCCGGGCAATCTAACGGCACTGCGCGAGCTGGCGCTGCGCCGCACGGCCCAGCGTGTCGATGATCAGATGCTGTCCTATATGCAGGAGCACGCCATCGCCGGCCCGTGGGCCGCGACCGAGCGCCTGATGGTCTGCATCAGCGAAGTGCCGAACACGCCGGGCCTGATCCGCTATGCCAAACGCGTCGCCGACCGGCTGAAATGCAAATGGACGGCGATCTATGTCGAAGGTCCGCGCTTCGCCCGGCTCGACGATGCCGCGCGCAACCGCATCGCCGATTCGATGCGCCTGGCCGAAAAGCTCGGTGCGGATGTCGCAGTCGTGCCCGGCAACCAGATTGCCGAGGCGCTGATCCGCTACGCCCAGGCCAACAACATCACGCAGATCGTCATCGGCAAATCCGGCCGCTCGCGCTGGTTCGAGATCGTGAATGGCTCCGTCGTGCACGATCTGGTGCGTCGGGCCGGCAGCATCTCGATCCATGTCATGGCCGGCGTGGTGGTCGACGGCAAGACCGAAAGCGGCGTCGTCACCAAGCCCGTCCGCAAGGGCCCGGAAGGCAGCGTCTATTGGTATTCCACCCTGGCCGTCGGGGTGGCGCTGGGCATCGGCGAAGCCATCGGGCAACTCGTTCAGCTGCCGAACATCTCCCTGATCTTCCTGACCTCGGTGCTGTTCAGCGCAGTCGCCTGGGGGCTGGGGCCGGCGCTGTGGTCCGCCCTGATCAGCGTGCTCGCCTATAATTTCTTTTTCCTGCCGCCGCTCTACACCTTCACCATCGCCGATCCGGCCAATGTGCTGGCGCTGGTCGCCTTTTCCATCGTCGCGATCATCACCTCGAACCTCGCGTCGCGCACTCGGGCGCAAGCGATCACGGCAAGCGCTCGCGCCAATACCACGGCCGAGCTCTATGCTTTCTCGCGGAAGCTGGCCGGTACCGCGACACTGGACGACGTGCTCTGGGCCACGGCCTATCAGGTCGCCTTCATGCTCAAGGTGCGCGTCGTCATGCTGATGCCGGACGAGGCCGGGCGGCTCGAAGTCGGCGCCGGCTATCCGCCCGAGGATGAGCTCGACGACGCCGATTTCGCGGCAGCGCGCTGGACCTGGGACCACAACCGCCCGGCCGGACGCGGCGCCGATACGCTGCCCGGCGGCAAGCGGCTGTTCCTGCCGCTCAGGACCGGACGCGGCGCCATCGGCGTGATCGGCATCGATCGCGACGGCGGCGGCGCTCTGCTGACGCCCGAGGAGCGCCGGCTGCTCGACGCGCTGAGCGACCAGGCCGCGATCGCCATCGAACGTACGAAGCTGGCCGAGGATATCGACGAAGCCCGGTTGCTGGCAGAGACCGAGCGGCTGCGCTCTGCCCTGCTGACCTCGATCTCGCATGATCTGCGCACGCCGCTCGCCTCGATCATCGGCGCGATCACCAGCCTGCGCAGCTATGGCGAGAGCTACGACGTCATGGCCCGGACTGAGCTGATGGCGACGGTCCAGGACGAGGCCGAGCGGCTGAACCGCTTCGTCGGTAATCTGCTCGACATGACCCGGCTCGAATCCGGCGCGCTCGAACCCAAGCGCGGCTATGTCGATCTCGGCGAGATCATCGGCTCCGCGCTCGACCGTACGGCCAAGATCCTGCATAGCCACAAGGTCGAGCTCGAGATCGCCCCGGACATGCCGATGCTCAATGTCGATGCCGTGCTGATGGAGCAGGTCATGGTCAACCTGCTCGACAATGCGGCGAAATACGCGCCTCCTGGCACCCTGGTCCGGGTCGATGTCCGTCGCGACGAGGCCTCGATCGTTATCGATGTCAGCGACGAAGGTCCGGGCATCCCGAACGACGCGCTGGAGCGGGTCTTCGACAAGTTCTACCGGGTCCGCGCCGCCGACCGTCAGCGCGCCGGAACCGGGTTGGGCCTCGCCATCTGTCGGGGCTTCGTCGAGGCGCTGGGCGGCAGGATCGTCGCACGCAACCGGCTGGACCGTGCTGGCGCCGTGTTGCGGATCACCTTCCCCGCCGAACTTGGCATCGAGGCTGCAACCCTGCTCGGAGCGGAAAATGGCTAGCCGGACGACAAGCATCCTGGTCGTCGATGACGAACCGCAAATCCGCCGCTTCCTGCGCACCAGCCTGGCGGCGCAGGATTACGAGGTGCTCGAAGCCGATACCGGCAAGGCGGCGCTCGACAGCGCCCGGCGCTACAAGCCCGATCTGCTGATCCTGGATCTGGGGCTGCCGGATATCGACGGCATCGAGGTGATCACGCAGCTGCGGGCGCATTCGGCCGTGCCGATCATCGTGCTGTCGAGCCGGGACGATGAGCTCAGCAAGGTCAAGGCGCTCGACCTCGGCGCCGACGACTACATCACCAAGCCCTTCGGCATGGAAGAGTTGACCGCCCGCGTGCGCGCGGCCTTGCGCCATCGGCTGCAGGAGCAGGGCGTCACGGCGACGATCGTCACCGGCGATCTCAAGATCGATCTGGTCCACCGCCTGGTTACCCGGGCCGGCGAGGCAGTCAAGCTGTCGCCCAAGGAGTTCGACATCTTGCGCCTGCTGGCGACCCATGCCGGCAAAGTGCTGACGCATCGCTTCATGCTGCAGCAGGTCTGGGGCACGGCGAATGCCGAGGACGTGCAATATCTGCGCGCCTTCATCCGCCTGCTGCGCCAGAAGATCGAGCCGCAGCCGGACCGGCCGATCTATGTCGTGACCGAAACCGGCGTCGGCTATCGCCTGAAGATGCTAGACGAAATCCCGGCGGCCTGACTCAGCCCGGCATCTCGGACAGCCCCCAGACGGTCGCGGCCAGGAGGCCGATCGCCAGAGCGACGACATAGACGCTGCCGATGAAGCCGACCTTGAACACCGTGCCGATCCAGCCGCTATGATAGACATGGCGATAGGCCAGCAGAGTCCAGATCAGCGTGACCGTGCCCAGCACTCTGGCGACCGGCAGCGTCGGCAGCCAGAGCCGGGCACCGATGGCGATGGTCGCCAGCAGGAAGCCGAAAGCCTGGCCATGCAGCGCGAAGGCCAGATTGTCGACATAGAACAGCCCGCGGCCCCAGGCGAATAGCGCCAGCCACAGCGCGACGTAGGGCAGCAGCAGCACGAGCAGCCGCGACAGCCATTCATCCAGCACGCCGTTCAGCATGCGCGGATGCTGCAAGGCCATAAGCAGCCCCTGCCCGGCACGTTTCGACCAGGCCCATTCGCCTGGACTGCCCCGATCGACCACCGCCTTGACCGGGTCGGAGATCTCCAGCCCGCCCTCCTGCACAGGCGCGAAGAACCGCACCGAGCTGGAATTGAGCGCCTGCCCCGAGCCCGGCTTCGGCGTATCCGCGTCGCTCGACAGGAAATCCGGCACGTCGATCCGCCCGTTCACCTGGAACACCGCCAGGCCGGAAAAATACAGCGCCAGGAAGAAGGCGAAACTCATGAACAGGTAGAGCCGGAACGGCGAGACATAACGCACGCGGCGCCCTTCGATATAGGCGCGTGTCAGGCTTCCGGGACGCAAGACCAGCGCATAGGCTGTGCGCAGCATCTTGCTGTCGAGCATGATGTGATGTTCGAAGAATTCATGGACCAGGCTGAGCGTCGAACGGCTGTGATCGTCGCGGCTTTGACCGCAATCGCCGCAGAAATGTCCCGGCACGGGCGCGCCGCAATTCAGGCAGGACGAAACCACCGCCGGCTTGGTCGGCGATGGGGCGGCAACGACCTGTTTGACGGCGCTCGACACGATGGCTGTTCCGGGATGATCGTCGGAACCGAGCATACGGAGTTACGTCGCGGTTGCAACCGCGCGGAGTCGGCGAGTCTCAGTGCTTGGCTGAGCCGGCGAGTGCCCAATCGTCGACCGTTGGCGGCGCTGCGGCACGCACCGCTTCAGCGATCCGCGTCTCCATCGCGCGCTGCTCGTCGGGCAGCAGGACGGCGAGGACGGCGTCGCCGATCGCCTCGCTGCGTGCCGGCACCGCTGCTGCCGAGCGGCCGGCGATCTCCACGGCGGCGGTCGGATTGGCAGTCGCCGCGGCGGCGGCCAGCTGGGGTGCCATATCAGGCTGCGCCTGCGCTGCCGCGGCGGCGAAGCTGGCCGCCTTCGGCGGATGCGCGGTGACGGCGAAGGCGACGATGCGTTCAGCAAAGGCCGGGTTGGCGCCGGCCAGGGCGCCGATCGCGACCGGATCGCCGGCGACCGCGGCAAGGTCGAGGCCTTGTTCAAGCTGAGGCGGAAACGGCTGATCGCTGGCGACGGCGACCGGCGTTGCCGGTTCTTCCGTCCCGATCAGCGAGCAGCCGGCCAGCGCGACCATCGCAGCCAAGCTCGCCCATTTCGCTGCGACTTTTAGACCTCTGCCCATGATTCCCGCCTGCCGACACTACCGGCACACCGCCCATTTCCGAGCGATACTAGATCGAGGGAGGTTAACGGTGTATAGCTCCGCCGCATGATGGCAGCTTCTTTCAGGCGACCGGTAGCCGGATTCGGTGCGGTAAGATGACGGCGGGACGCGACGGTGCACTCGCCGATTTGATGATCGATTTCTCCGGACTGACCGTGCTCGTGCTCGGCGATCTGATGCTCGATTGCTGGGTCTATGGCCAGGTCGATCGCATCTCGCCCGAAGCGCCTATCCCGGTGCTGCGCATCGAGCCGGAGCGTCAGCGGTGGACCCTGGGCGGCGCCAGCAATGTGGCGGAGAATGTCGCGGCGCTGGGCGCGCGCGCGATCCTGATCGGCGTCACCGGCACTGACGAGACCGCTGCGCAGATGGCCCGGCTGACCGGCGAGAACGGCAATTTCGAAGCCGTGCTGATCCCGGCCACCGGACGGCCGACTACTGTCAAGACACGCTATATCGCCAATGGTCAGCAATTGCTGCGTGCCGATCAGGAAAATGCGGCGCCGCTCGACGGTGCCGCGGCCGAGGCCGTGCTCGCAGCCTATCGCGCGCGGCTCGCCGAGGCCGACATCGTCATCTTGTCCGACTATGCCAAGGGCGTGCTGAGCGATGCCGTGCTGAGCGGTGCCATCGCAGCGGCACGATCAGCCGGCACGCCAATCGTTGCGGATCCGAAACGACTCGATTTCGCCCGCTATCGCGGCGTTACCGTGCTTAAGCCCAACCGGCTCGAAGCCAGCCGGGCCACGGGAATCGACTGTCTCGACGACCGCTCGACCGAAGCGGCCGGGCGCCAGGCGCTGGCCGCGTCCGACGCTGCGGCCATCCTGCTGACCCGCGGCGCGCAGGGCCTGTCGGTCATTCCAGCCGACGGGCCGGCGCTGCATCTGCCGGCCCTGGCGCGCCGGGTCTTCGACGTCTCGGGTGCAGGCGACACGACGATTGCCGCTTTCGCCGTGGCACTCGCCGGGGGCGCCGATCTGGCCGATGCCGCCCGGCTGGCCAATATCGCCGCCGGCATCGTCGTCGCCAAGCCCGGCACCGCTACCGTCAGCCGCGACGAGCTGGCCGAGGCGCTGCATGTCGACGACCTTCTGGCGACCGACCGCAAGATCATGGTGCTCGACCAGGCCGTGACACGGATCGCCGAATGGCGCAGCCGCGGCCTGCGGGTCGGCTTCACCAACGGTTGTTTCGACCTCATCCATCCCGGACATGTCGCCCTGCTCAGCCGGGCGCGCGCGACCTGCGATCGTCTCGTAGTCGGGCTCAACACCGATGCTTCGATCAAGCGGCTGAAAGGCGAGGACCGGCCAATCCAGAACGAAGGGGCCCGCGCCACCGTGATGGCCTCGATCGGCGCCGTCGATCTGGTCGTGCCCTTCGCCGAGGATACGCCGATCCGTCTGATCGAGGCGATTCGCCCCGATGTCCTGATCAAAGGCGCCGATTATACGGTCGATCAGGTCGTCGGCGCCGATTTCGTACAAGCGCATGGCGGCCGGGTGGCGCTGGTGCCGCTGGAGCAAGGCCAAAGCACGACCCGTACCATCGCCCGGATCCGCGCCGTCGAAGGCGGCGCTACCCCAGAAACAACGAGTGAAGCTTCAGCAGCGTCACCAAACCGGCGATGATCAGGGCGATGAACAGGATGATCAGCCAGGTCCAGTGAAAGCCCTGGCGCGGCTCCGCCGCGGTTTTGACGGCCGGGTTGCCGCGGCGGGAGACGGTTGAGACCGCGCCGCCTGACGACGTTCGACGCGGATCTCGGCAAGCTTGGGCCCTTCATCTGCTGGCGCTTGTCTTCCTTCTCGTCGGCGCTGCGGTCATCCTCGCGCGTCCGGCGGAAGACCGTCGTAGCCGTGATCAGCGAGGTCTTTTCATCGACTTCTTCGCGCACGACCCGGACGCCGAGCGGACGCCGGCTGGAGTCGAGCGTACGCAACGCCTCGTCTTCAGCCTCCTGACGATCGGTCAACACCAGCTCGGTCGTCCATTTGCCGCCGCCGAAGACCTGCACCTCGTAGCTGACCGGCGGCGGCATCGATTTCCGCCGCAAGGTTGGATCAGGCTTGTCGGTCACGATACTGGCCCCATCTGAAAATGCTTCCTGTCCCGGGCCGTCGCGCGTCGACCGCATAGTTGTCGCAGCGGGGCGGTTTTCACCCCGCTACTGAACCAGATAAACGTTATGGAAGCACAAACCGGGCGGCTTCCCGCCACCCTCCCCCGTCATTCGCTGCGCTTGACCCGGCGGCCGGTCTCGCCGAGAAAGCTTGCCTGGTCCGGCCGATCCGCCGGGACCAAGTCGGGCTGAGTGAGGGCTGATGGCGATCCTGGTCACCGGTGCTGCCGGTTTCATCGGGGCTACATGTCTGCGAGGCGCTGCTGGGACCGAGGCGAGCAGGTCATCGGGCTCGACAATCTGAACGACTATTACGACGTTCGGCTGAAGCAAGCCCGCCTCGCCCGGCTCGAAAGCCGCCTGGGTTTCCGCTTCGAACGACTCGATATCGCCGACGCCCGCGCGATGCAGGGCTTCGCCGCACGCCATGGCGTGATCACCCGCATCGCCCACCTCGCCGCCCAGGCGGGGGTGCGCTATTCGATCGACCACCCGCGCAGCTATATCCACAGCAATCTCGACGGCTTCCTCGAAGTGCTGGAACTGGCCCGCGCGCTGCAGGGCTGCGAGCATCTGGTCTATGCCAGCTCCTCCTCGGTCTATGGCGCCGCCAGCGCCGTGCCCTTCTCGGTCGAGGAACGCTGCGACACGCCGGTTTCGCTCTATGCCGCGACCAAGCGGTCGAACGAGCTGATGGCCTATACCTACAGCCATCCCTCTACCGCGTAAAGGCTACGGGACTGCGCTATTTCACGGTCTACGGGCCCCTGGGGCCGGCCGGACATGGCGCCCTATCTGTTCACCGATGCGATCATGGCCGGACGCCAGCTCAGGGTGTTCAATCACGGCAACATGCGCCGCGACTTCACGTATGTCGCCGATATCGTGGCCGGCACACTGGCCGCGCTCGACCATCCGCCGGCGGATGACGGCGCCGCGCCGCCGCACCGGCTCTATAATCTCGGCAATCACCGCAGCGAGCAGCTGCTCGATTTCATCGGCGCGATCGAGCGCGCCTGCGGACGCAAGGCCGAGCTGGTATTCGAACCGATGCAGCCGGGCGACGTCCAGGAAACCTTCGCCGATATCGCGCCGATCGAGCACGACCTCGGCTACCGGCCGACCACGCGGATCGACGAAGGCGTGCCGCGCTTCGTCGAGTGGTACCGGCAGTATTACGGCGTGTGAGCTAGGAAGATCTCGACCAGCTTCTCGCAGCCGGCCTGATCGACGGCATCGAAGCGCGCCGGGAACGGCGCGTCCAGATCGAGTACGCCGAACACTGCACCATCGCGGATCAGCGGTACGACCAGCTCCGAACGCGAGGCCGCATCGCAGGCGATATGGCCCGGAAACGCCTCGACGTCCTCGACCAGGATGCTTTCGCGCCGTGCAACCGCTGTGCCGCAGACGCCCTTGCCGACCGCGATGCGGACGCAGGCCGGCTTGCCCTGGAACGGCCCCCAGCACGAGCTCGCCATCCTTCAATCAGATAGAAGCCGGCCCAGTTCAGGTTGGGCAGGTCCGTTGAAGATCAGCGCCGCCATATTGGCCGCGTTGGCGATGAAATCGGTTTCGCCATCGAGCAGCCCGCCGAGCTGCTCGGTCAGGTCTTCGTAGAGCGTCGGCTTGTCAGTCGTCTCGGAGATTTGCGCTGCGAACATCAAACCGGCCCTCGCCTGCTTGAAAGCATGCTCGGCCCCTGCGAAGTCGCGCGTCAGCACCCGGCGCTCGACCTCCTCCTTGAGCGGCAGCTTGAAGCCCAGCATGAAAAAGATCTCGGCCGTCAGGAAGATCGGCGAGACCCAGAGTCTGAAACAGATTGTCGAGCAGCGCCGGCCGGTTGCCCTCGAATTTATGGCCGATCAGCTGCACGATCCAGCCGACCACGAAAGCCACACCGAACACCGCAAGTCCGCTACCGACGCCCAACGCCGCGCGTGGCCTGCGCCGCCCAGCACATCGGCACGAACACCGCCGCCATGGCAAAGCCCAGCCCCCAGTCGAGCGTGAGATAGTAGAGCAGCATCACCGCCAGGAAGATCGCCGCAGCGCTGACCTCCAGCCCGCCGACCGGAATGCGGCCATAGGACATGGCGATCAGGACGGCGTAGATGATCATCGGCACGCCGAAGAAATGCGTCAGCCGGTTGCGCGGATCGCGATGATAGCTGCTGTAGAACGCCATATGCTCGGCCAGGCTCTTCATCGTTCCCTCCGCGTCACGCTGCTTCGATTTAGGATAACCGCGTTCGGTTTTCCAGTGCCGGGGGGCTCCAGCGTCCAGAGTTATTGCTTCAGCAATTAGCGGGCGCGCAGTTCTGCCGGACATCGTAATCATCACTACCCTGCTTGATATCCTCGTCAAGGGCCGCTCGGCCGTTTAAGGGGGCGCAAGGCGCTGGGGCCCCGTACCCCGCCCCTACCCGCGATTCCGCTCGCGCAGGATCCGGCTCTTGTCGCGCTGCCAGTCGCGCGTCTTTTCCGCTTCGCGCTTGTCGGCCTTCTTCTTGCCGCGGGGCCAGGCCGATCTCGACCTTGGCGCGGCGCGCGGTCGTTGAAATAGATTGACAGCGGCACGAGGGTGATGCCCTCGCGCTTGGTCAGGCCCATGACCTTGTTCAGCTCCTTGCGGTGGAGCAGCAGCTTGCCGCGGCCGGCGCGGTTCGTGGTTGAAGCGCGGCCCGGCCATCTGATAAGGCGGCACGAAGGCGTTGATCAGCCAGAGTTCGCCATTGCTTTCGCGGGCGAAGGCCTCCTGGATCGAGCCTTGGCCGGAGCGGAGGGATTTCACCCTCCGTGCCTTCCAGCATGATGCCGACTTCGAGGCGTCTCGTTGATGAAGTAGTCGTGACGCGCCCCGACGGTTCTGGGCAACGAAGCGGTCGGTCGGGCGCAGCGCCATCAGAGTCTCAATTGATCAGCCCGGCGGTGGCGCATGGCGGCCGCAATGCGGTCGCGCGCCGCCGGGCCGGGCTCGACCAGCGGGCCACGGATATCGGGCTGACAACGGCCCATCAGCGAGGCGGCATATTTCACCGCGCGCCGGGCTGGTCTCGACGACACATGGCGTCGTGCAGCGGCGCAGCAGCTCGGTTGACCCGCTTGCATGGTCGCGAAGTCGCGGCTCTGCCACGCCTTGTGCAGCTGGGCACAGAGGCCGCGGCGCAATGTTGGAGGTGACCGAGATGCAGCCGTCGCCGCCCTGGGCCAGGAACGGCAGAGCCGTGATGTCCTCGCCCGACAGCATGCTGAATTCCGGCCCGATCGCCAGGCGGGTGCGCAGGGGGCGCGCCAGATCGGCGGGTCGCATCCTTGACGCCGGTGATGCGCGGCAGCTCGGCCAGGCGCTTCATCGTCTCGATCGACATGTCGACGCCGGACCGGGCCGGGAATGTTGTAGATCACGATCGGAATATCCGACGCTTCATGGATCGCCTTGTAGTGCTGATACAGGCCTTCCTGCGTCGGCTTATTGTAATAGGGGCAGACGATCAGCACGGCATCGGCGCCGGCCTGCTGGGCATGACGGGTGAAGTCCACCGCCTCGGCCGTCGAGTTCGAGCCGGCGCCAGCCATCACCACGGCCTTGCCCTTGGCGACTTCGATGGTCAGCTCGATCACGCGCTTATGCTCGGCATGGCTCAGCGTCGGCGATTTCGCCGGTCGTGCCGCAGGGCACCAGCCCGTCCGTCCCTTCCGCGATCTGCCACGCGACCAGATCCTGGAAGGCGCGCTCATCGACCGCACCCTGCCGGAACGGAGTCAGCAGGGGCAGTATAAGAACCGGTAAACCTCATCACTCTATCCTTCAGGGCGAAGGCCGCAGCCGGCAGCGACCATAGCCGCCGCGACGCGGCTCGACAACAGCGTCGACCCCGCTATGTCCTTGGCTGATCCAGCCGCGGCACGGTGCGCGCTTGTTGGCCGAACGCTGCGCCGGTAAACTGTGTCACAAGGGGATCGTTGAGATGAATCGGAAAGTTGGAACGGGTGAGCCGCGCAAATCGCTGACCGGTTGCCGCTGCAAGCGGCCGGAACGCTGTCTGCCCGGCGCCATGCCGGGTCCGCAGCGTCTTTCTCGCCCTGGCCCTCGTGCTCGCCATGGGACGCCAGGCCCATGCCACGGAGGCGCTGAACGCCCGGGACGAGCCGATCGCCGCCCGCGCTTTCCAAGCCTGGGACCCGCGACCAGCCCGGCAAGGCCGAGGAGATCGCCGAGACCGCAAGCGACAAACTGCCGCTCAAGATCCTGCAATGGCTCGATCTTCTGCGGCCGAATGCCGGCCATAGCTTCGCCGAGATCAGCGCCTTCATCGAGGCCAATCCCGACCTGGCCGCATCAATCGACCCTGCGCGCCCGCGCCGAGGAGAGCATCGGCTCGGTACCCGATCCGGTGCTGCGCGCCTGGTATGCCCAGCACAAGCCGGCGACCGCGATGGCCGGCTGAAGGTCGCGGAATTCGCCGCCGCCGACGGCCATCTCGAAGACTCGCAGCGGCAGGTCCGCGATGTCTGGATCAATGGCGATTTCTCCCGCCACGGACGAACAGCTGATTCTGGCGCGCTACAGCGATGTGATTCGCCCGGAGGATCAGGCGGCACGGCTCGACCGTCTGCTCTGGGACGGCAAGATCGGCGATGCGGAACGGCTGCTGCCGCGCGTGTCGGAGGATTGGCGCCTGCTGGCCGATGCGCGCATCAAGCTCGCCGCTTCGGCCAAGACCGCCGAAGCGGCCGTGGCACGGGTGCCTGCGAGCCTGCAGGACAATCCCGGCCTGCTCTATGAGCGGATGCGCTGGCGCCGGCGCGCCGACATGGACGACGCCGCGCTCGAAGTCTTCAACCAGGCCAACACACTGGGCCGACCGGAAAAATGGTGGCCGGACCGTCAGCTGCTCGCCCGGCGCCTGCTGGAGCAGAACGAGACCGCGCGCGCCTATAAGCTGATCACCGATCACGGCCTGACCGACGGCCCGGCGCTGGCCGATGCCGAATTCACCGCCGGCTGGATCGCACTGCGCTTCTTCCACGACCCGCCGACCGCGTTCAGCCACTTCACCCGGCTCTATGATTCGGCCAAGCTGCCGCTGACCCTGTCGCGTGCCTGCCTTTTGGGCCGGCCGTTCGTCCGAGGCGCTCGGCCAGCCTGATGTCGCGCTCGGCTGGTTACGAGAAATCGGCGGCCTTCACCACGACCTATTACGGCCAGCTCGCCGGCGCGATGCCGAACGTGCCCGCCGCCGGCCAAGCCGGAACCGGAGCCCAGGGCCTCGGCCCAGGAGCTGGCGGCCTTCAACAAGAAGGATCTCGTCCGCGCGACCCGGATCATGTCGCAGATCGGCGAGGACGACCGGCTTAAGGTCTTCCTGAACGCCCTGTCCGAGGCGGCGCACAGTCCGGCCGATCACGCGCTGGTCGCGGATCTGGCCGAGGAGATCGGCCGTCCCGATCTGGGGGTGATGGCGGCCAAGCGGGCGAGCTATGTCGGCGTATCGCTGCTGCGCGCCGGCTATCCCCTGGTCTCGATGCCGCGCAATGCCGGTGCCGAGCAGGCGCTGTTGCTGGCGTTGACCCGGCAGGAAAGCGCCTTCGACCTGCATGCCGTGTCCAATGCCGGCGCACGCGGCCTCATGCAGCTGATGCCGGGCACCGCCAAGACGGTCGCGACCAAGATGCTGCAGCTGCCTTACAAGGAAGCGAAGCTGACCGATGACGGCACTTACAATGTGACGCTCGGCCAAGCCTACATGGATTCCCTGCTGGCGACCTTCAACGGCTCCTATCTGCTGTCAATCGCCGCCTATAATGCCGGGCGGGCCGGGTCAAGCAGTGGATCGACGCCTTTGGCGATCCGCGCTCACCCGATGTCGATGCGGTCGATTGGGTCGAGCAGTATCCCGTTCACCGAGACGCGCAACTATGTGCAGCGCGTGCTGGAGAATCTGTCAGGTCTACCGGTTGCGCATCGGCAACAAATCGCTGGCTTTCTCGCTCGAGACGGATATGCGCCGATGACCGAAACACTGCCGAGCTTCACCGATGTCCAGGCCGCCGCCGGCCGCATTGGCGGCCATGCCGTGGTCTACGCCGCTGCTCGAATCCTCGGCACTGAACAAACGGTTAGGGCTTCCGCCCTGCTGGGTCAAGGCCGAGCCGCTGCAGCGCACCGGTTCGTTCAAGTTCCTGGCGGCGCCTTGCCAACCGCTTGGTCCAGCTCGACGATGCGCAGCGGCCGGCGCGGCGTCGTCGCCCTTCTCCTCCCGGCAACCATGCCCAGGGTGTCGCAGGCGTCGGCCGAGGATCCTGGGCATCCCGGCCGTGATCGTCATGCCGGCCGATGCGCCCGGCGATCAAGCTCGCCAATAACCCGGCGGGCTTCGGCGCCGAGGTCGTGACCTATGACCGCTGGACCCAGGATCGCGAAGCGGTCCGCGGCTCGGATCCAGGCCGAGCGGGGGCGCCGTGGCTGGTCAAGCCCTATGACGACCGAACATCATCGCCGGCCAGGGCACGACGGCGCTCGAAGCGATCGCGCAGGCCGACAGTCGCACGGCATCGTCATCGATGCCTTTCGCCGCCAATTCGAGCGGCGGCGGGTTGATCGCCGGCTGTGCCCTCGTCTTTCAGGCACAGAGCCCGGCAACCAAGGTCTATTGCGCCGAGCCGGCCGGCTTCGACGATCATGCCCGGTCGCTCGCGGCCGGCGAGCGTGTCGCCAACGCTGCCGGGGCCAGCTCGATTTGCGACGCTCTCCTCGCGGCCCCAGCCCGGCGAGATCACCTTCGCTATCAACCGGCAGCCGCCTCGCCGGCGGGGCTGGTCGCCGATGATGACGAAGTGCGCGCGGCCATGGCCGTCGCGTTCCGAGGAGCTGAAGCTCGTGGTCGAACCCGGCGGCGCCGTCGCGCTTGCCGCGGCGCTCGGCGGACGCATTCCCGGCTCGCCCCAGGCCGTGGTCGTCGTCGCGTCGGGCGGCTAATGTCGATGCCGCGACCTTCCGCACGGCGATCGCAGCCTGACAGGGGGTTGGTGTCGACCTGCAAATAACCGCGCGGGGTCGTACACACCCCATTTCTTTTCTCGCATTGCTAAGTATTTCGTGGTGCCGGACCACCATCTTTTGCTGCTTTTATTTCAGTCAACCGAAGAAAACCCTCGCATCCGCCGAATCGTTTCAATATAAATTGACATGGAGAAACCTTCGCCTGCTGCATCCTTTCCATGCGGGGTGACCATGACGTTACGTCTGCATATTATTGGCGTGTCGATGGGCTTCAATAAAGTTCACTGACGTTTTCGACGGTTGATTTCTCCTATGAGTCGAATTGGGTAGCGGGCCTGACAATCTCAGTTGGAATCAAGTGCGGCCGTTCAACAGCCGATTCTTCAGTGCCGGCGGCGGGACCTGGGAGAAAAAAGGCGCTCTGGGGCGGCTCGCAGGAAGGGCTGATCTTCCATTCCAGCACCGCGAAGGATGCCGCCTTCGGGCTCTACAGCATCCGATCTTCGGCCGGCTGGCGCAGCGGCTGCCCGGTCGCGGCCGGGCGATTGGGGGCACCGGCATCATGTGGCAAGCCGGAAACGACCAGGTCGCCTATCCCGTGCTACAATATGATCTGGTACGTCTCCGGGCCGCCGGTTTCGGCCGATCAAATGGGACGAGGTGTGGATCGGCGGGCGCGGTCAAGACCGGTATCGGCCTCGTGCTGCGCGGCTGGGAAAAGGCCGACGGCTTCGTCTTCAACGCGGGCCGATCCGACCAAAATCGGCGCCTTCGAAATGGAAGGGCAGCGCTCGATCGGCTCTGTCGGCGGGTGGCGGCAGCATGGAGCTGGTCATCATCACCGGCGTGAAACGGCTGCAGGAGCTGCAGGGCACGACCTCGGAGGGCTGGGACTTCGCCGCCTCGCTCGAGCGAGAAATGGTCGTCGATCATCAAGGCGATCGGCAACAGCAAGGTCCGCGCCATCGCCGGCTTCGCCAAGACCGTGGTTCGATGCCAAGGGCAAGCTCAAATCGAAGGATTGGGAACAGGACGCGGCACTTGGTCAAGCTGGTCGTCGGCGCCATGGCCCAGACGGTCAGCACGGATTACGGCCCAAGCATATCGCTCTACGACATCCCCGGCGCCGGCGGCGGGGCTCGAACTCAGCCTGTGCTACACGGAAGTCGAAAGTCACCATGGCGGGGTAGCGTTAAGATGCTGCAGGCGATTAACTGCGTCTGGCGCTTTATTCGGCTCAAGGCTCCGCACCAGTATCTCCTCTCCGCCCTCGGGGATGGAGAGAGGAAGACTATGGGGCGCTTCGGTATAAGGTAGCATCCTACAAAGCTTCCCCAGAAGCCGGGACCGGACCCCACGAATGACCGACGCCAGCCTCGCCCGCGCCGCCTCATCTCCGCTTCTACCCACACCGTCGAATACGCGCCCGGTCGCCGCACTGCCGGCTGGCAGGTCAATCGTGCCGATCGGTCGACATGATCAGGGACGCGATGCGCAGCATCGACTTCCGTGGCCGGCGGGTGCTCGATATCGGCTGCCGCGACGGCGCCTTGTCCGTTCGAAGCCGAAATGCTGGGCGCGGGCCGAGGTGCTCGGCGTCGATTTCGACCTGCCGACCGAGAACATCGCCTTCCTGGCCCGGGCGCTCGGTTCGCGGGCGCGGTTCGAATCGCACAGCCTCTACGACCTCAGGCCGGAAATCCGTCGGGGTGTTTCGACGTCGTGCTGCTGCCCGGTCGTGGTCTATCACCTGCGCTATCCGTTCCTCGCGCTGCGCATGGTCCCGCGATCTGCTCAAGGATGGTGGCACGCTGCTGGTCGAAACCGCGACCTTCGCCGATGCCAACCGCCTGCCGCTGTTGCTCCTGCCCCGACCGGCAAGGCCCAGCCCCTATGAGCCGACCTCCTGCACCTTCTTCAATATCAAGGGTTTCGTCGATACGGCCCGCAGCCTGGGCCTGCTCGTCGTGGAACATCGGTCGCCTCATGAACCTGCCGCCGCACGACCCGGCCTCGGACGAAGCGCTGCCGATCGATCGCAGCGGTCTTCCTGTGTTGCCGCGACCGCAGCCTGGACGACCCGGCGGGTCATGGGCTATTGGGACGGGCGATCCGATGCGCCGGAAATTACCCGATTGGACGACCCTGGCCGCTGAGCACTCAATCCCCGAGGACTATCCATGTCGTCCATCGTTATCCTCACCGGAGCCGGGATCAGCAAGGAAAAGCGGTCTCGACACTTTCCGCGACGCGGGCGGCATCTGGCCCCGGGTCCGGCTGGAGGATGTCGCGACGCCGGACGCGTTCCGGCGCGATCCGGCCCGGGTCCAGGCCTTCTACAATATGCGTCGGCGCGCCCTGCTGCGGGCCGGCACTGCGGCCCAACCACGCGCATCTTGCCCTGGCCCGGCTCGAACGGGAACGGCCCGGGCGACTTTCTTCTGGCCACGCAAAATGTCGACAATCTGCACGAACGCGCCGGTTCCAAGCGGCTGATCCATATGCACGGCGAAATGCTGAAGGCGCGCTGCACGGCTTGCCATCATGTCGTCCCGGTCGGAAAACGATCTGACGCCGGAATCGACATGCTTCGACTGCGGCCGGTCCGGCACGATGCGACCGCATGTCGTCTGGTTCGGCGAGATGCCCTTCGAAATGGACCGGATCTACCGGGCGTTGGCCGAATGCGACCTGTTCCTGTCGATCGGCACTTCGGGCACGGTCTATCCGGCGGCGGGCTTTCGTCAGCAAGGGCGCGGGCGCATGGCGCGCATACGGTCGAACTCAACCTCGGAACCGTCCCGAAGGCTATAGCCGCTTCCACGAGGCGATCCACGGCCCGGCCGGAATCGTCGTGCCGGATTTCGTCGAGCGGCTGCTGGCGGAAACACGCTAGCGTCTCTGCGCTCTTGCGTTTCAGCGCGACCTATGTTCTTTTTTTGTTCAGCGTTATCGACCTTTGGATTTCCGACCATGAAGCGAAACGTCCCGACTAAGCTTCGCGCGGCGAACGATGCCGGCAAAAGCCGATCCGTGGGCTCTACCGCCCAATCGGCGCTGGACCAAAGCGGACATTGCGCGCGCCGAGCACCAGTTGCGCATGCTCCGTGAAATCGGCAAGGCCGGCCTGAGCACTGCCGAGAAAATGAGTCAGCAGGCCGAGGACGAATTCAAAGCAGATCTTCCCGTGGCCGAGGGCGATATCGGAGACTTTGCGGAAGCGTTCGAGCGGCTCGCCGCATCGGTCCGCCGGAGCATCCTCCTCGAAACGAAAATCGCCGGCCGGCTCGAAGCCGAGAAACGGCAGGCGGCCCGCCGGCGGCCGAGGTTGGTTCGATCCCGGGACGTTTAGGCGCTCGACGGTACCTCGCCGGACGATCTGCGACCGTCTGTCGCCACGGTCGGACCCGACTCGACGCACCTGATGCGGCTGTGTAGCTCTTCTTCCGGTCGCACCCCGCCGGACTCGTAACATGCTTCGACTCGCCCTCGCATTTTCTGTCGTCCTGCTGTTATCGGCTGGGCCGGCTTCCGCCGAGCCCGAACTCCGGCGCCAGATGGTCGACGAGCCGGAATCGCTCGATCCGCAGAAAACCTCGGGCTTGCCCGAAGCCATTGTGCTCGAAGACCTGTTCGAAGGGCTGCTGGCGCTGGTCGCCGAGCGGCGAACCTGTGCCGGGCGTTGCGCTCCGGTGGGAGATTTCGGCAGACGGGGCTTGTCCTGGACCTTCCATCTCCGGCCGGAGGCTAAAATGGTCGAACGGCGATGCGCTGACCGCGCAGGATTTCCTCTACAGCTTCCGGCGCGCGGGTCGATCCGGCGACTGCTTCGCCCTATGCGGCCACCCTGTCGCCGATCGTCGGAGCGGATGCGATCATCGCCGGCAAAGCGCCCCCGTCGTCGCTCGGCGTCGAAGCCCGTCGACCCGGCCACCCTCAAGATTACCCTGGCGCAGCCGACGCCCTGGATGCTGGCCCTGGTCGCGCATCCCGCTCTCTTGCCGGTCCCGCGCAAGGCGATCGAAGCGGCAGGCAACCAATGGACCCGGCCCGGCAATATCATCAGCAACGGCCCCTATCGCAATGACTGGTTGGGTTCCGCAAAAGCGAGATCACGCTGACGCGCAATCCCTATTTTTACGACGCGGCCTCCGTGAAGATCACGACGGTGCGTCACGTCCTGGCCGATGATGAGGTTGCAGCACTGCGCCGCTACGAAGCGGGCGAGCTTGATTACGTAACGGTTCCCGCAAAGGAGCTTGAGCGCATCCAGGCCACGTATCCCAGTCAGCTCCATGTCTCGCCCTTTCAGGCGACAGGTTTTCTCGCGGTCAATTTGCAGCAGGAGGAACTGCAGGATGCGCGGATCCGGCGCGCACTCTCCATGGTGCTCGACCGCGACACACTGTTTACCCGCGTGCTCAAGGGTACGCAGATCCCGGCGATCGACCTCATTCCCGGCGGCATCCCGGGCTACACGCCGTCTTTGCCCGATTGGGCAGGACTGTCTATGCCTGACCGCGTCGCCGCAGCTCGGAAGCTGATGGCGGAAGCGCGCGGTGCCGATGCGCCGCCGCTCAAGCTGGTGATCCGCTTCACGAAATCCGAGCAGGCCGAGCGAATCCTCGTCGCCATAGCGTCCATGTGGAAGACCGCACTGGGCGTCGAAGCCAAGGTCGATTTCATCCGAATGGGGCGTGTTGGACCAGGATCTGCACCAGGGAAACTAACAGCTGGGGCCTCTTTGGCTGGATTGCGGGACTATGCCGACCCTTGGACCTATCTCGCCAATTTCCGCAGCGATGCCCGGACCTTAATGTCGTCGGCTATCGCAATCCGCACTACGACACCCTGCTCGACGAGTCGCGTCGAACGCCTGATGCCAGGCGTCGCTTCGAGCTGATGGCACAAGCCGAGGCGTTGTTGCTCGACGATCAGGCCGTCATCCCGCTCGACTTCCCAGTCAGCCACACGCTGATCAAACCACATCTGACCTGGCTGGGTCCCCAGCACGATCAACATGCATCCGAGCCGATATATGTCCTGGACCGAGACCGAATAAGCGCCGAGGCGGCGGAAACAGCGCCGCCTCGGCGATCGCCATTACAGCACCGTCAGCATCTCCGCGACCAGAGGGTGGCGGACGATGTCGGCATCGGTCAGCCGCACCACGGCGACGCCCTTCACTGCTTCCAGGCGGCGCGCGATGTCGGACAGGCCGGACAGCCCGTCGAGCAGGTCGCTCTGGTCCGGATCGCCGGTCAGCACCATGGTCGAATGCCAGCCGAGCCGGGTGAGCAGCATCTTGATCTGGCCGTAAGTGCATGCGCCTCATCGATCACCACGAAGGCATTGTTCAGCGTCCGGCCGCGCATATAGGCGATCGGCGCGATTTCAATCGTGCCGTCGGCGATGTATTGCCGGACCCGCTTGCCGCCGATCCGCTCGTTGAGCGCGTCATAGAGCGGGCGCAGATAGGGCGCCAGCTTCTCATGCATGTCGCCGGGCAGGAAACCCAGGCTCTCACCGGCCTCGACCGCTGGACGCGATAACACGATGCGGTCGATCTGCCCGTCCTCCAGCGCCTCGACCGCCGCCGTGACCGCGAGATAGGTCTTGCCCGTGCCGGCCGGCCCGAGCGCTACGGTCAGATTGTGGCTGTCGATCGCCTTCATCAGGACCCGCTGGTTCTCGCTTTGCGGCCGAACCTTGCGGACATAGCTCTGCTCCCGATTATCGTCATCACGCTCACCTGCAAGGACAGGGTGCCAGCTCGAGGGCGCATCGCCGCCGAACAGGGTCTCGATCTTGGAGTCGAAGCTGCGCACCGGCTGGGCGGCGCGGGTCGAACGCTTGGCCATGGAGTCTCCTGATGATGACAGGTGAGCGGCACTGATGTGAGCAGCCGGGCCGTGCCGGGACCCGGATACGAAAAACGCCTCACCGCGGAGCGGAGAGGCGTCGGATTCATGCGGCAATTGCGATGCCGATGGTGGTGCAGAGCGTGCGGACGGTGCGTATTTCAAACGCGGTAGACCATCTGCCAGGGGGCACTAAACACTACAGAGTCTAGCGAAGCCCCCCGGCAAAGTCACCACTTATCGTGATGAATTATATGTTTCACACAAGATGCTGATCGCGTCGCGCTTTTCTCAGGCGACGTCGCCGCCGTCGATCGCCACCACGTCGCCCCGGATCTGGCCACCGCGTTCGATCTGCAGCTCGGCATAGCGGATCGTGCCGGTCACATTGGCCGAGGCGCGGATGATCAGGTTGCGCACGATCAGCGTGCCTTCGAATCGGCCGCGAATATCCGCCTCGCCGATCGTAGCCGAGCCCTTGAACAGACCCATTTCGGCGATCTGCAGATCGTCGCAATCCTTGAGATCGGCTTCGATCGTGCCTTCGACCAGGAGCTGGTCGCAGGCCGAAATCGTGCCGGACAGCTTGATCTCGCGGCCGACGACCATGCGATGCAATTCCTCGCCCGAGCGCCGGGTCCGGCGCGGCGGCAGGCTCGGATCGCCGGGCCGCGGCTCCGGCGTCTCGGCTGCCTTGACCGATTCCGGTTCGGGGGTTGGCTCGGAAGCCGGCGCCGCCTCGACGGCCGGTTCCTCTACGCGCGGAGGCTGGCCCAGCGCATTGAGGAGATCGTTCGGCTCGGCAGGTTCGGTCATCGGGTGCTCCATTGCAGGACTGGTTTCGGCGCAGACTGAACACCGCAGCCGGGGTCCCGGCAAGCGGCATTTCGCGTCACGGGGCGGAATATGCGCGGTCAACGCCCCATGGTGAGTACCAGCTTACCCGTTGCCTGGCGTGCCTTGAGCCGACCGATCGCCTCGCCCGCGCGGTCGAGCGGCAGGGTTTCGGACACCAGTGGACGTAGCTTGCCCTCGGCGACCCAGCCCAGCAGCGTCTCGAAGGAGCCGCGCAGCAGCGCCGGATTCCGAGTGCGGTACGAGCTCCAGTAGAAGCCGATCACGCTGCAATTCTTGACCAGCAGGATATTGGCCGGGATCTGCGGCACGGTGCCGCCGGCAAAGCCGATGATCAGGATCCGGCCCTCCCAGGCGATTGTCCGCAGGCTCGCCTCGAAGGCGCTGCCACCGACCGGGTCATAGGCGACATCGACCCGCCGTTCGCCGAGCAGCGCCTTGACCTGCGCCTGCACGTCCTCGGTCGAATAATCGATCAGGTGATCCGCGCCGCGACTCCGCGCGATCTCCAGCTTGGCGGCCGAGCTTGCCGTCGCGATCACTGTAGCGCCCATCGCCTTGCCGATCTCGACCGCCGTCAGGCCGACACCGCCCGCCGCGCCATGGATCAGCAGGATCTCGCCCGGCTGAAGATGCGCCCGCCAGTCGAGCGCGCCATGCGAGGTGCCATAGGCGATCGGAAAGCCGGCCGCTGCTTCGAAACTCATCGAATCGGGGATCCTGAACACGGCATCGGCGCCGACCACCGCCTCCTCGGCAAAACCGCCGGAACCGGTCAGCGCCATGACCCGATCGCCTGGCGCGATGCCCGCGACGCCGTCGCCAATCCCACTCACCACCCCGGCGATCTCGAAACCGGGGATGAAGGGCAACGGCGGCTTTTCCTGATATTTGCCGGCGACGACAAGGCTGTCGGCGAAATTGACGCCGGCGGCATGGGTCACGATGCGGACCTGCCCCGGCCCGAGGACCGGCGGCGGCAGCTCTTCCAGGGTCAGCAGCGACGGCTCGCCCAGCGTCCGGCATAGGATGGCGCGCATCGTACCTCTCAAAAATCCAGCGCCGCGGCAGGCCGCATGCAGCCGATCTCGGCCCCGGCGACATTGACCAGCCGCGGCGCCAGGAAGGGCTGCAGTGCCCGGCGCTGCATATCGTCGAAACAGCCGAGCCGGTCGAGCAGCGTCATCATCGCCAGTTGCGACGCGCGCGCCGTGCCGTCCTCGATCTTGAGAGCGATGCCGAGTCCCTGCCCCGGCAGCGCCGCGCAATAGACGCCCTCGGCGCCGCCCTTGAGCCGCACGCTCTCGCCGGCCGCCGACATCACCGCGTTGCACAAGCCGGTCGAGCCGTCGACCATCACCGGTACCGCCGCCATGGCATCGAGCAGCCGCACCGCCGCCGCGCGCCGTTCGTCCGGCAGCCCGGCCGGATCGGCAAGCCGGGCGAAGCCGCGCGCCATGCCACGCAGGCTGAGCCCGATCACCGGAATGCCGCAGCCATCGCGGCCACGCGGCGCGCGGCTCAGATCCAGCCCGGTCATCTCGGCGAGCACGGCGGCGACACGCTGCTGGACCGGATGCTCGGCCTCGATATAGCAGCGCGTCGGCTCGCCCAGATGTCGGGCCGTGGTCAGGAAGCCGCTATGCTTGCCGGAGCAATTGTTGTGCGCGGCGCTCGGCGCGGCGTCGGCCCGGATCAGCGCCTGCGCGGATGCAGGATCGCTCGGCAGATGCGCCCCGCATTCCAGATCCCCGATGCCGAGCCCGGCGCTGTGGAGCCAGGCGGTCACCGTCTCGACATGGATCGCCTGGCCGTGATGCGAGGCGCAGGCCAGCGCCAGTTCGGCCTGACCGAGACCATAGCGATCGGCGGCGCCGCTTTCGACCAGCGGCAGCGCCTGGAGCGGCTTGATGGCCGAGCGGGCATAGACCGGATGCTCGATATCGCCCCAGGAGCGGACCACACCGCCCGCAGCATCGACGATCGCCACGGCGCCGCGATGCCGGCTCTCGACCATGGCGCCGCGCAGCACCTCGACCAGGATCGGGCCGGCAATGTCGGAGATCGGATCGGTCATGAGGCTCTCATCTCGGCAGTGGATCGGGGCCACCCTGCCCGACCGATCCGGGGCCGGGCAAGAGCCTTACGGCGCCGTCTCCACCGTAAGGCTCGGCTGCAGCAATCCGAATTTCGCCGATGGCGGCAGGGAATCGTCCAGCAGCGTGCCGATCTCGATCGCCTTGACCGGCGCGAGATCGAACTCGATGCGGCCCGGCTTGCGCAGGAAAGCCGCGAGCTTGGCCGGCCAGTCGCCAGTCGTCTCGGCCACGCCGAGCGCTTTCAGCCGGTCGCGGATCTCGCTTTCGGCTTGCGCCGGCAATTGCTCGATCGCCGCCGCATCCGGCAGCGCCACGGCCTCGATCGCCGGGACCAGGCCCTGATCGGTCCAACCGATGCGCACCGGGGCCGAGCGTCATCTGCATCGCCGCCGCCACGGGATCGGCCGTGCCGATCTCGGGCAGATGGCCGAGGGCGAGGTCGAGACGGAAGGCGCCGGCATGCTCGACGCCGACGGTTTCACTGAGCGAAACGGTGCGGATAGCCGGATCGAAATGCGCTTCGACGTGGCCGGTCAGCACGACATCCGGGATCCCGAGCCTGGCCAGCACCGCCGCGAGTTCGGCGTTGTCCAGCAGATGCAGCGTCAGTCCTTCGAGATCGCCCTCGCCCCCCGTTGGCCGGCCGGCCGCATCTCGGGCGGTGATCGTGAAGCGGCCGGCTTGCAGCGTGCCCGTGCCATGCGGGGTGGCGGCGACCGCCTCGCCCAGGTGACAGCCCCCGATCACGCCGGCCGGCTCGGCAGCATCGCTGCCATTGGCCAAGGCGGCGATCGCGATATCGGTACAGCCGAAATCGGCCGCCGCCAGATCCACCCGGCCGGCCGTCTCGTCCGGAAAAATGATATGGAAGCGCGTCACTCGCACCGCACCGAGCTGTCCGCCCTGGAGGGCGGCGACCGACAGCGTCGCGATGTCCAGTCCGCCATCCGACGCCGTCAGCTTCACACCCGACAGCTCGGCCGCATCGACCTTGACCTGCGCCAGCCGGGACAGATCCCCTTTCAGCACATCGACCGGCACCTCGACCGTCTCGGCCTGCGCGGCGGCGATCGCGATCCGGGTGTCGTCGTCGCTGTCGGAGAGCGCTATGTCGCGGATTTCCAGATGACGGAAGCGGATAACATCGGCAAAGTCCGGATCGGGGCCGGTCAAGCTCAGATGGCCGATGGTCGCCTTGCTGCCGGAGGGGCGCGTATCGTCGAGCACGATATCGGCGGCATCGACCGCGTGGGTCAAACAACCCGATCTCCGTAGCACCGATCTGGAGCGTCACACCCTGCGGCAACGCCGCCCGCAGCGCCGCGACGGCCTCGTCAAGCTGCCGACGCGCCTGCCACTGCAAGCCGAAGACACTTCCAGCCGCGACAGCGCAGAATACCAGCAGGCCGGACACGCCCCATAGAACCCTGCCGCGCATCGCGCCCCCGCTCCGATGACCGCAACCTCGCGGCGCATCGGACCATGCCTGTGAGCGTGTTGCGATGCAAGCGGAGGCGGTCCCGCCCGCTCGATCGATGTCCGTAGTCGAGGGCTCTTCGTGTCCGGCTAAACCGTCAGCAACCGGTTCAGCAGCGGCGCCAGCAGCCCGACCATGCGCGGCGGGGCATCCCAGACCGAGAAGCACAGGCAGCCGCGCTCGGCATCCGCGCGCGGCTTATGCACCAAGCCGGCATCGCCATAGGCAACATCGCCGCGGTCATACTCACCGGTATGGTCGCTGTAGCCGCCATCGAGCACGATCAACAACTCGTTGCCCTGATGCGTATGGCGCGGTATGGCGCCGCCTGGTGCGATTCGCATGAGGCGAGACCGGACATCGCCGAAACGGGGGATACGCACGGTCTCCAAGCCGAAAAAGGCGCGCCGCCAAAAGGGCCTCTCCGGCAACTCCGCCAGGAAGCGCTGCAGCGGGCGCGGCAGATGGCCGAAGCCGCTCAACGCCGGCGGCGGCGGCGGTGCGGCGACGGTCAATGGCCGATCCAGGCGCTGCATCACCGTGGCCAGCCGGTCGGCCGCAACCGAAGTCGGCTCGGCCGTGCGCAGCAGCGCTCCGCCGACACCTTCGAAGGCCCGCACGGTATTCCGGCAGGCCGGGCACAGGGTCAGATGCGATGCGATCAGGACAGCAAAAGGTGTCGCGAGATTGCCCGTAGCATAGTCCAGCAGATAGCCATCATCCGGATGCAGATGTGGCACGCTCACAGGGTAGCGTCCTGCGCAAGGCCTTCTTTAGCCTCGATACGGCTAGACGCAGCCGTGACTTCACCGTGCCGAGCGGCAGGTTCCGTTCCGCTGCGATGCCGATATGGGCCTTATCTTCGAAGTAGGCCATATGGATCAATTGCGCTTGTTCCTCTGGCAAATCTGCTATCGCTTGATGCAACCTAGACTGACGCTCGGCAATTTCAATATCCGTCTCTGCCGAATCGACGGGTGCTACGACGAAATGCGGGTCGTCCGGATCGGGTTCGACCCAGCGCTCGCGGCGCAACCTGTCGATGCGAAGGTTGCGCGCAATCGTGAAAACCCAGGTCGTCGGTGCAGCCCGGGCCGGATCGAACTGACCGGCGCGATGCCAGATCGCCAACATGACGTCCTGCGTAAGCTCCTCCGCCGTCGCGCCGTCGCAGCCCAGCCGAATCAGGAAAGCCTTGACCCGCGGCGCAAGCAGGATGAACACCTCAGCAAAAGCGGCGCGGTCTGCCGATGCCGCAATTCGCCGCACCAACGCGACGAGACGGGCTGCTTCGGCAACGGCATCTTGAGAGAGAACTTGCATCACACGGGCAATCTAAGGCGAATTGAGAATGTCCGACAAGCTGGCGATCAGCCATCCCGCCGCCGCAATTGTTCTATATGCTGATGATATTGTCTAAATTGAGATCCATTTCGTGCCAATTTGGAGAACAGGTCGAAAATGACCAATCCGAGCCGTGCATTTCTTTTGCTGCCTGCGGTCCTGCCATTCCTGGTCGCGGCGGCGCCGGCGCCAACCCCCGCCCCGAGTGCGGCGCCTACGCCGAAGCTGCTCGGGGAATACAAGGATTGGGCCGCCTATACCATGGTCGAGCCGCGCGGCGAGATCTGCTACGCCGTCAGCAAGCCTAAAAAGTCCGATCCGGCCAAGCTGAAGCGCGGCGACGCGCATCTCCTTGTGACGCATCGCCCGTCCGAGAAGCAGAACAACGTCGTTTCGGTCGAGCTCGGCTTCCCGACCGCCAAGGATTCGCAGGCCGCCGTGACTGTCGGCAAGGATAAGTTCGATTTCTTCACCGACAAGCAGACGGCCTGGACGCGCGACAGCGACACGGACAAAGCGGTCGTGACCGCCATGGCGCGCGGCAGCGATTTTACCGCGAAAGCCAAGCCGGCTGCGGGCGGCGAGGCGATCGACACCTATTCCCTCGCCGGCTTCAGCGACGCCCTCGCCCAGATCGACAAGGCATGCAAGGTCAAGCGCTGACGGTAAGGCTGCCCAGCAGCCTCGCCGCTTCGGTTTTACCGGCAGGGGGCTTATATTTGGCGTTTCCGCGGAGATATTGAGCCCCTGCCGATGGACACTCTGGACCCTATGGACGCCCAGACCGAACCCGCTATTGCCGTCGCCCCGCAGCCGGAGACGCGCGTCAATCTGGTCGGGCTGACCCGTGCCGAGCTGGCGGCGGAGCTGGCCACGATCGGCGCGGAAAAGTTCCGGGCGCAGCAGCTCTGGCAGTGGATGTATAATCGCGGCGCCACCGATTTCGAGGCAATGACCTCGCTGTCGAAGAAGTTCCGCGCGCAGCTGGCCGAGCACTATATCGTCGCCCGCCCCGAAGTGACGCGCGCGCTCGAATCGACCGACGGCACGCGCAAATGGCTGCTGAAATTTCCCGACGGCCAGGAAGTCGAAAGCGTCCATATCCCCGAAGACGATCGAGGCACGCTCTGCGTTTCGAGCCAGGTCGGCTGCACCCTCACCTGCAAGTTCTGCCATACCGGTACGCAGAAACTGGTGCGCAACCTCAGCCCGGCCGAGATCGTCGGCCAGGTCATGAATGCCCGCGACAAGCTGGGCGAATGGCCGAGTCCGGCCGAGGACCGCCAGCTGACCAACATCGTCATGATGGGCATGGGCGAGCCGCTCTATAACTACGACAATGTCGCGAAGTCGCTGAAGATCGTCATGGACAATGAGGGGCTGGCCTTGTCCAAGCGCAAGATCACGCTCTCGACCGCCGGCGTGGTGCCGATGATCGAGCGCTGCGGCGCGGAGTTGGGCGTCAACCTCGCCGTTTCGCTCCATGCCGTCACCGACGAACTGCGCGACGTCATCGTGCCGATCAACAAAAAATACCCGATCAAGGAGCTGCTCGACGCCTGCCGCACCTATCCCGGCTCGTCCAATGCGCGGCGCATCACCTTCGAATACGTCATGCTGAAGGACATCAACGACAGTCCGGCCGAAGCGCGTGAGCTTGTCCGGCTGCTCGACGGCATCCCGGCCAAGGTCAATCTGATCCCGTTCAACCCTTGGCCCGGCGCGCCCTATGAATGCTCGACCGGCGCGGCAATCAAGGCGTTCGCCGATATCGTCAACGATGCCGGCTATTCCTCGCCGGTCCGCGTGCCGCGCGGCCGCGATATCCTGGCCGCCTGCGGCCAGCTGAAATCCGACAGCATCAAGCTGCGCAAAAGCGAGTTGCTGCGGCGCGAGGCCGAAGCCGCCGCGGCATCCGCCTGACGCAAAAGACGAGAACAACCCTCCCGGTTGCTGTCCCGTTAATACAATTTTCGTCCCGCCGCTCCTAATTTCGCTCCCGACTCCGGGTAGCTTCAGCGGCGGCGGGAATGGCGGCTCCGACAGCGGACATCACCAATTGGATGCATATGTTCCGCTGGATCGTGAAGCTGATCCGCGACGACTACGGCATCGACGAGACCCGGCTCGTGCGGACGGCGGCACTCGAAACCGATCTCGGCCTGCAGATCGAGCAGGTCGAGGAGCTGCTCGACATCGTCGCCGAGAGCTTCCAGATCCGCTTTCCCGACGGCACGCTCGACGAAGTGCTGCGGCTCGAAGAACTCTGTCTGCTGGCGAGCTGGCTCAAGGGCTTCTATAAACGGCCGCCTTTCATCGGCGATGCTTTCGAGACACGCTGCCGCTCGCTCAACCCGGCGGCACAGACCTAACGGAAATCCCGCCCGCCGCCCGCCTGGAATGAGTATTGCGGATTACTGCTTGGTCGTCGCGCCGTATTCAAGAAAAGTCCGCCCTGAAAACCGACCTCATCTCGTTTGACATTTTGGCTGTCATATTTTATATTTATCGAATAGATGCGTTTTGGCCGGCCTGTCGCTCCGCTCGGTTGAGCCTGAGTTTCAGCCCTCTCGAAATTGAACGCTTTAGCCCATGCCGCAGTTGCGGCGTGGCGTAGTTTTTCGTGGAGCGCGGTGTCGACCGGTACCGTCAAAGAGTAAGGTTTCTACGGTCGATCTGAAGGCGGACTGATCCTCGAGGATCAAGCCGCGGTAACGAAAACGAGTGGATGGGAGGCGTTCCGTGAGCGATCACAAATTCAAGCCCGGTCAATCGGTGGAGCTGCGCGGTCGCAAGGGAAGCTGGTCGCCGCTCGGCCCGTTCAGCGTCGTGCGCCCGCTCCCGCCGCAGGGGCGGGAAAATCAGTACCGCCTGAAATCGAAGGCCGACGGCCAGGAATTGGTCGCGACCGAAAGCGATCTCCTGCTGCTCCAGATGGCCTAGCATTACAGTTGCGTTTTTGACTTGAAGTGGGCGCTCTGAGCGGCCGCTTGGTGGGCGCGCCGCCAGAGCGACCAGGCGATGATGTGGGCCGGTTTGATCCGCCGCTGAGCAAGCCTGATGGCGATGCGGCGGACCTCCTGGACCGACCAGCGGATCAGGGGCGGCGCGGCGGTTTCGCGGCTGATGGTTTCGTTTTTGGGGGCGGTGTGGCATTGGCGCGCTGGCGGATGGCAGCCATCATGGCGAAGGCGAGCATGACGAGCGAGACGTGGCGATGCCAGCCATGCCAGGAGCGGCTCTCGTTGTGATCGAGACCAAGCTCGTTCTTGGCGGTCTCGAAGCTGTCCTCGATGGCCCAGCGATGGCCTTCGACCGACACCAGCGTCTCGATCGGCGTGCCGGCCGGACACCAAGTGGTGAAGAAGGCGAGATCGCCATTTGCGATGTGGCGGCGGATCAGCAGGCCGCGGGTCCACACGCCCGGATTTTCGGCATCGAATTCCTCGGCCTCTAGGTCGGCGAGCTCAAGATAGGCCCAGTCATGAAGCCGCGGCCCTTTGGTTCCTGCTCCTGCCGAGAGGCGCTGCCAATCGGATGGTTGCAGCGCCTCGGCGATCGCCAAGGCTGATCCTGCGACCGGTTGCGGCTTGTCCCAGGAATGGAAGAGATGGTCGCCGGTGACGCCGAGCACATAACCCTTGCCGGCCCGGCGCAGGACGCGTTCGACCTCGCTGACACCATAGACGGTATCGGCGGCGACCCAGGCGAACGGCACATGAGCCGCGAGCGCGCGCCCGATCATCCGGGCCGCCAGCTTGGGCTTGGTGGCGAAGCCAACATCGTCCGACACATGGGCGGCCTTCAGGCGCGCCGGATCGTCGGTCCAGATCTTCGGCAGATAGAGCGCGCGGTCGATAAAGGCGTGGCCGTGGCAGGAGACATAAGCGGCGAACACGCCCACTTGGCAGTTCGTGATCTTGCCGGCCGAGCCCGTGTACTGACGGGACACGCCACACGATGCCTTGCCCTGCTTCAGGAATCCGGTCTCGTCGAGCACCAGCACCGCATGTTCGTCCGCCAGATGCTCGACCACATAGTCGCGCACGATGTCGCGCAGCGCATCGGCATCCCAGCGACCGCGGCCGAGAATGGCCTGCTGGCGCCACGGCCCCGGATCACCGGCCGCTTCCGCCCGCATCCATCCGGTCTTGCGACGCTCGTCGCCAACCAGCCCATCCAGGAACAGGCCAGCGCTCGCCGCGACGCGGTCCTGCGTGAAAAGCGGTCGTATCCGACCCTTCACATCGCGCAGCGACGAGGCCCACAACGCCAGCGTCGCTTCAATCGAGGCACCAGACATCCATGATCTCCCGAATCATGGTCGCCCATAGATTCAGAGATCAGCAAAATGCGCAACTGTAATGCTAGGGCATCACCAGCGGCGCGACGCCCGGTGAAATCCCTTCTTTTCCGACATCTCCGAGACGACACGGTTCTTCTTCCGCTCGATCCATTCGGCCGCTTCGGTTTCGCTGCCGAAGCTGCTGACGGTCGTCGGGTTGCTCCCCGGAATAAGGACTTCGACACCGAAAGTCTCTCCGCTTAGCGGGACGATACGGTAGGTGGCCTCGGCGTGCGGGTGTATCTTCATCCGCAATATATGGCGATTGAACGCTACGATCGTAAGAGCAAATCGCCATCGTGAGCGACTTTGCAAGCATCGACGTTCCAGTCGGCCGGCAATCGGCATGCGCTCTGGGCGAGACGCATGCCGATCCCGAGATCAATTCTCGTGCGCGACGGTTATGCCCACACGAATGACGGCGTGATCTTGCTCAATCATGCCCGTTCGGCGGATAAGCCGGCAGCAGCTCGGGCGGCTGCGGGATCGGCGCCGCACCGGCCGGGCGTTTCTTCAACTGGTCGAGCAGATAGTTCACACCAGCCTCCAGCTGAACGTCCTTGTCGGCGAGCAGATCGCCCGGCGAATCCTCGATCTCGGTATCCGGGCTCACCCCCTTGTTCTCCATCACCCATTGCGAATCGAGCCCGTACAGGCTGTCTTCCGGAATGGTGATGTAGCCACCATCGAGCAGGCGCCATTCGCCGCGGATACCGCGCACGCCGCCCCAGGTCCGGGTACCGATCAGCGGACCGAGCCCGTATTTGCGGAAATAGAACGGGAAGATATCGCCATCCGAGGCCGAATAGTGATTGATCAGCGTCACCTTCGGCCCGTCGATCAGGGCGTCCGGGATGGTCGTCTGCGTCCGCTCGCGATTGGTCGACATACCGACCAGCACGCGGCGCAGCCGAGCCAGCACGATCTCGTCGATGAAGCCGCCGCCATTGAAGCGGTCATCGACGATCAGGGCCTGCTTGTCGGTCTGGTTGTAGAACTGCCGGATGAATTGCTGCATCCCGCGCTGGCCCATATCCGAAAGATAAATATAGGCGACCTTGCCGCCCGACAGCCGATCGACCGTCGCGCGGTTATGCTCGATCCAATCGACTTCGCGAAGATCGACTTCCTGCGTGACCGGCTTGACCTCGACGTCATGGGGTTTGCCGCTCGGGGCCTCGCCGATGGTCAGCCGCACCGTGCCTTCGGTCTTGCCGACCAGCAGGCTGTAGGGATCGATATCGGCGCGCGGCGCCTTGCCATCGACCGCCAGCAGATAATCGCCCTCCTTGACGGCAATGCCGGGCTGGCTTAGCGGCGCCCGATATTCGTCGCGGGTGTTGTCGCCGCGATAGATCTTGGCGAAGACATAGTGGCCGGCCTTCTTGTCATAGACCAGATCGGCGCCGAGCAGCGCGGTCGGCGTCTTCGGCGTCGGATTGTCCTGGTCACCATCGCCGACATAAGTGTGGGAATTGCTCAGCTCGCTGATCATCTCGCCGATCAGGTAATTCAGATCCTCGCGCGAGCCGGCCAGCGGCAGCAGCTTTTCATAGGCCGCACGCACGCCCTTCCAATCCACGCCGTTCATTTTCGCATTAAAGAACATGTCGCGGTCGAGCCGCCAGGCCGAGACGAACATCTCCTGCCATTCCTGGCGCGGATCGACCGAGATGCGCATATGACCGAGATCGACGTTCTTTTTCTCGTCGCCCGACTTCTCGCTGTTCGGCCGACCATCGGCCGAGGGTGCGGCATCGACCACCGACCAGCTCTTGTCCTTCTTGTAGAGCACTTTGGCGCCGTCGGCCGAAAGGCTGTAGCGCTCGAGATCCTCGACCACCACCTTGTCCTTGCGCTCCTTCAGATCGAAGGCATGGAACTCGCCCTTCTCGCCCGGGAATTTGTCGCCGATCAGTTGCGGCGGCTGGGTGAAGTAGAAGACCGTCGTCTTGCGCGGCTCGAGCCCGTTGATCACGGCGCCGGGCACCGGCAGCAAAACCGCGCGCGCGGCCAACCCGGCCAGATCGACATGGATCGGCGCAATGGCATGCGGCTGCCAGCTATCCTTGTCGGCAGCCGGCTTGCCGCCCGAGGCTGCATCGCCCGGCTTGGGCGGCTCGACCGCACCTTCGTCGGATTGCGGCGCAAAGGGCGACACCGTATCGGCCGCTAGAGTCGCGACATAGATACCGGTGCTCTTGATCGGCGCAACATCCTGCTCGCGGTCGTTCAGCAGCGTGTTCTCATGCCGCATCGACAGGAAATAGAGGTACTTGCCTTCCGGATCGAAGCGCGGCATCGAATCATTGTCGCGCGAGGCGCTGAACTTGGTCGCCTTGCCGGCATCGGTGCTGTAGAGCCAGATCGAGCTGATATGGTTCGGGTCGTTGACGCTATAGGCAAGCCAGCGCCCATCCGGCGACCAACTGTAATCGTGGATCTCGGCGATATTGTCCTGGGCGATCTGCTTCGGCTCGCCACCGGCGGCATCGACGATCCAGAGCCTATGGTTGCCGTCCGAGAAGGCCAGCTTGTCGCCGCCCGGCGCCCAGACCGGCTGATAGAAATAGCCTTCGGTGAAATGCGTCAGGATCTTCTCGGCACCGCCTTCGGCCGGGCGCGTCGCGATCTGCTGCTCGCCATTCACGTCGGTCGTATAGGCCACGGTCTTGCCGTCGGGCGACCAGGCCGGATGGTCCTCATCGGCATTCGAGGTCTCGGTCAGGTCGCGGGTATTGCCGTGCTCGACCGGCAGGCTGAAGATGTCGCCGCGTGCCGTCAGCAGCACGCGCTTGCCATTGGGCGACAGCGCGAAATCGGTCTGGTCGGCGGCATCGGTGTCGCGGATGAAGTCCTTGGCATCGACGAAGCGCGGCCGCGTATGCATACCGTCATCCGGCACATGCAGATCGAGCTTGTGCAGCTGCTCGGTCGGCAGATCCAGGACGTAGAGGTTGCCGCCTTGCTGGAAGGTGATGCCGTTGTCGCCGAGCGACGGAAAATCCGCATCGTAATCGGTAAAATGCGTGACCTCCCGGAACTGCTTGGTCTCGGTATCGTAGGCCCAGATGTTCTCGCGCCGGGCCTCGTCATGGTCGGACAGGAAGTAGATCGTCTTGCCGTACCACATCGGCGCGGTCTCGGTGCCGGTCCAATCGGTCACCCGCGTCAGCGCCTTGCTGGCGAAATCATAGATCTCGATATCCTGCGCCAGACCGCCATCGTAACGCTTCCAGGTCCGGAAATTCCGGAAGATGCGGTTATAGGCGATCTGCTTGCCGTCCGGGCTGTAGCTGAGCAACCCGCCGCGGTCGAGCGGCAATTCCTCGGCCGGGCCGCCCGCCACCGGCACGGTGAACAGCTTGCCGAACCAGGAATTCCACGCCTCGCGCCGCGACAGGAAGACGATGCCGCTCGAGTCCGGCGTCCAGGTGACGACCATGTTGTCCGGGCCCCAGCGCAGCGGCGCATCGGGGGTCACGTCGGAATGGAAGGTCAGCCGCTTGGCCTCACCGCCCGCGGCCGGAATGACATAGACATCGCGATTGCCGGCATATTCGCCAGTAAAGGCAATCCATTTGCCGTCGGGCGAAAAGCGCGGCATCAGCTCGAAACCCGGCTCGGTCGTCAGGCGCGCGGCCTCGCCGCCGGTCCGGGGAACCGACCAGAGATTGCCATGGGCTTCGAACACGATCTTGTCGCCATGGAGCGTCGGAAAGCGCGGCAGCGCCGCATCATCGGCCGCCAGCGCGGGCGCCGCCACAAGGGTACCGAGCAGCAGGGCCAGGGAAGCGAGGGGGCGGATCGGAAAAGGCACGCGAGGAACCCCTTATTCTCTTATGAATTTCTCGCCGGACGGGCAGACCAGCAGTGGGCGTGCAGATTGGCACGGGTAGGCGGTTCCGGGAAGTGTGCTCCGGCGACGCAGGCCAGATCCGCCTTCAACACTGCGCGAGCAGCCGGCTTGCTCCGCCGAATCGCTGCCCTATACTGCGGCCGGTTTCGAACACGACAGAACGAGCAGGATCGTCCCCATCATGAGCAGCTCCATCAAAAAGGTCGTGCTGGCCTATTCCGGCGGCCTCGACACCTCGGTCATCCTGCGCTGGCTGCAGGATACCTATCACTGCGAGGTCGTCACCTTCACCGCCGACCTCGGCCAGGGCGAGGAATTGGAGCCGGCGCGCAAGAAGGCCGAGAATGCCGGCGTGAAGGAGATCTTCATCGAGGATCTGCGCGAAGAGTTCACGCGCGACTTCGTCTTCCCGGTGTTCCGCGCCAATGCGCTCTATGAGGGCCAGTACCTGCTCGGCACCTCGATCGCCCGGCCGCTGATCGCCAAGCGCCAGATCGAGATCGCCCGCCAGGTCGGTGCCGATGCCGTCAGCCATGGCGCGACCGGCAAGGGCAACGACCAAGTCCGCTTCGAACTCGGCTATTACGCGCTGGAGCCCGGCATCAAGGTGATCGCGCCCTGGCGCGAATGGGACCTGAACTCCCGCACCAAGCTGATCGAATATGCCGAGAAGCATCAGATCCCGGTCGCCAAGGACAAGCGCGGCGAGGCGCCGTTCTCCGTCGATTCCAATCTGCTGCACATCTCGGCCGAGGGCAAGGTGCTGGAAGATCCCTGGGTCGAGCCCGAGGAATTCGTCTATTCCCGCACCGTGGCGCCCGAAGCCGCGCCGGACACGCCGGAATATGTCGAGATCGAATTCGAGAAGGGCGATCCGGTCGCAGTCAATGGCGAACGCCTGTCGCCGGCGGCGCTGTTGACCAAGCTCAACGAGATTGGCGGGCGCAACGGCGTCGGCCGGCTCGACCTGGTCGAAAACCGCTTCGTCGGCATGAAGTCGCGCGGCGTCTACGAGACTCCGGGCGGCACCGTGCTGCACAACGCCCATCGCGCGATCGAGAGCATCACGCTCGACCGGGGTGCGGCGCATCTCAAGGACGAGATCATGCCGCGCTATGCCGAGCTGATCTATAACGGCTTCTGGTTTGCGCCCGAGCGCGAGATGCTGCAGGCGCTGATCGACAAGAGTCAGGAGAACGTCTACGGCACCGCGCGGCTCAAGCTCTACAAGGGCAGCGTCCGGACCGTCGGCCGGAAATCGCCGCGGACGCTCTACAGCCTGGCCCATGTCACCTTCGAGGCCGATGAGGTCTATAATCAGCGCGACGCGGAAGGTTTCATCAAGCTGAACGCGCTGCGCATGCGTCTGGCCAAGGCCGCGCGCGGCGGAAAATAACCGCCCCCGTCGGGAGTTGTACTGCCGGATTTGACCAGCGGCTGCTTTCGTAAGGAGCCGCTGGCGTCGCGGATATTCGGTGTTATTATCCGCCGATGGCGCCAATGAACGCAGATAGTTCCCGAGACGGAGAAATACACGCCGTCATTGGGGCTGCGATGGCCGTTCACGGCGAACTGGGCCATGGCTTTCTGGAGGCGGTTTACTGCGAGGCGCTCGGGCGCGAATTCGCCCAGACCGGCGTGCCCTTCCAAAGGGAAAAACGGCTGCCGATCATCTATCGTGGCCAACCGTTGACCGTGGCTTACCGTGCAGACTTCGTCTGCTTTTCTTCTATCCTCGTTGAACTCAAGGCCATGCAACACCTTTCCAGCACCGAGGAAGCACAGGCCAGCAATCATCTGCGGGTATCCGGCTTGAAGAAGGCCCTCCTTCTCAACTTCGGCTCGCCCCGCCTGGAATACAAACGTTTGGTCTTCGATCCGCGCGGACCTGTGTCTTCTGCAGATTGACTTGAATATTTGCGCCGGCACGGATACCCGATAGGGAAGCATCCGAATGGCACGTGCAGAAAGGACATCGCGCTCCATGCTGCGGGACATCTCGCCGCCGATCCGCCCGGCCCTGGCCGTCTGGCCGGGCGACACTGCATTCGTCCAGGATCGGAGCTGGGCGATCGGGCCGGGCTGTCCGGTGAATGTCTCGCGCATCACGCTGTCGACCCATACCGGCGCCCATGCCGACGCGCCGCTGCACTATGCAGCAGATGGGGCACCGGTCGACGGGCTCGATCTCGAACGCTATCTCGGCCCATGCCGCGTGATCGATGCCCGCGCGGCAAAGGGTGCGGTGCAGCCTTCGGATATTGCCGATGCACTCGACGGCGCGCCGCCGCGCATTCTGCTGCGCACGGCCGAGGCCGCCGCGGTCGAGCATTGGGATCCCGGTTTCACCGCCGTTGCGGCTGCGACCATCGATCTGCTGGCAGCACGCGGTGTGATCCTGATCGGCGTCGACACGCCGTCGCTCGATCCGGAAACCTCGAAGACGCTGGATGCGCATCACGCGGTCCATCGCCATGGAATGTCGATCCTGGAAGGGTTGGTGCTCGACACCGTGCCGGTCGGCGATTACGAGCTGATCGCCTTGCCGCTCCGTCTGGCCGAACTCGATGCCGCGCCGGTGCGGGCCGTCTTGAGGGATCTGCCATGAGCCCGCTCCGCCGCGCCGATCTGGCAACGCTCGACCGCGACGATCCGCTGCGGCCGTTTCGCGACCGCTTTGCCCTGCCCGAGGGCGTGATCTATCTCGACGGCAATTCGCTCGGCGCCATGCCCAAATCGGCGCCGGCGCGACTGCGTGAGGTCGCCGAGATCGAGTGGGGCCAGGATCTGATCCGGAGCTGGAACAAGCATGGCTGGATCGATCTGCAGCAGCGCATCGGCAGCAAGATCGGCCGGCTGATCGGAGCGAGGCCAGGTGAGACCATCGTCGCGGATTCGACCTCGGTCAATCTGTTCAAGCTGCTTGCGGCGGCGCTGCAGCTGCGGCCGGGACGATCGGTCATTCTGTCTGAACCGGCGAATTTCCCGACCGATCTCTACATTGCCGAAGGGCTGGCCGCCCTGCTCGGCGGCCATCGGCTGGAGCTGGTCGAGCCGGAGGGCCTCGAGGCCACGCTCGGCCCCGACGTTGCCGTCGTCATGCTGACCCATGTCAATTACCGCACCGGCCGGATGCACGACATGAACGCGGTGACGCAGCGCGTGCATGAGGCCGGTGCGCTCATGCTGTGGGATCTGTGCCATTCGGCCGGCGCCGTACCGGTCGATTTGACCCGCGCCGATGCCGATTTCGCGGTCGGCTGCGGCTATAAGTACCTGAATGGCGGGCCGGGCGCGCCGGCCTTCCTGCATATTGCCGAGCGTTGGCAGAACCAGGTGACCCCGCCCCTGACCGGCTGGCTCGGCCACGCTGCGCCCTTCGCCTTTGAAACCCATTACCGGCCGGCCGGAGGCGTGCAGCGCGCCGTCGTCGGCACGCCGCCGGTGCTGAGCATGACGGCGCTGGAGGTCGGCGTCGATCTGATGCTCGAGGCGCCGATGGCGGCTCTGCGCGCCAAATCGGTACGCCAGTTCGAGCTCTTCGCCGCCCTGGTCGAGCAAGAGCTGGCAGCCTGGGATTTCCGCATCGTCACGCCGCGCGACGCGATCCAGCGCGGCAGCCAGATCTGCCTGTCGCATGAGCAGGGCTGGCCGATCATGCAAGCCCTGATCCAACGCAATGTAATCGGCGATTTCCGCGCGCCGGACATTCTACGCTTTGGCTTCACGCCGCTTTATGTCGGTTATGCCGAGATCTGGGATGCGGTCGCAATCCTGAAGGACATCATGGCGACCGGTGCATGGGACCGGCCGGAGCATCATGCCCGGGCAAAGGTGACCTGACCCGCCGAGCATCGTCGTTACGGCGTCACCACCGGGAAATTCGGCGTCAGCGGTTCGATCAAATCGATCAGCGCGGCGTAAAGCCCGGCATCGCCGTCGATGACAATGTCGCCCGAGGCCAGTCGGGCTGAGAGCGGCACGCCGGCGAAAAGGGTCATCAGCAGTTCGGGCCGCTTCATCCGCACCGTGGCACCGGCCGTCTCGTCCTGGACACCGGCCTCGTGGATCAGCACGCCGTTCTCGACGGTCAGCAGATGGCGCTCCTGCCGGTCGGTCAGCTCGATATTGATCTGGAAGCGGCGCGCCGCCGCCTTGTCCGGATTGACCCGGACGGCGGCAAAATCGAGCAGCATCGGCGTCGTCGTCGCGGCCAGCACATCCGGGCTGAAGCCGCCGGAGGGCAGCTGGACCGGCCCGCCGCGCAGCTCCTGAGCGCCGGTCAGGTAGATATTGCGCCAGGTTCCGGCCTCGGCCTCGAAGCCGAGCTGGGTATAGATCGCGGCCAGCTTGTCGCGCGCTGCCTGGTTGCCGTCATCGGAGAAGACGACATGGTTGAGCAGAGTCGCCGCCCAGCGCAGCTCGCCCTCCCCGACCGCCGTCTCGGCCAGCGCCAGAACCGCTTCGGCGCCGCCCATGGCCGCGACGTATTTCTTGGCAGCGGGCTCGGGCGGCAGCGGATTGAGATTGGCCGGGTTGGCGTCATACCAGCCGAGATAACGCTGATAGATCGCCTTGGAATTATGGCTCATCGTGCCGTAATAGCCGCGATTGAACCATTGCTTGGCCAGCACTTCGGGCAGCTTCAGGACTTCGGCGATCTCCCGTCCGGTCAGGCCGGAATTCATCAGCCGGACCGACTGGTCATGCAGGAATTTATAGGCGTCGCGATGATTGGTCAGGAAGGCGACGATTTCCGCCTGGCCGAAGCGCGGAATGCCGTGGGCCGCGAACATGACGTCGCTGCCGGCACCGAACAGCCGGATCGATTCGGTCAGGTAATCGGCCCAGGCCTTGGCGTCGCGCACCAGGGCGCCGCGTGCCGGCAGTAGATTGTGCATGGTGAGATTGGCGTTCTCGGCCATGAACACGGCGCGGAACTGCGGCAGGTAGAAATTCATCTCGGCCGGCGCCTCGGTGCCCGGCGTCAACTGGAACACCAGCGTGACGTCGCCGATTGTGATCTCCTGCCCGGTGCGCGTCACCAGATCGGTCGGCGCGATGAGCGAGAGCGAACCCTGCGACGGGCAGGGCCCGAGCCCTGAGGTCATCTCCCCGGTGGCGCAGCGCGGCAAGGTCATGCCGAACTGGAAACGGGCGCGTCGCAGCATCGCCGGCCCGGCGATGATATTCTCGGAGACGGCATGTTCGAGGAAGCCTTCCGGCGCGATCACCTTGACCTTGCCGGACGCCGCCTCGGCCGCCGTCGTGATGCCGCCGACGCCGCCATAGTGATCGACATGGCTGTGCGAATAGATGACGGCCAGCACCGGCTTCTGCACGACATGCTCGCCGACCAGTTCGAGCGCCGCACGTGCAACCTCGACCGTGGTCAGCGGATCGACCACGATCCAGCCGGCGCCGGCATCGATGAAGGACACGGTCGAGACGTCGAAGCCGCGGACCTGGTAGATCCGCTCGGCGACCTTGAACAGCCCATGCTTGGTCAGGATTTGCGCCTGGCGCCACAGGCTGGGATTGGTGCTGTCCGGCGCGGTGCCGTCGAGGAAGCCGTAGGAGGAGAGATCGAAGGCCGTGCGCCCACCCGGCCCCTTGATCACCGGATCGCGGCGCGTCGCGATGAAGCCGCGATTGGCGAAATCGAAATCCTTGCGGTCATCGGCCTCGACCAGCCGACGCGCCTCGTCCAACGTCCCCATGAGCATCCTCCGACCTGCCCCGGCTTGCTCCGGGGCTTGTCGGCCAGATTAGAGACGGCGCGCCGGCAGGGGAAGCCCGTGCAGTGTCAGTGATGGTCTTCCTGAATCTTCGTGACCACGGCCAGCGTGTTCTCGACATGCTTATCGGGCGCATCGGCCTGATAGGCATAGGCGATCTTCCCGTCCTGCCCGATTACGTAAGAGACCCGATCGGACACGCCGCCGACCAGTGGTACGCTGACCATGACCGAATCGTAGGAGCGGATCACCTTCAGATCCGGATCGGCCGCGACCGGGAATTTGGCCGAGCATTCCTTGGTCGAGAAGTCATGCAGCGTGCCGATAGTGTCGCTCGACATGCCGATCAGCGTGGCGCCGGCCGCGGTGAATTTCTCCGAGGCCTCGGCGAATTCATGCGCCTCGACCGTGCAGCCCGAGGTGAAAGCCTTGGGGAAGAAATAGAGCACGACCGGCCCCTTCTTCAGCGCGTCGGCCAGCGAGAAGGTGAATTCCTTGCCGCCGACCGCCGCCTGCGCGGTGAAATCCGGCGCGGCATCGCCGGGCTTGAGCGCGGCAAAGGATGGTGTGGCAACAACGCAGCCCAGGACGAGCGCGCTGGCGAGACGGTTCATGGCATTCCCCCGAGGGTTCACGATCGGCGCGCAGCTTAGGGCCGATCGTGCCCCTGCGTCACGTCACGTCCTGGTGACCCGGCGATCGCTAGCGCCGGCAGTGATGGTCCCGGTCTTCCTCGATCTCGTGCAGGCGATGTTCGATATGCTCGCGCTCGACCGGATCCGGCGTGTGGTCCCGCCTTTCGCGCAGCTCGTGTTCTTCGTGTTCCAGCGCTTCGCAATGTTCCCGATGATGCTCCCAGCGGTCGTCTTCGTCGGCCCGCGCCGCCGCCACGGGCAAGGCGAGGGTACCGAGCGCGAAGAGGCAGAATTGACGTCTCAGCATGGCGTTGTCCCTGAAGGTTGTTTGCGCTCGCTAACGTACCGCGCTACCCGGCCGTTCCTGACGTCGCCGGCACGAGCGGCTTATGCAGATTGAGGTTAGCCTCGACCCGGCCGCTCCGCACCGCCTCGGCCAGGCGGCGATGGTCATGCTCGCTCTGGTCGGCATATTCGACGGCGAATTCCTGTACTGCGGCGTCGAACGCCTCGCTCGATCCGAGATAGCCGGAGATCAGCGCCGGGTCGCCCGACCGGGCGTGGGCGCGGGCGAGCGTCGTGCCGCACAGCTCGGCATAGAAGCGCAGCGCATCGCGCTCCATCATCTGGCCAACCGAGGCGAGCTTCCTGTCCTTGAGCTGGCGGATATAGAAATGCCGGTTCTCCGGGCCGTCATCGGTCCAACCGAGGAACACGTCGCTCGCCGCCTGCATGACGCGCTGGCCGACGACGACGCGCTGGCCCTGATTGGCATAGGCGCTCGCCCCGGCATAGGCCGCCAGCACCGAGGCCTGCGCCTCTTTGATCTGCAGAAACAGCGGCGCCTCGTCCGGCGTCATGAACAGCCCGACCGCGCAGAACGTGCCGACACTGCCGACGCCGACGACCTTGAAGGCGCAATCGACCTGGCGATAGCGGTCGAACAGCACGCGGCGCTCCTCGGGCAGAGTCTCGCGATAGCGCGCGAAGACCTCGTGCCCGCTGATGCCGCGCTCGCCCTCGCCCAGATCGTCGAAATGGAAGATCAGCGGCGGGTTGTCCTTGATCCGCCAGGCGCCGTTCGCCATGCCGGCCAACCGCGGGAAATCCTGATAGGCCGGCATCGCCGCCGCGGATTGCGTGATGCGCTGCATCTCGCGATCGCGCAGCTTCTGGTCGTCCTGGGCGGCGATGATGTCGAGCACGTCGACCCGGCTGTTCCAGGCGGCGATCGGATCGAGCCGGGCCAGATCGGCCAGCTTCTCGCGATAAGCCCGGACCGCCGCTCGCGCCGCCCTGGCGCTGGTCCGTTCCGGCAGCGCCGCATGGCGCCCGGCCAGCACGATGCTGGCGGCCAGCCGCTTGACATCCCATTCGAACGGTGCCGGCAGCGTCTCGTCGAAATCATTGATATCGAAGATCGCCCGGCCCTCGGGCGATGAATACACGCCGAAATTCAACAGATGACAATCGCCGCAAGCCTGGACCCGGATGCCGGTGGTCGGCATCCTGGCCAGATCTGCCACCATCCCCGCCGCCGCCCCGCGCAGGAAGGCGAAGGGCGATTCCATCATGCGGGCATAGCGCACCGGCAACAGCTTCTGGACCCGCGACTTGCCGCAATCGATCAGGATCTGGACCGGGTCGGCCCGGTCGGCCGGCGCCGACCAGCTCGCATGGCTCTCGCGCGGCACCTTCTGGCGTAGCCGTCGGCCCAGGGTCCGCCGTTCCGCAATGGTGAGGGCCGCCGTCGCGTCCGAGAGCGGAACCGGCGTGCTGTCGGCGACGGAGCGCTTTGCCATGGAGCAGCCTTTCGAGATGCCGTCCAGATATTGTCCGGCACCCGGAGCTTAAGCGCCAAGTGCCTGGCAGGCAATGGATCGGGAGATGGGGCTACCGCGACTTGGATCGCCCCAAATCTGCATGCATCCGCGGACAGCCACCCTCAGAGCGTCGTGCGCACCTCCCATAATTCCGGGAAGAACACGGTATCCAGCACCTGCTTCAGATATCCCACCCCCGCCGTACCGCCGGTGCCGCGCTTGAAGCCGATGACGCGCTGGACCGTCGTCATGTGCCGGAAGCGCCATTGCTGGAACCAGTCCTCGAGATCGACCAGTTCCTCGGCCAGCTGATAGAGGTCCCAATAGCGGTCAGGGTCGCGGTAGATCTCGAGCCAGGCGGCCAGCACCGAGGGCTGGGCGAGATGCGGCACGGTCACGTCGCGCGTCAGCACGGCTGCGTCGATGGCGAAGCCGCGCCGCGCGAGCAGGCGAATCGCCTCGTCATAAAGGCTGGGCGCGGCGAGGGCCGCATCGAGCTCCGCGCTGAGCTGCGGCAGATGCCGATGCGGCTCGATCATCTTCGCCTGCTTGTTGCCGAGCACGAATTCGATCTGCCGGTATTGCGCCGATTGGAAGCCCGATGAGTGGCCGAGCCGGTCGCGGAAGCTCGAATAATCCGACGGCGTCATGGTCGACAGCACGTCCCAGGACTGGATCAGCTGCGCCTGGATCCGGCTGACGCGCGCCAGGTTTTTGAAAGCGGGCTGCAAATCGTCGCGCCGCACGAGATCGCGCGCCGCGGAGAGTTCGTGCAGCACCAGCTTCATCCACAGCTCGGTCGCCTGGTGGATGATGATGAACAGCAGCTCGTCATGCCGGTCCGAGACCGGCTTCTGCGCAGCCAGCAGCGTGTCGAGCTGGAGGTAGTCGCCATAGCTCATCGAGCGCGAGAAATCAGTATGCGCCTCGGCGGCAAGGTCTGCCGGCGCCGGCGGCGGAGTGTCGGGCTTGGCCATCGGGTCCTCTATCATCCGGGCGCCATGCCGGCGCCGCATGCCGATCTTATAGAGGAAACGACGCGGTTCGAGGGATCGATATCGACCACATCGAATAGGCGAAATCGATGGGCCCTATTCAATCCAAAGGCTAGAAACAACGACGGCGGGCCGGAATGACCCGGACCCGCCGTCATGGAGGAAAGAGCATGATCCAGATGCGCTTTCTCCTGAAGCTCCGGTTACCCTGGCGGATTAAACTCTGCCTGGTGATCATCCGAAGCTGATGGAGCGGTCGGCCGAGAGTTCGCAGCTCCCGGCCGACCGCCTCCGTCACCCTCTATATACGCTCGCTTGCTCGATTTGTGTACCGCTACACGATATTTGCGCAAATGCCGAGCGCTTCCTGGCGCGCGCCTGGGCGGCACCCCCGTCGTCACGGCAGCACGATCGGCAGCCCGACGACGTACGGATGGGCCAGGAACAGCACGCCATAGAGCAGCAGCCCCGCCAATACCGGTGCGACGCCGACTTCGCGCAGCGACAGGCGGCTGCGTCCGGCGAGGATGGCGGCGAAGGGCAGGTTCGAAGTCACTTCGGCGAGGCGCGACCAATCCGTGCCGAGCGCCAGCCGCTTGCGCCGGTCGATCAAGACCGTGCCGCCCAGCGCCAGCAGGGTCAGCAGCCCGAAGAAGATCATACCGGCCGCATCGCCATTGGCCGCCAGATGGCTCAGCCCCCAGAGTCCGAAGCTCCACATTACGGGGTGCCGCGTGACGCGCAGGATGCCGGGCGCCGGATCGTCCTCGCGGGCGCGCCGTTCCTGTCCGACCGCGGTCGGATTGCGGGTGGTGAGCCCAGTGACCAGCAGCATCGCGGCGATCGGCATCAGCGCGACCGGCACGAAATGCGTCCAAAGCGGCGGCATCCAGATGATAACCAGCGGCGCGCGACTATAGGCCGTGACGAACCAGCCGAGCGTCGCGGCGGCCAGACCGGAGTAGAGCCCGAGATAGCCGCCCTCGCCCAGGGATTCGCGCAGCGAGCCGCGCAGCGGCGTGCTCGAAATCAGCACATGGCTGCCGAGGAAGACCGATCCGGCTAGGAACAGGGAAGACAGCGATCCGACCATCGGCCCAGTGTAGCGAGCCGACAGGTCCCGTCCACACTTCTTGCTGGCTCAGCTCCCGCTCTTCACCCGCACGGCGAATTCCGTTATCAGGCCGGGCAGTTTCGCCCGCACTGCCACGGCGCGCGGCGTCCAATCCTCCGGCGCAACGAAGCGCGGCGGGTGCTCCTTGCCGCCTGAGGCCAGGGCATCGGGAATGTCGCCGGTAAACCCACGGCACAGATAGTCGTCCGGCGCACGCACGGCGGCCAGCGCCGATTCTTCGTCCAGCGCCTGCGCCAGAACGCGCGGCACGGTGTCGTCGGGCAGCTTGCGCAACTCGATCCAGACCGGCGTCAGGATCTGGATGAATTGCCGGCGCCGCGCCGCCGCGGCACCGGCCTCGGCGCATTTGGTGCCGTCGGTCCTCGATCGCGGCCATGGTGTAGAGTGCGACGTGGCGGCGCTTTCACGGATGCGCGCGACGCTCGACGCGTCCTTGCCGTCGGTACCGGCACCGATCAGATCGAGCGCATACATCGCGCCGATGAAGACCGAGCTGCCCGCCGCGAAACGCTGCTGTTCCCAGGCCAACGTCGACCGCGCCGTGGCCGCGGTTTCCATACCCTGCTTCAGCTGCTCCGCCAGAGTGCCGTAGTCATGAGCGTCGAACAGGCGATCGTATTGATCGACAAGCTCCGGCGCCGCAGCCATCAGGAGCAGCGCCGCCAGCGCGACGCAACCGCCCGGCGGATCAGAGCGCGGGCTCCAGCGCGACCACCACGTCACAAATAGCAGGCGGCACGGCCGAAATACTCGAAGAGCAGGTTCTGGACGAAGATCAGCAGCAGGACCAGCACGACGAAGGAAATGTCCACGCCGCCCAGCGGTGGAATGAACCGTCGCAGCGGCCGCAGCGCCGGCTCGGTCACCCGGTACAGCATGTCGTCGATCGTTGCGACCGCGCGGTTGTAGCGGTTCACGACGCCGAAGGCGGTGAGCCAGCTCATGATCGCCGCGCGGCGATCAGAACCCAGTAGTAGAGCGACAGCGCGGCGGAGATGAGCTGGTAGAGCGAACACATCGGGAGGATCGATCACGGCAGTGGCGGATGCGCGGGACGGTACAAGCTGGCATGCCGCCGCGCAAGCGCAGGGGGAGCGGGGCTCGCCCCCGGCCGCCGCCATATGACGAATGCATGGCGGCATGTCACCAGCGCAGCGGCCTTGACAGGAGGGGGCTGGGCGAGACATATCAGCGCCCACCGCCGTTTTTGGCACGGGGTCGTAGCTCAGTTGGTAGAGCGCGACGTTCGCAATGTCGAGGTCCCGGGGTTCGATTCCCCGCGGCTCCACCAAATCCGGTGAAGGCGAAGGATTGGCAGTTTGGCCAACCCCTCGCGGTGGCCGTCGCGAAACACTGAAATACCCGTGATAATGGCCGCCCGCCTCCCGCATAGCGCCGACGGTTCGGAAAACCTCCCGGAATTTCGACGTGATCGACACACCGCGCGCTCGACGACGGGGGCGCAACAGCTATTTCAGCTTCACCACGATTCCGGCACGGAGTACAACGCAATCCCCAGGGCCCCTCTCGATGCCGGCGGGATACGCCGCCTTATTGAACCTTCAGCGCACTCAGGGTTTCGGGAGTCAATTTTCCGCGGTAATCGGGGCTTACCTTTACACCGTGGGCGTCCTGGAATTCAGTTATCGCCCTTTTGGTCTGCGTCCCAGCCTTCCCATCAGTTTTAAGAATGGCACCGTGCTGGTTCAAAGCCTGCTGTGCCTTCTGGACGGTGGCGGGATCGGTAGCCTCTGTCCCTTGCACCGGTTGGCTTGGAGACGGCTGCACTGGCTGGTCGCCGGTCGTCGGACATTTTACGGTCCCCGTCGACTGTCCAGGATGGCCTCCATCTGTGGTCTTGGACGGGGCCGAAGAATCTCCATTTGGCTTGGTCGCGCTATTTAACTTCGCGTTTTTTGCTTCCGCCTGGCATGAGGCGGTTTGAGCATTGCTATCCGTCTGAAGTTGCATCAACGCATGTTCCCAAGACCCCGCGCGATCATACGCATAGAGATCGTTCGCGGCTTCGTACATATTCGTATACTTATTATTGTCAATTTTCGTAACAATTATTGTTTCCAGGGAAGATCTGTCTTTCGTCATCTGCGACAAGATCAGTTCCAAGGATTTTGTGTACAGTACATCGCTATCAATTTTCGACTTAACCGCCGTCAATCCGCCGGCGATTGCATTCATTATCTGAGATGTCGTACCGCCAATCAATGTTCCGGCGGAATTGAATCCCAGATTTGCGACATCCAAAATGGTGTTTCCGCCGCTTACTGCACCTGTAAGGCTGTCGGCATAATGAGCGAAGCGTACATCAATCAGTTGTTTCAACGCAAATGTGCATGCCTTGATTTCGCTCGTATTCTCTAAATCCGCCATTACCTTATCACACGTCGGCGGCATGTATCGAGACCCGAGATCGGAAGGCTTATCCTTGTCCAGAAGCCAAACATTGTCGTCGATTTTTGCTTCGCCATTAAACGCATTTGAGAATATTCCAGTCGTCCCCGCACAACCCGAAAGTCCGATCATTGCAATGCCGATCCCGGCGTTCAGGAAAGAAGAGACACGCATGTCTTGCCCCCCACAGCAAATTTATACCTGCGGGTGTATCACCTATAAGGGATATTTTGTAGCGAAATACTACCGTATCGGCAGATGGCTGTAACTTGCCGCGGTGCACCTATGACGGCACCAGCGTTCCGTCGACCTTCTCGAGGAAAGAGGACCAGATCGCTTGCAGCATTACGCACGACGCTGGCGAGCGGTCGGCGCAATCGCTCCCTCAAGAGAACAGCGAATCGAGAAATCAGCCCTGCGCGCTCAACAACTCGGCACCACCCGTTCCAGCCGGCGCAGCGTGTTGCACTGCGCCACCAGCGTGCAGTAGGGCGCATAACGCAGCATGTCCGAATCGCCGGTGCCCCAGGAGGGCCGGCCTTCAGGGTTCAGCCAGATGATGCGCTTGGCCCGTTCGCCGAGGCGCTTCAGGATATCCGCGCGCGGATCGGCATAGTTGCCGCGCCCATCGCCCAGGATCAGCACCGTCGTGCGCCGCGTGACCTGTGCCATCCAGCCGGCGTCGAAATCGGCCAGGGCACGGCCGTAATTGGATGAACCGAAACCGACCAGGCGCAGGATCTCGCCGATCGCGGCCTCGATCTCCAGCGTCTCCAGGATACTGCTGACCTCGATCAGCGAGCCGGAAAAGGCGAAGGCGCGGATGTCGGACAGCGCCTCGTTCAGCGCATAGAGGAACAGCAGCAGGAATTCCGCCGCCGCCGCGACCGAGCCGCTGACATCGCACAGGACCATGAGCCGCGGCTTCTCGACATGCCCGCTGTTTCCAATGGGTTATGAAGGGCACCCCGCCCCAGCCGGCGTTGCGGCGGATCGTCCGTCTCGCGTCGAGCTGGCCGCGGTTGCGGCGCCGGCGCGGCCTAGCGTAACGGTCGCGCAGCCGCTTCGCCATCGCGCGCACGATGACGCGCATCTGCGCCAGATTGCGCCCGATCGAGCGCCGTCAGCCGCGCATTGCGTAGCGCCTCCTCGCGCAGCTGTTCCGTTTCGCCGCGGCTGAACAGGACCAGGTTACGATCGACCAGAGCGCGCACCTGCTCGCTCAAAGCAGCACGGCGCCCCTGCAGCGCCTGGGCCGTTTCGGGTGCGGTTCCGGCCAGCGCGGCGATGTCGCGGTCGAGTTGCTCCAGCCCCATGCCTTCGAGGATGCGCCGGGCGAATTGATTGACCTGGTTGTGGTGTTGAATTAGAGCGGATCTAGCGGACAGGCCGGCCGCCTCGGCCGCCTCGGCCATGGCGGCGCCGAGCGCGGCCTGGTCGCCGGCCAGCAGCATCTCGGTCAACTCGCCCTGCCCCGGCTTCTGCAGGCGGCAGCGTTTCTTCGGGCTGCGGCGCAGCCGTTCCGGCAT
>JBBCHB010000042.1:0-61046 GCA_037200015.1 Aliidongia sp. | reverse complement strand
AGATTGCCCCTGTCCTCACCAATCCCCGTAGCATTATGGCTAATCCGGCGCGTTGCCGATAGGGGCAACCTTCAAACATGGCGTGCAGGGTCGATCCGCGTGATCCCAAATGTCGCCCGGACATCGGCCAAGGTTCGTGCTGCGACATCGCACGCATCTGTCGTCCCGCGCTCGACCAGGCGCATCACGGCGTCCGGATCCAGCGCAAATTCCTGCCTTCGTTTCCTGATCGGTTGGAGTACGGCCTGAAGCACCTCCTCGAGCCGACGCTTTAGCGCGACGTCACCCAGACCGCCACGCCGATACGCATCTTTCAAGGTGCCGATGCCCTCTTTATCCGGGTCGAAGGCGTCGAGATAGGCGAACACGACATTCCCCCTCGACCTTGCCTGGATCAGAGACCCGCAAATGCTTGGGGTCCGTGTACATTTGGCGGACACTTTGCCTGATCTCGTCGTTCGAGGCCGACAGCGCGATGGCGTTGCCCAGTGATTTCGAGGCTTTTGCGCGGCCGTCGATGCCAGGAAGACGGGGTGTCGGGGAAAGAAGAGCTGTCGCTTCCGGCAAAAACTCGGTGCCAGCCATCCGATTGATCCGCGCCACGATTTCGTTCGTCTGCTCAATCATCGGAAGCTGGTCGTCGCCGACAGGCACGAGTGTCGCCTTGAACGCCGTGATGTCGGCAGCCTGGCTGACCGGATAGCACAGAAAGCCGGCTGGCAGGGCCCGCTCGAAGCCCCGCTGCTGGATCTCGGCCTTGATCGTCGGATTGCGCTCGGGGCGCGCGACGGTCACGAGGTTCAAGTATAGCATCGTGAGTTCGCTGAGCTCTGGGACAGCGGACTGCAGAACGAAGGTCGAGTATGCCGGATCGAGCCCGACGGCCAGATAATCGAGCGCGACCTCGATCACGTTCCTGGCGACGTGGCCGGGATCGCCGGTGTTGTCGGTCAGGGCCTGGAGGTCGGCGATCAGGACGAACTGCCGCTTACACTGCGCCTGGAGCTTCACGCGGTTCGCCAACGATCCTGCGTAGTGGCCAAGATGCAGGGGGCCGGTTGGACGGTCGCCGGTCAGAATGACGTGGTCAGAATACTCCCGCATGATTTCTCTCCTCAATGTCGAGAAGGGCGCTCCGGGAGAGGCGGAAAAAAGAAAAGGCCGCATCCGTTCCCGGAGCGACCTTCGCGTCGATGAATATAACGCTTCGTCGCCCGCCTTAGTGTCCCGTCGCAGTGACTATGACCGGTTGATCTATCCCCAGGATGGGGAGTTCCTGCGGTGGGACGCGCAGTTTGATGCTACGCGGGACGCCGGGCTGCCTCTCGATCAAGCCCGACTGGTGGAGGGTCTTGATCATCTGGTGGACTGACGGGGCTGTGACTTTGAAGTAGCGCTCGAAGTCGGCCTCGGCCGGAGCGCGGCGATTGATTTGCGAATAGGCCCATATGAAGGCGAGGTACTGGCCCTGTTTGGCGGTGAACCGCGTTGCTTCTGCCGCCGGCGTCTTTTGGTCAAACAATTGATTCATTGTCGATTTATCCCAGGCTCTTCCTCCAGGAAGGGCTTTCGACGTGAATGTACGATATCGAGTTGATCTCAGCCAATCCGAACGAGACGAACTCAGCGCCCTGGTGAGCGGCGGTAAACTGCCGGTGCGACGGGTGAAGCGAATGCAGATCCTGCTGGCTGCCGACGCCGGCGTCGGCGACGAGGCCATCGCGGCATCGGTACAAACCAGCGGCTCGACCATCTACCGCACCAAGAAGCGCTTTGTGGAGATCGGCATCGAGGCCGCCCTCAGCGAAGAGCCGCGCCCGGGTGCGGCCCGCAAGCTGAACGGCAAGGAGGAAGTGCAGTTGGTGGCGCTGGCGTGCTCGGACGCCCCGACGGGTTGCGCCCGCTGGACCTTGAAGCTTCTGGCCAATGCTATGATCGAATTGATCGAACACCAAAGCATCTCGCCCGACACGATCCGCCGCCGGTTGGACGATAACGATCTGAAGCCCTGGCAGAAGAAAATGTGGTGCATCGCCAAGATTGATGGCGATTACATCGCCCGCATGGAGGATCTCCTCGATCTCTATGCCGAGCCGCATGACCCCAAGCGACCCGTCGTCTGCTTCGACGAAAGCCCGATCCAGCTCATTGGTGAGGTTCGCGTACCCATCACGCCGAAACCCGGAAAACGATACCGCTATGACTCCGAGTACAAACGGAACGGCACGGCTAATACCAAGTCTCCGTGCATGGGACTCTCGTTGGGGATTCCCAAGGGCGGCCTGATGTGCCCGCCCTCACGCCGCCCGGATCTTCGCCAGGAATTTGTCGACATTGCCGCGCAGCGTGTCGGCCTGGCGGCCGAGTTCCTCGGCCGAGCTCAGCACCATGCTGGCGGCGGCGCCGGTCTCGGAGGCGGCCTGGTTGACGCCGACGATGTTGACCGAGACTTCGCCGGTGCCGCGCGCGGCTTCCTGGACGTTGCGGGCGATCTCCTGAGTGGCGGCGCCCTGCTGCTCGACGGCGGAGGCGATGGTCGTGGTGATCTCGCTGATCGTGCCGATGATGCCGCTGATGCTCTGGATCGCCTGCATCGTGTCGCCGGTGGCGCCCTGCATCGCGGCGACCTGGGCCGAGATCTCCTCGGTCGCGCGTGCCGTCTGGTTGGCCAGCGACTTCACTTCGCTCGCCACCACGGCGAAGCCCTTGCCGGCTTCGCCGGCGCGCGCCGCTTCGATCGTGGCGTTGAGTGCCAGCAGATTGGTCTGGCTGGCGATGTCGCTGATCAGCTTGACCACCGCGCCGATCTTCTCGGCCGCGGCGGACAGGCCTTGCACGGTCGCGTCGGTGCGCGTCGCCTCGTCGACCGCGCGCCCGGCGATGCCGGCGGAATCGACGACCTGGCGGCCGATCTCGGCGATGGAGGAGGTCAGCTCCTCGGTTGCCGCCGCGACCGTCTGGACATTGGCCGAGGCCTGCTCGGAGGCGGCCGCCACGGTCGTCGCCTGGCGGCTGGTTTCTTCGGCGGTCGAGGACATGCTCTCGGCCGTCGTCCGCATCTTGCCGGCGGCGCTTGCGAGCGTATCGAGCGCGGCGAGCACGCCGCTTTCGAATTCGTCGGCCATCTTGTTGAGCGCAAGCTGCTTATCGGCCTCGGCCTGGCGCTTCTGCGCCTCCTGGTCGGCTCGCAGGCGCGCGGCGTCGATCATGCTGTCGCGGAACACTTCGACCGCGCGCGCCATGTCGCCGATCTCGTCGCGGCGTCCGGCCGGGATCGCCACCTGCGTGTCGCCGGTCGCGAGCCGCACCATGGTCGCCGTCATGGCGCGCAGCGGCTGCACGATGCTGCGCGCGATCGGCCAGGCGATGAACCCGAGCACGATGAGAAGCGCCGCGGCGCCCAGCACGGTGTCGCGCGCCCGCGCCCGGAAGACCGCGTCGATGTCGTCGACATAGACGCCGCTGCCGATGACCCAATGCCAGGCCGGGACGCTCGCCGCATAGCTCGCCTTGGGCTGGGCCGTCTGCTCGCCGGGACGTGGCCAGCTATAGGTCACGAAGCCGCCGCCATGCTGCGCCGCCGCGATGAGATCGCGGATATAATGCGCGCCGTTCGGGTCCGTCTCGTCGATGCGCAGCTTGCCTTCCATTTCGGGCTTCGGACCGAGCACCTCAGTCATGCCCTCCTCGTTGAAGACAAAGAAGTAGTCGCCGTCGCCGAAGCGGATCGGCCGAAGCGCCGCCTTGGCGCGCTCCTGCGCCTCCGCCTCGGTCAGCTTGCCCGACGCCGCATCGGCGACCAAAGGCTGGATCAGCGAAATGGCGGTCGACACTTCATTGCGAACAGCCGCGTGCCGTTCCTCGACCATCGTGCTGTGCAGCGTGAAGAGCTGCAGGACGAAGCCGATGATGGCGATCAGTACCGCCGCACCGACCAGCAGTCCGAGCCGCGGCGCGATCGTCAATCTGGCAAGGAATCCGGTATTACCGATCTGGGTTTTCGCTGTCACGGCGGTCACGTGCTGCATCCTTTTCATCTCGTCCCGGGCGAAAGCACCGCCATGGAGCCTTTGTATCGGCAGGAGCAGATTAATTACCGGTTACGATCAGCCTTAATTTCCGATTTTCCTGTAAGGAACTGTTCAGCTGGCGTCGACGATCTTCGCTCGTTGCAAGAAATTCGATCAATTTGAGCAGAGAATTCGCGACCTGTGGTAGATTCAACCGAGGTCACTCCGCTGCTTGGACGGCGGGAATACGATCGGCCAAGCCGTGCTCGCGGCGGCCGGTCGCAGGAGGTGCTTGAATATGAGCAGCGAGATCTTGGTCCCCGAGGAGGAGGCGCCGCATGATGGTCAGCCGCTGCGCATGGGCGAGGATCGGTATCGGCAGATGGTCGAGGCCGCGCCCAATGCCATGGTCATGATCAACGCAGCGGGCCGCATTGCGATGGTCAACGCGCAGGCCGAGCGCGTGTTCGGCTACGGGCGCGCCGAGTTGCTGCGCCAGCCGGTCGAGATGCTCGTGCCCAAGCGTTTCCGTGTCCACCACCCGGCCCTGCGTGACACGTTCTTCACTGATCCTCAGTCGCGTCCGATGGGAGCGGGACGAGAACTCTACGGTCTGCGCAAAGATGGCAGTGAATTCCCGGTCGAGATCGGGCTGAACCCGATCGACACCGACGAGGGCACAATGGTCCTGTCGGCAATCGTCGACATCTCGGAGCGCAAGCGGCTGGAGGAGCGGTTCCGACTGGTCGTCGAGGCGGCCCCGAATGCGATGGTCATGATCAACCATGCCGGCCGGATCGAGATGGTCAATGCCCAGGTCGAGCGCGTTTTCGGCTATGCCCGGTCGGCACTGCTCGGCCAGCCGGTCGAAATGCTCGTGCCGGAGCGCTTCCGCGCCCATCATCCTGGCCTGCGTGATTCTTTCTTCTCCAATGCGCGGTCGCGTCCGATGGGGGCGGGGCGGGATCTCTATGCGCTGCGCCGCGACGGCAGCGAGTTCCCGGTCGAGATCGGGCTGAACCCGATCGAGACGGAGGACGGCACCATGGTGCTGTCGGCAATCGTCGATATCTCGGACCGCAAGCAGAAGGAGCACCGGATCGAGGCGGCGCTCAGGGAGAAGGACGTGCTGCTCGGCGAGATCCATCACCGCGTTAAGAACAATCTGCAGATCGTCTACAGCCTGCTCGATCTGCAATCCTCCCGGATTTCGGATCCCGTGATGCTCGACCTGCTGCGGGACAGCCAGAACCGGGTTCGCTCGATGGCGCAGATCCATCAGACGCTCTATCAGTCGAAGGATTTTGCGGCGATCGAGTTCGGCCATTTCCTCGACTCGCTCGTGCCGACGCTGATCGCGGCCTATGGCATCGATTCCAGCCAGGTCAGGCTGACCATCGATGCCGAGCGTGTCCGGCTGCCGCTGGAATCGGCGGTGCCTTGCGGATTGGCGGTCAACGAGTTGATCACCAACGCATTGAAGCACGCCTTTCGCCCGGGCCAGGCGGGTGAGATCTCAGTCAGTATCGGGCACGATCCGGCGGGGCTGATCGTGCTGTCGGTCAGCGACAACGGCATCGGCATTCCCGATCACGTCGACATCGGCAAGGCGACGACGCTCGGCCTGCAGCTGGTTGTGCTTCTGGCGGACCAGCTCCGCGGCAGCTTCTCGATGCAGCGGTCGAATCCGACCCGCGTCACGCTGACGTTTCCGCCGGGAGAGCTGTCATGAACGGCGCCCGCGTCATGGTCGTGGAGGATGAGCGGATCGTCGCGATGCATTTGCAGCAGCAGTTGTTGAAGCTGGGCTACGATGTGCCGGCACCGGTGGCCTCGAGCGAGATGGCGCTGCGCCAAGCCGAGGAATTACGCCCGGATCTTGTCCTCATGGACATCCATATCGAAGGCAAGCTCGACGGGATCGAGACGGCGGCGGCAATGGCCGAGAAACGCGAGCAGCCCGTCATCTACCTGACCGCCTATTCCGAGCCGGCGACGCTCGACCGGGCTCGCGCGACCAAGCCCTATGGCTATCTGATCAAGCCGTTTTCCGAGCGGGAGCTGCACGCCACCATCCAGATGGCACTGGAGCGCTGCCGTGCAGAGAAGGCGCAGCGCGATGGCGAGGCCACGCTCCGCCAGGCGCAGAAGATGGAGGCGATCGGCCTGTTGGCCGGTGGTGTCGCCCATGATTTCAATAATCTGCTCGGGGTCATCATCGGCAATCTGGATCGCGTTGCCGAACGCGACCAGGCCGATCCCGAAATCCTGGAGATGGTGCGGGACGCGCTGGGCGCGGCGTTGCGCGGCGCCGGCCTGACCCGTCAGCTGCTGGCCTATTCCCGCCGGCAAACGCTCGACCCGCATGTGGTGAAGCTCGATCGTGCGATGACGGATCTGACCGCGCTGCTGCGCCGGACACTCGGCGAGCCGATCCAGATCGAGACGGTTCTGCCGGAGGATCTCCGGCCGGTTCGCATCGACGTCAATCAGTTCGAGAATGCGCTGCTCAACCTCGCCGTCAATGCACGGGATGCCATGCCGCAGGGCGGTCTGCTGACGATCGAAGCCGGCAATGTCGAACTGGCCCAGGCTGATATAGACGGCGATGGCGATGCCGCGCCTGGAGCCTATGTTCGGGTCGCCGTGACGGATACCGGCATCGGGATGACCGCCGAAGTGGCGGAACGTGCCTTTGAGCCTTTCTTTACGACCAAGCCGGCCGGCGCCGGTACCGGTCTCGGCCTCAGCATGATCTACGGCTTTGTCCGGCAATCGCGCGGGCTCGTGAAAATTATCAGCGAGATTGAACGCGGCACAAGGGTCGAACTCTTCTTTCCGGCTGCCGCGACGGCTGACGAGGGGGTGCAGAAGGTTACCGACCCCATCGGCACACCCGTCGCCCGCCCTGGCGAAACCGTTCTGCTCGTGGAAGACGATGCCGCCTTGCGGAAGCTCATATCGCGGCTGCTCGTCGCGCTCGGCTATGGCGTGATCGAAGCCGAGGACGCACCGATGGCGCTGAGCCTGCTGGATCGGACCGATCGGCTCGACCTGTTGCTGACCGATGTGGTGTTGCCCAAGGGCATGGGCGGCCCGGCACTGGCCCGGGAAGCGCGGTCGCGTCGACCCGGGCTGAAATCGCTCTACATGTCGGGCTATACGCGGAACGCACTGGATGGCGACGCTGCGGGCGAGAGTGTGCCGCTTCTGACGAAGCCGTTCCGGAAATCCGATCTGGCGCGCCGGCTTCGACAAGTGCTCGATACGACAGATCCGGCCTGACCGGTCCGTCGTCGGACAAGCGTCGCCGGGTGTGGGAGATGCCGTTAAAATAGCAAGTCTGCTTTCGAATGAACGTATTGTCGCTCATGACTGTCTTTCTCCTTATCACGGGCGCAATGTAAGCGTTTTCTTCTATTGAACTGAGCGCATCATCTCTGATATCTTAAGATATTCGGGGATTAGAGCGAGCAGTTTTGCGACCATCCGACGAAATCGACAGGTCCGATTTCGATCCATGCGCTATGGGCAAGCCTGTCCCAACTGGACTCGGCTTGGTTTCACGTGACCAATATTGCAGCCTCCTTGCGTTTCCCGATCCGCGCGGCGGGATCAAAAAAAACGGTCGTGACCGCAACGGGTATATCCATCTGGATAGAGCGCCGAGCCAATCTCGTCGAAAGGAGCCGAGCATGAGGCATCGCATGAAACATCCCCGGCGTGCTGCCGATTCGGCGGCGTTGCCGGTTTTCGCAGCGATCCTGCTGGCGATGGCCGGGACACCGGCTTTCGCGCAATCGGCCGCCAAGACCTCCCAGGCAACCGATTGCCCGGGCGACAATGGCGGCATCACCCTGTCGCCCGGCTTTTGCGCCAGCGTCTTCGCCGAAAATCTCGGCCATACCCGGCATATGGTCGTGGCGCCGAACGGCGTCGTCTATGTCAATAGCTGGAGCGGCCGCTACTACCACAACGACAAGCCGCCGGCGGGCGGCTTCCTGCTGGCGCTCAAGGACAGCAAGGGTGACGGCCATGCCGACATCGTCCAGCGCTTCGGCGAGACCACGGCCGATGGGTCGGCGGGCGGGACCGGCATCGCGTTCTACAAGGACGCCGTCTATGCTGAGGTGAACGACCGCATCGTGCGCTACGCCCTGCCGGCGGGCTCGATCGTGCCAAAGGGCAAGCCGGAGGTAATCGTGTCCGGCATGCCGCTGACCGGCGATCATCCGATGCATCCCTTCGTGATCGATCCGAAGGGCAATCTCTATGTCGATCTCGGCTCGGCCACGAATTCCTGCCAGGCCGAGAACCGCATGCCGAAATCGGCCGGCATCAAGCCCTGTACCGAGCTGGAGACGCGCGGCGGCATCTGGCGCTACGACGCCAACAAGACCGGCCAGCATTTCTCGGCGAAGGAACGCTTCGCCACCGGCCTCCGCAATGGCGAAGGCATGGCCTGGGATTCCGCCGGCCGGATGTATTCGACCCAGCATGGCCGCGACCAGCTCTCGCAGAACTGGCCGGAGCTCTACAAATCGGAGCAGGGTCCGGAGCTGCCGGCCGAGGAGCTGGTGGAGCTGGTGCCCGGCGGCGATTACGGCTGGCCGGAATGCTATTTCGACGGCTTCCAGAAGAAGCTCGTGCTGGCGCCGGAATATGGCGGCGACGGCGGCAGGACGGCCGGCATCTGTGCCGAGAAGAAGGCACCGGTCGCGTTCTTTCCGGCGCATTGGGCGCCGAACGATCTGCTGATCTACAATGGCAGCCAGTTCCCGGCGCCGTATCGCGACGGCGCCTTCATCGCCTTCCATGGCTCCTGGAACCGCGCGCCGGCGCCGCAAGGCGGCTACAACATCGTGTATCAGCCGCTGTCGAACGGTAAGGCCGCCGGCGACTTCATCGTCTTCGCCGACGGTTTTGCCGGGGCCAACAAGGATCCCGGCCGCGCGGCGTTCCGGCCGACCGGCCTGGCAAGCGGCCCCGACGGCGCGCTCTACATTGCCGACGACATCCATGGCCGCATTTGGCGCGTCACCTATAAGGGCAGCAGCGCCGTGACGGCGGTTGCAGCAGCACCGGCGCCCGCAGTCGCGGCCGCCGCCTCCGGTGATGCGGTGCCCCCGGAAGGCACTCATCCCGATGCCGGTCGCCAGGAAGTTGCCTCGCTGCCCGTGCCGCAGGGCGCCACGCAGCAGCAGGTCGCCCTCGGCGATCGTATCTTCCACGGCGAAGCCAGCGACGGCACCTGCAGCGGATGCCACGGCTCGGATGCCAAGGGCAGCTCGGTCGGACCGGATCTGACCAACAGCAACTGGGCTTGGAGCGACGGCTCGCTCGCGGGCATCAAGCAGACGATCATCAAGGGCGTGCCTGGTCCGCGCAACTACACCGGCGTGATGCCGCCACTGGGCGGGGCGCCGCTATCGCCGTCCGACGTCGACGCGGTCGCCGCCTATGTCTGGGCGGTCGGGCATCCGAAGGGGCATTGAGGCGGTTCAGAGAGGATGGTGCGACGCTCTCCTCCCCGCCCTAAATGTGCACACCGGTATTTTCGGCGACGATGAAACCTTCGAGCAAGAAGAGAACTCCTTTTGATTTCAAAGGCTAGTTATCCTCGGGCCTGTCCCGGGGATCCACGTCGAGCCGATGCCTGAGTCTATGCCGGAGAGGATCAGGCGTCGGCCCGACGTGGATGGCCGGGACAAGCCCGGCCATGACGAGGCTAGGGGAAAGCGTTTGAAATAAAAGCAGTATTGAAGCCGATCGGGAAGCACTTGTGCTCACCCAACCTCTCCGCCCCAATGGGGCGGAGAGGAGAAGGTGGTAGAGCGCTTCTATTCTCGCAGGAGCCCTGCGCACCGGCCCCCTACCGCAGCCGCGCGAGCGCCTCTGCCACGCCGGCGCCATACGCTGCGTCGGCCTTGGTGCAATTGCCGACATGGCGTTCCTGGATATGCTTGGCTGCGCCGCCGATGGCGCGGGCCGTATTGTCGAACAAGGCCTGCTTCTGCTCCGGGTTCATCTTCCGGAACAGATTGCCCGGTTGCTCCCAATGATCGTCATCGACCCGATGGTCCCAATGGGCGGCGTCGCCGTCGATCGGCAGGGGCGGTTCGGAGAAGTCGGGCTGGTTGGCCCAGAGGCCGGCGCTGTTGGGATGGTAGCTCAGCTCGCCGCCGAGGTTCCCGTCGGTCCGCATCGCGCCGTCGCGGTGATAGCTGTGAACCGGGCATTTCGGCGCGTTGACGGGAATGTGGTTGAAATTGATGCCGAGCCGGTAGCGCTGCGTATCGCCATAGGAGAACAGCCGGCCCTGCAGCATCTTGTCCGGTGAGAAGCCGATGCCGGGCACGACATTGGCCGGCGAGAAGGCGGCCTGTTCCACTTCCGCGAAGTAATTGTCGGGATAGCGGTTCAACTCCATCACGCCGGCCGGGATCAGCGGATACTCGGCCTTGGGCCAGACCTTGGTGAGATCGAACGGGTTGTGCTTGTGGGTCCTGGCCTGGGCCTCGGTCATGACCTGGATGGCCAGCGTCCAGCGCGGGAAATTGCCCGCTTCGATCGCGGTCAGCAGGTCGCGGCCATGGCTTTCGCGATCCTTGGCGACGATGGCTTCGGCCTCGGCATCGGTCAAATTCTCGATGCCCTGCTGGGTCCGGAAATGGAATTTGACCCAGACCCGTTCATTGGCCGCGTTGATCATCGAGAAGGTGTGGCTGCCGAAGCCGTGCATGTGCCGGAAGCTCTTCGGAATGCCGCGCTCGGACATGACGATGGTGACCTGATGCAGCGCCTCGGGCAGCAGGCTCCAGAAGTCCCAATTATTATCCGCGCTGCGCAACCCGGTGCGCGGGTCGCGCTTGATCGCGTGGTTGAGGTCGGAGAAACGCAGCGGATCACGGAAGAAGAACACCGGCGTGTTGTTGCCGACGATGTCCCAATTGCCCTCTTCCGTATAGAACTTGACCGCGAAGCCGCGAATGTCGCGTTCCGCATCGGCGGCGCCGCGCTCGCCAGCCACGCTGGAGAAACGCAGGAACAGCGGCGTCTCCTTGCCGATCTCGCTGAAGATCTTGGCGCGGCTATATTTCGTGATGTCGTGGGTGACCTTGAAGGTGCCATGGGCGCCCAGCCCTTCGCATGCATGCGCCGTTCCGGAATCACTTCGCGATCGAAATGGGCCATCTTTTCGATCAGCCAGATATCCTGCAGCAACGCCGGACCGCGCGGCCCGGCGGTCATGATGTTTGTATTGTCGGCGACCGGCGCGCCAGTGGCGTTGGTGAACGGCTTGGTCGTGGACATGATCGTCTCCTGGGCTGGGGAAACCGCTTGAACGAAGGCCCTGGCCCGGTCTAGCCGCGCCAGGCGGAACCGCGGATCACGCTGCAGAAATTGCCGCGCTTGAAGGAAGGGTCCTTATCCGCGAGGACGTCGGCTTTGACGTTGCCGAATGTCGTTTCAGGCTTGTGTTTGATGCCGTCGTAGAAAGACTGGATTATATCCTCTTTGAAATGCTCCGTCCGCGGGTGCGCGGCGACGACGGCTGCGCGTTCCGCATCGCTGTAGCCCGTATAATTCAGACCGAGCACGTCCATCTCGACACCCGCGGTGAGGAGGGCGACGACTGGATGCATATGCTGGGGGATACCCGGCGTCGTGTGCAGTGCGATCGCCGTCCAGACCGTGTCGATGTCCTGTTGCGCGATGCCGTGGCTGCGCAGGAAGTCGCGGGCGACGTTGGCGCCATCGACTTCGAAGCGTTCATGCGGGCTGCTGTGCTGGTGCGTCAGTCCCATATCGTGAAACATTGCGCCAGCATATAGCAATTCTGGGTCGAATTTCAGGCCGCGTTGCCCGCCGGCCAGCGCGGCCCAATAGTAAACGCGGCTGGAATGGTGGAACAACAGCGACGATTCAGTATCACGGACCAGCTCCGTTATTTCGCGGGCGAGGTTCGTATCGGGAATTCTGACGGCCTCGATTAGGGTATTCATGGCATATCTCCATCGGGTGGCGATAGGAGATGATATTGTCTTGCAACGTTCGGCAGCAATTGACGTAGGGCGCCAGATTCGGACATTATCCGTCCGTGGAGGACATGGATTCGTGGCCAAGCCGAGCTTGAGAACCATTGCGATCCTGGCCGCGCCCGGCGTGCAACTGCTGGACGTGTCCGGGCCGCTCGACGTCTTTGCCGAGGCTAATGTCCAGGCCGGGCGCGACGTCTATCATCTGCAAATCGTGGCGCTCGCGCCGGGCGCCATCGTCAGCTCGTCCGGGGCGCGGCTGGTGGCGGATTGGGTCATCGGGCAGTCGGCCGACGAGCCGATCGATACGCTGCTCGTTGCCGGCTGTCCGAATGCTGCCGAGACGCGGTTCGCGCCGGCTGCGATCGCCTGGCTGCAGCGCGTGACACCCTCGGTCCGGCGGTTCGGTTCGGTGTGCAGCGGGGCCTTCCTGCTCGCTCAGGCCGGGCTGCTCGACGGCAAGCGGGTCACGACTCATTGGGCGGTTGCCGATCGCCTGGCCGCTTCCTATCCCGCCGTGACCGTCGAGGCGGATGCGATCCATGTCCGCGACGGCAGGCTGCGGACGGCCGCCGGCGTCACCGCCGGGCTCGATCTGGCCTTGGCGCTGGTCGAGGAGGATCTGGGCCGCGACATCGCCATGAAGATCGCGGCTCAGCTCATCATGTATTTCAAGCGGGCAGGCGGGCAGATGCAGTTCAGCCGCAAAGGCGAATCCTTGCCGGTCGGCCGCTCCGTCCTGCAGGAGGCGCAGCGCTTCATCGCCGCCAACCCGGCCGGCGATCACAGCGTGCCAAGCCTTGCGGCGCGCGCCGGCCTCAGTCCGCGTCACTTCGCCCGGCTGTTCCATAGCGAAGTCGGGCTCACGCCAGCGGCCTGGGTCGAGGCCGCCCGTATCGCGGCGGCGCGCCGGCTGCTGGAGACCGGCCATGACGCACCCAAGCAGGTCGCGGCGCGCTGCGGTTTCGCCAACGCCGACACGCTGCGCCGTATCTTCGCCCGGCATGTCGGCGTCTCGCCGGCCGAGTACCGCAAGCGCTATATCGGGGCAGCCGGCTGAGGCTGCGGCGGTCAGGCCCCTTGCCGGGTACGCGGATCTGGCGGAGGCTGGCGTGGCTTCAGGCTTCAGGAGTGAGTTTCGCCCGTGATCCGTTGGACGCTGTTTCTTGCCATGGCGCTCGGCGTCGCCGTGTTCGCCGCCCTGGTGATCTACCAGGGCTTCGGCGAGATCGTGCACGGCGTGGCGGCGGTCGGCTGGGGTTTGGCGCTGATTGTCGCGATCCGGCTGGTTGCGCTGACCATCGCCGGGCTGGGCTGGGGCGCGGCGATCCGGTCGGCCGTGCATCGGCCGGCCGCCATGCTGATCGGCCTGCGCATCGTGCGCGAAGCGATCAACTGCCTGCTGCCGGCAGCACAGATCGGCGGCGATCTGATCGGCGGCCGGCTGCTCGCCCATACCGGCGTGGCACCGGGTCTCGCCATGGCCGGTATCCTGGTCGATGTCCTGCTGCAGACTGTGACGCAAGGTCTGTTCGCGCTGACCGGCCTCGCCGTGCTCTGGTTCGGCTTCGGCGACGGGCCGGTCGTGCGCGAGCTGGGCTGGGGCGTGGTCGCGGCCGTGCCGGCGTTGGGCGGGTTTTTCATGGCCCAGCGCTTCGGGCTCTTCGCCGTGGTCGACCGCAGTCTGGCCGCCTTGCGCCGGATCTGGCCGGGGCTCGGTCTGGAGCGGCCGCTCGACCTGCAGCCGGCCCTGAAACGCCTCTATTCTGCCCCGGAAATGCTCGGCTTTGCCGCGCTTTTGCACCTGTTGAGCTGGACGATCGGCACGGCCGAGATCTGGTTGGCGCTATCGCGCATGGGGCTCAAACCCAGCCTCGGTGAATCCCTGGTGCTGGAAAGCCTCGGCCAGGCCGTGCGCAGCGCCGGCTTCGCCGTGCCGGGCGCGCTCGGCATCCAGGAAGGCGGCTTCATCCTGCTCGGCTCGCTGTTCGGCCTCAGCCCCGCCAGCGCCGTGGCCCTGTCGCTGGTCAAACGCCTGCCGGACCTGGCGATCGGCTTGCCCGGTCTGCTCTATTGGCAGGCGCTGGAGGCGGTGCGGGTGCGCCGAGCGGCGGCGCCGACGCTGGGCGCAGTCGGACCCGCATCGAGCGGAACCGACCGGTATTGCTAGAGGCCCGTCGAGGCCGGCGTGTTTTGTCGCCCACGCGAAGATTTCGAGAGAGGATCTACTCCCCTGCCAGCGCCTTCTGCGCGGTCGAGCGGCCGCGAGGCGTCGGAGCGCCGCGGCGGTTTTCGAGCCAGTTGTTCAGGCGGTCCATGTAGAGATAGACGACCGGGGTTGTGTAGAGCGTCAGCGCCTGGCTCAGGATAAGCCCGCCGACGATGGCGAAGCCCAACGGCTGGCGGATCTCGGCGCCGGTGCCGGAGCCGAGCATCAGCGGCACCCCGCCGAGCAGCGCGGCCATGGTTGTCATCATGATCGGCCGGAACCGGATCAGGCAGGCCTGGTAGATCGATTCGACCGGTTCCAGCCCCTGATGCCGCTCCGCTTCGAGCGCGAAGTCGATCATCATGATGGCGTTCTTCTTGACGATGCCGATCAGCAGCAAGATGCCGATCAGCGCGATCACCGACAGATCGTAGTGGAATATCATCAGGATCAGCAGCGCGCCGACGCCGGCCGAGGGGATGGTCGACAGGATGGTGATCGGGTGGATGTAGCTTTCATACAGCACGCCCAGGATGATGTAGACGACGGCAAGGGCGGCCGCGATCAGATAGGGCTGGCTCGCCAGCGAAGACTGGAAGGCCTGGGCGTTGCCCTGGAAGGTGCCGAGGATGGCGGCCGGCAGCCGCATGTCGCGCCCGGCCTGCTCGATCTGCGTCACGGCCTCGCCCAGCGCCGCGCCCGGCGCCAGGTTGAAGGACAGCGTCACCGCCGGGAACTGGCCCTGGTGGTTGACCGACAAATAGTTGGTCGTCGTCGTGTCGAGCTTCACGAAGCTGGCCAGCGGCACCATGCCGCCCGTGGCCGGTGATTTGACGTAGATCTTGTCGAGCGCGGTCGGATCGCTTTGCAGCTTGGGATCGACCTCCAGGATCACATGGTACTGGTTCAGCTGGGTAAAATACTGGTTCACCTGGCGTTGGCCGAAGGCGTCGTAGAGCGTGTCGTCGATCACCTGGGGCAGAATGCCGAAGCGCGCGGCGGCGACCCGGTCGATCGTCATGGTGACGGTTGCCGCATTGCTCTGCTGATCGGTTGCCGCGTCGCGCAGGGCCGGCAGGGTCTTCATCTTGTCGAGCAGCAGTGGCGCCCAGTGGTTGAGTTCGTTCAGATCGGCGTCTTCGAGGGTGTACTGGTATTGGGTCCGGCTGAACCGGCCGCCGACATTGATGTCCTGGGCGGCCTGCAGGAACACGTTTATGCCCTGTAACCCGGCCAGATTGCCGCGCAGCCGGGCGATGATCTGGTCGGCGCTGGTGGTCCGCCCCGGCTTGGGCTTGAGGTTGATGAAGAAGCGCGCCGTATTGGGGGGGTTGCCGGATTGGCCCACGGCATCGGCCAGGCTTTCGACATCGGGATCGGCCGCGATGATGTCCGATACCGCCTTGGCGCGGTCGCTCATCTGGATATAGGAGGCGTCCTGCGCCGCTTCGCCGATACCGAAGACGAAGCCCGTATCCTGTTGCGGGAAAAAGCCTTTCGGTATGACGATATAGAGCGCCACCGTGGCGCCGATGGTCGCGAACAGCACCATCAGCGTGAAGAACTGATGCCGCAGGACCCAGCGCAGGCCGACTGCATAGCCGTCGCGCATACCGTCGAAGAAGCGCTCCATCATGAGATAGAGCCGGCCATGCTTGGTCCCGCGCTCGTCTTGGAGGAAGCGTGCGCACATCATCGGCGTCAGGGTCAGCGAGACCACGACCGAGACCAGGATCGTCACCGTCACGGTCACGGCGAATTCATGGAACAGCCGGCCCACGATACCGCCCATCAGCAGCAGCGGGATGAACACGGCGACCAGCGACAGGCTGATCGAGATGATGGTGAAGCCGATTTCGCCGGCGCCTTTCAGCGCGGCCGCCATCGGCGTCAGCCCCTCCTCCAGATGGCGGACGATGTTCTCGATCATGACGATGGCATCGTCGACCACGAAGCCGACCGAGATGACCAGTGCCATCAGCGACAGGTTGTCGAGGCTGTAGTTCAGGACATACATGACCGCGAAGGTGCCGACGATCGACAGCGGCACGGTCACGCTCGGAATGACCGTCGCCCAGAAATTGCGCAGGAACAGGAAGATCACGGCGACGACGAGCGCCACAGTGATCATCAGCGAGGTTTCGACATCGTCGACCGAGGCGCGGATCGTCTTGGTCCGGTCAGTCAGGATGGTCAGTTCGAGTGCCGGCGGCACGGCCAGCTGCAGATGCGGGAGGGCCGATTTCACCCGCTCGACGACGCCGATGACATTGGCGCCGGGCTGGCGGAACACGGCGATGCCGAGGCCGGGTTTGCTGTTCTGCAGCGAGTTGGCCCGCAGATTTTCCGGACCGTCCACGGCCTGGCCGATATCGCGGATCCGCACCGGCGAGCCGTTGCGATAGGCCAGCACGACGTCCTGATACTGCGCCGCGTTGAACAGCTGGTCGTTGTCATAGATGGTGAAGGCTTGGTAGAGCCCGTCGAAATTGCCCTTGGGCTGGTCGACCGTGATGCTGCCGAGCACGGTGCGGACATCCTCCAGCGACAGTCCCATCGCGGCCAGCTTGGCCGGATCGACCTGGACCCGGACCGAGGGCTTCTGCTCGCCGAAGATGAAGACCTGGGCCACGCCGGAGATCTGCGAGATCTGCTGCGCCAGGATGTTGTTGGCGTAGTCGTCGACCACGGTCAGCGGCAAGCTCTTGCTCTGCACCGCGAAGATCAGCACCGGGCTGTCGGCCGGGTTGACCTTGCGATAGGTCGGCGGCGTCGGCAGGTTCTTTGGCAGGAAGCCGCCGGCGGCGTTGATCGCGGCCTGGATGTCCTGCGCGGCGGCGTCGATGTTGCGGTTCAGGTCGAACTGCACCGTGATGCTGGTCGAACCCAGCACGCTGGTCGAAGTCAGCTGGCTGACGCCGGCAATTTGCGAGAATTGCGTTTCGAGCGGCGTCGCCACGGAGGACGCCATGGTCTCGGGGCTGGCGCCGGGGAAGCTGGCGGCGACCGAGATGGTCGGGAAATCGACCTGCGGCAGCGGGGCCACCGGCAGCAGCGGATAGGCGACCAGCCCGACCAGCAACAGCCCGGCCATCAGCAGCGAGGTGGCGATCGGCCGCTCGATGAACGGCGTCGAGATGCTCATTTCGCCGAACCCTGCGCCGCGGCAGTCTGCTTCGGCGGCTGCATCGTCGCTTCGACCGGGCCACCGACCACCAGCCGGTACTGGCCCTCGACGACGACGACCTCGCCAGCGGTGAGGCCGCTATCGATCAGTGCCGTGTCGCTGGTCGTATAACCGACCTTGATCGGCCGCATTTCCACCGTCTTGTCCGGCTTGATGACCCAGGCGAAGGTGCCGTTCGGGCCGCGCTGGATCGCCGACACCGGGACCGTGACGCCGTCATGCCGCGTTTCGAGCAGCAGGCGGGCATTGACGAACTGCCCCGGCCACAGCGTCAACGCCTCGTTCGGGAAGGTCGCCTTGATCTTCATCGTGCCGGTGCTGGGATCGATCTGATTGTCGATAAGGGCCACGCTGCCCTCGTCGAGCTTCAGGCTGTCGTCCTGGCTCCACGCCTCGACCTTGAGCTGGCCGGCGGCCATCGCCTTGGTGACGGCGGGCAGCAGCGTCTCCGACAGGGTGAAGATCAGCGAGATCGGATGCAGCTGCGTCACCACGACCAGCCCGCCCGCATCCGCGGCATGGACGATATTGCCCTGGTCGATCAGCCGGATGCCGGTCCGGCCGGTCAGCGGCGAGGTAATGGTGGTGTAGCCGAGCTGGACCTTGGCGTTGTCGATCGCCGCCTGGTCCGCCTTGATCTGCGCCGACAGCTGTGCGACCAGCGCGCGCTGCGTATCGAGCACCTGCTTGCTGGTGAAATTCTGCGGCGCCAGCGTGACGTAGCGGTCGAGGTCGCGCTCCGCGTTGGCCAGCTGGGCCGCATCCTTGTCCTTGGTCGCTGCTGCCTGGTCGAGCGCGGCCTGGAATGGGCGCGGATCGATCTGCGCCAACAGATCGCCTTCCTTGACGTCCTGGCCTTCCTTGAAGGCGACCTTGTCGAGCGCGCCGTCGACCCGGACATGGATGGTCACGGTGTTGTAGGCCTGCACTTGGCCGAGGCCGAGTTGAAAGACCGGGACGTCCTGCTTGCGCGCGGTATCGGCGGTGACCGGGACCGGCGGCGGCCCGGCCTGACCGGCAGATGGTTGTGCGGTGGTCGATCCGCTCAGTCCGAACCAGCCGGCGACGGCGAAGCCGATCACCAGCAACGCCAAAACCACCCTGTTACGCATCTCTGCTCCCTACCGGTCGCGACTTTGTTCTCGCTTTCGCGGCGTGGCCGAGAATACAGCATCAGCGTGCAGATAGGGCAATGATGGATATCGTCCGAGCGACCGGCAATGCCTCCCGGCTGCCATCCCTCAACGGCCGTATTCGGCCTTGAGTGCTGGGCGCTTAACGAGGATAGACTTTGTCCGCGTTTTTTTTGATTGACCTATAAACGCAGACAAAGTATGTCTGCGTTATGGCACACATCACCACCAGCGTCGAGTACGCGATCCACGGCCTGCTCTGGCTCGTCGCCAACGAGGACAAGCCGTTGAGCAGCCGCGACATCGCCGATCTGCAGGTAATATCGCCCAGCTTTCTCGCCAAGATCTTTCCCAAGCTGGAGAAGGCGGGGATCGTCGCGGCGAGCGAGGGCGTGCGCGGTGGCTACCGGCTCGCGCGCCCGGCCGACAAGATCAGCTTTCTCGAGATCGTCGATGCGATCGAAGGCGAAAAGCCTTTGTTCGATTGCCAGGGCGTGCGCGGCCGCTGCGCCGTATTCGGTGACCGCCCGCCGGACTGGGCCATGGCAGGCACTTGCGCTGTTCACGCGGTCATGCTGCAGGCCGAAAAGGCGATGCGTCAGGCGCTGGCGGCGCAGACGCTGGGCGACGTGGCGTCCCGCTTCAGCCGCAAGGCGCCAGGACAGTTCCTCGCCGACGTCCAGGATTGGATCGACCGGCGCGTCGACGGTCGCACCGCGCGGGTCGGCAAGAAGGCGCGCGACCCGGCCTAGGCGTAGCGGACCTCAGGCCCGCTCGACGACAAATTGCCTGATTTCTTTCTCTGCTTCTGCCGGACGCTCCGAGAAAGACCCGTGCGGCTCGACTTGTGGCGCCGCGGAACGGTGGCCCGCGTCCGGCGATTAACGAACGAGCCTGCCGCATATTTCATCGCTGGCGTTCGATGCAATTTAGAGCTGCCAGTTATCGATAAGGAAGGATAAACCATGAAGATTGTCGTCATCGGCGGCACCGGCCTGATCGGCTCGAAGACCGTCGCCATTCTGCGCCGGGGCGGCCACGACGTTGTCGCCGCTTCGCCTCAAAGCGGCGTCAACAGCATCACCGGCGAGGGCCTCAAAGAGGCCATGGCCGGCGCACAGGTGGTCGTCGACCTCTCCAATTCGCCCTCGTTCGAAGACAGGGCGGTGCTGGAGTTTTTCGAGACGTCCGGGCGCAACCTTCTCGCCGCGGAGGCTGCAGCGGGCGTCCGGCACCACGTCGCGCTCTCCATCGTCGGAACCGACCGGAGCGACAATGGCTATTTCCGCGCCAAGGTCGCCCAAGAGAAACTGATCACGGCGTCCGGCATCCCCTACACCATCATCCGCGCGACCCAATTCCTGGAATTCCTCCGCGGCATCGCCGATTCCGCTACGGATGGAAGCAAAGTCAGGCTTCCTCCCTGCCTGTTCCAGCCCATCGCGGCGGACGATATTGCTCCGATCATCGCCGAGGTGGCGCTTGCGGCGCCGCGAGGCGGCATCGTCGAGATCGCCGGCCCGGAACGAGCGCCGTTCGACGAGATCATCGCCCGCTATCTGAAGGCGGTCGGCGACACGCGCGAGGTGGTGTGTGACCCCGAGGCCCGCTACTGGGGCGGCCGGGTCGAGGAGCGCTCGCTCGTGCCATTGGGGGAGGCGCGCCTCGGCCGCATCGGTTTAGGCGTATGGCTCCGACGCTCACAGGCTGCGGGCTGATCCTGCAGCCGCCAAACCGAAGGATGGCTCCATGAAACGAATTTTCTGTTCGCTGCTTATCGCAGCCTTGCCGTTCGGCAGTGCCCTCGCGGATGCACCGAAGCCGGAGAACGCCAAGGTGACCCTCGTCTATCAGCACGAGTTGCCGAACGTTCCCGGCAAGAGCATCAAAAGCGTGCTCGTCGAATACGGTCCGGGCGGCTATTCGCCTGGCCATACGCACGCCAAATCCGCCTTCATCTACGCGACCGTGCTCGAGGGGGCGATCCGCAGCCAGGTCAACGACGGACCGGTGACGACCTATGAGGCCGGACAGAGCTTCTCCGAACTGCCCGGCGACCGGCACAGCGTCAGCGCCAATGCCAGCGAGACAAAGCCGGCCAAGCTGCTCGCGGTGTTCGTGGTGGACACGAACGAGACGGAATTGACGATGCCGCTCGGGAAGTGAGGACATAATCAACAGTGTCGGCTGCTCGATCAGCCGACGCTGTTGATGATTGGCGACCTAGGCTTTTGAGTTAAGTTCCAGTGTCTGCCCACCGTAACGGAGACGGGGGGCGCTCTCGGATTCCCGGAACCCCCTCTCATGAGCCAAGCTTCCGACACTTCGTTGTTGGCCGCATCGCCTTGGTGGCGCTCGCGTCCGGGAACCAGCCTTGTGATCCGCGGCGGAAACCGGCTTGTCGGTACCTACCCGATCAGCGGGGCGAAGAATGCGGTTCTGCCGCTCATGGTTTCGGCCCTGCTGACCCCGCATCTCGTAACCTTGCACAACGTGCCGGCCAGTCTCGACGTGGCCGTGCTGTCCAATCTGTTGCAGGGACTCGGGGTCGGGCTGAGCTGGTCCGCCGACAACAACGGTCTGGCGCTGACTTTGTGTGCGGATCATGTACGTCCCGGGCGAATCGACGGGGACCTCGTCGGCCGTATGCGGGCATCCGTCCTTCTCCTGGGTGCCATGCTCGCGCGCTGCGGCGAGGCGTCTCTGCCCATGCCGGGTGGCGACGCCATCGGCTTGCGCGGCATCGATTTTCACCTCGCCGGACTGCGCGCCATGGGGGCGGAAATCGATCTCGTGGGCGGATTGATTCATGCCAAGGCGCCGCGCGGCCTGCGCGGCGCTGAGATCATTCTGCCGCAGCCTTCCGTCGGCGCGACCGAGAACCTGCTGCTTGCCGCTACTGCAGCGACGGGGCGGACCGTCATTCACAATGCGGCGCGCGAACCTGAGATCGGCGACTTGATCCGCTGTCTGATCGCGATGGGAGCGCGGATCGCCGGCGCGGACAGCAGCGTGCTCGTCGTTCAGGGCGACAAGCCATTGGCCGGGGCAGTTCATCGCGTCATGCCGGATCGGGTCGAACTCGGCACCATCGCCTGCGCCGCAGCGGTCACGGATGGTGAGGTTCTCATCGAGGGGGCTAGGGTCGATCTGCTCGGGGTGGCCGGGCCGATGCTTGCCGCTGCAGGCATAGAATTCGAGCCGGCGGCGACCGGCCTGATTGCGCGCCGTTCGGTCGCCGGGCTGGTCGGCATCGATATCCAGACCCGCCCCTTTCCGGGGTTTGCGACCGATCTGCAATCTCCCGTCATGGCGATGCTCGCGACGGCAGAGGGAGCAAGCGCCATCACCGAAACCATTTTCGAGCAGCGATTCAGGCATGTTGACGAACTGAGGAAGATGGGCGCGAACATCTCGATCCATGGCAGGACCGCCTGGGTCCGCGGCGTCAAGCGCCTGCAGGGTGCGCGCGTGATGGCGACCGATGTCCGCGCGGCGGCCGCGCTTGTGCTGGCGGGTTTGGCCGCTGCAGGCGACACAGTGCTCAGCGGGCTGGACCATTTGGACCGCGGCTATGACGGAATGGCGGAAAAGCTGACGGCCTGCGGTGCCGACATCACCCGGTCGATGGTCGAATAACCTGCTGCCGAGCGGGGTGACAGCCCCGTCGCTCGGCGCCTATTATGCGCCAACGAACAAGAGATCCGAGGACGCCATGACCGTTGAAGCCTTTCTCTGCGATGCCGTCCGCACGCCGATCGGCCGTTATGCCGGCTCGCTCGCCGCGGTGCGGGCCGACGATCTGGCCGCCGTGCCGCTGGCTGCGCTCAAGGCGCGCCATGCCGGGCTCGATTGGCAGGCAGTCGACGACGTGATCTATGGCTGCGCCAATCAAGCGGGAGAGGACAATCGCGACGTTGCGCGCATGGCGTTGCTGCTGGCCGGGCTGCCGGACAGCGTGCCGGGCGCCACGGTCAATCGGTTGTGCGGCTCCGGCATGGAGGCGATCGCCATGGCGGCGCGCGCGATCCGGGCCGGCGATGGCGAGCTGATGCTGGCCGGCGGGGTCGAGAGCATGTCGCGCGCTCCCTTCGTCATGGGCAAGGCGACGAGCGCCTTCGCGCGCGACCATCAGATGTACGACACGACGATCGGCTGGCGCTTCGTCAATCCGAAGATGCATGCGGCATACGGCACGGATTCCATGCCGGAGACGGCGGAGAACGTCGCGGCCGAGTTCGCATTGCGCGCGCCGACCAGGATGCCTTCGCCTGGCGCTCGCAGCAACGCGCCGGCGCGGCGCTCGCATCCGGCCGGTTCGTGCGCGAGATCGTCGCCGTGCCGGTGCCGCATGGCCGCGAAACGGTCGAGGTTGTCATCGACGAGCATCCGCGGCCAGAGACCACGCTGGAGCGGTTGGCCAAGCTGCCGACGCCGTTCCGCGCCGGTGGGACCGTGACGGCCGGCAACGCGTCCGGCGTCAATGACGGCGCCTGCGCCGTGATCGTCGCCTCGGCAGATGCGGCGGCGCGCAACGGCCTCACGCCGCGTGCGCGCATCGTATCGACCGCGGTTGCCGGCGTGCCGCCGCGCATCATGGGCTTCGGCCCGGCGCCGGCGACAAAGAAGCTTCTGGCCCGGGTCGGCCTTACTCTCGGTCAGATCGACGTGATCGAATTGAACGAAGCCTTCGCGGCCCAGGCGCTCGCCGTCACGCGCGATCTGGGCCTGCCCGATGACGCACCGCATGTGAACCCGAATGGCGGCGCCATCGCACTCGGCCATCCGCTCGGCATGAGCGGCGCCCGGCTGGTGACGACGGCTTTGTTCGAACTCGAGGCCAAGGGTCTCAAGCGCGCGATCTGCACCATGTGCATCGGCGTCGGCCAGGGCATCGCCATGCTGATCGAGCGGGTCTAGCTAGGAGCTTTCGGCAGCGGCGATCAGGCGGTCGATCGTGCCGTCGCGGCGCAGCTCGGCCAGGGCGTCGTTCAGGGCGCCGAGCCGTCCGGCGCAGGGCGATTGCCGCGAGAGCATCATATGGACCGGATTGACCGCCAACGGGTGCGGGGGCCGGCACGATCGTGCCGGCGAGGCCGAGCCGGGCCAGGATGTGCTCGCCGTTGCGCTGCGACAGGATCGCGTAATCGACCCGCGTCGTCAGCAATTGCCGGAACATTCCCTCCCGGCTGTCATTCACCGTGATAGCCGGATTGTCGCGCAGGAAACCGGCGATCTCCGCGCCGAAATTGCTGCCGAGCGAGACGACGCCGGTGCGTCCGGCCAGATCGGCCAGCCCGGCAACGGGAAAGGTCGCCGTCGCCCTGGTAAAGACGGCAATCGGATCGTCGGCATAGGCGTCGGTATAGAGAAATCTCCGGCTCCGTTCGGCATCGCGATAGGCGCTGACCACCAGATCGACGCGCCCGGCTTCGAGCGAGGCGAGGATGCGGTTCCAGGGCTGAGACTCGCCGATGCGGATTTCCACGCCGAGACTAGCGAGCGCTGCTCGGGCAATGTCGTAGCCGGCGCCGCTGAGCTGGCCCTCAGTATCCGTGACGGAGAAAGGCGCCCATTCCGGATTGCCGGCCAGCGCCGCGACACGGCATTCCTGTGCCGGGGCGGAATCGATACAAACGATCAGAACAACCAAGCCGGTCAACAGCGTACGCAGGCGAAGACCGACCATCGATTCCTCCGGGCGGGCGAGAGTGGGCACAGTACGGGTAAAATATCGCCAAATAACGAACTTTTTTACTATTCCATGGTGATGGTCATTCGCCCTGCCGGGTTGCGCGGGGTTGTCAAAGCCCGGCTCGGCTTTGTAGATTGAGTTCGTGCTGTAGTTCCGGTGCCAGCGGCACATACGCGCCGGCGAGCCGACGGCAGGGGGGCGCATGCGGCGGGTCGAGCGGATAGCAGGCGGTTCGATCGTCGCCGCGACGGTCGCAATCGTACTCGGCAGTCTGACGCTGGTCGTCTGGACGCAGACCGGGCTGCGCGAAGAGTTGGTCTCGATCCGGCATACTCATGACGTCGTCGATGCGCTGGTCGGCGTTGAAGAGGCGTTGCGCGATGGCGAGGACGGCGCGCGCGCCTATGCGCTGACCGGCGATCGGCGCGATCTCGAACACTACCAATCCGAACTGCCGGTGATCGGCAGCCGTCTCTCGGCGCTGCGCGATCTGATCGCGGCTCAGCCGCCGGAGCTCGACCGGTTCCGCAACGTCTCGGCGCTGATCGGTCAGGAGACCGATCGGCTGGCCCGCGTCACGAGCTACCTCGAGGCCGGCGCCCATGATCGGGCCGTGGCGCTGCTGGTGCGGGGCGACGATCCGCCACTGTTCGACACGATCGAGATCGCGCTCCATGGCATGCGCGATGCCGAGCGGGCCGATCTGCACGAGCGCCGGGTCCGCGCCAACGGCATCTCGACCTGGCTCGTTCGGGGGTCGATCGTCGTCGGCGCCGTCTTGCTGGCGATCCTCGCGATCGGCTGCCTGCTGGCCTATTCGATGCTGCGCCGCCGCCGGGCGGCCGAGACTGGGTTGCGCGACAGCGAGCGGCTGATCGGCTCGATCTTCGACCATGCGCAGGTCGGCATCGGTTGACCGGCACGGACGGCACGATACGGCGAGCGAACGCGACCTTTGCCGCGCTGATCGGCCGGCCGGGCGATCGGCTGACCGGGTTGGCGGTCGACCGGCTCGCAGCGGAGAGCGGTGCGGCGCTCGACCTTTATCTCGGCAACGGTCCGGTGCCGAACGCAGCCGGCGAGGTAGTCGTCCAGCTGCCCGACGGCACGAGGCGGGCACTGATCGCGGTCGGCACGGCACTGCCCGGAACCAACGGCGCCGCAGCCGGCATCACCCGGTTCGCGACTTTTGCCGATATCACGTCGCTGAAGCAGACCCAGGCCGATCTGGTGACGAGCAGCCAGCGGGTCGAAGCACAGCGTCTCCTGCTCGACGCCGTGCTCAACAGTTCGATCGACGGCATCCTGGCCTTCGAGGCCGAGCGCGACCCCGACGGCAGACTCCAGCAATTCCGCTGCGTCATGGGCAATCACGCCGCGGCCAGGCTACGCCGCCGGTCGCTTGCGTCGCTGATCGGCGCCTCGTTGGACGACCTGCTGGTCGATACCGAGCATTATCGGATGCGCGACGAATTCGAGCGCGTCATCCGCACCCGTGAGCTGTTCGAGGCCGAGCGCGAGGTGAACGAGGTCGAGATCGGCCCGCGCTGGTATCGGCTGGTCGCCGTGCCGATGGGCGACGGCATCATGGTCACGATCGGCGACATCACCGACCGCAAGCGGCTGGAGAGCGAGCTGCGTGCCGCGGCCTCCCGGCTGGTCGAGCGCGAGGGCCGCCTCGCTGCGATCTATGACAGCGTGCTCGACGGCATCATCACGATCAATCCGTCCGGCTCGATCGAAAGCTACAACCGTGCCGCCGCGCGCATCTTCGGTTACGCGCCCGACGAGGTGATGCGGCGGAACGTCCGCATGCTGATGCCGGAGCCCTATGCTTCGGCCCATGACGGTTATCTGGAGCGCTATGTCGCGACCGGCCGCTCGCGGGTCATCGGGACGGTGCGCGAGATCGAAGGCCGACGGGCCGACGGCTCGATCTTTCCGATGGAAATCGCGCTGACCGAGACGCTGCTCGGGTCGAGCCGCCTGTTCGTTGCCGCCGTGCGCGACGTGACCGACCGTCGCGCGCTGGAGCGGGTTAAGAACGAGTTCGTCTCGACGGTCAGCCACGAGCTGCGCACGCCGCTGACTTCGATCTCCGGTGCGCTCAGCCTGATGGGCGGCGGAGCCGCGGGAGAGTTGCCGCCCAAGGCTCAGGCGCTGCTGACCATCGCGCGCTCGAATTGCGAGCGGCTGACCCGGCTGATCAACGATATCCTCGATCTGGAGCGGATCGAGGACGGCAAGATGGTGTTCGAGTTCGCGGCCGTCGATCTGTCCGTGCTGCTGCAGCGTGCCCTCGCCGACAATCTCGAATTCGCCCGCAAATTCGGCGTACGGCTCGAACTGGTCGGTCCGCCGGCGGACGCCACGCTCTGGGCCGATCCGCACCGGTTGATGCAGGTGTTGACCAATCTCATCGCGAATGCCGTGAAGTTTTCACCCTCCGGCGGGGTGGTGACGGTCTCGGCCGCGGTCGCCGACGCCATGGTGCGCATCGCCGTCGAGGATCGCGGACGCGGCATTCCCGAAGCTTTCCGCGACCGTATCTTCCAGAAATTCGCCCAGGCCGACACGGCCGATAATCGCCAGAAGGGCGGCACCGGACTGGGCCTGAGCATCGTCAAGAGCATCGTCGAGCGCCATGGCGGCAGCGTCTCGTTCCAATCGGATTACGGCCGCGGTTCGACCTTCTTCGTCGAGCTGCCGCGCCGCCGGCCGCGATTGGAAGATGCCGGTGAAAGGTCGCTGACGCCGCGCGTGCTGATCTGCGAGGACGATGCCGACGTTGCCCGCATCCTGGCCTGGCAGCTACAGCAGGGCGGCTACGGCACCGACCGTGCCGCGACCGCCGACGCGGCGATCGGCCTGCTGGCCGAGCAGCGCTACGACGCCATGACCCTCGACCTCGCCTTGCCCGATGCCGACGGCATGTCGCTGCTGCGCCGTGTGCGCGAGGATCCGCGCCACGCCGAGATGCCGGTGATCATCGTCTCCGCCTGGGTCGACAGCCCGGCCGGCAAGGCCGCGACGCTCGAAGGCGAGGTGCTCGGCATCATCGACTGGCTCGGCAAGCCGGTCGACCAGTCGCGCCTGTTGCACGCGTTGCGCATGATCCCCCAACGGGGCGGCGCCAAGCCGCGCCTGCTCCATGTCGAGGACGATCCCGATATTGTCCGCCTGGTGAATTTCGCCGTGCGCGATCTGGCCGACATCACCGCGGTCTCGACCGTGGCCGAGGCACGCGGCGTGCTGGGCGCTGGCGGGATCGATCTTATGATCCTCGATGTCGGCCTGATTGATGGTTCAGGCCTGGCTTTGCTCGACGGCGACGGGCCGAGGCCCCCGACCGTGCTGTTCTCGGCCCAGGAGGTGAACCCCGACCGCCGTGACGAACTGGTCGCGGTGCTGGTCAAGTCGCAGACGACGCTCGATCAGTTGTCGGAGCTGATCCGGGAGCAGCTGGCGGGGGAGGGGTAGCGGCGGTTCCCAATCGGCTGGTGGTGTGGATGCCGGCTGGTATTCACGGACCGTCTTCGACACGAACTCGTGCCGAGCCGAAGACGGTCCTCTGTCCTGGCGTCGCTACGTCTGGTCTCTTACGCCACCTGCGCCCTGCGCGGCAGCTTCCAATTCGGCCGGGCGAAGTGGCAGGTATACCCGTTCGGGATCCGCTCCAGATAGTCCTGGTGCTCGGGCTCGGCCTCCCAGAAATCGCTGACTGGCGTGACCTCGGTCACGACCTTGCCGGGCCACAGGCCGGAGGCGTCGACATCGGCGATCGTGTCGAGCGCGACCGCTTTCTGTTCCTCGCTGGTGTAGAAGATCGCGGAGCGATAGCTGGCGCCTCGGTCGTTGCCCTGGCGGTTCAGCGTGGACGGGTCGTGGATCTGGAAGAAGAATTCCAGCAGCGACCGAAAGCTGGTCTTGGCCGGATCGAAGATGATCTCGATCGCTTCGGCGTGGTTGCCGTGATTGCGGTAGGTGGCGTTCGGCACCTCGCCGCCGCTATAGCCGACACGGGTCGAGATCACGCCGGGGAGGCGCCGGATCAGATCCTGCATCCCCCAGAAGCAGCCGCCGGCGAGGACAGCACGTTCCTCGGTCATCAGATGTCCTCCACTTGGTCGAGATAGGCCCCGTAGCCTTCGGCTTCCATCTCGTGGCGCGGGACGAAGCGCAGCGAGGCCGAATTGATGCAATAGCGTAGGCCGCCGCGGTCTTCCGGGCCATCGGGAAAGACGTGGCCCAGATGGCTGTCGCCGGAGGACGAGCGCACTTCGGTGCGGATCATGCCATGCGACATGTCGCGGAGTTCGTTCACATTGGCCGGCTCGATCGGCTTGGTGAAGCTCGGCCAGCCGCAGCCGGATTCGAATTTGTCGGACGAGGCGAAGAGCGGCTCGCCCGAGACAATATCGACATAGATGCCGGGTTCTTTATTGTAGAGGTATTCGCCCGTTCCGGGCCGCTCGGTGCCGCTTTGCTGGGTCACGCGGTATTGCTCCGGCGACAGCCGCGAAATCGCCTCCGAGGTCTTGCGGTAATTGGCCACGTTCTCCCTCCATTTTAATTGGTGCCAGATGTGGCGATCCGGCGCCGGACTTTCCAATACCCACGGTGCATATCGGCCCGGACCGAATCCACCGAAACCTGGCGAGGCCTGTGGACGAATAAGTCTCCTATAGGGGACGCTGCAAGGCTCACCCGGACCCAGGCATGAATGTGTCGAGCTGATCTTCCGACAGTCAGGCTGACATGGAGCCGGCCTCCCTGCAGATGGTGCGTGACGTGGTCTTTGACCCGCATCGTCTTCTTCCCGCCGCGACTCAGCACAAAGCCGACGACATCATCGAGCTGTTCCGCCGGTTCCGGATCGGCCCGATCCCGCAAGCCCTTAAACTCATGGGGAAAATCAACTGGCAGCAGGGTGTATTGCGTGCAATGGGCATTGATCGGTATAGACATCGCCCTGTCTCGGCGTGCAATCCGTCGGTACGGTAGCGCGGCAGGGCGCGCCGACGCGACCCTGCCGTGCAGGAAGCAGGCAGCGGCTTGACCGCCGCCGTTAACCGGCCATCATCGCCGGGCAAAATGAAACGAGGGGGGCCCATTATGCGCCGATCGCGCGGCATCACGAGTCTGATTGCAGTCAGCCTGTTGGCTCTGACGCAATCCCACGCGCTGGCCCAATCCCTGCCGCGATCCAAGATTCAGCTCCCGGAGCAAGCGCCGTCCGCGCCGCCGGCGGGCCTCTCGGCAGCGCCGTCCCGGCGCTTGTTGCCTTCAAGGGGAGGCGCTGGGTGGTTCCGGTTCTTCGCTGTGACGCTCATGCGCCCGATAGGCTTTGGTCGGTGCAAGCCTGATCATGAGGGGGTGATTGTTCAGGGCTTTGAGCCGGGGGTGGATCTCCTCGACCTCGATCTCGCCGCGAATGAACGCCTCGAATATCGGATCGGTCTCGGGCTTGCGAAACACGCCCTCGATGCGGTTGCTGGCATCGGCCTGACGGAGCGCTTCCCGGCGCCGTTCCATCTCTTCGGCGCTGATCCTGCGCTGGTTCATGGGGCGATGATTGCGAGTGCTGCGGCCGGGGTGAGGATGCGGATGCCCTGATGGCTGCCGAGATCGAGCAGGTGATGGTCGCCGGACACGATGAGGTCGGCGTCGGCCGCGACTGCTGCGGCGATGACATGGTCGTCATCGGCATCGGCGGCGATGACCGGCGGCGTTGCTAGCGGCGTCACCAGTTCGACGGCCTCGACGTAATCGGCCAGCACGTCGCGGGCAGTGCGGCCGATGAGGGCCAGGCGCTTTGCCGGCGAGGGACGGATCAGCACCTCGGCCAGCTCTTCCAGCAGCACGGTGCTGGTGAAGAGCCGCAGGTGCTCCTGTTGGCGGGCGGCCTGGAAGACGAGATGCGGCGGCCCGCGCCAGAGGAGCGCTGACAGCACGGCGTTGGTGTCAAGAACGATGCGCAAGGCTGCCCCGGCGCTGGCGCCGCTCGGCGCGCACGGCATCGACCTCGGCCTGGATCTCGTCCTCGCTCATGGGCGGCACGCCGGCCGCTTCGAGTGCTGGGGCGATGGCGAGCAGGCGGTCGAGGGCGGCCAGGCGCCGGGTCTTGGCCGAGATGAAGTCGATAAAATCCTCGACCTCGGCGATCCGCTCGACCGGCAGCGCTTGGATCTTCTCCAAGAGGGCTTGGGCATTGGGCATGGGGTTTCTCCTCAGCGCATCAGGGTCTGCAAATGCTTCTTGGTCAGGAAGGCATCGAGCAGGATCTTGACGACATGCTTGTCGGCATCGGGCAGGCGCTCGACTTCCTGGAACTGCTTCAAGAGTTCACGATCGGCGAACTTCGCCTTGGCCGCCTCGTCGGCGGCTCCTTCGAGCAGATAGTCGCTGGTCACGTCGAGCGCATCGGCCAGGCGTTTGAGCGTATCGCCGCTCGGCCGCGAGGCGCCGCGCTCGAAGCGGCCGATATGGGTGTAGTGGAGCCCGGCGCGCTGTCCGAGTTCGGTCTGCGACAGATCTTTTTGCTTGCGCAGCTCGCGCAAACGCTCCGCAAAGCCTGCCATTGGCTCGGCCATATCCAGCACCTCAGTCACGCTGATTGCTTCGAATATAGCCATGTTGCCGGATGCTCCGGGAGATTGCCACGCCTGCATGCTCTATCGTCCGCTTGATGTGCTTGACACGATACAGCGCGCCCGCTACAGGATCAAGCATTCTTGCTTGATAAAAAATCTTCAAGGGGTCGAGCATGGCACGCATTCCCGAGTCCGAAATCGAGCGGCTAAGGCAAGAAATCTCGCTGGTGCGCCTGGTCGAGGAGGCTGGATTGGCGCTGGAGAAGCGGGGCAAGGATTACGCGGCGCGCTGCCCGTTCCATGCGGACGACACGGCGTCGCTGATTGTGACGCCGAGCAAGAACCTGTTCCATTGCTTCGGCTGCAGTGCTGCCGGCGGCCCGATCGACTGGGTGATGAAGCGCCGCGGCGTGTCGTTCCGCCATGCGGTCGAGCTGCTGCGCGAGGGTGCGCCGCCGATCTCGGCCGAGGCGGTGAAGCGCAGCACCGCCCGCACGCTGCCGCCGCCGGTCAGCCTGGACGCGGATGACCAGGTGCTGCTCGGCCAGGTGGCCGGCTACTATCACCAGACCCTGAAGGAGACGCCCGACGCGTTGGCTTATCTGGAGGCGCGCGGGCTTCGGCATCCCGAGCTGATCGAGCGGTTCAAGCTCGGCTTCGCCAATCGGACCTTGGGGCTGCGCCTGCCCGAGAAGAACCGCAAGAGCGGTGCGGAGGCGCGGAGCCGGCTGGAGCGGATCGGCATCATGCGCGAGAGCGGGCATGAGCACTTCACCGGCAGCCTGGTCGTGCGATCGTCGACGAGGCGGGCAACGTCGTCGAGATGTACGGCCGCAAGATCCGGAACGACCTGCGCAAAGGCACGCCGCTGCATCTGTATCTGCCCGGCCCGCATGCCGGGACCTGGAACCTGGACGGCATTGCAGCGAGCGGCGGCGAAGTGATCCTGTGCGAGGCGTTGATCGACGCCATGACGTTTTGGTGTGCCGGCTATCGCAATGTCACTGCCGCCTATGGCGTCGAAGGGCTGACCGAGGATCATCTGGCCGCCTTCGCCCGGCATGGTGTGCGCCGGGTTTTGATTGCGTTCGACCGGGACGAGGCCGGCGAGCGTGGCGCCGCCAAGGTCGCCGAGCGGCTTGAAAGCGGCCGGGATCGAATGCTATCGGATCGAGTTCCCGAAGGGGCTCGATGCCAACGCCTACGCGCTCAAGGTGACGCCGGCCGCCAAATCCTTGGGCGTGCTGATCCGTACAGCGGTCTGGCTGGGTGAGGGCAAGGCGCCGGAGCGCGCCCCTGTTCCGGTCGCCGTGCCGGAACCGGCATCGACTGAACCGGCCATCATCCCTTTAGCCGCTAAGGAAGAGTTGCCCCCCACACCGGCCTTGCCGGCGGCGCGCGTTCCCGATGCTCCGCGCGAGATCGCGGCGAGGTGAGCGAGGCGGAAACCGTCATGGTCTTCGGCGATCGGCGCTGGAGAATCCGGGGCTTGGCGCGGAACCTCGCCTTCGACGTGCTGAAGATCAATCTGCTTGTGGCGTCCGGTGAGGACGTTCCACGTCGATACGCTCGACCTCTACAACGCCCGGGCGCGCGCCGGCTTCATCGCTCAGGCGGCGATAGAGCTGCAAATTGCCGAAGCGGTGCTCAAGACCGATCTCGGCCGCGTTCTGTGCAAGCTCGAGGAGCTGCAGGACGCCGCGATCCGCCAGGCGACGGCGCCGAGGGAGCCGGCTTCTCATGCCATGGACGAGATCGAGCGCCAGGCCGCTCTCGATCTGCTGCGCGCGCCCGATCTGCCGGGCCGCATTCTCGCCGACTTCGCGGCCTGCGGCATCGTCGGCGAGGACACCAACAAGCTGGTCGGCTACCTCGCGGCCGTGTCGCGCAAGCTCACGGCACCGCTCGCCGTCGTGATCCAATCGTCCTCGGCCGCCGGTAAATCCTCGCTCATGGATGCCGTGTTGGCCTTCATGCCGGAGGAGGATCGCACCCAATACAGCGCCATGACCGGGCAGAGCCTGTTCTACATGGGCCAGGACAGCCTCAAGCATCGCATCCTGGCGATTGCCGAGGAGGCCGGTGCGGCACGGGCATCCTATTGCCCTGAAGCTCTTGCAGTCCGAGGGCGAGCTGACCATCGCCAGCACCGGATCGGACCCCAAGACCGGCAACCTCGTCACCCAGGAATACCGGGTCGAGGGACCGGTCATGCTGATGATGACCACGACGGCGATCGACGTGGACGAGGAACTGCTCAATCGCTGCCTGGTGCTGACGGTCGATGAGGACCGCGAGCAGACGCGGGCGATTCACCGTCGGCAACGGAGAAGCGGACCTTGGCCGGGCTGACCCGGCGCGAAGCGCGGCAATCGGTGCTGGCGGTGCATCGCAATGCGCAGCGCCTGTTGCGTCCGCTCGCCGTGGTCAATCCCTATGCCGATCAGTTGACATTCCTGGACGGGCAGACGCGGACCCGGCGCGATCACGAGAAGTATCTGACGCTGATCGATGTAATTGCCCTGCTGCACCAGCACCAGCGGCCGATCCGCAGCGTAGCGGTCGAAGGCCGGGCGATCGACTACGTCGAGGTGACGCTGGCGGATATCGAGCTGGCGAACCGCCTGGCGCATGAGGTGCTGGGAAGGAGCCTGGACGAGCTGCCGCCGCAGACGCGGCGCGTGCTCTCTGCCGTCATTGGCCATGTGCGCGAGCAGGCCCGCATCCGCGAGATCCCGATCGGCGCCCTGCGCTTCACGCGCAAGGAGATCCGCAACACCTCGGGTTGGGGCGATACCCAACTGAAGCTGCATCTGGGGCGCTTGGCCGAGCTGGAATATCTGCTGCTGCACCGGGCCGAACGCGGCCAGGGCTATGTCTATGAGCTGCTCTATGACGGCGATGGTGCTGCCGGAATCCATCTGTCCGGCCTGCTCGACGTGGCCCGGTTGCGCGCCCATGGCTACGACAGCGAGCGGTCGGGATTGGTCGAAGCGCGGTCGGCCTCTGGTCGGCCTGCGGTCGGCGGGTTGTCGGGGACTGGTCGGCGCCCGCCGATCGCCGCAATGCCGCAGGATCCAACGAGTTCTGGGGAAGAAGCGGCCGACATGCCGGAAACGCACGCCCTACGCAATGGTGCTGCGGTCCTGTCGTATCCCTTGGCGGCTTCGGCCTGATCATGGCGGCCAAGAGCAAGCCGGTGCCGATCGCCTCGACGACCAACCTCATGAGCGCCTATCAGGCGGCCTTTGCGGAATGGGAGGCGATCCGGGGCTATTCGCCGCGCACGATCGAGCACCGGCGCCTGGCGCTCGCTCGGTTCTCGGCCTGGTGCGAGGAGCGCGGCATCGAGCGCCCGCAAGACGTGACGCGGCCGATCCTGGAGCGCTACCAGCGGCATATCTATCATCACCGCAAGAAGAACGGCCAGCCGCTCGGCGTCGCCGCCCAGGTCAACCTGCTGATCCCGATCCGGGCCTGGTACAAATGGCTGGCCCGGCAGAATCACGTCCTGTCGAACCCAGCGGCCGACCTGGAGCTGCCGCGCCAGCCCAAGCGCCTGCCGAAGGGGCTGCTGTCGATTGCCGAGGTCGAGGCGGTGCTGGCCCATGCCGATCCCGCGACCGCCGCCGGCCTGCGCATGCGGGCGCTGCTGGAGACCTTCTACTCGACGGGCATCCGGCGCATGGAGGCGGCCAACCTGACGCTGCACGACATCGACACCGAGCGCGGCGCGCTCATGGTGCGCCAGGGCAAGGGCAACAAGGACCGGCTCATCCCGATCGGCGCCAGGGCCTGCGCCTGGCTCGATCGCTATCGCAACGAGGTCCGGCCGCTGCTGGTGGCGGGCCGCGACGATTACGGGCTGTTCCTGGACGATGCCGGACAGCGGTTCGATCCGGAGCGGCTCGGCGAGTTGGTGAAGCGTCACCTGGAGGCGGCCGGCGTTACGCATCCCGGCTCCTGCCATCTGTTCCGCCATGCCATGGCGACGCACATGCTCGAAGGCGGCGCCGATATCCGGTTCATCCAGGCCATGCTCGGCCATGAGCGCTTGGACACGACGCAGATCTATACCCAGGTCAGCCTGACCAAGCTGAAGCAGATCCACGACGCAACGCACCCGGCGCGGCTGCATCGCAAGGCCGCCGACGCCTGATCCCGGCGACATAAGAGACGGACGAGACGGGGCGCCTTCGGGTGCCCCTTTCCTTTAGCCGCTGACCGTGGCCGCACACGGAATCCGCCACTCGTCGGAGAGGTCGCCCCTTGCCGCGCGTGCCCGCGCGAGCGAGGATGGCCCCCAAGAAAAAAATCCCTAACGGCGCCTCGGCGCCAAGGAGGTGAAGGTCGGCAAAGGCTTGGTGGGCCTAGGGAAATCCGGTTCGGTATGGCCGATCGCGTCGGGGCGACTTACTTCCACAGATAATGGAACGGGCGGCGGCGGTGGAGGGATCCAACCGGCCGTCTACATACCCGGCGACAATGGGCACGCCGTGCAGGGCCCTGCTCTCTATGGCCAAGACGGAGCTGACGTAACCGCGACTGGTCATTGGGTCCCGGGGAACGGCGGGTTCCAGCCGGCTGTATATGTACCAGACATAGGTAATTTTCAGATTTTCCGAAACTTGAGTGACCTTGCCGAGATCGGCTCGAACCTTTCAAAGTGGGCGCAGGCTGGCATTGCCGGGGAAGTAGCAGCAGCTGATGCCTTACGGGGGAAGGGTTATACAATTGTGGCGCAGCACTATACGTTCGTACTCCGGCGGGCTTCGTGTGACGGATTTTGTCATCACAGGTGGTGGTCTTGGTGATGCGCTGGCCGGTTACGAGGTGAAGGTCAATGATAGCCCCTATACCTGGTTACAATATTCCAAGGACCTATTCATCGAGAGTGGATACGGAACAGTGGCGGCTATTAATTCCCCGTTTACATATGGGCAGCCCATTCAGTATACAACATACCTAATGTTCGTGAAAAATGGTGGCTAGAATGGGGAAAATTAAAGGAGATGTAATGAGGATAAATATCCTCGTAAAGGAGGTGTTTGAAAAGAAAGGATGGCACCGGGAAGCAATAGATGGATTGCGGCCCGCTATGCTAATGGGCGATGCTGTTACGCCATTGTTTTTTTACGACATAAAAGAAAGGAGCGGAGGATGTTTTGTAATTGAGGGATACTGTGGAATTATCGATAGAGTTTTTGAAAAAAAATGGAACACCGATCTTTCAGAAGGAAAAATCGTTGAGCTTAACTATAAAAATAATTTTGCTATTCTGATTAATACCTTAAATATAGAAAACCTATCGGTGTCTCGCTATTTGAAAAGCGGAGATGAATGTGACGATTTGGTGAAACATTGCGATGAGTTATTTTCTTTTTCGAATATTTTCCCAGAAGTCTAGATGATTTAAGAAATTGTTTCGTTTGTAATAGAATTGGAAATCTTCAGCTAAATAATTATGTAATTTTCGGACAAAAAGAAAATATGAAGAAATGAAAAGCTTTATTATGGCTTGATAGATTCCATATTGTGTGGCCAGACCTCGATCAGGTCTGTCCCCGCGCTCGCCAAACCGGCAGTAACTCCTTGACAGGGTCGGCATTAATAAGAGAACCAGTGACAGACCACGGTTACGGCGCTGATCTGTACGGCAAGATAAAAGCGCCGCCTGCGTCTGGCGTATGTTGTTGGCTGGGCGAGATTTTTCGGCCTCGCCTTCATGTTCCCTGCCGGCCCTATCGCGATAAAGCCCAATGAACTCTACGTGTCCGGCGCCGTCGACCCGCCTTGAGGCGGGCATTTGGCCTATCTTCCGAGGCTCGGCCCCCGATCGCGCTCGATGGATCGCAGGTTTGTCCGGTCCCATGCGGCTGCGGCGCTGGGATCGCGGCTCTTGAACTCGGCGGCGAGCATGGTCCTGCAGGCGGCTTTGTAGCGGCCGGCGAGCTTGGTGATGGCGGCCAGTTCCGGCCCGGCGAGGGTGGCGGCCCATTGGATGGCGAGGGCTGCGGGGTTCCTGGGGTCGGGGCCGATCTGCTGGGCCTGGCGGATAGCGGTACGCAACTCGGCCAGGTCGGCATTGCGGCGGAGAGTGGCGGCCTGGTCGCGCAGATCCGACACCCGATGTTCGGTGCCGCGTTCGGCCAGCACCTGGCGGCGGCGTGTCAGCTCGGCCCGGCTTCGAGGCTGTCGAGCTTGAATGTTGCGGCCCGGTCGAGATCGCGGGCGATGGCGCGGTCCCAAGCACGGGATCCGGCTTCGGGCACGTGGCGTGCCGCGGCGATGGCGTCGGCGCGTTCGCGGTCGGCGAGGAGGCCGAAGAAGCGGCGGCGGCCCTTGAGGGCGCCGAGGGCAGCCGGGTCGCGGGTGACGGAAGCGACGGCGCCGGCGATGCCGCGCTCGCCGGCGAGGCGAGCCCAAGCGGCTTCTGCGGCGGCCGGATCGGCATAGGCTTGGGCGAGCTGGTCGCGTAATGCCTGGGCGGCCTGATCCGCCTGGCGTCGGCACTCCCCGATCGCCTGGCGGTCGCGGATGAGTTTGGCGGCGAGTCCATCCGTCTCCTTGATGACGGCATCGAGCGCCTCGGCCCGCGCTGCGATCTGGTCGAGCAGATCGGCGCGTTTGCGCGGATCTACTTCGGCGCCGGCCGCGGCGACGGCTTGGTCGATGGTGCCGGGTTCAGACGCTGCTCTACCTCCGGCCCGCTTCCGGGCCGTCCGCTCTGCGGCCGGATCGCTCCGCTTTGGCTCGCGATCGAGTCGACCTTCTGGCCGAGGCGGTTCGCCCAGTCCTCGACTTGGGCTTTCCAGCTCCAGGCGGGCGAGGATGGTCTGGTTCGAGTCCCAGGCGAGCCAGACCGTCAGGCAATTGCCGGCGAGACTCATCGCCAGCGCCGCGATCGGCAGCCACAACAGGAGCCGGCGCCGGCTCTCGTGGTGCAGGCGCTGGGCGTGCAGCGCCGCCGTCAGGTCGGCGAGGCGGCGGGTCGTCGCTTCCAGGGCCAGAGCCAGCTCCGCCGCGTTCTTGCCTGTCTGTTCCAGGCGCTGGAGCTGCGGTTCGCTGTCCAGGCGCCGCGTCAGCCGGTCGAGGCTCTGCCGCAGCGGTTCGAACTCCGGCTGCGGCCGGCTCAGCACCTGGTCGAGAAGCTGCTGGAGAGCGGTCATCCGGGCTTCGAGCTGCTGGAGTTCGGTCCTGGTCGGCTGGCCGCGCCACGTCGCGAGCAGGTTCGGCAGCTCGGGTTCGCTCGTCGGCTTGTCGTTCAAGGTTTGCGCTCCAGATCCGTTCGAGCTTGGTCATGCCGGCTGCGACGGCGGAGAGCTTGGCCTTGTAGGTGCCGTCCGTGACGGTCCAGCCGCCGCGCTTGGCGGGTTCGAGGCGAAGGCCCAGGGTGGCGAGCCGGCGCTCGGCATCGGCGCTGCCGGTCGCCGCGAGGAGTTCGGGACCGGCCAGTGCCCGGGCCGCTGCCTGAAACGCTTCGGCCTCGATCGGTCTGGTCTTCTCCTGGACCTCGCGCACACGGTCCGTCTCGGGGCGGTGGCGGACGAACTGGCCGAGGTCGCGGCGGCGATTGTTCTCGACCCGTTGTTCGCAGCGTATGCCGCCATATTCGCGCTCATAGGCTTCGGCCCAGCGTGAGAGGCCGAGCCGGTCGTTGGAGAGCCGGGCCAGGCGGCCGTCTTCGGGCGAGACGCGAGAGGCGACGACATGCAAATGCGCATGGTCGCGATCCTGATGGACGACCATGAGGGCCTGGCGATCGGCAAGGCCGATCTTGGCCATGGCGGCACGGCCGGCTTCGAACATGGCGGCATGGTCGGGCTCGGCCTGATCGGGCGACCAGGACAGAATGAGATGGGCGACCAGGTGCTCGGCCTTCCGCCCGGTCGGCTTGATGCCGGCTGCGGCTTTGAGCGTCTCGGCGCGGGATGCGGTCTCGGCCATGCGCACCCAAGCGGCATTGGCACGCTCGCGGTCAAGCAGGTCGGCGGAATCGAAGCCCAGATTGACGGTGGTGATGGCGGCGACCCGATCGCCGGTCTGGTCGTGCAGCACATACTCGGCCGTGCGCTTGACGGCACCGGAGCCGGCATAGCTGCCGGGGTGCGCTTCCGGCTGGAGCACGTATTGGGCGGCGGCACGGATGGAGCCGCCGAGGATCAGCTTGGGCACCATGGGAGCGGATGATAGGGCGGTTGAGCGGGGTCTGTACAGTGCTGCCGGAGAGGCGGAGTTACGCTTAAGCAAGATATGTTTTTGGGTGCCCAAAAACGGCCCCGGCGGCACGGTCCCGGCCCTCACCCACGGCCTCGGCTGCGCCTCGGGCTCGGCGGAGGTCGGCGCGGCCAGGCTCACCGGGGAGCGGCGGAGTGGTCCCGGTTCAGCAGCGTTCTGACGGTTATCGCTTGCCGGCTTGGTCGCTGGCGCCTTCGGCCCGCCTACCGCCCCTTCGGAGCGGCGGGCCTCTCGGCAGCGCCGTCCCGGCGCTTGTTGCCTTCAAGGGGAGGCGCTGGGTGGTTCCGGTTCTTCGCTGTGACGCTCATGCGCCCGATAGGCTTTGGTCGGTGCAAGCCTGATCATGAGGGGTGATTGTTCAGGGCTTTGAGCCGGGGGTGGATCTCCTCGACCTCGATCTCGCCGCGAATGAACGCCTCGAATATCGGATCGGTCTCGGCTTGCGAAACACGCCCTCGATGCGGTTGCTGGCATCGGCCTGACGGAGCGCTTCCCGGCGCCGTTCCATCTCTTCGGCGCTGATCCTGCGCTGGTTCATGGGGCGATGATTGCGAGTGCTGCGGCCGGGGTGAGGATGCGGATGCCCTGATGGCTGCCGAGATCGAGCAGGTGATGGTCGCCGGACACGATGAGGTCGGCGTCGGCCGCGACTGCTGCGGCGATGACATGGTCGTCATCGGCATCGGCGGCGATGACCGGCGGCGTTGCTAGCGGCGTCACCAGTTCGACGGCCTCGACGTAATCGGCCAGCACGTCGCGGGCAGTGCGGCCGATGAGGGCCAGGCGCTTTGCCGGCGAGGGACGGATCAGCACCTCGGCCAGCTCTTCCAGCAGCACGGTGCTGGTGAAGAGCCGCAGGTGCTCCTGTTGGCGGGCGGCCTGGAAGACGAGATGCGGCGGCCCGCGCCAGAGGAGCGCTGACAGCACGGCGTTGGTGTCAAGAACGATGCGCAAGGCTGCCCCGGCGCTGGCGCCGCTCGGCGCGCACGGCATCGACCTCGGCCTGGATCTCGTCCTCGCTCATGGGCGGCACGCCGGCCGCTTCGAGTGCTGGGGCGATGGCGAGCAGGCGGTCGAGGGCGGCCAGGCGCCGGGTCTTGGCCGAGATGAAGTCGATAAAATCCTCGACCTCGGCGATCCGCTCGACCGGCAGCGCTTGGATCTTCTCCAAGAGGGCTTGGGCATTGGGCATGGGGTTTCTCCTCAGCGCATCAGGGTCTGCAAATGCTTCTTGGTCAGGAAGGCATCGAGCAGGATCTTGACGACATGCTTGTCGGCATCGGGCAGGCGCTCGACTTCCTGGAACTGCTTCAAGAGTTCACGATCGGCGAACTTCGCCTTGGCCGCCTCGTCGGCGGCTCCTTCGAGCAGATAGTCGCTGGTCACGTCGAGCGCATCGGCCAGGCGTTTGAGCGTATCGCCGCTCGGCCGCGAGGCGCCGCGCTCGAAGCGGCCGATATGGGTGTAGTGGAGCCCGGCGCGCTGTCCGAGTTCGGTCTGCGACAGATCTTTTTGCTTGCGCAGCTCGCGCAAACGCTCCGCAAAGCCTGCCATTGGCTCGGCCATATCCAGCACCTCAGTCACGCTGATTGCTTCGAATATAGCCATGTTGCCGGATGCTCCGGGAGATTGCCACGCCTGCATGCTCTATCGTCCGCTTGATGTGCTTGACACGATACAGCGCGCCCGCTACAGGATCAAGCATTCTTGCTTGATAAAAAATCTTCAAGGGGTCGAGCATGGCACGCATTCCCGAGTCCGAAATCGAGCGGCTAAGGCAAGAAATCTCGCTGGTGCGCCTGGTCGAGGAGGCTGGATTGGCGCTGGAGAAGCGGGGCAAGGATTACGCGGCGCGCTGCCCGTTCCATGCGGACGACACGGCGTCGCTGATTGTGACGCCGAGCAAGAACCTGTTCCATTGCTTCGGCTGCAGTGCTGCCGGCGGCCCGATCGACTGGGTGATGAAGCGCCGCGGCGTGTCGTTCCGCCATGCGGTCGAGCTGCTGCGCGAGGGTGCGCCGCCGATCTCGGCCGAGGCGGTGAAGCGCAGCACCGCCCGCACGCTGCCGCCGCCGGTCAGCCTGGACGCGGATGACCAGGTGCTGCTCGGCCAGGTGGCCGGCTACTATCACCAGACCCTGAAGGAGACGCCCGACGCGTTGGCTTATCTGGAGGCGCGCGGGCTTCGGCATCCCGAGCTGATCGAGCGGTTCAAGCTCGGCTTCGCCAATCGGACCTTGGGGCTGCGCCTGCCCGAGAAGAACCGCAAGAGCGGTGCGGAGGCGCGGAGCCGGCTGGAGCGGATCGGCATCATGCGCGAGAGCGGGCATGAGCACTTCACCGGCAGCCTGGTCGTGCCGATCGTCGACGAGGCGGGCAACGTCGTCGAGATGTACGGCCGCAAGATCCGGAACGACCTGCGCAAAGGCACGCCGCTGCATCTGTATCTGCCCGGCCCGCATGCCGGGACCTGGAACCTGGACGGCATTGCAGCGAGCGGCGGCGAAGTGATCCTGTGCGAGGCGTTGATCGACGCCATGACGTTTTGGTGTGCCGGCTATCGCAATGTCACTGCCGCCTATGGCGTCGAAGGGCTGACCGAGGATCATCTGGCCGCCTTCGCCCGGCATGGTGTGCGCCGGGTTTTGATTGCGTTCGACCGGGACGAGGCCGGCGAGCGTGGCGCCGCCAAGGTCGCCGAGCGGCTGAAAGCGGCCGGGATCGAATGCTATCGGATCGAGTTCCCGAAGGGGCTCGATGCCAACCGCCTACGCGCTCAAGGTGACGCCGGCCGCCAAATCCTTGGGCGTGCTGATCCGTACAGCGGTCTGGCTGGGTGAGGGCAAGGCGCCGGAGCGCGCCCCTGTTCCGGTCGCCGTGCCGGAACCGGCATCGACTGAACCGGCCATCATCCCTTTAGCCGCTAAGGAAGAGTTGCCCCCCACACCGGCCTTGCCGGCGGCGCGCGTTCCCGATGCTCCGCGCGAGATCGCGGCCGAGGTGAGCGAGGCGGAAACCGTCATGGTCTTCGGCGATCGGCGCTGGAGAATCCGGGGCTTGGCGCGGAACCTCGCCTTCGACGTGCTGAAGATCAATCTGCTTGTGGCGTCCGGTGAGACGTTCCACGTCGATACGCTCGACCTCTACAACGCCCGGCGCGCGCCGGCTTCATCGCTCAGGCGGCGATAGAGCTGCAAATTGCCGAAGCGGTGCTCAAGACCGATCTCGGCCGCGTTCTGTGCAAGCTCGAGGAGCTGCAGGACGCCGCGATCCGCCAGGCGACGGCGCCGAGGGAGCCGGCTTCTCATGCCATGGACGAGATCGAGCGCCAGGCCGCTCTCGATCTGCTGCGCGCGCCCGATCTGCCGGGCCGCATTCTCGCCGACTTCGCGGCCTGCGGCATCGTCGGCGAGGACACCAACAAGCTGGTCGGCTACCTCGCGGCCGTGTCGCGCAAGCTCACGGCACCGCTCGCCGTCGTGATCCAATCGTCCTCGGCCGCCGGTAAATCCTCGCTCATGGATGCCGTGTTGGCCTTCATGCCGGAGGAGGATCGCACCCAATACAGCGCCATGACCGGGCAGAGCCTGTTCTACATGGGCCAGGACAGCCTCAAGCATCGCATCCTGGCGATTGCCGAGGAGGCCGGTGCGGCACGGGCATCCTATGCCCTGAAGCTCTTGCAGTCCGAGGGCGAGCTGACCATCGCCAGCACCGGATCGGACCCCAAGACCGGCAACCTCGTCACCCAGGAATACCGGGTCGAGGGACCGGTCATGCTGATGATGACCACGACGGCGATCGACGTGGACGAGGAACTGCTCAATCGCTGCCTGGTGCTGACGGTCGATGAGGACCGCGAGCAGACGCGGGCGATTCACCGTCGGCAACGGGAGAAGCGGACCTTGGCCGGGCTGACCCGGCGCGAAGCGCGGCAATCGGTGCTGGCGGTGCATCGCAATGCGCAGCGCCTGTTGCGTCCGCTCGCCGTGGTCAATCCCTATGCCGATCAGTTGACATTCCTGGACGGGCAGACGCGGACCCGGCGCGATCACGAGAAGTATCTGACGCTGATCGATGTAATTGCCCTGCTGCACCAGCACCAGCGGCCGATCCGCAGCGTAGCGGTCGAAGGCCGGGCGATCGACTACGTCGAGGTGACGCTGGCGGATATCGAGCTGGCGAACCGCCTGGCGCATGAGGTGCTGGGAAGGAGCCTGGACGAGCTGCCGCCGCAGACGCGGCGCGTGCTCTCTGCCGTCATTGGCCATGTGCGCGAGCAGGCCCGCATCCGCGAGATCCCGATCGGCGCCCTGCGCTTCACGCGCAAGGAGATCCGCAACACCTCGGGTTGGGGCGATACCCAACTGAAGCTGCATCTGGGGCGCTTGGCCGAGCTGGAATATCTGCTGCTGCACCGGGCCGAACGCGGCCAGGGCTATGTCTATGAGCTGCTCTATGACGGCGATGGTGCTGCCGGAATCCATCTGTCCGGCCTGCTCGACGTGGCCCGGTTGCGCGCCCATGGCTACGACAGCGAGCGGTCGGGATTGGTCGAAGCGCGGTCGGCCTCTGGTCGCCTGCGGTCGGCGGGTTGTCGGGGACTGGTCGGCGCCCGCCGATCGCCGCAATGCCGCAGGATCCAACGAGTTCTGGGGAAGAAGCGGCCGACATGCCGGAAACGCACGCCCTACGCAATGGTGCTGCGGTCCTGTCGTATCCCTTGGCGGCTTCGGCCTGATCATGGCGGCCAAGAGCAAGCCGGTGCCGATCGCCTCGACGACCAACCTCATGAGCGCCTATCAGGCGGCCTTTGCGGAATGGGAGGCGATCCGGGGCTATTCGCCGCGCACGATCGAGCACCGGCGCCTGGCGCTCGCTCGGTTCTCGGCCTGGTGCGAGGAGCGCGGCATCGAGCGCCCGCAAGACGTGACGCGGCCGATCCTGGAGCGCTACCAGCGGCATATCTATCATCACCGCAAGAAGAACGGCCAGCCGCTCGGCGTCGCCGCCCAGGTCAACCTGCTGATCCCGATCCGGGCCTGGTACAAATGGCTGGCCCGGCAGAATCACGTCCTGTCGAACCCAGCGGCCGACCTGGAGCTGCCGCGCCAGCCCAAGCGCCTGCCGAAGGGGCTGCTGTCGATTGCCGAGGTCGAGGCGGTGCTGGCCCATGCCGATCCCGCGACCGCCGCCGGCCTGCGCATGCGGGCGCTGCTGGAGACCTTCTACTCGACGGGCATCCGGCGCATGGAGGCGGCCAACCTGACGCTGCACGACATCGACACCGAGCGCGGCGCGCTCATGGTGCGCCAGGGCAAGGGCAACAAGGACCGGCTCATCCCGATCGGCGCCAGGGCCTGCGCCTGGCTCGATCGCTATCGCAACGAGGTCCGGCCGCTGCTGGTGGCGGGCCGCGACGATTTCCTGGACGATGCCGGACAGCGTTCGATCCGGAGCGGCTCGGCGAGTTGGTGAAGCGTCACCTGGAGGCGGCCGGCGTTACGCATCCCGGCTCCTGCCATCTGTTCCGCCATGCCATGGCGACGCACATGCTCGAAGGCGGCGCCGATATCCGGTTCATCCAGGCCATGCTCGGCCATGAGCGCTTGGACACGACGCAGATCTATACCCAGGTCAGCCTGACCAAGCTGAAGCAGATCCACGACGCAACGCACCCGGCGCGGCTGCATCGCAAGGCCGCCGACGCCTGATCCCGGCGACATAAGAGACGGACGAGACGGGGCGCCTTCGGGTGCCCCTTTCCTTTAGCCGCTGACCGTGGCCGCACACGGAATCCGCCACTCGTCGGAGAGGTCGCCCCTTGCCGCGCGTGCCCGCGCGAGCGAGGATGGCCCCCAAGAAAAAAATCCCTAACGGCGCCTCGGCGCCAAGGAGGTGAAGGTCGGCAAAGGCTTGGTGGGCCTAGGGAAATCCGGTTCCGGTATGGCCGATCGCGTCGGGGCGACTTACTTCCACAGATAGTGGACAGGGCGGGACAACGTCCACGATAGCTGCACTCCCGATTGGTGCGAAGGAACTGAACAGGTCAGAGTGACGGCTCAGCAGGTCGCATTTACGGCTGGAAGTAAGCTCTATGTTGACAATTTTGATATTGGAAACGATGTGCATCGCATAATTCAACAGTATGCTTTAAGGCTCGATCCGGTCAATGTGTTTGTAGATCAGTATTGCGACGGTTCGTGGCGCCTGTTTTGGAGGGAGGCCGGATATTGGGCGGCGTAATCCGCTCGGTCTTCGGAGAACTTTGGGAGGTAAAACCAGACAATGTTGCAGGTATTCTTGCTGGAGAGCTACAAGTCGAATACTATTCATACGCTAGCAGCTTTTTTGGTCCTGCTTATGTGCTGGGCAGCCCAGATTTTATCTTTGGAGGGGCGCCAAATTTGACGCTGGTCGGAACTTATGGCATCTACACGTACCTTCCATCTGGCCCCGGGCTTATCACATATCAGACACAACTTAATCCAAATTGTCGTATGGAGTCCCTGGGCTCAGCTTCCGCCTAAGGGCCCTGGGGTCGCAGTTCCTCTCCCGTGGCGCTTCCTGGAAGAATTTGAGATGTCCAATCTTCTAGAGATTCTCTCACGCTGGCGCGGTAGGCGTTACGTTTCCGACGCTCTTCGCTGTCGTGGATTTTTAATCCCACAGAGCTACGAAGCCGTAATTAAGGAACAGTGCGCGACCGATGATCGGGCGAGTGTTGATATTTACTGGGAAGAAATCGCAAGAGAGTTTGTAACTTCGGCGGGTGTTACGAATTCGGTGAGTCGCTATATTTCGGAGAGAGGTGGGTATAAATCTGGATATTTGGACGATCTTTATGTTTTGGAAGCTTCTCGCGGATCCAAAAATTTAACGAATTCCCTTCATCCGTGTGATAGAAAATTCTTGCAAAGAAAATATGAGGATCGACTGTTTTCATTAGAAATAGCCGATCAAATGGAGGCGCTAAAAATGGCCGAGATCGAATGCCATAATATTGACGCCTCCATGTGGAATGGCACTAAAGCGGGTTCTCGAAATTGCTTTAGAGAATTATTGACGAAATCTGGCTACAGAATTAATGGGAAGATCTTTTATGAAATCATTTTCATCCGGCTTGATTTTCATCGTTGAGATAGATGTCGGCGGACGTCAGCAGTGTTTGGCGCTTCCTTTTAACGTGTGTGTAACGTCGGACTCGGATCTCACGGAGATATTTTATTTTCCCCTCCCTAAAATTATAGAGGGTATAGCATATTATTCGATATTCGAGAGTCCGGAGGCGGCAGTGTTGGGAGTTCATGCTTACGTAGAGATGCTCAATATTTTTGCCGAATCATTTTAGTGGATAGAATCTAACGTTTGGTGCCCGCGTTTGCGGGCGGCGATGATTTTTTCGGAGTCTTTGGTCCTGGTGAACGGGCTTTGGCGCCTGGTTATGCTCTGCCAGGTAGCCCAATAAACTCAACGCGGCCGGCGCCGTTGCTCGGCCTCGGAGCCTGGGCTATCTTCCGAGGCTCGGCCCCCGATCGCGCTCGACGGATCGCTGGTTTGCCCGTTCCCATGCGGCTGCGGCGCTGGGATCGCGGCTTTTGAACTCGGCTGTGAGCATGGTCCGGCAGGCGGCTTTGTAGAGGCCGGCGAGCTTGGTGATGGCGGCCAGTTCCGGCCCGGCGAGGTTGGCGGCCCATTGGATGGCAAGGGCTGCGGGGTTCCTGGCGTCGGGGCCGATGTGCCGGGCCTGGCGGATGGCGGTGCCGAGCTCGGCCAGATCGGCATTGCGGGCGGAGTGTGGCGGCCTGGCCGCGCAGATCGGGCGCCCGATGTTCGGTGCCGCGTTCGGCGAGGGCCTGGCGGCGGCGGTGTCAGCTCCGGCCCCCGCTTCGAGGGTGTCGAGCTTGAATGTTGCGGCCCGGTCGAGATCGCGGGCGATGGCGCGGTCCCAGGCGAGGGAACCGGCTTCGGGCACGCCGGCGTGCCGCGGCGATGGCGTCGGCGCGCTCGCGGTCGGCGAGGAGGCCGAAGAAGCGGCGGCGGCCCTTGAGGGGGCCGAGGGCTGCCGGGTCGCGGGTGACGGAAGCGACGGCGCCGGCGATGCCGCGCTCGCCGGCGAGGCGAGCCCAAGCGGCTTCGGCGGCGGCGGGATCGACATAGGCTTGGGCGAGGCTGGGTCGCGGAACCGCTCGGCCGCCTGATCCGCCTGGCGTCGGCACTCCCCGATCGCCTGGCGGTCGCGGATGAGCCTGGCGGCGAGACCATCGGTTCTCCTTGATCGCGGCATCGAGCGCCTCGGCCCGCGCTGCGATCTGGTCGAAGAGATCGGCGCGCCTGCGCGGATCTACTTCGGTGCCGGCCGCGGCGACGGCTTGGTCGATGGTGTGGGGTTCAGGCAGAGCCGGCCTTGGGAATCTGGACGATAGGATAAGTGGATTTTCTGCCTGAATGCGGCGATGTTTGCCGCGGATCAGGAGAGCAGATGACGAAGCGAGGCCGCCGGAACCATACACCGGCTTTCAAGGCGAAGGTGGCATTAGCCGCTCTCAAAGGTGACAAGACGCTGGCCGAGCTGGCGCAGCATTTCGATGTACATGTGAACCAGATCACGAGCTGAAGGCGCAGCTTCTGGACGGGGCGGCTGGGGTTTTCAGCGGCGGCGTGGCCATCCCGGAGGCGGTCGCGGCAGTGGATTTGAAGACGCTGCCACGCGAAGATCGGGGAGTTGGCGCTGGAGAATGATTTTTTGTCCGGCGCGCTCACCAAGGCCGGCATGCTGAGCGCAAAGCGATGATCGACCGAGAGCACGACCTGCCGCTCGTGCGGCAGGCTGAGGATCCTGAAGCTCAGCCGAAGCGGGGCTCTATTACAACCCCGACCGGTGCCGCCGGCGGATCTGGCGATCATGCGGCGGGATGGACGAGCTGCATCTGGATTACCCGTTCGCGGGCAGCCGGATGCGTGCGCGATCTCTTGCGCGGCGAGGGTGGTCGAGATCGGCCGCCAGCATGTCACGACGCTGATGAAGCGGCTGGGCATCCAGGCGATCTATCGCCGGCCGAACACGTCGAAGCCGGCGCCGGGCCACAAGATCTACCCGTATCTGCTGCGCTCCGTGGCGGTCGAACGGCCGAACCAGGCCTGGGCGATGGATATCACCTACATCCCGATGGCGCGCGGCTTCGTCTATCTGGCCGCCGTGGTCGACTGGTTCAGTCGCCGGGTCCTGGCCTGGCGCCTGTCGATCACCATGGAGGTCGATTTCTGCCTGGACGCGGTCGAGGAGGCGCTGGCCAAGCACGGCAAGCCGGAGATCTTCAACACGGACCAGGGCAGCCAATTCACCAGCGCCGCCTTCACCGGTCTGCTGCAGGACAACGGCATCGCCATCAGCATGGATGGCAGGGGCTCGTGGCGCGACAACGTCTTCGTCGAACGGCTCTGGCGCTCGGTCAAATACGAAGAGGTCTATCTGCGGGCCTATGACAGCGTCGCCGAGGCCCGCGCGTCGATCGGCCGGTATCTGGGCTTCTACAACGCCAAGCGCCCGCATTCGAGCCTTGACGCCCGGACGCCGACCAAGCCTACTTCAACCACCTGCCGCAGTGGGCGGCAGCATGACCCGACGGGCGACGCCCGAAATTTTGCCGCCGTTGTCGGGTCGTCACTCCAGTCGGGCTACGCCCTCCTTGCGTGACGACCTGACAACGGCGCACTACCACAGCAACCGGCAGAGAACCCACATATCCAGCGTCGGAACCTGTCCAGACGAACCCGGCCAGCTCTGGCGCTGCTCGATTGAGTCCACCTTCTGGCCGAGCCGGTTCGCCCAGTCCTCGACCTGACCCTTCCAGCTCCAGGCGGCGAGGATGGTCTGGTTCGAGTCCCAGGCGAGCCAGACCGTCAGGCAGTTGCCGGCGAGACTCATCGCCACGGCCCGCGACCGGCAGCCACAGCAGGAGCCGGCGTCGGCTCTCGTGGTGCTAGGCGCTGGGCGTGCAGGCGGCCGCCGTCAGTGCTGAATCCGCGCGAAGCCGCCCATCGATTCCGAGACGATGGCGCCCATCCATTCCGATCAATTGTCGCCCAGCGTTCCGATCAATCCTCGCCCATGATTCCGGGATGATGCCGCCCGGGTGATGAGGGGATCGGGAGCCTCTGCTGGCTGTGCGTAGGGTCTGCTTTTGGCTGTGGCCGAGGAGCGGATTGATGCCAGCAGGGAGGGTTTCCATGCGCCATGTGCGCGAGGTGGTGCGGCTGGGGTTTGCCGGATATCCAAGCACGAGATCGCGCGAAGGACGGGGCTGGCGCCGTCGACGGTGCGCGAGACGCTGAAGCGGTTTGCGGCGTCGGGCCTGACCTGGCCGCTGGCGGAGGACATGAGCGATCCAGATCTCGAAGCCAGGCTATACAAGAGGCCGCCGGGACCAAGCAGGGCCATCGCCGCCAGGAGGAACCGGACTGGGCGGCGGTGCATCGTGAACTCAAGCGCAAGCACGTCACGCTCTCGATCCTGTGGGACGAGTACATCGAACAGCACCCAGACGGGTATCGCTACTCGCGCTACTGTGACCTTTACCGCACCTGGGAAGGAAAGCTGTCGGTCACGATGCGCCAGGCCCATGCTGGCGGCGAGAAGCTGTTCGTCGACTATGCCGGGGACAGAGCATCGGTGGTGATCGACCGGCTGACCGGCGAGATCCGCGAGGCCTGGATCTTCGTGGCCCGTGCTCGGCGCCTCGAACTTCACCTATGCCGAGGCGACCTGGACGCAAGGGCTGGCAGATTGGATCGGCGCCCACACCCGGGCCTTCGAGGCGATCGGCGGGGTGACGCAGCTGGTCGTGCCCGACAACACCAAGACCGCGGTTATCAAGGCGTGCCTCTACGAACCCGCGGTCAACCGGACCTACGCCGAGAGGGCGGCGCATTACGACACCGCCATCCTGCCGACGCGGCCGCGGCGCCCCGCGACAAGGCCAAGGTCGAGGCGGGCGTGCTGATCATGGAGCGCTGGATCCTGGGGCGCCTCAGGAACCGGATCTTCTACAGCCTGGCGGAGCTGAACCAGGCGATCGGCGAGCTGCTGGTCCGTCTCAAACGACGAACGGCCGATCCGCAGGCTCGGCGTGACGCGGCGCCAGCTCCTCGAACAGCTCGACCGGCCGATGCTCAAACCCTTGCGGTCGAGCCCTATGTCTTTGCCGAGTGGCGCATTCGCCGGGTCGGTATCGATTATCATGTCGATGTCGACCGGCACTATTACAGCGTGCCCTACCGCTTCGCGAAGGAAGCCGTCGAGGTTCGGCTCACGGGCCCGCACCGTGGAGGTTTACGCCAGGGGTGAGCGTATCGCCGCCCATCTGCGCTCCAGCGGCAATGGCAAGCACACGACCGTGCAGGATCACATGCCGTCGAGCCACCGGCGCCATGCCGACCTGGACCATCGAGCGGATCCGGCGCGACGCCGTCCAGATCGGACCCGTCGACCGCGGCGCAGTGCGACCTGATCCTGCAGGAACGCTCCCATCCCGAGCAAGGCTTCCGCGCCTGTCTCGGCATCGTCCGGCTGGTCAAGCCCTTCGGCGCCTCCAGGGTCGAGGCGGGCCGCGACACGGGCGCTCGACATCGGCGCCCGGACCTACGGCTCCGTCAAATCCATCCTCGACCACAATCTCGATCGCCACGCCGCACCCCAGCGCGGCCCGGACGGCGCGGCGATCCTCCATCGCAACATCCGGGGTTCCCGCTACTACCATTGAGGAGACGACATGCTCACACCATCCCACCCTCGACCAGCTGAACCAGCTCGGCCTGTTCGGCATGGTCAAGGCCTTCAACGAAGCCGAGACTTCGGCGGAGGCAGCGGCCCTCACAACATCCCGAATGGCTGGCCCTGCTGCTCGACCGCGAGATGGCTTATCGCCATGACAAGAAGCTCGCCGCCCGGCTGCGCTATGCCAGGCTGGCGCCAGCAGGCGCTGGTCGAGGATGTCGATTACCGTGCTGCGCGCGGCCTCGACCGGCCGCTCTTCCAGAAGCTGGTCGCCGGGGATTGGATCGACGCGCACGACAATCTGATCGTCTGCGGCCGACCGGCGTCGGCAAATCCTGGCTCGCCTGTGCGCTCGGCCACAAGGCCTGCAGGGACAATCGGCTCCGTCCTCTACCAGCGTGTCCCCAAGCTGTTCGGCGACCTGGTCATGGCGCGCGCCGACGGCCGCTATCCCCGCATCACCCGAGCGCTCGGCGGCGTCCCAGCTCCCTCATCCTCGACGATTGGGGCCTCGAGCCGCTCGACGCCCAGGCCCGGCACGACCTGCTGGAAATCCTTGAGAACGCTACGGCCGCCGCTCGACCATCATCACCAGCCAGTTGCCCGTCGAGGATGGCACGCCGTGATCGGCGATCCGACCTATGCCGACGCCATCCTCGACCGCCTCGTCCACAACGCCCACCGCCTCAACCTGTTCGGCGACAGTCTCCGCAGGACAAGGTCGAAGCCCGCCGAGAGAGGTTGACCGAACCAGAGGTTCGGTGCCACCAATTACCTGCCAGCAAGGCTCCGCGCGCCGGGCGAGATCATCTCGGTACCCCTGGGCGCCATCAAATCGGAATGCCTGGGCGACTTCGTCGGAAATCGGCATCCATGATGTGTCGGTTTTGAAACGATATAGCCGCCTCTGACTGCATCCTGTGAAGGCAATGCGGAATGGCAGGACGACAGGCAGAGCGCCGCCGACTATCGGTAGACCTGCGCGACCATAGGGATGTCGCGGCATATCGGATCTGAGCCGTGCGCTACGGATCGCCACGAGAAACGACGTGGCCCCCCGGGCGTCTCCGCCTGTGGGGCTGATTTCGGACAGGCGATATCAGGCGTGTCCGGCAAGCGGAACGTACTATGTCCCGCGCCGCGCCAGCTCGAAGGCCGTATAAGCAATGGTCTCCAGAAGGCGCTCGTCGTATGGCAACCAAGGCACGGCTGCCAGTTTCGACTGCTCCAGGAGGTCAACGATAACAGGCTCGCCGTCACGGGTCACCCGGCCGGTCGCGAGATGAATAGCGTAAGCACCAACCCGCAAGTGCCGCGCGTCGAATACGAATTGGTCGCCCCCGTCCCGTTGCGCAAAGCTCGTTCGAGTGCGTGCTTGCGCATCTCCGCCATTGGGCCGAGTGGCTTTTCTGCGAGACGTTCCAAATGCCTCAGGCGATGCGGGTCGTCGGGCGAACCATCTGTAGGCGATGCGATCGCAAATCCGCTCGTGCTCACAAGCAAATCCACTGATCGCAGGATTTCCGACAGCGCCGGCACCGGCATATCGCATAGCCGAGCACGTTGTGCCCTTCTGCCGTGCCCCGTCCACACCCTGATCTTGCCAGTCGTTGTCCAGCCAGTCGCACCCGGATAGACGCTGTGGGCCAGGCCGAAGGAGATCGTCCACCGGCCCATCGTCCTGGCCAAGCCACAGTCGTGCTCGACCCGCCAGCCCTCGCGACGTGCCAGTCCGAGCAAAGGCCGGATCGACACGACATATCCGGCGAACATTTCCGTCTCCAGCTGTGCCCCCTCGTCGATCGAGAGAACATAGTGTTCTCTGAAGACCTGCTTGAAGGGCTGCTTGAGCTGCAACGCCACGACGCGATCTGCGCCACGCGCTGCGCTCGTCGGCAGTCGCCGACAATGGGTGCCACAGAGAAACGCGACCGTCCTGCGCGGCCGGCACCGACCGGCCAATGACATCGTGTAGTTGAAGCCCGCCGCGGCCTGTCACCGCAGGATGACGATGTTATCACTTGGAGCGCTCTCGACGCGCCAGATCAACGACCCGGCAAAGCTCTTCGCAAACGGGTGCGAGCCAATCGCGCGCTCCACTCCTCATATCCGAGCGTCAGGCTCGTCCTGAAGCCGGCCTCGAGGCAGCGCGCGAGCGTGGTGAGTTGCGGCTTGGTGATCGGCTGATCGAGCGGCATCCGCAGCGCGATTTCGGGTCGTCCAGCCAAGCCGCGTTCGGCGCCACGGAGATTGCGCTGCAATTTCTTCTCAACACCGGCATGCCGCAGAGCCCGCAGGACATTGCGCAGCTTGTTACGGTCTCCGGTGTGGGGAAGGCCTCGATGGCATGGCCCAGCGCGATCGCGACGGATTGCGAGGGCATCGTTTTCGCAGCAGTCGGCGCAACGCTGACCTTCAGGAAGAGTTCGTCGAGCATCGGCGGCAGCCAAGCCTCATCGCGGTCCAGCGCGACGCGCGCCGTACGGGCGATGACCGAGGACTCCCGAAGCGTGAAGGCCTTGTCAGCGAAGTAGGGCAATGTCAGAGCGTGGATCGCCCGTACCCGCTCGGCCGCCTGCGACAACGCCGCTTCAGCAAATTCTGCGTAGAGCAGCATTGCCGAGAGTCGGTGGTCTGGCTCGCCCTCCGCGAGCTCCGCGCGGCCCGGGTCCGGATGCGCGACCGACGCGAGCGTGATCGCCGATGGAAGGTCCAGCTCGGCAGCGACCCGCAGCTCATCGGCCAGGAGCGGGTCGTCGGCGAGTTCCGCTACGAGCCGTTCGAGGGCTCGAGCCGTGAATGAGGAATCCACCAGACGTGCCAACGCCAAGGCAATATGCGGCGCCACATGCCATTCTGGCATCGCGGTGAGGAAGCGTCGGGCGGCGCTCGCCAAACCGTCATAGGACAGCTCGATGCACCGATTTAGTACGAAGCAGGCGTGATGCCAATGCCAGCTCGAGCCAAGCCCAGTGACCTTGGCCGGCCCCTCCTCGGCGCGGCGCGCGAGCAGTTCGAGATAATCCCTGCAGGCCGAGCCCCGAAATACCGGGTCAATCTTATGTCGCAGGTCAAAACAGCCCGTGCCGTGTCGGCGGCGATGCTCTGAACTGGCCGATGATCTTCCCATCGATCCGCGGCATGGGCGGTGGTCCAAAGGTCACCAAGCGCCAGTTCATCGACCTTGCGACAAATCCATCGGTTCGGCTGCCCACCGGCGCGTGGTCGCGCTGCAAGCTTGTCATTCTTGCGATCAACTGCTCGTGCCTGGACCAACATCTAGTATCGACATGGCTCTTTTGATCTCCTCTTCCGGGGGGCGTTCGCCGGGCTTCGAGAACGGCGTCTCGGCACGCCACCGGTGGGTGGGGGCGCAGCGAAGCTCGGAACGAACACGGTCCGCGCTTCCGGTCTGACCGCGCTGCAGCGCGAATGAAGATCCACAAGAAAAGGGTACGGTTGTACAGGGCCGAGACTGCTGTCTGCGCTTCTAGCCAGTCATCAGCGGACCTTTCATCCACGCTCATCGTACCGAAGGTTGGTCGGGGAGCCAGGGCCGATAGCCCTTGCGCAGTTTTTCCTCGACAAGCTTCTCGGCTTCCCGGGCGGCGCGTTCGGCGTGCCGTAGCTCTTTATGATGGTTTGGCCGACCGTGCCGATTCGGCCGAACGTAACCGTGACCGACTCGGCCGTCACCGCGATTCGCCAGAATTTGTTGCTGGTGCCCTGCTGATAGCGGAATTCGCGGCATCGAGTGGGGCGGGCCGCCGCCGGCGCGCTCGCCGCCGCCGCCGGCAGCTGCTCCTCAAGCCAAGGCTCTTCCGTGTCGTCTTCCGTGTTATGACGGCGCAGCCTCGCCATTTAGCCGCGCCTCGATCCGGTCTAACACCGCTTCGGGGGCCGTTGATCCAGTCCAGGGACGGCACGTCGATCATGCGCCAGCCGAAGGCGCCAAGCAGCCCCCGGTCGGAAGACATAGCGTTCGCGCGGATCGGGGGGCGCGTCCGGATCATCGATCAGGATGCCGAGCGCATAGCGATCGCCTGCCGGGTCGAGGAGTGCGAGATCGCAGCGGAATTGCGAGTAGCCGACGGCCTCTTGCACGACATGGCCGCGCTGGCGGAGCGCCGCCGCGAGAGCCGAGCGGATCGGATGCGGTCGATCCTGCCCGGCAAAGGAAGCGCCGGCGCCCGGATTGTGCCGGGGCGAGGATCGCCTGCGCCTGCTCCAGCGCGCCGGCGGCGTTGGCGCGGGCGTAATCGAGAAAGCCGCGCAGCGCGGCCCGCGCCGTCGTTGTGAGTGTTGGTGATCGCCCCGGCATCGATCGAGGTGACGACCGCCATGCGCCGCCTGCCCGGCTGAAGATCACATTCAGCGCTTCTCGCCGCCCCGCTGGTTGATCGGTCCGAAATTCATCTGCATCCGACCGTTGACCCCGCCCGTAGCAGATCGACAGCAGGATGAGGTCGCGCTCATCACCCTGTACATTCTCCAGATTCTTCACGAACAGCCCGTTGAACTGGTCCTCGTCCTCGCGAATCTGCTCGCGCTCCAAGCGTGCGGCAAAGTCGGCATCGTCGGCGGCGAGCCGGTCGAGCGCGCCCTCGATCTCTTCCTGCTGCGACTCGGAGAAGGCGACGATGCCGATCGAGAGACCAGTCTCCCGCCGCAGGAGTTCGCGCACCAAGCCAGCGATATAGCGCGCTTCCGGCTGGTTGGCTCGGTCGAGATACAGACCGTCGGCCAGACGATGGTAGCTGATCGGGCGTTCGAGCAGCCGGTCGACGCCGGCGACGATTGCGGCCTCGGCGTCGGCTTCCGCGGCTTCCGTCGCGACCGCCGGCGCTACCAGCAGCCGGTCGGGGACAGTGGTCAGGCGTCCCTCGTAGAAGGCCGCGTTGGAGAAGCTGATCAACGCTTCATGTCGGCTGCGGTAATGCCAGGCGAGCATGGCCGCCGGCAAATTTCGAGCGCTCTGCGTCAGGAGATTGTCGGCATCAAGGTTGATGGTGACCCGTTCGCCATCCTCTTCGGCGACGATTTCGACGTCCTCGCTCTCAGGTGCAGTGGAAAAGAAGCTGGTCGGCGGCAGCTGCATCTCGTCGCCGACGACGATAACTTGCGGAGCGCGGCTCATCGCCGGCACCGCATCCTCGATCGGCACTTGGCTCGCCTCGTCGAAGATCACCACGTCGAAGCTGTCACGGCTGAGCGGCCTGCGTGTCGGACACGGCAAGCGGGCTCATCAGCCAGATCGGCTTCAGATCGTTGATGACGAGGCCGGTCGGCCCACCGGCCAGCTCGCGCACGGAGCGATAGCGTACGGTCTTGCCGAATTCATGCTCGAGCTCCCGACGGCCGGCAGCATAGGCCTTCTTGAACTGCCGGCCCGCTTCGTCGAGCTGGCTGGTCGACAATGACGCGCGCCGGATATTCTCGAGGGAGCGGCGATGCCAGCCGGCAAGGATCAGGGCGGCATTGTGTTTGCGGAGGCTGCTCTCAGCTGCCGCGGCCCGTGCGGCGGTCTCTTCCCGCGCCGGCCCGTCGAATCGGGCGAGTTCCGGATCCTCGCGCAGGATCCGCTGCAGGGATTCCGTGGCGACGAGCGCCTCGAGCGCCGCTGGCGGGAGCGCGATTCGGCCCAGCGCCCAGGCATAGGCAGAATCGGCGCGATGAATGGCGCGGAGCAGCGGCGCGAAGTCCGGCAGTTCGTCGAGCGTCTCGCGCAGATCGCGCAGCCATTCCGCGAGTTGATCGAGCGTCAGGGCGCCGGCATCGGCATGCAGCGCCGGGGCGGCCGCGGCGAGCGCGCTGACCGTATCGAAGGCGTCCGCCTCGTCGACCGCGACCCGGCGCGGGTTAGCCGCCCCGACGAGGACGGGCGAGAAGCCTGGCGACCGGCGGCTCTTTCACCGCGTTGAGAAGCACGGCGTGCCTGGCCTGGAAGGCGGCGAGGTCGCGCTGACGAAGCCGCGTGCGCAGCCGCTCAGCGGCGGCGGTCGCGGCGGCGGTGGCTTCGTGCGACACCGCCAGCAGCTCAAGGGCGCGGACCCGGCTGAGGCGCGGCGACCGGCGGCTGTCATCGCGGCGTTGCCGCAATTCACGGGCGAGTCGCCGCCAAGCCGAGCTGAAATGGCGCAGGAAGGAAGACTCGAACCGTCGTGCCAGGGCGAGCGCCGCCTCGGTCTCCGGCGGGGAGAGCGGGTCCCGCCAGTCACTGGCGAGGTCATCGGCCCTGGCCGCTGCGGCGTCCAGCCGGGCGAGCTCGGCGAAATCGGCGGCGAGCATCTCGACGCCGGCCGAGCGTTCGTCGAGCAGATCGAGCTTGTCTGCTAGGTTGAGCGCGACGATCTCCCGGGCCGCATCGGCGAGGCGCAAAGCCGCTTCGAGCAGCATGCCGCCATCGAGCAGACGCTCTGGGTCCTCGATCGTCTCGCCGAGCGTGTCGAGCAAAGTGTCGCAATCGGCCAGATGCTCCTCGGCCGTGGCATAGAGATGCTCGGTTTCGAGCAGGCTCGGTGCAAGCGATGCGAAAGGATGGCGAGCAAGGCAGGGCAGACCGAGGCGCTGCTGCACGGCACGTTGCAGTCGCTGGGTAAGCTCGCGATGCCGGCACCAGACGGCATAGGACGGCAGCCTTTCGCGCAGCCTCGGCCCGATCGCCGGATCGGCTGGGGGCAGGCCGGCCAGCCGGCTGGCCAGTTGGCGTGGGGTGCAGCCGAGGCTGTCGGGGCGGGCGATCAGCGCGGCCTCGACATGGCCGAACCGATCTAGCGCATCGGTCAGCGCTGCCAGGGAACGCCGCTGCCGCACCGCGACCTCGTCGTAGCTGTCGCGCTGGCTGGTCTGGCGCTCGTAGCAGGCTTTCAGATCCTGGATCAGCGCCTTCTTGTCCGTCTGGGAATCATGGATCAGGCAGCAGAGCTGCTCGAGCCCGCTCTCCTTGAGCCGGTGGAACACGACGTCGAGCGCCGCCCGCTTTTCGCAGACGAACAGGATGCGCCGGGCCGCGCCCGGCAAAATCCGCGATCAGATTGGTAATAGTCTGGGATTTGCCGGTGCCGGGCGGACCTGGATGATGAAGCTTCGACCGGTGCGGGCGACATCGATGGCCGCGCGCTGGGTTGCATCGCTCTGTACCACCTGCCATTGCTCGGCGATCGGCGTTGGTGAGGCCGGCTCGGCATCGAGCGGCCGCGGCTCGATGGAGAAGATGCTGTCAAAGCTGGGCAGCGGCGGCGCGTCCGCGAGCAATTGCGTATAGTCGCGGACCAGCGACACCTTCTGATAGTTGAAATTGGCCAGCGTCACCTGGCTCAGATCGAGATCCCAGGCGTAGCGGTGCCCCTTGTCGCTACCGAGCACGAAGGTTGTGTGCTCGATCGCCTCGGCCGGCGCCATCCTCAGCCGGCGCGGCTCGGGCAGCGCACCGACGGCCGCGCGCAGCGGCAGAGGGCTAGGCTGCACATGCAGCCGGAACAGGGCCAAGCCGAGCGGCCGGTAATCGTCGCGCTCATAGCTGAAGGCCGGCTTTGCCAGCTCGCCCGGGGCACGGAGCGGCCGGCGCCGGCGTTCGAATTGGCGGATACGCCGGACGGCCTTCTCGTGCACCAGCTCGATCGATGGCCTGGTCAGGAGGCGCAACTCGACGCCTGGTTCCGATGCGTGGATCTGTGCCGCGAGATCGGCATGGACCGCGTCCAGTGTGTTTCTTCGCGAGATCAATGGTCTCAGGCAGGCGGATGTCGTAGAGGCGGCGCAGATGGTGGCGGAGCGCCGGGTTGAACTCGGCCTCGTATCCGGGCAGGTGAGCATGTATTGGTCGCGCACCCCCTTGCGCTTGACCAGCTCGACCGGCAGCCAGAGTAGAGGCGAGTGATGCGATCCTCCGGCGCCTCCTTGAGATTGTGCCAGCGCAGAAAGCCGACGACCAGGCGGAGCGAGGAAACGCCGTATTCGGCCCGGTTGCGTCTCGTCTCGTGGATCAGTCGGTCGAGCGCGGCCGGCAGATAGGGCTGATCCTCGAAGCGGAGCCACTGATTGAGGCTGATAGGGTCGCCGACGAGAACCGCCGCGCCGAAGACGCCCTTGCCAGGTGGCGAGCTGGTCGGAGCGGATGCTGTCGAGCCGGAGCACGAGTGGCACGCTGGCGACGGTGAGATTGACCGTGCCCTGCGTCGGCTGGAAATGAACGAGCTTGTTACGCCGGGACAGGTCGAATAACCGGTCACGCAGATGCGACATCACCGCGGTCCGCCGATTGGCGGCGCCCTCGGCATCGGCCAGCAGCCGTTCGAGATCGAGCGCCACAGGCTGGTCGCGATAGCTCTCCAGCCGGCGGATTAACGCGGGCAAATCGGTCGCACGCTCGTGGCGGTTGAGCGCCGTCATCTCGGCGATAATGCCCGCAACGACGGGGTGGAGCCGGCGATTGACACGGAAAAGGTTGGTGCGGTTTGCGGCGAATTGGCGGATATCGGCGGGGCTGGCCGGGTCGAGTCCGCAAGCAAGGCAGGCAAGCGCGAGGCCGAGCTGGAAGATGTCGGTCAGCGGGTCGTGATGGCCGAGGGTTGTCTCCCAAGCGGCGAGGTTCGGCAGATAGACTGGTTTCGCGATCAAGCTCTCATCGTCGCTGGCTGTCAGTTCCTCGACACCGAGGCCTGTGGCGGCATCGTTGGTGACACGGCTCTCGCCGATAAGGCTGAGCGCGGAACCGGGGCGGGGCTGGACTCGGTCGACCGCCGCAAGATCGAGCTGTAGTGCCACGCCTTCGGGCGTCCGCAGCATGAGGATGCCGGAGGCATCCTGGCCGAGATCGGCGAGGGTGAGCGCGGCGACGCGTCCCTGTTCATGCAGCGCTGCTACCTGGCGCAGCAGCGGCAGCGCTGCATGCAACAAATCATCGACCGGTAGGCAGAGGCCTTCTTGCCCGGGCGGGAAGAGGCCGGCGCTCGTGGCTGCTCCAGTCTGGTTCATGCTTCGACGGCCTTGCGCAGCCGGCGGGTGAGTGGATCGAGCTCTCGCCGGGGCAGCTTTGCCTCTCGCTTCAGCACGTCGAGCAGCGGTTCCAGCGTGTCGAGCCGCTGCGCGAAGCGACCCGTCTTGAGAAGGCTCTCTTCCCGCAGTTCCTCATCGGCGAGCGCCAGATCAACCAGCACGGTCATGAGATATCTCTGGGTCGCCAAGTCGACGTCAGGGATGCTGGGCAGCTCGGCCGCGGCGTCGGACTCGGCTGCGGACCAGTCGGGGAAATAGGCCTTAACCTGATTTTGCTGGATCTCGCTTACCAGCTCGCTGCTGCGCAGATAGGCGGCAATCAGGATGCGGGTGAGCGCCGTCAGCTCGTTCTGGGAAAGAAGGTCGAGCTGACCGATCGCCAACGGCCCACGCACGCGTTGAGGTAGCCAGTCGTCGAGCGTCGGATCGCGGCGCCACCATTTGTCGACGGCCTGCGCCCGGAGGAAGATCTCCGGGTGGGTCTGACCTCGAGCGGTGCTGTTGTCGACCGCCGCGAGTTCTTCGGCCTGCCGCAGGTAAGCCGCAGGGTCGGCGCTGGCGATACCGGTGTGCACCTTGACCAGGGCGGCGATCGCAGCGCTGGGGTCGCTGCCGGCGAGGGCGCCGCCGCGATCGGCATAGAGCTCGGTGTGGAGCGCGAAGAGCCGCGCGCTCTCGCGATGACTCGGGCTGGCGCGTGGATCGGCCAAGGTCTGGCGCAGGATCCGCTCTGCGGTATGGATCTCGCCATCGCGCTCGGACCAGAGCCGGTAATGCGCGATCTCGTGGCCGAGCAGGGCTAAGAGCTCGGCTTGATCCAGCCGCTCGAGCACCGGGCCGTGCAGCACGACATGGATCTCGCCCGGCAGATAGGCGAGCGAGGCATTCATCTGCGGGCCGCCCGCCTGGTAGAGCGTAACCGGAGCGGCGAGCGCCAGCTTTTCCGTCACCTGGACGCAGAGGGTGTAAGGTTGCGGGTGTGATTCTGCGCTGAGGCGATACGTCTCGCGCAGCAGGTCGGCACGTAGCGCCTCTGACTGCCGATCGCGAATTTCAAGCGACGCCGACCACTCCCAGATCTCGGATTCGTATTGCTTCAGGTAGGCGACGAGCTGGTCATGATAGAGCAAAGGACGCAAGTCCGGCGCCGGTGCGTCGACCTCACCCAT